>NZ_JQKB01000290.1 GCF_000745835.1 Belnapia moabensis DSM 16746 | reverse complement strand
TCAGCGGCGGAGGGGCGCGCCCTCGACGCAACCCGCTCCGGCCTCGGAGGAGCCGCTTTACTGCATGGGTTCTCATCAGCGGGATTTGGTATTAGGTCATTCCGCCAACCGCCTCTCCGGCCCCAAGCGCCGTAGCCCCGCTGGCTCTGGTGACCGATTGATTGCCCGTCGCGGTCCCAAAGCGGAGAACTGGCATTCACGTCTCATCTAGCCGGTCGAACTCGACAACGACATCGCCGACGAACTTCTCCGCGCCGGAAACGCGCAAGCGCAGAACCCGATGCGGCGCACAAGGCCAGCCGCGGTGAAATGCCCCGGTGTACACGGTGCTCACCGCCTGCACGGCAATCAGAGCAGCGACATATTCAGGGTAAGCCCCAGCCTGAGAAGTGGCTACGAAGCGGGTACCGACACCCACCCCGTCCGCTTTGGCTACAAAGCAGCCGCCACGGCCCGCGCTGTTCCAATGACGCGCGCAGCCAGCACCAGCAGGCCGATCGCTGCCGGCACGTCCTCAAGCCACTGGAAGGCACCTACGGTTTCGCAGACATGACCTCTTGCGCCAATCCCGTAAGCCAGCACGAAGACCGACGCCTTCGGGCGGCGCTAGCGAGCCCATCCGGGCTTACTGGATCGGCACGGCACAGCCAGCCAGTTCGGTAAACCTTGCGGCAACTATGGCGCTGCCTCCCCTCGCCTCTACGGTTCTCATCTACCGCGGGCGGGATGGTCGAACGCGCAGCGACGGCGGCCATCCCCAGGACGCCCCGGCGCGGCTGTATGGCGCAACCCGGCGTCACCGCGGACCTCAGGATGATGATTTGAACGAAGCAGTGGATGATGAGGATGATGGCGAGGAGGTTGCAGCCTAGGGCAGTTTAAGGTGGGGTCGGACGGGTGCCTCCGAGGCGCGTATTGGATTCCACTACCGCTCAGCGGGTCGGCCACGAACTCGGCACCACATGCGCCCGCTCCATCGCGCGGCACGCTCAAGCCAGACCTTGAGCCGCGGGATGTCGTCGCTCATGAGCGC
>NZ_JQKB01000289.1 GCF_000745835.1 Belnapia moabensis DSM 16746 | reverse complement strand
CATGGTCCATCCCCATATGCCATGCCAGCCGATGAATCACGTCCGTCCGCGTCGGATCAAGCCCCAAGAGGCAGACCTTCAGACGCCGGGTATAACGGGACATCGACGGTGCCCTGGCCGAGAGCGGCCGGCTGAACGAATGGATCGAGGCGGTGCTGGCGACGCGGCCCTCGGGGCGGATGCTAGCCTTGGCGGATGGTGTTGGCGGGGAGGCCGTGGCGCGTCACATGGCCATTCCAGGCGGCGCCAGTTCGGCCAGCGCGGAGGGTCGGCCCGAAAGGCGTGATGGGTTGCTTTAAGGGCTTGAACTTGATCGGCTGGGCTGCCAAATAGGCGCCCCGCCACAGGGCGGTGCTCTTTCGGAAGATGTCTCGCCGAGCTTGAAGCCAAGTCTCGAGAAGCTTAGATCAAGTACCTGCCGTGGCGTCAGACCCTTTCTAAAGGTTCAGGCGGCTGGGTTTTGAAGTGGGGGCTGAAAGGCTTCATCTCGCTGGTCTGCCGCAAGGCGGTTTGGTTGGAAGGCTTAAGCAACTAGGTCTTGACGTCGGGGCCGAGAGGCTCCAAATTAGGTCCCCGTTGCGAGGCGGATCGCTTCCAAGAGGTCGAGGTGATTGGGCCTTGAAGTCGGTGCCGAGAGATACTATTTCAGTAATCCGCCGCTGAGGCGGAGGCTCCGGGGGGAGGGGGACAGCCCCGGAGCGGGCCTGAAACTGGCGCTTGTGAGCGCTAAGTCAGATGCTCTGTAGCGGGGCGGTTGCTCTTTTCAGGCCAGTTGGTGGCGCCTTTGGGTGTTGCTGATTGTGGTTGGAGATTGAGGGCCACTCGGCTGCTAAACCTTGATCTTTGTGCCTTTGGGCACTGGGTTTGTCCTGCATTAATGTGGGAGCGTTCTTTGTTGGCTCTGGGTTGTGCCAGTGATGGCGCGCCGGGTCGAGAAAGGATGGGTTCTTTGATAATCGCATCGGTCTTTTGGAAGACGATGGATCGTCGCTTGGCTTTACGGCTGAGGGATGGTTTGCATCGAGAGTGGTGAGCGGAG
>NZ_JQKB01000288.1 GCF_000745835.1 Belnapia moabensis DSM 16746 | reverse complement strand
CGCCACTCATGTAACAAAGACGCCAGACATGCACCGCACACTTCATAATGTTTTGCCTGCAAGCCCAGGCCAATGCCGCGCTTGTGCGCTTGCAATCGGGCGGGTTTTCTGTGTGACAAAACGGACACTATCTTCCTGATACTGTGCATAAAATCTTGTTTGAGAATGGTCAGGGGTGTGCGACCCGTCGGATGAGAAGGGCGCCGAGGCTGAGGCGGATCATGGCTTCGGACACATCGAGGCGGCGCTCGTAATCGCGGACGAGGCGGCGCCAGCGAGTCATCCAGCCGAAGGTACGTTCCAACACCCAGCGACGGGGAGGATCTGGAAGCCCTTCTGGTCTGCGAGCTTGCGCACGACCTCGATCGTGAAGTCGCGCTAGGCGGCGAGGCTCGCCAGCCTGCCAGGGTCATAGGCTCCTTCGGCAAAGAGGTGCTTTAGGCAGGACCAACGCTTACGAACGGCGGCGATGATATGCTCCGCCCCGGCGGCGTCCTGCACGTCGGCCGTGGTTAGGTATACCATCAGCAGCCGCCCGTCCGTGTCCACCGCGACGTGCCGCTTGCGTCCCTTGGTCCGCTTGGCCGCGTCGTAGCCACCGCCACCAGACGCGCCCGGTGCCTTTACGGCTTGGCTGTCGCACGCCTGCCGACGGACTTGCTTCACGTCCCGCCCGCTCCCGATCCAGCATCAGCGCGACGTTGTGGATGGTGTGGAACAGCAGCCGCCGCACGAAGCGCCGGAACCACCAGTAGATCGTCTGCCATGGCCCGAAGTCGTGCGGCAGCGTCCGCCAGCCGCAGCCAGCGCGGGCGAGGTAGCGGATCGCGTTCAGCACCTCGCGCAAATCCACCCCAGGCGGCCTGCCGCGCCGCATGGGTCGGGGCAGCAGCGGCTCCACCACCGCCCACTTCTCGTCCGTCAAGTCAGACGGATAACGCTTCGTCCTGCGGGCAAGGTCGGCCATCCGGCCACGGCTCTCTAGGGTCCACATCCCCAGGGTGAATCACGCCCTAGTGCACTGACCCAGACGGAGGATTCACAGCGGGCCGCTGCGGTGGAATTCTCCGGCTATGGCCCAGACCGTCAGTGTCATCGTTGGATCGG
>NZ_JQKB01000287.1 GCF_000745835.1 Belnapia moabensis DSM 16746 | reverse complement strand
GCGGCCTTTGGCCGCTTGCATCTCGAAGAGACCGGCAGGCCGCCCGTGATCTGCCCGGTTAACGAGATCTCCTTTCTGGCCTGGGCTGGCGGCGACATGGCCAGGATGAACCCCGCCGCGCGCGGACGTGGCCTCGAGCTTAAGCGTCAACTCGTGCGGGCCGCGGCGGCTGCGGCACGAGCGGTGCGCGAGGCAGCACCGGGAGCTAAAGTTCTGGCGATTGAGCCAATTATCCATGTCGTGCCACAACGGAACGAAGATACAGAACTCGCTGACGCTTGGTACAACAGGGCGCAGTTCCAAGCCTGGGACATGCTTGCGGGACGGGTGGAGCCTGCACTCGGTGGTGGGCCCGAGACGTTCGACGCGGTGGGTGTCAACTACTACTGGAACAATCAGTGGAGTTGCGAGGGGGAATGGCTGCCTGAGGGACGCTGGCTGTGCGAGGGCGAGCCGATGTCACCATTCGACTCGCGTACCCGCCCGCTGCACGCGCTCTTGGCGGCCGTCCACACGCGCTATGGCCGCCCACTGTTCCTGGCCGAGACCAGCATTGAGGACGACCTTCGCGCGCCTTGGCTGCGCCACGTTGGCGGTGAGGTGCGTGAGGCGCTTCGGCGAGGCGTTCCGGTCGAGGGCGTCTGCCTTTATCCTATCCTCGGCCACCCAGGCTGGGATGATGACCGCTACTGCGCCAATGGCCTGTTCGAGCTGGAGCCGAACGGGGATGGTCGCCGCCCCGTTCATGCGCCCTTGGCGGCTGAGCTCCGGTCGCAGCAGCAGTTGTTTGCGCTGCAGTTCGGAAAGCACTCGGGTCAGGCCAACTAACCACCAAGCAATAGGTGGCGTAACATACGGGCGGCCGATCACTCCGCCTTGATGCCCGCGGTCCGCACTACACCGCGCCAGCGCTCCACCTCTTCGCGCTGAAAGGCGGCGTACGCCTCGGGCGAGCTTGCCACCACCGTGAAGCCGACCTGCTCGAGGCGCTGCCGTCCCTCGGGATGGCGCAGCGCCTCGGTTGCCACCGTGTGCAAGCGCTTGACCAGCGGCGCAGGCATGCCGGGAGGAGCCATGAGGGCCTGCCAGGAGGTGACCACGAAGTCCTTCAACCCCGCTTCGCTGGCGGTGGGCACCTCGGGCAGCACCGGGTGGCGTTCGGCGCTGGTGACCAC
>NZ_JQKB01000286.1 GCF_000745835.1 Belnapia moabensis DSM 16746 | reverse complement strand
ACGCTGTCGCCGGCGCAGGCTTCCCTGCTGCTGGAGGGCCTGGAGTGGCGGTCAGCGCAGCGGGAGTGGCGGCCTACGGCAGCGTGATGTCGCGGCGTGCTGCTTTTGCTTGGTGCGACGCGAGCAGGTCGGCGACGATTCCGGCGTGCCCGAGGATCATGCCAGCAGTAGCGGTGATGCCGCCGTCGAGGACGTAGCCCAGCTGCGGGCCGCGCTCGCCGCGGCCGAGGCGCGCATCGCGGCGCTGGAGCAGATCATCCATGACCTGCGCCAGGCTCGCTTCGGCCAGAGTGCCGAGCGGGTTGATCCCGGCCAGCTGGCCCTGGCTCTCAGCGGAGCGCCGCCCACTCCGCCACCGGCGAGCAACGACAACCCGGTTCCGCGCGGTCGCAAGCCGCATGCCGAGCGGCGCCGCAACCGCGGTCATCTGCCCGCGCACCTCGAGCGTGTCGAGCAGGTGTTGGACCTGGCGGACCGCCACTGCCCGTGCTGCCGCGAGGAGATGCGGCGGATCGGCGAGGACCGGGGAGAACGGCTCGATGTCGTGCCTGCCCAACTCCGGGTGCTGGTGACTGTCCGGCCCCGCTACGCCTGCCGGCACTGCGAGGAGGCTGGAGTGCACCAGCAGCCGGCTCCCGCGCGCGTCGTGACCGGCGGGCTGCCCACCGAGGCGCTGCTGGTGCAGGTGCTGGTGGCCAAGTACGGCGACGGCATCCCGCTCCACCGGCAGTGCCAGATCCTGGCCCGACAAGGCATCCAGCTCGATCGGGCCACCCTATGCGATTGGGTCGGCAAGGCCTGCTGGTGGCTGCGCCCGCTACGCGACCTCATCCTCGCCCATGTCGTGGGACATGCCCGGGTGTTCGCCGACGATACGCCGCTGCCCACCCTGGAACGCGGCCTTGGCCGCACCCGCGAGGGCCGGCTCTGGTGCTACGCGGCCGACGACCGTGCCTCCCGCGGCACCGGCCCACCAGCGGTGGCCTATGTCTATGCCCGCGACCGCAAGGCAGCCCGACCAGCCGCCCATCTCGCTCGGTTCCGCGGCACCCTGCAGGTGGACGGCTACACCGGGTTCCGCGCGCTCACCGCCAAAAAGGACAGCGCGGTCACGCTGGCCTTCTGCTGGAGCCATCTGCGCCGGCGCTTTCACAAGATCCACGCCCATAACGGCTCGCCGATCGCCGCCG
>NZ_JQKB01000285.1 GCF_000745835.1 Belnapia moabensis DSM 16746 | reverse complement strand
TTGGCCGAAAGCGGAATGTCCGCGTTCGGGGAAGAGAGCACGAACAGCCGACATAGGTTCTGCAGAGGGCAGTGTCCGTCGCGGCTTGGCCGACTGTCCCCACGATACTGCTTAACCGGCATGTTGGACGAAAGCAGGGCAAGTCGCCCGTATTGCGTCAGCAAAAGCCGAGCGCGTCACCGCACCGGACAGCAGTTTTACCGGGAGGTCGTAAGGGCTGATTACCCCGTTACGCGTCTCGATGGGCATCGATCATTACCGCGCGCCAGATCTGCGCCGGCAAGCCACCCCCTGACACGCCGAGCATCGGCCTGCTGTCACTGTTCCCGAGCCAGACACCGGCGACATACCGCTCGGTAAAGCCGATAAACCAAGCATCCCGGCTCTCGGTGGTCGTACCCGTCTTGCCGGCCGCCCAGAAACCTGGGTCAGCAGCCCTTCCCGTACCCCGTTGCACAACGCCAGCGAGCATCTGACGCATCATGTCGGCCTGTTGAGGCTGTAAGACTTGGCGAATCTCCGATCTTGCCGGGAGCACGCGTGTCAGGAGCTCGACACCGGCCGGGTCTTGAACCCGCTGCACCGAATAGGGAACGACCATCCTGCCGCGATTGGCGACGCTGGCGAAGGCGCTCGTAAGATCGACGAGCCTCGCCTGGTAGGTTCCGAGCGCTAAGTCGCCCGCTTCGCCCTCAACTTCTTCCGCCACGCGTAGCGCCTTGATCACATCCCTTGTCTCACGCGCAATCTGCAATGCCAGACGAACGGCGGCCGTATTGGACGACCGCTCCAGCGCCGCGGCAAGTGTGATATCGCCGAGGTATCGGTCGTCGAAGTTTCTCACGCTGCGCCCGCCAAGTGTCAGGGCCGCATCGCTGACGTTCGTGTCAGGCGTATATCTTGCCTCGAGCGCCGCCAGGTAGACGCAGAGCTTGGCCACGGATCCTGGCTGGCGCCTGGCTTGGGTAACGTGATCCCATTCCTTCAGCCGATAGTCGCGTCCACCGACGAGCGCTAGGACCGCGCCGTTGTATCGCATGACGACGACCGCGCCCTCCTCGATCTGCCTTGTCTGGGCGTGCTGCCGTAGGGTCGCCTCCAGCTGTCTTTCGGCGGCGGCCTGGATGCGCAGGTCCAAGGTGGTTGCGATGGTTCGCGTGCCGCTTCGCTGTGACGGTACGGAGTTGGCGTTGG
>NZ_JQKB01000284.1 GCF_000745835.1 Belnapia moabensis DSM 16746 | reverse complement strand
CTGGCTTGGGTAACGTGATCCCATTCCTTCAGCCGATAGTCGCGTCCACCGACGAGCGCTAGGACCGCGCCGTTGTATCGCATGACGACGACCGCGCCCTCCTCGATCTGCCTTGTCTGGGCGTGCTGCCGTAGGGTCGCCTCCAGCTGTCTTTCGGCGGCGGCCTGGATGCGCAGGTCCAAGGTGGTTGCGATGGTTCGCGTGCCGCTTCGCTGTGACGGTACGGAGTTGGCGTTGGCCTCGTTCTCCGCCCAACGCGCGAACCAGCCGATACCAGTGCTGCGGGGGTAGAAGCCGCCCCAGGCTGATCGGGACGGTATCACTATGACGTTCTGCGCCTTGGCGCGGTCTGCCGCGCTCCGACTGAGGGAGCCCGCTTCGGCCATCTGTTCAATGACCCGGATGCCTCGGTCACGCGAAAGCTCGAAATTCCGGTGAGGGTTGAACCGGTTGGGCGCTGGAAGCAGCCCAACCATCATGGCGGATTCGAGGATGCTGAGGTTGCGCGCGTACTTATTAAAGTAGACCCGGGCGGCGGCCTCGATGCCATAGGCGCTGCCCCCGAAAAACACCCTGTTCAGGTAGACATACAGGATGTCCTCCTTGGTCAGGTTGAGCTCCAGGATGGGCGCCAGGACCGGCTCCTCGAGCAGCTTCCGGACGATCGGACTGTGTTCCCGGAGGTAGACCTCCTTGATGGTCTGCTGGGTCAGCGTGCTGCCACCCTGGGTCCGCCCGGTGAGCGTCGACCAGACCGCGCGTGCCATCGCCCTCGGGTCCAGCCCCCAATGCTCGTAGAACCGCCGGTCCTCGCTTGCCACGAGGGCGTTGATCAGATGACGGGGGAGCTGGGTGAAAGGCACCGGCGGCCCATAGTATGCTCCGCGCGCGCCGACGAACTCGCCTCCCGCGCTGAGGATGCGCACGCCGTCATGGCGGTTCTCGGTGATCAGTCCAGTGGCGTCGGGGAGTTCGAAGGCCTCAGCGGGCCGAGGAACCGCGGCTGCCAGCCCCAGCAGCGTAAGGAGCTGCCTTCGGTCTATGCTACCCTTGGCTGGCACGGCTGGCTGGACCTCCTGGCAAAGCGAGTTCCGGGAAATGCGGCCCCGCAGCGATCATGTCCGCCCCACAACGATGGCCAACTTTCCCGGAGCGGCGTAGGGCACCGACGGAACAACTGGCGCCGCATATCCCAGCGGATAAG
>NZ_JQKB01000283.1 GCF_000745835.1 Belnapia moabensis DSM 16746 | reverse complement strand
ACCGGCATCGGCCGAACGCGCCCGCACAACCAGAACGCGAGCGTACCGCGGCGTCACCAGGCTTCTCGCCCCGCCTCATGAATTTTTCGGGCTAGCACCATCGGCCGAAGCACTGGCGAAAGGAAACCGCCCAAATCAAATCTGCCTGTCTCCGCCGAAGTCGCGGGCCAGAGCGGTACTGAATGGATCCTGGGCAAGCCTCCAAAGCAACCATGAGCCAGCCTCTCCTCACTTGATGGGTTGGATGCCCCTGCTCCGCGGCATCGAGGTGCCATAGCGTGGTTGGTGTTGAGCCTGACCACGAGGGAGAGGAGGCATCCATGGAGGAGATTAGGACGATCGGCCTCGACTTGGCCAAGAGCGTCTTCCAGGTGCATGCGGTCAATGCGGCCGGTGGGGTGGTGCTGCGGCGCAAGCCGCGTCGGTCAGCGGTGCTGGAGTTCTTCGCGGCCCTGCCGCCCGCGCTGGTCGGCATGGAGGCCTGCGGCGGAGCGCACCATTGGGCGCGCGAGCTCACTCGCCTCGGCCATACGGTCCGGCTCATGCCGCCGGCTTACGTGAAGCCCTATGTCAAGCGGGGCAAGACCGACACAGCAGACGCCGAGGCGATCTGCGAGGCGGTGACACGTCCGACCATGCGCTTCGTGCCGGCGAAGACCGAGGTCCAGCAGGCGAGCCTGGTGGAGCTCAAGGTCCGCGACATGCTGGTGCGCCAGCGCACCCAGACCGTCAACGCGCTGCGCTCCCATCTCGCCGAGTACGGCATCGTAGCGGCGCAGGGGCGCAAGGTCGCTGAGCTGATCGCGGTGGTGCGTGACGACGAGGATAGCCGGCTGCCCCATCTGGCACGCGAGGCGCTGGGCGAGCTGGTGGCGCAGATCGAAGCCCTGGAGGAGCGCATTGAGCGGCTCGACAGCCGCATGGTCCGCCATGCGCGTGGGGACGAGACGGCCCGGCGGCTGGCGAGCATCCCCGGCATCGGGGCGATCGGCGCGACAACCCTGGCCGCGATGGTGCCCAATCCGCACGGCTTCGCCTCGGCGCGGCACTTTGCGGCCTCGCTTGGCTTGACCCCGAAGCCGCACTCGAGCGGCGGCAAGGAGCGCCTGAGCCGGATCTCCCGGCAGGGCAACGCCATGTTGCGCCGCTTGCTGGTGCTCGGCGCCACTAGCCGCCTGCGCTATGCCCGGCGCAGCCCAGAGGCC
>NZ_JQKB01000282.1 GCF_000745835.1 Belnapia moabensis DSM 16746 | reverse complement strand
CCCCCGCCATAAGCTGGGCGATCAGTTAGCAGCTGATATCCGCCAGGAAGCGCCAGGGCTGCGAGTTGGGGTCTGGCGGGGCATGGAGGCGGCCGACCCGTTCAATCCGGGCAAGGCCATGTGCACCGTGCCGGAACTGCCCAACGCAGCGCAGATGGCAGGGCTGGACGCCAATCATGGCTGCATCGCCTGCCCTGCGGCGACAACATGCAGCTACTTGGCGCAGCGGGATCAGGTGGCGGACGTGTGGGTTGTCGCGCATCAGGTGGCGACGCGCAGCCCCTTTGCCGGCTGGCCGCGTGACGAGGATGGCAAGCCGCTCCGGCCGACCGCGCTCATCGTTGATGAGGACCCGACGCGAGGATGGCTCCGAGGCGCGGGGGATGAGCCGCTAAAGCTTGATCTTGCCACGCTGGCGAACGCGCCGACCGAGGGGCTGACTGAAGACGAAGCAGCACAACTGACAGAGTATCGCCGCGCTGCCGTCGCCGGCTTGCTGCCGCAGGCTCCAGGCAAGATCTTCCGCAAGGGCTTGGACGCCTTCGCACCAGTCCAGCACTCGTTGACCGTGAGCGGCGTGACGTTGCCAATGGGCACCACATGCCCGGCGGCCGAGTGGGCCAAGCTGGAATGGAAGCTCAAGCCTTCGGTCAAGCTAAAGGTGGGCACCACAAAGAAGGAGGCAATCGCCGCCTACCGCGAGGCAGCGGATAAGGGGTTCATCCGAGCTCGCCCTATACTCGCCAAGATGATCGGCGCGTTCCTGGACAGCGGCGACGCGCGCAGCGTTAACATCATCCGCGCCGAAGGCACGATGCTCCACCTCGCCTGGCGCGAGGATATCCACGAATCATGGCAAGCACCGGCCATGCTGTACCTGGGCGCCACGACGCGGCCCGAGCTGCTGCGGTTTTGGTCGCCGCAGCTAGAAGTCACCGAAATCGAGGTGGAAGCGCCGCATCAGTATGTTGTTCAGGTGCCACGCGAATTCGGCAAAACTTCTTTGCTCAAGCCGCAGGGCGTTCATGATGTGGTCAATGTGCTGCTGGTCGAGGCGGCGCAGGCCAATGGCGAGACGCTTGCCATCGTGCAAAAGGAGCCGGAGCGCCTGATCCGGGCAGAGCTGGAGAAGCGCGGTGCGGTGCGCGATCCGTTGAAGCCGGGCGAGGATGAGGATGCGCCCGCCACCTATCGCTTCCCCTCCGGCGCTGTTCTCCACCTCGC
>NZ_JQKB01000281.1 GCF_000745835.1 Belnapia moabensis DSM 16746 | reverse complement strand
TGGAGATCTATCGGGCGATTAGGACCGCTCGGCTGCATGCATTGCTGCACTTCCACCTGCGGCCTATCGACGTGATGGTCTATCACGGCCCTCGAGGGAGACCTCGTTTGGAGGGGGGTTTCCTGCTTAGATGCCTTCAGCAGTTATCCCGTCCGTACTTAGCTACCCAGCGATGCTCCTGGCGGAACAACTGGTACACCAGAGGTACGTCCATCCCGGTCCTCTCGTACTAGGGACAGATCCTCGCAAGTCTCCTGCACCCACGGCAGATAGGGACCGAACTGTCTCACGACGTTCTAAACCCAGCTCACGTACCGCTTTAATCGGCGAACAGCCGAACCCTTGGGACCTGCTCCAGCCCCGGGATGCGATGAGCCGACATCGAGGTGCCAAACCTCCCCGTCGATGTGGACTCTTGGGGGAGATCAGCCTGTTATCCCTAGAGTACCTTTTATCCGTTGAGCGATGGCCCTTCCACGCGGGACCACCGGATCACTAAGGCCGACTTTCGTCTCTGTTCGCGCTGTCGCGCTCACAGTCAGGCGGGCTTGTGCCTTTGCACTCAACAGCCGATGTCCGACCGGCTTGAGCCCACCATCGCGCGCCTCCGTTACCATTTGGGAGGCGACCGCCCCAGTCAAACTGCCCACCACGCAGGGTCCTGGCCCCGGTTAACGGGGCTCAGTTAGACGCCAGAAAGGCACAGGGTGGTATTTCAAGGTTGGCTCCACCAAGGCTGGCGCCCCGGCTTCAAAGCCTCCCACCTATCCTACACAGTCCCTTCCTGGCGCCACTGCGAAGTTGCAGTAAAGGTTCATAGGGTCTTTCCGTCTAACCGCGGGTACCCCGCATCTTCACGGGGAATTCAATTTCGCTGAGCCCATGCTGGAGACAGTGGGGAGGTCGTTACGCCATTCGTGCAGGTCGGAACTTACCCGACAAGGAATTTCGCTACCTTAGGACCGTTATAGTTACGGCCGCCGTTTACCGGGGCTTCGGTTCGATGCTTGCACATCTCCCCTTGACCTTCCGGCACCGGGCAGGCGTCAGACCCTATACGTCATCTCTCGATTTCGCAGAGCCCTGTGTTTTTACTAAACAGTCGCCACCCCCTGGTTTGTGTCACCCCACCCTGGTTGCCCAAAGTAGGGTCTCGCTTATCCCGAAGTTACGCGAGCAATTTGCCTAGTTCCTTCAGCATGGTTCTCTCAAGCGCCTTGGTATGCTCTACCAGTCC
>NZ_JQKB01000280.1 GCF_000745835.1 Belnapia moabensis DSM 16746 | reverse complement strand
GTCGCAACTCCACCCTAGCCGCCAGGTCCGATGGCCACCCCAACTCTACACCCCAGCCAAGGCCGGATTTTCCACCACCTCCGTAGACGCTACCGAACGCCCTTCTCCGACGTGTTTGGCGGAATCGTACCGACTGTACCACGAGGCGGTCACATTGTCGGGCGGTGCTGCAACAGAATAACCTAATAGGTCCGCACCTCAGAGGGACTGCAATCCCTGTCGGCAGGGATCCTGCTGGGCTACCAGCAGGGGCTGTGAGAAATCTACCACGCCAGGGCGTGAAAGGTCTTCCGCCTTGAGCAACAGGGCCGGTGCCGCGGCGCGGGGGGCGCCTGTTGGTAGCCGCAGATTTCAGCCGGGCTCGCCAGAATGAGGCGCAACTAGCGCGATTGTGCTCACGGAAACCTGTAAAACAACACCAAGCCGAGGTGATCGGTTGTTTCTTTGGAATACAACGATGTCCAACAATGTGGCGCCGAAGCCGTTGGCCCTTATTGTCGAAGATGAAGCTTTGGTAGCTCTTTCTATGGAAGATGTTCTTCTACAGTCAGGGTTTGATGTGGTCCTGGCTGCCACTAAACAGGAGGCAATGCAGTACGATGCGCATAGTCTCACTATTCTTATTGTTGATTTGTTCTTGAATGGTGAACTTGCCGGACAGCATATCATCCGATTTTTTCGCCGTACCAGACCGCAGCTACCAGTCGTCGTTGTCACTGGCTTTCATGCAGATGCCCCGCAAGCCAGCCTTCATGGATTAGGAACACCCATCGCTCGTCTCCACAAGCCCGACCATTTGGATGCGCTTGTTCCGGCAGCCTGGACGGCGATCCACCAGGCCGAGTTTGGGGATCATTGGTTGCCGGGCTGCAGCAGCGAATAGGGGGCTGTCGAGAGCATGATCCGTCGGTACAGCGATGCCGGCTGCGACCGGCTTCAGGGTGGTGAATATGGACGAGCCGCAAACCCGTTCACCATAGCCTCGATAACCGGGCCTGGCTGCTCCGGTGGCCGATGAGACTGACCGCGACAGGCTCATAGTCCTGGGCACACGGCTGAGGCGACACTAGCCGTTTTTATTCACCACGGGTCTGCGGGGAGGCTGGCGGACGTGGCGTAAGCTGCTGATTGCGTTTACGAACTCGGGTGTCGAGACCAACCCGCAGCACCGCCAGGCCCTGCCACACCCGCCACGGATGACAATGCGACCGAGCCTTCGGCTTTCCAGCGATCGGCCGCAAGAAAGTGGTCGCCGCCTTCGATGGCGGGCGGCTGACCTCGGATGGCGG
>NZ_JQKB01000279.1 GCF_000745835.1 Belnapia moabensis DSM 16746 | reverse complement strand
TCGACGACGCTCTCGCCTTTATCGCCGCCGAGGGCTTTTTCTGGATCCATGCATCATGACGAGATCGTCACAGCATGTGCAAACTCAAGCTTAGCGCGGCTTCGGCCATTTCGCCGGGCTGAGGCGCCCCGGCCGGAGGACGGTCGCGCACCGACCCAGGAACCTTCGCGACATCCGGCTTCCAACCTGTTGGCCGCGGCGCAGCGCATGGTGCTTGCCTGCCGCGGTGCAGTGGCATGTGAAATTTGCGTTCCCGCCGCCGTGCTTGCGGTGCACTATCCGACCGCGAGCCTGTCCTGCTCACCGCCGCGACAGGCGTGCGCAACATGGCTCGCGTTAGCTGGAGGGACTGGAGATCGACTATCACGATGACTTAGCGGGGGCGGCCCATGTCCGGTCCTGACAGAAAGTCCCTGGACGGGCGGGTTGCTATTGTCACCGGCTGCGGCTCCCAGGGGCCGGGCTGGGGCAACGGCAAGGCGATTGCCGTCACCTTTGCACGCGCTGGCGCAACGGTGTACGGGATCGATCTCCACCATGAGGCGGGCAAGGAGACGCAGCGCCTGGTGGAGGACGAAGGGGGCCGTTTCGTGTTCGGTATTGGGGACGTGACGAAACGGGCGACGGTGGAAGCGCTGGTCGCCGATTGCGTCGAGAAGCTCGGGCGCGTCGATATCCTGGTCAACAATGTCGGCCTGTCGCTGCCCGGCGATCCCGCCACGATGGCGGAGGAGGTCTGGGATGCGCAGATCGAGCTGAATTTGAAGTCGGCCTTCCTCTGCACGAAGGCCGTGCTGCCCTTGATGGAGAGGCAGGGCAAGGGCGCCATCGTCTCGATCGCCTCCACTGCCGGCATTCGCTACACCGGCAAGCCGCAGGCGGCCTATGCGGCAGCCAAGGCCGGCCTGATTCAGTTCAGCCGCGTGGTGGCGGTCGATTACGCGCGGCGCGGCGTCCGGCTCAACTGCGTGCTGCCGGGGCTGATCGAGACGCCGCTCGTCGAGAAACTTGCATCTCAATTCGCGAGCCGCGAGACCGGCACCGACCGCGACGCCTTCTTCCGACGCCGGCATGAGCAGGTGCCTATGGGACGCATGGGCGAGGCCTTCGATGTCGCCGAGGCTGCGTTGTTCCTGGCTTCAGAATCTGCGAAATACATTACCGGCACCGAGATCTTGGTCGACGGGGGGCTTTGCGCCGCCGTGAGGAACTGAGCCGCTGCTGCGGCTCATACCAAGTCTCCGAGAGCATGACTCTCTGGGGATTCCCAGACTGACGGCGCTCTGATTCAACGTGGCGAGCAGAGGAGCTTCGCCATGCCCATC
>NZ_JQKB01000278.1 GCF_000745835.1 Belnapia moabensis DSM 16746 | reverse complement strand
GTCTCCGCCGGCGCGCCAACGCCGGTTATGGCTCGTTGAACAAGCCGGAGACTACGTCACCCTCATTTCCTACCACACCCGCGACGGCACCCGGCTCGATGCCGGCGACGGCAATGATACTGTGGACGGTTACCTCAAAGGGACTGACCATCTCGAGCTCCACGGCGTCGCTGCGTCAAGCGTCAAGGTGAGCCAGATCAGCGGGAACACCCTCATCTCCTACGGCTCAAGTAGCATCCTGCTCCACGGAGTGACAGGCTTCGATACCCACTCCATAAGCGTGCTCGACGCCCCCACCGCCCCGCTGCCGCCGACCGATATCTACCACTATCCGGCCGCCAACGATTGGAATGCGATCGGCAAACTTGTCTCCGCCTTTCACGAGGCAAATGGCTGGTGGGCCACTCTCCAGCAGATCGAGGATCGGCGCTGGACCCCGCCCGGTTCGGCTCCTGCGGCTGATCCGGCACCTGCCCCGTCGCCAGTGGTTGAGGCTCCGCACGTGATCGACTGGAATGCCCTCGCAGCTCAGGCGACCACGAATTTCCACGCCACGGGTGATTGGTTCCTCTGACAGGCATTGGTAAGTTTCTGGTTGGCGGCCGGAACGAAGCGGCAAGGCTAGGCTGGCGGGATGACGTCCGAGCCCGCCCCTATCCAGCTATTGAACCGCCGCGGTTTCGCCGGAGGCTGGTTGGCTTGAGTCAGGCTGCCAGGGCGGCTGGCTTGAGCTCGGCATAATAGCGTGCCTCGGCCTCGGCGGGCGGCATATTGCCGATCGGCTCGAGGAGGCGGCGGTTGTTGTACCAGTCCACCCAGTCGAGGGTGGCGTATTCGACGGCCTCCAGCGAGCGCCACGGCCCGCGCCGCCGGATCACTTCGGTCTTGAACAGGCCATTGATCGTCTCGGCGAGGGCGTTGTCGTAGCGGCACCGTCAAGTCGTTGGCCTTGGGGCAAACAAGCTGGCCGGTCGCGGCAGCGACCGATCGACCGCCAAGCCGCCGCAGCGACCCCGCTGATATCGGCCCACACTTCGAACGCGCGTAGCCGTGCGGCGCGATACTCGTTGACGGTGACGTGGTCGCGGCGCAGATGGAAGAGGTTGGCGATCTGGTCATGGGCAGAAAGAAAACGCTGTGCATGCCGCGCTGACTTGAAGCGCTTCATCTGCCGCTCTCGTCGTCGCGTTGGCTGGTGTGAATTCTCTGCCCGGTTGTTCAGGCCTTTGTGCTGGCGGTGCTCGACATCGGGCATCACCTCCCGCTTGGCCGCCCCGTAGCTCGGGAGTTTGTAATACCAGCCGCCCTAGAGCTTGACCTGAGCCCAGGCACGGGTGGTGATGGAGGTGACCTGCTCTGGTCTGCGCATCAGCGCGTTCCAGGCT
>NZ_JQKB01000277.1 GCF_000745835.1 Belnapia moabensis DSM 16746 | reverse complement strand
TTTACGGCACCGCGGAGCAGGTGGTGGCGCACATGACGAAGCGGGTGGCCGAGCGCGAGGCCGCTGAGGGCAAAAGGCCGCCGCCCGAGAAGGAAGACATCAAACGGGGAGCGTGACTAATACTGTCCGGAAGGGTGGGCCGTACATGGCGGCTCCGTCCGTGCTCACTGCTGCTTCAGCAAGGGCCGAGGAAGCTATGGTCAAGGAGAAGGGTGAAACGGGGCGGCGCTGGTACGGGACGTGGTTCTGGCGCGCGCTCACCCTGCTGGGGCTCGGCCTTGCGCTGGTCGCCCTTGGGGAGGTGCGGATCATCTCCGCGGGTGCGGGGACCACCCCGCCCGTCCTGGCCGACTACAGCCTCCTGCTCCCGAACCTCTTAGCGATGCTCGGCTTCTTGACCGCGCTGGTCGGCGCCGTGATGGCGCTGGTCACCACCTGCGCCGGCTTACTGAACGTGGCCCGCAACCGGCGCACGGCATCTACGCCGAGCAACGCCCTCCCGAGCGGGGAGGACCGCGGCCAGATTAGCTAGGCCCGGCAGGGCAGGTCTGCAAATAGCTTGTGCCGACGCTCACCCCGCCGCTACGTTTCCGCTCGAACCGAGGACGATGGTGCAGGCATGTCGGTCGAGCGCCGGACGGGCTCCTTTGGGCTGCGGCTCGTTGAGATGTTTGCCAAGCAGGTCAGGGGCCGAGCCGTGATGGAGAATGGATCGGGTGGCGAGGGCACAGCCGTGGTGGTCACCTTCCCAGACCCGAGCGCTGCACCGCTTTGATGCCCCTGGGCATCGGCCTGAGGTAAGGCGGGCTGGAGATGGGCGCCCTGTTATGGAGTGTCGTCGCTCAGAACGGCCACGCGGTCAGGGGTGAGGGCATGCAACCGCGATCAGGAGATGCCAAGCACCAGTGCGTGGACCCAACTTCGTTTCGATCTGCGGCGTCCGGTGATCGACTTACACTGGTTCGATGATCGGCAAGTCAACCCGGTTGTTTCCAGAGGCTACGGCGACCGCTTCGTTGTTGCCTTGGCCAAGCCGTTTGAAGGTCAGGCGCCACACCGTCCCATTGTTCCGCTCTACTGCGACCTGCCCGCCAACTTGACGCGCCAAGGCCTCTGCAATTGAGGAGCCTGCACCTCGCCGACCGGCAGAGGGCGGCTCGGAGACACCGATGCCATCGTCGCTGACCGTGACTTCCCCATCCGTGGCCTCAGTTGGTGCCTGGAAGGCCAGCCGCACACATCCGCGGCGCCCGGCTGGAAAAGCATGCTTGAATGCATTTGAGATCGCTTCGGATGCCGCGAGGCCGAGCGGCACTGCCATATTCAGGTCCACCCGGCAGTCCGAGGGCATAACTTCGATCGTAACCCGCTGTCCCATGCCGTAGCTTGCTGCCGTCGCTGCCGCCAGCGA
>NZ_JQKB01000276.1 GCF_000745835.1 Belnapia moabensis DSM 16746 | reverse complement strand
CTCGACGACGCTCTCGCCTTTATCGCCGCCGAGGGCTTTTTCTGGATCCATGCATCATGACGAGATCGTCACAGCATGTGCAAACTCAAGCTTAGTCTGCTTCAAGAGCCGCATGGGTTCAGCGCTTGGGCGGCGGATGTGGCCCGGTCTCATCGTGAGATGTAGGAACACACCATGCTGCCGCGTTTGATAAGGAAGTCGATGTGATGGTTGATGCTGTGGCAGCGGAAATTATTCGTGAGTTGGCAGCAGCGGGTAACAAGTTGCCCGGAGAGGCCATGCGCCGGGCGCTCGACAGCTGGGGCGAAGTGTCGCCGGCGTTCTTGGCCTTCCTTGAGGCCTACGCGGATGGTCAGGATCGGTCGGAGGGCACCGCAGGTGCGATGTTTTTCATCCTGCACATGATGGGGCAAGCGCGGGAACAGCGTGCCTTCCCCGCGATCTGTCGACTCGCTCACGACCGAGAGGCACTCGAGGCTGCTCTGGGCGACGGCATCACCTCAACCTTCAACTCCATCCTAATCGGCACCTATGACGGCAACCTGGATCAGTTGAAGGCGCTCATCGAGAATGAGTCGGCCGATGGAATAGCGCGCGCGATTGCCTTTGACGCGCTGATCTATCTCACCGCGAGTGGTACGGTGCCGCTGGAGCTAACCGAGGCTTACCTGCGCGACCTACACAGATCGCTGCAGCCCCAGGGGCCGTCATTCGTCTGGTCCGGCTGGCAGAAGGCAGTGGCGCTGCTCGCCCTCGAGAGCCTGGAACCACTCGTGGCCGATGCCTTCCAGCGGGGCTTTATTGAACCGAATATCATGGCATACAGGCACTTTCAGCAGGACCTCCTCGCCGCCCAGGCCAGTTCCGACCCAGTCACCTTCCTCGCGGGCCAGCGTATTGCACCGCTGACGGACGCGGTCGCCGAGCTATCCGGCTGGTATGCATTCTCAGACGCGTACGAACGCGGCCCGGCTAGGCTTGCTGCCGGCGGTGCATTGGGCGGTGGCTGGGACGTGCCTCAACCGGTGGTGAACCCGATGCGCGACGTCGGCCGCAATGACCCGTGTCCGTGCGGGAGTGGCAAGAAGTTCAAAAAGTGCTGCCTGCAGTGAGTTCGGGTCGGGCAGCAGGCGAGATGGCGATCGACCATGCTGGTGATACTCGCCACCGAGCCAACCTGCTCCTACGTGGGCGAAGCTTTCGAACTGCCGTTCGTGAAAGCCACACGAGTCTGGGCACCGCGCCGCATCTTGGGCCGGGCAGCCCATCTGCCCCAGCGCGGGCCATACAGGGTCACCGGCGCGTCTGGCGCCCCGTTGTGCTAGTGCACTGACCCAGACGGAGGATTCACAGCGGGCCGCTGCGGTGGAATTCTCCGGCTATGGCCCAGACCGTCAGTGTCATCGTTGGATCGG
>NZ_JQKB01000275.1 GCF_000745835.1 Belnapia moabensis DSM 16746 | reverse complement strand
CACCAACGAGACCCTACAACTGCCACCCCGGCCTGCCTGAGCCGTGGTCGCCCCAAGCTCATCAGCAAATTCCACCACGTTGACGGACGCGACCTATTCCGCCACGAAACCAGGCAGCTCGACCAGCCCGAAAGGCCGCTCAAGAAGGCGCGCCTCGCGGCTTGGTGGCGGGAAGAGCAGCAGGCGGCCAGCTAAACCCGTTACGGGAGCCGTAAGGGGTAGGCCACGCGGTGGGGGCTGCCTGTTGTCTGCCGGGGCTGGATGGCCCCCTCCCGCCACACCCGCGCAAAGCCGACTTCGGCAGCGCCGCTGCTGGTGCGGAACGCTCGCAAACCAGCCTTGCAAGGTGGTGTTCGGGGGCCACCTCCAAGAGGAAGGCAACCCATGCACTTCAAAGCCGCCCCCCCGATGGCTCAAGGCCGCTCCCCCGGGCGGCCTTTCCTTTGCGTACAGGCCGCTTGCGGCAGCGCCGGCTCTCTTGCGGTAAGCGGACTATCCAATCCTGACGAGGAATGGCCGCAAACCAATTCGGTTGGAACGGCGTTTGCTCCCCACGAGGGATTGGTACCCCAGCACCAACTCAAGGCCGGTTTGCACCTGCAGGCAGCCGGCCTTTTCCTTGCCTGCAGCCCGATTGCGGCAGTGCGTATCGGCTGCGGAGTGATACAGTGGCGAACCAGCGCGGTCGCTTCGGCTCGGACTGGAACTTCAAGGGTTCACTCAACCCCCACCTTTAAAGCCGTCCTTCGGACCACGAGGGCGGCTTTTCTTTGCCCGCAGTCCGATTGCGGCAAGCCCGGCTCACATGATGGGTTGGATGCCCCCTGCTCCGCGGCATCGAGGTGCCATAGCGTGGTTGGTGCTGAGCCTGACCACGAGGGAGAGGAGGCATCCATGGAGAAGGTTACGACGATCGGCCTCGATTTGGCGAAGAGCGTCCTCCAGGTGCATGCCCGGCCAGCAGCGGCTTGCGGTAGCCACCAATCCGGGCCGGTGCCGTGCTGCCAGTCTCACGCACCCGCCGCACCAGCTTGATCGCCGCCGAGGCACTCACCGCGAAGCGGGCCGCCGCCTCCCGAGCCGAGGCGCCCTCCTCAACAGCCCGGACCAAGCGCTTCCGCAGGTCCTGCGACAGGGGTGCCGTCATCGTCAGCCTCGCTGCTCCACCAGCAGCGTCGAATCAGACTCCGTGAGTCCGTGCAAGCCTGAAATGCTCTAGCTTCAGCCTTCGACCGGCTTGCGTCGTCGGAAGAACAGAAGCGGTGAGCAATGCCCCTGAGCAGCGGCTGCATATCATACGTCGGACATGCGTAGCCGATATCCGGGCTCTGTTGCACAAATGAGCTGACGGTTAGGGTTCCCCTTTCCCCGGACAGCCTCATCCTACGGCTTCGGTGACGGGTATTCCGAGCGCGGTGA
>NZ_JQKB01000274.1 GCF_000745835.1 Belnapia moabensis DSM 16746 | reverse complement strand
CTAGCGGCGGCGGTGTCGGGGTTCATGCCGGTGGCGGTGGTGCCGGAGGCGCCGCGTGTGGAAGGACCGAGGCCGGCGCGGGAGGGTGTGGTTGAGGCGCCTGGCGTGATTGAGATTGGCTTTGCCTCCGGTGTGACGGTGCGTGCCAGCGGCCGGGTGGACATGGTGGTACTGCGGGGCGTGCTGGCCGAACTGGGTGGCCGGTGATGTTTGGCCCGCCGCCTGGCACGCGCGTCTACTTGGCTTGCGGCGCGACGGATATGCGGAAGGGCTTCGATGGTTTGGCAGCCCAGGTGCAGACGGTGCTGGCGCAGGATCCGTACAGCGGCGCGGTATTTTGCTTTCGTGGGCGCCGCGGTGACCTGCTGAAGATTTTGGCTTGGGACGGCCAAGGCCTGGTTCTCGTGGCCAAGAGGTTAGAGAAAGGTCGCTTCGTGTGGCCGCAGGCGACGAGCGGTGTTGTTTCACTCACGCCAGCCATGCTCTCGATGCTTTTGGAGGGGATTGACTGGCGCATGCCGGCCTGGACGGCTCGGCCCGAGGTTGTGGGGTAACGCTCCTCTTATTTGCGGCGACGCGCTGCGGTCAGCGACGCTGTACGCGTGACCTCCGACCTCGACACCGCGGCATTCCCGGACGATGTGGAGACGCTGCGCGCCCTGCTGGCGCAGCGCGATACGCTCCTTGCCGAGCGCGACGCTGCCCTGGCTGAACGTGACGCCGAGCTGCGCAATGCAGGCTTTGAGATCGAGAAGCTGAAGGTCCAGCTGGCGGCATTGCGGCACGATCGTTATGGCCGGTCCTCCGAGAAGCTGGCGGCCGAGGCCGACCAGCTTGAGATGCTGATCGGCGACCTCGAGGAGAACCAAGCTGAGCGCGAGGCTGCGGCGGAGAAGGAGCGCCAAACCAAAGGCAGGTCCGGCAATCAGCGCAAGCCTGCCACGCGCCGGCCACTGCCCGAGCACCTGCCGCGCGAGATAGTAGTGCACGAGCCCGTCCTGGCCTGCCGCTGCGGCTGCACCGATCCCGCCCGCCTGACGCGGCTCGGCGAGAGTATCACGGAGGTGCTGGAGAAGCTTCCGGCCAGGCTGAAGGTGATCCGGCATATCCGGCCGCGCTATGCCTGCCGGGCCTGCGAGGCCATGCTGCAGGCACCTGCGCCAGCCCTGCCCATTGAACGGGGCCGGCCCGGGCCCGGCTTGGTGGCCCATGTGCTGATCTCGAAGTATCTCGACGGCCTGCCCCTCTACCGTCTCTCAGGCATCCTGGCGCGCGAGGGGGTGGAGATCGAGCGCCAAACCTTGGCCGACTGGGTGGGCCACGGCGCCTGGTGGCTGCGGCCGCTGGCCGAGGCGATCGGCACCTATGCTCTGGCGCAGGGCGTGATCTGGACCGATGACACCACCATTCGCGTCCTCGCCCCGGGGCGCGGCCGAACC
>NZ_JQKB01000273.1 GCF_000745835.1 Belnapia moabensis DSM 16746 | reverse complement strand
AGGATCAAACTCTCAGGTTCATCTTCGCAACCCAGCCAAAGCCAGGCCACGCAGACGCCTTTCGATCAGACTCCGCTCACCACTCTCGATGCAAAGCACTCTCTAAGCTCAAGCCCCAGCACATGCCCTACTTACGGGACAGCACCAGCAGCAAGGCCGAAAGCGCCTGCATACTTCCAAAAGACCGATGCAACTGTCAAAGAACCCGCCTTTACCAGCTCGGCGCACCATCGCTGGCGCGGCCCAGAGCCGACAAAGAGCAGCCCCGCATTGCTGCAGGGCAAAAACCGGTGCCCGAAGGCACAAAGATCAGGGTTTAGCAGCCGAGCAGCCCTCGATCTCCAAACACCGCCAGCAACACCCAAAGGCGCCACCGGCCAGCCCGGAAAGAGCAACCGCCCCGCTACAGGGCACCCGACTTGGCACTCGCAAGCACCAGTTTCAAGCCCGCTCCGGGGCTGCCCCCGAAGCCTCCGCCTCAGCGGCGGATTACTGAAGTAGTACCTCTCGGCACCGACTTCAAGGCCCAGTCACCCAGACCTTTTTGGAAGCAATCCGCCTTGCAGCGGATGGCCGATATGGAGCCTCTCAGCCCCAACGTCAAGACCTAGTTGCCTAAGCCTTCCAAACGAACCGCCTTGCGGCAGGCCACCGAGATGGGACCTTTTAGCCCCTACTTCAAGGTCTATTCACCTAGACCTCTGGGAGGGATCTGCGCCACAGCGAGTACTGGGGTTAGTGCTTTGCGGCGCCGCTTCAAGTCCCGGCGGGATGGGTCTCTGAAAGTGACCCGTCCCACAGCGGGGCGCCTATCTGGCAGCCAAGCCACCTAAGTTCAAGAGCCGCAGGCAACCAAATCGTAAAAGGGTTCACGCCTTTCGGGCCGACCCTCCGCGCTGGCCGAACTGGCGCCGTCTGGAATGACCGCGTGATGCGCCACCCACCTCCATGGTCTCCCCGGCAGCCAAGGCCAGCACCCGCCCCGAGGGGCGCGTCGCCAGCACCGCCTCGATCCATTCATTCAGCCGACGGCTTTCAGCCAGAGCACCGTCGATGTCCCGGTAGACCTCTGGAAAGCGCAGCGCCATCCAGCGCCAGGCCACTAGCCGGCGATGCACCCGCTCGGCTAGCTGCAGCGCCTCCTGGCTGGCCCGGCTGGGGAACGGCAGGCGCCCCGCCCGCGGCGGCGCCACTGTCCGGCCCAGCGCATGCTCCACCACCCAGCCCGCCAGCCGCTCGATGCCCTCGTCCCGCTCATCGACCGGGCACATCGCATAGGTCCAGCGGTTCAGCAGGGAGAGCTCCCGCACCCCGTCCACCGCCGCGGCAATGGCGATCTGCGTCGGCAGGTCGCCCAGCCGGTAGTTCGGGTCATCCCGCCGCAGCACCGACCGCTCGATCCGCCGCAGCGTGCCGAACAGGCTCTCGGTGCCAATCTCGG
>NZ_JQKB01000272.1 GCF_000745835.1 Belnapia moabensis DSM 16746 | reverse complement strand
CCTGTGTCGGTTTAGGGTACGGTCCATAATGCCAGTGCTATTTCCCGAGCCGATCCAGCTGCACACCCAATCCAGTAAGGGCACACAGAACTTCACGGCTGTCACATCTGGCGGGCCAGGGAATGTTCACCCTGTTTCCATCGGCTACGGCTGTCGCCCTCGCCTTAGGGGCCGGCTCACCCTGCGCGGATTAGCCTTGCGCAGGAACCCTTGGACTTTCGGCGGGAGAGTTTCTCACTCTCCTTGTCGCTACTCATGTCCGCATTCGCACTTCCCATACCTCCACGGCCCCTCGCAGGTACCGCTTCACAGGCTTAGGGAACGCTCCGCTACCACGCTCTTTCGAGCATCCACAGCTTCGGCAGATGGCTTGAGCCCCGTTACATTTTCGCCGCGGGACAGCTATTAGACCAGTGAGCTATTACGCTTTCTTTAAAGGATGGCTGCTTCTAAGCCAACCTCCTGGTTGTTATGGCCGTCCTACATGCTTTCCCACTTAGCCATCATTTGGGGGCCTTAGCTGGTGGTCTGGGCTGTTTCCCTCTCGACAATGGACCTTAGCACCCACTGTCTGTCTGCCGCCCTGTACTCGCCGGCATTCGGAGTTCGGTAGGGTTTGGTAGGGCTTTGGGCCCCCCTAGCCCTTCCGGTGCTCTACCTCCGGCGGTAATCGAGCGACGATCTACCTCAATAGATTTCGCGGAGAACCAGCTATTTCCGAGTTTGATTGGCCTTTCACCCCTAGCCACAGCTCATCCCCGACTTTTTCAACAGGCGTGGGTTCGGCCCTCCAGTGCGTGTTACCGCACCTTCAGCCTGGCCATGGCTAGATCACTCGGTTTCGGGTCTTCTACCGGCAACTGGACGCCCTATTCGGACTCGCTTTCGCTCCGCCTCCACCTCACGGCTTAAGCTCGCTGCCAACAGAAACTCGCGGACCCATTATACAAAAGGTACGCCGTCACCCTTGCGGGCTCCGACTGCTTGTAGGCGCTCGGTTTCAGGTCTCTTTCACTCCCCTCATCGGGGTGCTTTTCACCTTTCCCTCACGGTACTTGTGCACTATCGGTCGCCAAGGAGTATTTAGGCTTGGAGGGTGGTCCCCCCATGTTCAGACAGGGTTTCACGTGCCCCGCCCTACTCAAGGATCCATGCGTGCCATACGCCTACGGGGCTATCACCCACTCTGGCCCACCTTTCCAGATGGCTCGGCTTAACACACACAGACCACTGGCCTGCTCCGCTTTCGCTCGCCACTACTCGCGGAATCTCCGTTGATGTCTTTTCCTCCAGGTACTGAGATGTTTCAGTTCCCCAGGTTCGCCTCACCACCCTATGTATTCAGATGGTGATCTCCATAAAGGAGGGGTTTCCCCATTCGGATATCTGCGGATCAACGATCGCTCGCATCTCCCCGCAGCTTTTCGCAGCGTGCCACGTCCTTCATCGCCTCTTGGCGCCAAGGCATCCACCGAACGCCCTTATTACTCT
>NZ_JQKB01000271.1 GCF_000745835.1 Belnapia moabensis DSM 16746 | reverse complement strand
TAGCCCGCAACATTCGTGAGGGCGGACGAGCGGTCTGAAATCGCTTCGGTTTCCTCGCTTCAGGGTTGTGCGGTCGCGCGTCGCCATGGCCGGCTTCGGGACCGGTGGTGAGGTGCGGATCGCGGGGCTGGCTGATTGCGGGTCGGAGGATGCGGCCGGGGCATTCGCCCCGGCACTCAGCAAGTCAGGCGTGGCATGCGCTCAAGGGCGAGGCGCAGGACAACCTTGTCCGGACAGGCGCTCGGCAGGTGCAGCATGACCCTGGTCTTCAGCGCGACGACACGGGTGGCGAGCTTGACCAGGCGGAGGCGGAGAGTGTCGAACTGCGCCACGCGCCAGGTGGAGCGCTTCGGCATGAGGCTGCGCAGCGACCAGAGCAGCCAGTAGGCGCCGGTGTGCAGCATGAGGCGAAGCTGATTGGCGGTGGCGCGGCTGCACGACGTGCGGTCGGCGGCGAGGTGGCGACGCCAGGCCTTGATATGGTTCTCGGCCTGACCTCTCACACAGTAGAGGTCCTCGTAGATCTGCCGCGGCGTGCCGCCGGCAAGGTTGGTGACCACGAAGCGCGTGTCGGTGCCCTGCGGTCCGGCCTCGACCCGAGCGATGATGCGCTCGACCCGGCTCCAGCTGCCGGCGCCGTCCAAGAACTCCTTGTAGCGGCGGAGCTTGTCGCTGCCCGGCATGGCGGCGCGCCGGGCGGCGGTGCTCTGCTCCAGCGCCGCGACGTGCCGACGGAGCGTGGTGGTGGAGGCGACGCCGAGCAGGAAGTCCAGCCGCTCGGCGCGGCAGAGGTCGAGCACCTCTGGGGCGCAGTAGTGGCTGTCAGCGCGGATCAGGATCTCGACCCGAGGCCAATGGCCGCGGATCTCGCGCACCAGCCGGCGCAGAAAAGCGCGGGCCTCGGCACCTGTCGGACGCCGGGCCGGGCGCAGCATGGCGGCCACGGGCCGGCCCTCGCCGTCGAACACCACGATGGGCTGGAAGCCATACTCGTCATAGTAGGCGTTGAAGAGCCGCAGTTGCTGCCCGCCGTGGACGGCATCGAAGGTGTCGTCGATGTCGAGCACGATGCGGCGGGGCACCTGCCGGAAGCTGGCGCAGTAGAGCCCCACCATGGCACGGGCCATCCGCAGCAGCGCCCGCACATCCGGCAGGTTCTCGAGCCGGGAGATGGTCGGCTGCGAGCAGAGCGGCGCGCCCTCGGGCAGCGTGTCGAGGGCGAGCTTGAAGACCGGATCGTGCCGCAGGCTGTCGGCGTCGTTGCCGTCCTCGTAGCCGGCCGCGATCATGAGCATGCGGAAGCGCAAGATGGCAGCGAGGCGGTGCCGGACCCGCTCCGGCGAGCGCGGGTCGTCGATGCAGGCTGCCAGCCGGTCGGCAATGCCGAGGCGGCGCTCGACCTCGCGCAAGGCCAGCAGGCCGCCGTCGGAGGAGAGTTGCCCGCCGTCGAAGCGGGCGATCAGGAGCTTGCCGCCAACCGATGACAGGCCGGGCAGCGGCGGGG
>NZ_JQKB01000270.1 GCF_000745835.1 Belnapia moabensis DSM 16746 | reverse complement strand
CCCCGCCGTGCGCCCAGCCACTTCGTAACCGTTCAATAGCCAGGATCGGCCATTGGGCACCACAGATGCAGATGACGCGCCAACCTTCGCGGCGCCGCGCCGTTCGTTTGCGGTAGGCTAGAAGGATTGTGTCGCCATGCGTCTCAGACCAAAACGCAGCCGCAAGACGGCCCGCAAGCGCATTCGCTATGCGCGCAGAGCTGGCAACCTCCAGAAGGGCCGTTAAGCGGCTGGCTTATGTGGCCAGAGCTCCAGCTTCATTGCAGGTGATGCACTGGCAGGTGCGCGGGCGGGAAAGGCTAAGGACGCCACGGATGCGACTGGAACGGTAGCCCGCTCTGCCTGGAACAGGTCTTGAGAAGGGACAGTTACCAGCAGTTGTGCTGCTTCATCGCAGATATCGACATGAAAGTTGGTCAGAGGGGTGCCGTCTCCCGGCCAAGCGAAGGCAACTTCATTAATCAGCTCGACAGCCTCAGCCTTGGCCTCATCTAAGCTTTTGAAAAGGCAACCTGTTCTGTCTTCAATGCGAATATGGCCGGTATCTATATGAAGGAACATGCGCTGCATATTTTTGAGCCCGTATCCCCCTGTTGCTCCCAGTCTATAATTATGGGTGTTTCGTAACAATATGGATGAATAGCAATGTTCATCCGCTGCCGCTTGAGGTAGCGCTTCGACACGTGGTAGCGAATCACTCCCGGCCAAGGGGGCGCCACCGCGCTAAACAGGCGGCCAACGCCTTCGCCGCACGCAACGCGGCCAGGGCCTCTGCCTGAAGCTCGCGCTCCGACTTTGGCCTATCCGACAAAGGGGGCGGAGGTGCTGCCGGAGGCATGACGGCGCTACCGGCGCACCTTTCCACCACCAGGCGCGATGGTGGGCAATGGTGCTGGCGGCGGCACGCTAACCGGCGGCAGCGGCGGCGACACCTCTACAGCCTTCTTTGGCTCGGGCGTGGCACCCGGCACCGGCGGCTTATTCTTCGGCATCGGCCGGCACCTCCACGGGGTCCAAGACCAAGGGCGCAACCAACTCACGCGGCACATCCTGCCTTGCCGCCGAGCCCGCCTTCCGGGCGCCATTGGCGTCAAAGACCGGCAGAGGCTCCATGCGCTGCTTCCGCCCAGCCTCAGCCGCTAGGGCGCTAGGCATCTCCGCCGCCAGCGCGCTAATCCAGTCATAATGCAACGGCCTGCCCATCGCCCGGTGCGTCATTCTGGCAGCCGTCCAGGCCGCATCCAGCACATGCTCCGGCACCTCGCGCCCAGCAAAGCGAACCACTACGGCCGGAAACTCAGCACGCGGACGACTCAAGAGGTCCGCGACGGCAGAACGCGTGCGACAGGCCTCGCGCTGCTGCATCTCAGGGGGCATTCCATCGAAGCCAGGAACGCGGCCGGGCTGGCCGAAGACGAAGATCGTCATGGTCAGCGCCCCCGGCCGGAAGCGGCAATGCGCTGCTGCATGGCGGCCTGGGCGGCGGCCGCCGACCTGACACCAGACGCGGC
>NZ_JQKB01000269.1 GCF_000745835.1 Belnapia moabensis DSM 16746 | reverse complement strand
ACCGGCATCGGCCGAACGCGCCCGCACAACCAGAACGCGAGCGTACCGCGGCGTCACCAGGCTTCTCGCCCCGCCTCATGAATTTTTCGGGCTAGAAGGCTGAGCGCGAGCTGCGCCGCAACGCGGTCAGCCGAGGTCGAGGTCGAGGTCGAGGTCTAGGTCGAGGTACAGATTGCGCATGAGCCGATTACGATACCGTCTTTGCCGGCACCCAGGTCGAACAAGAGACACTGTTTTCAATTTCGATACTAGCTGGCGCCGCCGCTGTCATTGCTCAATGAGGTGCCCCGCAGGGCACATTCTTACGGCACTGCAGGAGTGGATCCTGTCCGCGTAGCGAGGGCGTAACCCTTGCTCGGTCGAGCGCCGGGCCGAGATGTCCAGGGCAGAGCCGCTCGCCAGGGAAGCCTGGCGAGCGGCTACCGCACCGGATGACAACCGGCTAGGTACCTGACTGGTCCAGCATTATCACGCCCGCCCCGCCACCCGTAATCGCCACCTTTGCCGAGGTCCGCAGCCCGGAGCGGAATGTTGCCTTTATGACAGTGGATGAACTCGCGCCCTTCCGCCGTGACCGGGTCGCCATGCGTGAAGCTATCACCGGCTTCGCCGCCCCGGCCGCAGAATGATACCTCGTCGTGCAATGCGCCGTCCCCCGCCGGTGGTAGCGCCGGCTGGCGGCGGATCTCGTGCCACAGCTTCCGTCCGGCCTGAGCGGGACGGAGATGATGCCGAAGCTACGCTGCAGCCAATGCGGCGAGTTGGTCGCCATTGTCGGACTAAGCGTCCACCGCAGACGCCGAGGGTCGGGGGCGTGTGGCTGCTCCAGCGCGGCACAGGGCAGTGGCGAAGCTGACGCCTCGTCTTCGTCGCCCAACTCGACCAACAAATCCCCAGCTGGAAGGAGCAGGCCGCCGGGAGGATACGGGGCCTGCTGGGGCCGGATGCCCCCCTCAGTCAGCTGTCACCAGTGAGATACCGACTATGAGCGCGAGGATCACCGAGGCGGCGGCCACGGTGAACCATTGAGGCAATGCTGCCGGCGCTGACGCCTGTTATCGAACTGATCTCAGTTGTAGCCCGACCGCATGACCAGAGCAGCAGCACTTCGTCATGCCGCGGGTGCAGGGGACGGCCGCCGCGATGCTTGGGTAGCTCTGTGGCTGGAGGTGCAACCATGCTGCCAGTTAGACATGAAATTCTTACCAGCATTTTGCCGAGGCATCGAAAAGCGATGTTTTCGTTGGCGTGCTAAGCTCGACTCGTATGAGGTGTTTCGGCAAGCGGTGTCGTCATCCTCGCCGTCGGCTTGGCGGGGGGTGAGCCGGGCGATGGTGCGCTCGACAATCCACCGCTTCGGCAGCACCACGAACGTGCGCAACTCGGATTGCTTGACGATCTCGAGGTGGATCTGGTGACAGGTCGTACGCGTCGTGTCGGCCACACGGAAATCAGCTCTTGACGTTGGTCGGTATGCTTCGGGTGCGGTGGTCAGCTACACCGTGCGTTCGCGCCAG
>NZ_JQKB01000268.1 GCF_000745835.1 Belnapia moabensis DSM 16746 | reverse complement strand
AGAGCGCCCACGCTGCGTCGGTGAAAACCTCGCACCCGTTCCCGTCCGTCATGCCCCGAATATGGGAGTAGCACTCAAGCTCTAACAGGCCTTAGAACCGGCGAGAGTACCATTAGGTTGAGTGGGCCTTAGCTGGTCGGGTTCGGTCCGGTAGACGGCTTGGGTAGGGCCATTAGAGGGGTTTCTTGCCTGACCCAGTCGCTTGTGATCCTGCGAACGACAGGGCGGTAATTCAGTGGTGCCTTGGCATGGGAGCGGGGACGAGTTGAAGGCGCTGTCGGTCGCTCTGCGGGAACACGTGGTGGCGGCGATCGCGGCGGGGTCGCCCCCCCAAGCGGCTACGGTCCGCTTCAGGGTGAGCGCGGTCCGGTGGCCGCACTGTTGCGGCAGGTGGGCTCGGGCGCGCCGGGGCCACCGGCGAGGGCCGGCACTCGGCGCAGACGGGGGCTGTCAGGATTTCCGTGTATGGCCGGTCGGTTGAACGACGCGGTCAGGTTACGGCCTTGTTGAAGCGGTCGCCGAACTGGGCCTTGTCCATGGACCATTTACGATCCGGCATGGTCCACTCCTTCTCGGTTCTGTCCAAGACCAAGTAGAGCAGCTTCAAGACGGCGTCGTCGGTTGGGAAGTGGCCGCGGGTTCGGACGGCGCTGCGTAGCTTGGCGTTCAAAGCCTCGATCGCATTCGTGGCTCACAAAATCCGGCGGACCTCGGCGGGAAACGCGTAAATCGGCACAACCTGGCCCCAGGCGCGCCGCCAGCTCTGGCTGACGGCAGCGTATTTCTGGCCCCACGGCCCGGCCATTGAACGCCGTCAGCGCGGTTTCGGCCGGGGCCGGGGATGCCGCGGCAAATATCCTTCAGCGCCGCAGCGCCCGCCCTGCGATCGATACAGGAGATAAAATTCAGGCTGTGGCGTAACAGCTGAACAATGTAGGTCTGTACGGCCGCCTTGAGGAACACCGCCAAGATCGCTTCGGGAAAGTCCTTAAACTCGGCCACCACCTCCAGGAGCAGGTCCTCCACGCCGCGATTGCCCAGCTCGTTCATCACCCGCAGCCAGGACTTGGCACCCTCGTTCTGCTCAAGTCAGAGGCCAAGGATTCCGTTGGTGCCGTTCGCTCGTACGCCGAGCGCGATGTGCGCCGCCTTATTGGGGGTCAGACTTTCGTCACCGACCCTTACCTGTAGCGCATCGAAGAACACCAGCGGCGTCGGAGCACTGCCTCGGCGCTGGCTTGAGCGGCCGAGCCTGCCAAGTGGCATCCTCACCTCCCGCCCTACAGCCCCGACTTCAACCCAATCGAGCAAGCCTTCGTCAATCTGAACGCAGCTTCAATGGCCCGTAGGCTCCATCGGCCGCATCATCGACACCTTCACACCAGCCGAATGCACCAACTACTTCGCCGACGCAAACTGAAAAGGAAACCATTCGAATCACGTAATACTCTAACGCGAAATAAGTCGGGTTCTTCGGGTTGGCTTCGATAGGTAAGGCGGTGCGCCAGGGTTGCCTCACCATGTT
>NZ_JQKB01000267.1 GCF_000745835.1 Belnapia moabensis DSM 16746 | reverse complement strand
CCCGCCGCTCGGAGCCAATCACAACCGATTCAGATGCCTCGATTTGTTCCCGGATGGACACTTAGGGTGAGCAGACGAACTATAACGAATTCGTGTTGATATGATATTAATATATCACAGGTTGATGCCTCGTGCTTGAGGCACCTGCATAAGGAAGAATGAACATCCAACGGCAAAAGGCCCCGCCCGCAAGGCCGACGAGGCAAGTTTGCAGACGGGTAAGTCTTCTTGTTATCCACCAAAGCTTGGCAATTCGTTAGCAAAAGCGACTAAAATCGGCTTCTGCTGGAGCAATTGCAGCAAGCTCTTCGTTACTTGTGGTAAGCGGTGGTTTTCTCGCAGGTGACCACCACATAGCGCAGAGCCACCTAAACCCCTGGCCAATCGTAGCGATTACGTTATAAGACGCTCCGGGAGCCGGAAGGGGTCGTGACTGCGCCTTGCTATACCCCCGCGACGTGCGGTGCAGGCCGGGGCCGGGTGGCCCCCTCTCGTCAGCTATCGCAAGTAAGATACCGACTGTGAGCGCGAGGATCACCGAGGCGGCGACCACGGTGAACCATCGAGGCAATGCTGCCGGCGCTGACGCCCGTTATCGAACTGATCTCACTTGTAGCTCTTCCGCATGACCAAAGCAGCAGAACTTCGTCATGCCGCGGGTGCAGGGGACGGCCGTCGCGATGCTTGGGTTGTTCTGTGGCTGAAGGTGCAACCATGCTGCCAGTTAGACATGAATTTCTTACCAGCATTTTGCCGAAACATCGAGAAGCGATGTGTCCGTTGGTGTGCCAAGCGCGCAGCAGTGTTGCGGCGGCGGCGCCACACAATAGGTGCGTCGCCAAAGCTTGGTTTGGGCTTGAGGTTGAAGGCCAGCGCTGGTCATATAGCAGCAGTCGTCCACCATCCCCCCTGCCTTGGTGCGACGATCAGCTCCGGCGGCGCCCCCCCAAACCTATCGCCGCCGGAGCGACCCTGAAGCCCTCAGGGCTCGGGTGAAAATGGGACCTCTGGCTCCTATTATGCGGGCCATGAACTCGCCCCTCAGCGACTTGCCTACCAAGCCGAAGCTAACAGCCGAAGATCGCCGTCAGCGCGATGCTGATCGGCTACAGACGATCAGGCTACGGATGCTGGTCGGCCAGGCGCTGCATGACCGCGGCATTAAAACCCCGGCCGCGATCGGCGCGGCGATTGGAATGCCGGCGGCCGAGGCGACCAAGCTAATGACTGGGAAGCAATGGCGGGCCGGTGACGTCGCGCTGCTGGAGGCGGCTGCGACCAAGTTAAGGTTACAGGTGCCTGGATGCGCCGCCTCGCTGAACGGGACGACTCATCACCAAACCAAAAAGTAGATGATTAGCATCCAGAATATCGCAGATAGCGCAAGGCCTATTATCAAGCCTTCGCCGAAGCGCCGGGTTGTAGGATCAAGAGGCTCTGTTGCACAAATGAGCTGACGGTTAGGGTTCCCCTTTCCCCGGACAGCCTCATCCTACGGCTTCGGTGACGGGTATTCCGAGCGCGGTG
>NZ_JQKB01000266.1 GCF_000745835.1 Belnapia moabensis DSM 16746 | reverse complement strand
GGAAGTTCGACGGCACCGGGACGGGTTACCGGTCCTCCTCGTCACCGGCTATGTAGGTGACAGCCACTCCGCGGTGCAGGAATTCCCAGTGCTGCTAAAGCCGTTTACGGCACTGGAACTCACCCTTGCGATTAGGGCGCTGCTGCACAACAGGGTGCCGGCCTCTCAGCCGACAGCGGTCGAGTGTAGCCTATCGGATGCTCATTGTCGTTAGCTGGATCATTAGCCGCAAGCCATGTGCCGGCTCGGTTTGGCCAGGACAGCGCACCGCACAGCAGCAACGAGGTCTCCGTACTTAATAGGCTTGTGCAGCAGGGCACATGGCCCATTGCCGCTCCCGTCCTGCAAGGCCGGCAGCCCGCCCGGCGGGGCCGAGCCGGTTACCACGATCACCGGGAGATCGGGCTGGACGCCCTGAAGGGCGCGGATAAGGTCTTCGCCGCTCATGCGAGGCATGTTGAGATCGGTCACCAGCGCATCAAGCCGAGTTCCAAGTCTTTCTACTTCCGCCAGCGCCACAACACCGTCGCCGGCTATACTCACCTCATAGCCCTCGGCTTCAAGGAGGTCGGACAGCGACAGTGCAATCATAGCCTCATCCTCCGCGATAAGGATGTGGGCCGCTCCCGCTTCTGGCGCACCTAATCGAGGCTTTTGGGTAGCCATATTCTACACCCTAAATAAGAGCGCCATGCACAACTTCAACGGGTGTATTCGCTGCGAGTTCGCCACCTTTACTGAATGCTCTCGATATATTTCCACCAAGCGAAGTGGACAAGGGAATTTTGATTATCAATGATTGAGAGACGAGGCCGCACCGCCTTGCAAACAGCCGTACCGCAGGTTGAGTGTTTAACTTTGCTTGCGTGTTCACCGGAACTGATGAGATCATTCGCGCAAGGGACCATTCGCACAAGGGTGGAAGCCGCTGGAGCGAAAGCTCGTGAAGAACAGCAAACAGCCAAACACGGAAGACAATAGTCATCGGAGGGATGCGCCTCTAACCGTGGTGCCGGACTATCTAGAGGCGGTTCATGAAGCCCTACGCCAGAGCGAGGCCTGTCATCGCGCCAACTTCATCCGTGCGCCAGTTCCGATGCTCATCCTTGACCTTCGAGCCGTTGTGACGGACGTGTCTGACCGATGCCTTGATCTACTCGGTTGTAGCCGCCACCAAGTCCTTGATCAGCCCGTGTTGGAGTTCCAAGAGCCGCAATCTGCCCAGCGGACCGCTGCCGCATGGGGAGACCTGTTGGTCAACGGTGAAATACACGAGGTGGAGTGCTGCTTCCTCAGGCGAGATGGCGCCATGCTCGACGTGCTACTCTCGGCAACGGTGGAGCGCACGCCGGCAAGCGGTGAGTTTCGGGTCATCGCGGCATTGACAGATATTACAGGCCGCAAGCAGGCCGAGGCGGCGCTGCGGGCCAGCGAGGAAGGCTTTCGGCACGCGCAGAAGATGGAGGCCGTCGGCCAACTCACCGGCAGTATCGCACACGACTTCAACAATGTGCTCCAAGCCGTGACAAGCAACCTCGAA
>NZ_JQKB01000265.1 GCF_000745835.1 Belnapia moabensis DSM 16746 | reverse complement strand
GCTGAATGAAGCCAAACCCTTTGCTGGCGTTGAACCACTTCACAGCGCCGGTTGCCATCTGATGCGCTCCTCCTTTGGCCAAGCAGCAATGATCCAGCGGATCGGGCTGGTAAACACCAGAAAGCCACCGTCGTTCCCAATCCAGCCACCCGGTTTCGGCGGTTAGCGGTTGCCGCCATGGCATCCCGTCTCATGGTTAGCGGCCGCCAGCGCTGGAGCGATGAACGCCGCCATGCCGGTCCAGGGCCTCGCCACAGGAGGACTGGGCGAAGCCATGCGCTTCCTAGAAGCCTTCTGGCACCGGGTCACCACCGCCTCTGGCTCGCCTGACATGGCCGGGGCTGGGGTCCTTCTCCCTTTTGCGGAGGTGATGGCGGCCAGGGCTGATGCGCTGTTGCAAGCCGTCGGAGGGCTGTCGCGTGGTCGAATCAAATGCTTGGGCTGAACCTGCTCCGTAGCGTACTCGACAGTTTACCTGATCCGTCCGTCAAGATAGCCTTCGGCACGGAGTTTGGCAGGAGTTGCGCTCGCTGGCGCTGGCCCAAGGTTTCTGGCCGACCTGCCTGCCCCGGCGATGGGTGCCCTGGCCCGGATGCACGCGATCGGTGCCGAGAAGAGTTCCGCGGGCTCGCGGTAGGGAGCCACCGCGACGCAAGCTGGTGCGTCCTTCCGCCGGATGCACGACCCCGGCCGGAGCGCTGCCGAGCACTGGCTTGCGGCCGATCTCTCCTCTGTGGGCATCCGCTCGACAATGGACCGATCCGAGTTCGCTGGCTCGGTCCTCGATCTGAGCCCCTCCACGGCATCGCTTGCAGCGGCCCAAAGGTCGGAGCCAGCGATGCCCAGGCTGTCCGCCAGATACTTGCACCAGCACCGGAAGGCACACGCGACCATAGAAGCCCAATAGCGCGCTGGAGTTGCAGTTTGGATGCATCCACCTATGAATGCCGCTGTATGAGCAGGCACCTGCGGTCTGTATGTCCGAGTCAGCCGGGCTGCCCTTTGGTTGGCGCTGAACGTCGTCCGTCACGGGTACGGGATTGCGTCCTTCCATTTCGGCTCGATAGTGGAAGGGCTGTGCATTGGCGAGGTCAACTACACAGGAGTTGAGTGCCAAATTATGGAGGCCGTGCCGTCTAGCGCCTCCGGAACAGCCGGATAATCTGACGCAGCACGGCAAGTTTGGAGAGAAGTCTCAGCATAGCTTGGGGCTCACTTTCATGGGGTGGGTGGCATGCAACACTAACCATGATTCGCAACGCCCCAGTCGGCGCATAGATGCACAGGCGTCACGCTCGCCGCCAGCGCACGCAGGTCTGCTTCCTATTCTGTGCCACCGTTTCGGCAGTCCTTGGGTACCTCTGCCGGAGTTGGTTAAGGTTGACGCGACTCGACCCCTGCTTGGGGGCGAATGCCTCCCATCTGTGCTCGCATCACCGTTGGCCTAGGCAGCGCCAATTCCCAAGGCGCTGGCCGAGCAGGCTCCTGCCACTCATGATGAACTATCTAGTGCACTGACCCAGACGGAGGATTCACAGCGGGCCGCTGCGGTGGAATTCTCCGGCTATGGCCCAGACCGTCAGTGTCATCGTTGGATCGG
>NZ_JQKB01000264.1 GCF_000745835.1 Belnapia moabensis DSM 16746 | reverse complement strand
GAGGTGACGGGCATGGCGAAATCCGCTGATCGGCAATAGGATTCGGTTGCGACACCCACATCCAGCCGGTCCCGGAGCCCATGCCCGTCAAGGTTGAACCTAGCCCGTCACTGGCCGGCCTGTCACCGGTCTGCGGCAAGCCCCTGATTGCCCGCTTCGACGGCGGGCAGCTCTCCTCGGACGGCGGCCTGCTGGCGCTGCGCGAGGTCGAACGGCGGCTCGGCGTGGCCGAGCGGTTGGCGGCCTGTATTGAAGACCCGCGCGCTCCCGAGCGGGTCCGGCATGGCATCGCGGACATCCTGCGCTTTCGCATGCTGATGATGGCGGCTGGGTACGAGGACGGCAATGACGCCGATAGCCTGCGGCACGATCCGGTGTTCAAGCTGGCTCTCGACCATCTGCCCGACGGCGCCGCGCTCTGCTCCCAGCCCACCATCTCGCGCCTCGAGAACCTGCCGGGGACACGGGCGCTGCTGCGGATGGCCCGCACCATGGTTGGGCTGTACTGCAGCAGCTTCCGGCAGGTGCCCCGTCGTATTGTCCTGGACGTGGATGACACCTTCGATGCCGTCCACGGCGGGCAGCAGCTGCGGCTATTCAACGCCTACTACGACGAGTACGGCTTCCAGCCCATCGTGGTGTTCGACGGCGAGGGTCGGCCAGTCGCCGCCATGCTGCGTCCGGCCCGCCGTCCGAGTGGTGCTGAGGTCCGCGCCTTTCTGCGCCGACTGGTGCGCGAGATCCGCAGCCACTGGCCCAGGGTGGAGGTCCTGATCCGCGCCGATAGCCACTACTGCGCGCCAGAGGTGCTCGACTTCTGCCGGGCCGAGCGGCTGGACTTCATTCTCGCTGTGGCCTCCACCACCACGCTGCGCCGTCATGTCGAGGCACTCGAGAGGGGCACCACGGCGCGCTATGCCGCGGCCAGCAACGCTGGCAAGCAGCGCCGCTACACCGAGTTCTACGACGGCGCCGGCAGCTGGAGCCGGGTCGAACGGATCATCGCTCGCGTCGAGGCCGGACCCGACGGCGTCGACACGCGCTTTGTCGTCACCAACCTGGCCAGCGGTACGCCCCGCAGGCTCTATGAGCGTAACTACTGTCAAAGAGGCCAGGCGGAAAATCACATCAAGGCCTGGAAGCTGGCCCTGGCCGCCGATCGTACGTCCTGCAGCAAGGCCAGCGCCAATCAGCTCCGCCTCATGTTGCACACCGGCGCCTATTGGCTGCTGTGGTCACTGCGCAGCCTCATGCCGAAGCGCTCAACCTGGCGCGTCGTCCAGCTCGACACCTTGCGCCTGCGCCTGATCAAGCTTGCCACGCGCGTCGTCGCACGGAAGACCCGGGTCATGCTGCACCTGCCCAGCGCTTATCCGGCCAAGGCCATCATCCACCTCGCCCTTGAGCGCATGCCTCGTCTGGTCTGCTGACCGCCGGGGCATGTGCCCCAGCCGCGCCCTCCAACCCGCAACCCCAAGCTCCGCGATCTGCAACCAAGAGCCGGCTCTGAAACCGGCATCGGCCGAACGCGCCCGCACAACCAGAACGCGAGCGTACCGCGGCGTCACCAGGCTTCTCGCCCCGCCTCATGAATTTTTCGGG
>NZ_JQKB01000263.1 GCF_000745835.1 Belnapia moabensis DSM 16746 | reverse complement strand
GCCAAGCCATTCGCCTGGACCAGGCCTGCCGACACCATCCTCGGCACGCTGGCCAGGCTTCCTGCACCTTCCGTTTGAGTCAGTGCACTAGGTAGCCGCCCTGCTCGGTAAATCGAGGTGCCATGAAGCGACATCTACGTTCAGCTGTGGAATGGGTGCTCTCACGCCTGCCGCTCGCCAGAGCCGCCTACATCCAGCGAGATTTAGCGTTTGCGCGTGTGGCGGAACTGGAAGCCAGTTTGGCACGTCTCCGGCCTCTTCGCACCGAGGCCAAAGGAACAGATGGGTTGAGCGCGGTAGCGCAGGTGCAGCAGCTCGATCCAATGCTGCTGGAAAAGCAGGTTCCCGTAACACGCACCGTAGAGGAGCGTATAGCCATAGCAACGCGATGTCGCGATGCTGATGTGCTGCCCAAGGTTCCAAATGCAGGCGCTGTAGTCGAGCAGGCAGACGGCTTGCGTGTACAGATCATGCACAACGGCATCAGAGTGGTCGCCGGAGGCTACTATGGAGACTGGATGCAGGACCTTATTACTCGCTGCCGCGGCCATCACGAGCCGCAGGAAGAAACTTTATTCGCTGAGGTGATGAAACATCTCCCTGCTGGCGCCACCATGTTGGAGCTAGGTGGATTCTGGAGCTTCTATTCCCTCTGGTTTCTATCCAAGGGAAAAGGTCGGCGGAGCGTCATTGTAGAAGCAGACCCAGCGAACTTGGAAGTGGGCCGGACCAATGCGCGCCTCAACAACCGCGCTCCCTACTTCATCAACGCCTTCGTTGGAAAAACTCCTGCTGCTCCCACGCCTTTCACCACTGAGGTATCTGGTATCCGCGAGCTCGCATGCGTAACCGTAGACAGCCTGATGGAAAGCCAAAAAATTGAACATCTCGACCTGCTGCATTGCGATGCACAAGGCGCTGAGCTGGATGTTCTGACCAGCTGTACCGAGCTGGCTACCGCAGGGCGATTGAGTTGGGTAATTGTGTCGACGCACACGCATCATATCAGCAAAGACCCACTAACCCATCAGCGCTGCTTGGCAGTGCTGCGCCAAGCTGACGCAACAATCATTGCTGAACACGACGTTCAGGAGTCCTACAGCGGAGATGGGCTCATCCTAGCCAAGTTCGGTCCGGTACCTTCAACCTGGCGCACACCGAAGCTTAGTTATAACCGCTACTCGGAAAGCTTGTTCCGCAATCCGCTGTATGACCTTGCGGCAAAATACCCGTGAGCTGCACCCGGTTTCCTTGGATAACGATTTGTCCGACTGGAAAGCGACGCGCAAACGCGGGTGGTGCTGCCTCGCTCTGCACCGCCCGCCGGGCCGCCGCAGAATGCTCCGGGTCCGCCGCATGCCCATCCTAGTGTGGTCAGAAGCCGCCCGTTTCCGAGACGGACCTGCTAGCCGTTCGTATTCACCACGGGTATACGGGGAGGCTGGCGGGCGTGGCGTAAGCTGCTGATTGCGTTTACTGACTTGGGTGTCGAGACCAACCCGCAGCACCGCCAGGCCTTGCCACACCCGCCATGGATGACAATGCGACCGAGCCTTCGGCTTTCCAGCGATCGGCCGCAAGAAAGTGGTCGCCGCCTTCGATGGCGGGCGGCTGACCT
>NZ_JQKB01000262.1 GCF_000745835.1 Belnapia moabensis DSM 16746 | reverse complement strand
GCCGAGGAGGTCTCCCGCCAGTCCGAGCGCCTCGGCTCCGAGGTCGCCGCCTTCCTCACCGGCGTCAAAGCCGCCTGACCCACGACCCCGGGGCTGGCCAGCGCCGGCCAGCCCTGGATCCGGTCGAGCCCATCGCGCACCGCCGTCTGGAAGAGGCTCTTTAGCCAGGCCTGGGATGGTCATAGTTCGCTGCTCGGCATTGGGCGGAGGGCGACGATTCTCGGTTCCTCCCGAAGCCAGCCGCACGCGGTACCGAGGCACCCAAGGCGCCTCGCCTCGCGCTGCAACAGTCGTTCTGGCCCGTCGTGGCCGCTGTGATTCGCCCGGCTGTCAACATTGTAGCCGCGAGCCAGCATACCATTGCCAGTCCCGAAATCACCGTGAGCGGCAAGCTTGGGTATAATAGGCGATGTTGTCCCGAGGCGGCGATGTGCAGGCAGGTGCTGTCAGCCTTGAAAAATGTCAGCACGTCAACTCGGGTGGCAGCGGCATAGGTGAAGAACCGCAGGGATAAGGACGCTTGATTGGCTGAGAAGCAATCGAACGAGATGCCATCCGCGCAGTGGGTGATTGGGTCTTCCCTTCAGGCGATCTCAAGACTGACTTGGATATCGAGACCGCTGTGCTTGTCAGCCTGTTCACCGACCGGATCGCAAGCGATGACTTTGTGCCAACTGTTGGCAGTCATGATCGCCACAGCTGGTAGAGTGGCACTTACAGAGACAAGCTGGTCGACTCCTGGCTATGGCAGCTTGATCGAGCCATGAAGTTCGGCCAGTCACCGTTGCTGCGTCCGGCGCGTGATGACTGCGAGGAAGCTTTGCGCTGGCTCACTGAGGATGGCTCGGGCGCAAGCGCGGAGGTGACAACCGAATGGCTCACTTCAGACGCGCTTGGGCTTCGTGTGACCATGTCCAGCCCAAGGACACCACGCTCAAGTCTTCAAGGTCTCCTGGGTCTGGGAACGCCGGTCGGTTGATAGAACCGCCTCAATATTAAAAAACAGGCGCAAACCGAGCGAACCACACGCCTCGGTTGCAGTTAAGACCTCGGGCGGCTAGCGTTTCACGTCCGATCCATCGGCGGCGCTGCTGTTCACTCTCTGCAGTACTCATGCAGAGCTGGTGGCAATGCTGTGGAGGCTGGGCTCGCAGATGTTGAACCATAAGCGTATTCTCGTCGTCGAGGACGAGCCGTTGCTGGCAATGGTCATAGCCGATGCTTTGGCTGCAGCAGGTGCAGTCGTATTAGGCCCAGTTGGGACAGTCAAAGAGGCACTTGGTCTTGCCGGATCTTGTCTGACGAGCGGCGGAATCGATGCTGCTGTGTTGGACGTCAATCTGCACGGCGAGATGGTTTGGTTGGTCGCGAATGCGCTGGATGAAGGTGACGTGCCATACGTCATGCAGACCGCATATGCCTATACAGACTTGGATCAGCACCCGACCGCGCCGGTCATCAACAAGCCCTACCTGCTGGCAGCGTTGCTTGATGCGGTCGAAGCGATCACCGATAGGCCCGCAAACGGCATACGGCCTCCCGCTCGCCCTAGCCCGGATTATGCACCAGAGGTGACGGGCATGGCGAAATCCGCTGATCGGCAATAGGATTCGGTTGCGACACCCACATCCAGCCGGTCCCG
>NZ_JQKB01000261.1 GCF_000745835.1 Belnapia moabensis DSM 16746 | reverse complement strand
GCGGTCGCACCTGGTGCACATGCCGTGCTGCTGCTCGACCAAGCCGGATGGCACCTATCGGACAGGCTCGAGGTACCGCCGAACATCACCCTCATTCCGCTGCCACCCAAGTGCCCTGAGCTCAACCCGGTCGAGAACACCTCGCAGTTCATGCGGGACAACTGGCTGTCGAACCGCGTCTTCCGCTGCTACGACGACGTCGTCGACCAATGCTGTCGCGCTTGGAACCGCCTCGTCGAGCAGCCCTGGACTATCATGTCCATCGGACTGCGCGATTGGGCACACCGGTTCTGATCAGCGGGATTTGGTATAAGCCGGTCGTTCGCCCTAACTCGGAAGGGATCAGATGATCACAGAACTCGCGCTTCTCCGCCTTCTCCCCGGCTCCAGTTCGGCGTTCGCGGCTGCATTCGCCAATGTCGCTCCACTCCTTACCAGTGCCAACGGCTACATCCGGCACCGCCTTGTCCCAGCGCTCGAGAATGCCGATCTCTACCTGCTAGCAGTGGATTGGCGGGACGTGGCGGCCCACACGCAAGGATTCGAGCCGAGCGAAGCCCACGCTCGCTTCATGGCGCCACTCGCACCGCTGCTCTCCGGCGACCCCATCGTTTTCCACGTGGAGACGGGGTCGCAGCCGTGACGCTCCATGCCCGCACTTCATCGCCTACGGCAGCAGCGAGCCTTTTTGGTCGATGCCACACCGCTGATGTTCACGCGGACCGAATTTCCGTTGGTCCCCTCTTCGCCATTGAGGCATTCGAAGGACCCGAGCCCTCCATGGTGGGCCAAGGCCCCCGCGCAAGCAGCGGAAAGACTTGGCGTCGCTGCGCTCTGGTGTCCAAGCAGCCAACGGGTGATCGTTCGAGTGACCTTAAAACATGGTGTTAGGGTTGGCGGCTTCAGCAGGGACACGCTGCAACACGTCCCAATGCTCGACAATTTTCCCCCTCTCGAAGCGAAAGATGTCCATGCTCACCCAATCCGAATCGCCGGGCCATTCCTGGCGGGTATGAAGGACAACGAAGTCGCCTTCGGCCAACACCCGTACGAAATAGACACGTTTGCCGGGATACTCCTTCGCCATCCGCTCAAAGTAGGCGACGAAGCCTTCCTTGCCGTCCGGCACAACGGGGTTGTGCTGGATGTATCGGTCACCGACATACTGCTTGACCGCCTCCGCCGGACGGCACTGGTTGAACATCAGGTCATAGAAGCCGATCGCGGCCTGCTTGTTCCGACTGGCTTGGTCGCTCATGGTGAACCCCGCCCGAGTGGTTTTGAAAGAATCGTGGTGGTAACCGGCTTCGTCCTGATCATCCTTGCGGAAACCCAAGAGGGCTTTAGGGCCGTCTCAGCGATCGTGTCCGCGACCCTCTTCCTCGCGATGGGTGGTGACTGGAGTTTGTACCGACGTTCATCGCCTTGAAGCAACTGGAGGGGGCGAGGCACTGTCAGGTTGGGTGGGGCTTGGCGGGCTGTGGCTGGCCCGGTAGGGAACCGGAATGTGCTCGCCTGCCGCCAAGTCGCTCTATGCCGGTCATCGCTTTCCGGCTGAGGTGATCAGCCATGCGGTCTGGCTGTACTTCCGCTTTCCGCTTAGCCTTCGCATGATCGAGGAGATGCTGGCGGCACGCGGCATCGTGGTTAG
>NZ_JQKB01000260.1 GCF_000745835.1 Belnapia moabensis DSM 16746 | reverse complement strand
CGCGCTCGGAATACCCGTCACCGAAGCCGTAGGATGAGGCTGTCCGGGGAAAGGGGAACCCTAACCGTCAGCTCATTTGTGCAACAGAGCCGGTTTGAGGAACTACCACTACTGCAATGGATCATTCTCCCTCGAAGAGCACGCCTCCCCGTCCGCGCCGAGTACCGCCATACCGAAACCGGCGAGACTTGGTCCGGCCGCGGCAGCGCGCCGGCCTGGCTCAAGAACCTGGAAGAGCAGGGGCGCCGCCGCGAGGAGTTCGTCATTGATGCTGGCATCTGACACAACGCCTCGACCGCAGCGCGGCGGTCTCATCCCGGGCTGACGGGCGCGCCGGCGACGGGATAGGGCGGCCAGTGGGACAGCGGCTCCTGGGCCGCCACGATCCAGTGCAGGATCCTGGGATTGTACCGGAACAGGTATTGCCAACCCTCAACCAGCGCGACCAGCAATGCGTCGGGATCGAGCCGCAATTCCTGCAGGTCCGGGCCAATGCCAGCGAAGGTGACCATCCGTTGGCCGCACGAATTGCCGGTCAGGATGCGGTCGGACTCCTCCAGCACGCGTCGTCCGAGTTCGGCATCGCGGAACTGGCCGACCGCCCTTGTGTGCAACACCGGGATGCCGTCGATGATCCCGAGGTCGCGGTAGCCCAGCAGTTTGGGCCAAAGCGAATCGAGACCCCAGCCCCAGCCTGTCGTGGTCAGATCGAGGGTCGGCAGAAGCTGCTCGAGCGTCGCGCGACTGAAGCCGGGCACCATGATTTCGACGAAGCCAACTCGCCTAGCGAAAAAGCGGTGATTCCGCATGGCGATGAAATGCGCGAAATGCGACGCCTCGTGCAGGCCGGGGGCAAAAAGCTTGAAGCCCAATGTTTGCGCCGCATCGAACATGGCGCTGATGCCGTCCTGGCAGGCAAGGATGTCGTCATCCGGCAGCCAGATCTGCTCATAGGCCCGCCAGCCATCCCAGCTATTCAGCAGTTGCCGCAGGCCGGCCCATTTCGGCCCGGCGATCACCTCGCCCTGGATACAGTCCAGATCGCCCTGCTGTGCGATTTCCTGAAAGGGGCAGAGGCGGAGATCCCAATTGCGCGGTTTGCCAGCATCAATCCAGCTGCGGTGCAACGAGTTGCGCCCAACGCGCGCCAGGACAAGGTTCCTCCTCATAGACATTTCCCTCGGCCATGCCCTGATGCCTGCTGCCCACGACTGACCGATTAGCGTCGCCTGACCGGAAAGGCTGCATCAGTACCCGCGATGTGACTCTGGTCACCGCACCTGATTCCGGGGGTTATGTCAGGGCTCGCGCCTGTGGGGCCGTTTCGCCGGCCGGGGCGGGGCTGGTAGGCTCCGGGGTCAGCGGAGCGGGAAGCGGGGATGGACTGCGTGGCTTGCGGCTCTGCTGCTGTGACGGAGCGGCCGGAGCATACCGCCCGAGGCTACCGCCGGTTCCGCTGCCGAGACTGCGGCAAGGGGTACAACGAGCGCAGCGCCGGGCTGCTGAACCACGCCCAATACCCATGTCACCCGCCCCGACTGATGGCAACGTCGAGGCGGCCGTCGGCAGAAGGCTAAGGCCTGTTAGAGCTTGAGTGCTACTCCCATATTCGGGGCATGACGGACGGGAACGGGTGCGAGGTTTTCACCGACGCAGCGTGGGCGCTC
>NZ_JQKB01000259.1 GCF_000745835.1 Belnapia moabensis DSM 16746 | reverse complement strand
ACTGGATCAAAGTCATCAAGCTCTAACAGGCCTTAGAGTTTGGATGACGAGGGCGACCGATGACGCCGCCAGGCTATTTCTTACGTTGGATCATTTTGGAATACGCCCGAAAAAGCTCGGGGGAGTTGCGTAGTCTCGAACCAAATCAGGGGCAGGACCAAGCGCGCCCCGCGCTACCCGCCACTCTCCGTGTCGTCCAGTGCTGCGTCACCCTCAGCAGCGGCCGCATCGGTTGCAGCCTCAGGACGAGGATCTCGATGGCGATCCAGGTATTCGCCAAGACGGATATTCAGACAGTCTTCGTTCGGCATTGAAGGCCAACGCCTACTTTCCGCGAAGGTGCAACTCCTTTCCGCCAGTGGGATTGGTGCAGAAACTCCTGTCGAGCCTGCCGGCTCCGACGAATGCAAGCTGGCTAGCTGCCGACAAGGTCGGTTGCGCCAGGCTACCTGCCGTATGCTTTGGCTGGCGGTGGGCATCCGTTGGCGCTCGGCAATAGAATGCTGGCGCCATCTACGATCTTCGCGCGTTGCCTGTGCTCGTAACCCGGTGGCGATGCGCAGGAGTTGGATCTGATGGCTGAGAAGCAGGACGACGGCACGAGCACGGCGGGGCAGGACCCGGCGAGCCGGGAGCGGCCCGAGGCCGCGGCAGAGCGGAGGAAGGAAGGCGGCCAATCCAGCGAGGAGACGGACCCGTCCATCCTGACCCCGGGCGGGAACGTGCGGTACGGCGGCGGCAATGCGCAGGGCGTCCCGATGGTGCCTGACAGCAAGGACGACAAATAGCCTCCGGCCTGGGCGATCGAACGCCAGGGTTGCCCGGGCGCTAACCTGCCGACACGACCTCCCCGGCATCGGGCAGGTCCTGGGCAGGAGACCACCATGGGCCAAGACCACCTCTCCCGTTCCGTGAGTGGCAGCGCCGGCGGGAAGGCCGAGTGGCGCAAGCGGCTGGAGGCCCTGGCCAGGCGTGCCGAAGCCCTGCCGGTGCGGCGCGACGATCTGGATGTGGCGATGGCCGGCATCGGCACCCCCGATGCCGGGGATGCCGAGTTGCTGGCGGCACTGCGTGAGGCGGTGCTGGCCCGGCTTGGCGGTTACGGCGCGCCCGAGACGGCGCTCGCCGCCGCCCTGGACGAGCTGCCGAAAGGGCCAGCCGGGGAAGCCACGCTGGAGGCGGTCGGGCATTGTGCCCGCTGCGTCGCCGAGGCCTTTGCGCTGCCCGCCGCGGATGCCGCTGCCTTCGCCCGCCGGGCGGTCGATGCCGAGCGCCAGCGCCGGGCCGAACGGCGCAGCGCGGCACGAGCGGCACGCGAGACCAGAGCCGAGGAGGAGCGCCGCCTGGAGGCATGGGAGGCCTCCCTGATCGGCGCCGGGGCGGTGCCGGCGCTGCTGGGCTGCACCGTGGCGGAAGCGGAGCGCTGGATCCGCGCCGGCCGCCTGCCCGTTGCTTGCCGGGTGGCGATCCGCGAGGGCGGCAGGAGGGTGCGGGAGCCTCAGTTCGACCCTGCCGTCCTGGAAAACCTGCGATCCTCGCTGTCGGAATGGCGAAAGGCCGAGGTTGCTGCCCTGCGGCCGGCACCACGCGAGGCCCGGGCCGAGCCGCAGGGCGCGACCAATGCGGCCGTAGCGCGTGTGGCGGGTCTCGATCGCTATGCCGCGCATTTCG
>NZ_JQKB01000258.1 GCF_000745835.1 Belnapia moabensis DSM 16746 | reverse complement strand
CAGCCTGGAACGCGCTGATGCGCAGACCAGAGCAGGTCACCTCCATCACCACCCGTGCCTGGGCTCAGGTCAAGCTCTAGGGCGGCTGGTATAACCTCCTGCGCCGTGGTGTTGTTACGGATTTGAGCGCTGTCAACGGCGGAGCAAAACCAGGCCAGCGTGGCGGAGTAAAACAAGGCCACTGGCAGGCTAGCGGCACCTGACCTGACCGGCCCCCGATCGGGGGTCGGTCAGGTCTGCGGCTGGCTTCTTCGGTGGTCAGCCGGGCAGGATCTCGCCGGTGTCCGGGTCGCTGCGGTCGTCTGCGGCGGCGTTGGTCGGCGTGGCCTTGGTTGCGAGGCGGCGCCGGGCGGTGGACTGGGTCAGGCGGTAGCTTTCGCCGTTCATGGCCAGGATATGGACATGATGGGTGAGCCGGTCGAGCAGGGCGCCGGTGAGGCGTTCCGAGCCAAGTACCGCGGTCCATTCCTCGAACGGCAAGTTCGAGGTGACGATGGTGGAGCCGTGTTCGTAGCGCTGGCTGAACACCTCGAACAACAGTTCCGCTCCGGTCGGCGAGAGCGGCACATAGCCAAGCTCATCGATGATCAGTAGCTTGGGCGCCTGCAACTCTCGCTGCAGCCGGAGCAGGCGCTTCTCGTCACGCGCCTCCATCAGCTGGTGCATCAGTTGGGCCGCGGTGGTGAACACGACGCTGAACCCCCGCTGGCAGGCGGCCAGGCCAAGGCCCAGGGCGACGTGACTTTTGCCGGTGCCGCTGTTGCCGAGGGCGATGATGTTCTCGCGCCGCAGGATGTATTCACAGCGCGCCAGCTCGAGGACCAGCATCTTGTTGAGGCTGGGGATGGCAGTGAACACGAAGCTGTCCAGGCTCTTGGTTGCCGAGAACCGCGCCTGGCGGATCCGCCGCTCGACTAGCCGCCGCTCGCGGTCGATCAACTCCAGCTCGAGCAGCCGCAGCAAATAGCGGGGATGATCGACGCCGTCGCGGGCGCATTCGCGGGCCACCTTGTCGTACTCGCGCAGCACCGTCGGCAGCCTGAGCTGCTTGAGGTGATGCGCCAGCAGGACCTGCGGCGTTCCCTGGCTGGTACCGTGCGGCATGGCATCGGCCGCGGTCATGCTGCCTGCTCCTGCAGCAGGGTGGCGTAGTCGGCGGCGCGGGTCATGCGCACGTCAGTGACCGGCAGATAGGGATAGGCGGTCAGGTCAAGCCTGGCTGGACGTCGCTCGATCCGTGCCAGGACGATCTGCCGGACCGCGTCGTAGCCGATGGCGCCGAGATGGATGGCATCGGCCACCGCGGCGGCCATCACCTCGCGGGCGGCGATCTCCAGCAGCCGCAGCACCTGGATGAACTCCCGCTTGCCGCGGTTGCCCATGCGGGCCTCCAGCAGGTGGCGCAGATGCTGGAACGCCGGCGGCAAGGCCCAGCCCTGCAGCGCTGCCGCCTGGTCCAGCGCACCCGGCTTGGTCTCAAGCAGCGCCAGGTAGTGCAGCGGGTCGTAGACGAACTCGCCATGGCCATAGCAGCGGGCATGGTGGGCGATCGGCGTGCCGTCGCACAGGATCAGCACCCGGTCTATGAAACCCTTCACCAGCACCGCCTGGAACCCATGCGCGGTCGGCACCGAGTAGTCGCTGCCGCGGTAGCGGACCAGGGCGGTGGAGGATA
>NZ_JQKB01000257.1 GCF_000745835.1 Belnapia moabensis DSM 16746 | reverse complement strand
CCGGGACCGGCTGGATGTGGGTGTCGCAACCGAATCCTATTGCCGATCAGCGGATTTCGCCATGCCCGTCACCTCCGGTGCATAATCCGGGCTAGCCGCCGCCCTCGATAAGACACGCCGCACCGTGGTTGCGGTCCAGCGGCCACCAGCAGCCGAGGGCACCGCGAATGGATCTTGTACGAAAATGATCTTACGTCGGTTGCCGCCAAGACAACAAACTGCTGACCCGTTAGGCGGCAACTGCCACATTGAGGCCGTTGACGAAGGCGGTGAGCCTTTCGCAGCCAGCTATAAGGCTTGCCTCGGCTGTGCCGAGCGAAAGGCGGACATGGCCCGCAACGCAATCACCAAAGGCGGCTCCGTCAAGAACCGCCACTCCGACCTCGTGATAAAGACGGCGCGCGAATTCGGCCGAGTTCATGCCGGTACCTGACACATCCACGAGCACGAACATGCCTGCCTCAGGCTTCCTGCAGAGAAGACCTTTGGCTTGTGACAGGACGCCAAGCGCTACGTCGCGTCGAGATCGGAAGGTTGCGCACATGGACATTGCGTATTCGTCGTAGTGTGCGAGTGCTGCTAAAGCCCCGGCTTGGACGAAGCCTGGCAGTCCGTGATGCATGCAGGACGCGAGACTGGCCATAGCCAACGCGGCTTCATGCGGAGCGATCGCCCAACCCATGCGCCATCCGGTCATCGCGTGGGACTTTGAGAGGCTGCCAACCGTCACCGTGCGCTCAGCCATATCTGACGCTGCAGCGATACAGACGTGCTTGGCGTCGTAGGTGAGGGAACTATACACCTCATCCGAGATCACCCAGAGGTCAAGATCCTTGGCTAGGCTCGCTAGTTCCCGCATCTCGTCAGTCCGCAGCACGGCGCCAGTCGGATTGCAGGGGTTGGCAAGGAGAACGCCACGTGTGCGTTCGGTCGTAGCGGCTCTCATAGCATCGATGTTGAACCGCAGGCTGCCGGGAGTCGCGGCAGTGGAGATTGGTCGTGCACCGGACGCTCGCACGGTTGCTGCGTAGGTGAGATAGGCTGGCTGAGGAACCAGCACTTCGTCCCCTGGCGAAAACAGCGCCAAGCAAGACGAGAAAACGGCGTTCTGTGCGCCACTTCCCACGATGACTTGGGAAGCTTGGGTCGGAATGCCCGTCCTTGCGTCATGTAACTCAGCAATTGCGCGCCTCAGCTCGGGGCGCCCAGCAAATTCTGTATAGTGGGTGTCACCCCGGCGTAGTGCAGACACGGCCGCCTCGACCACGGGAGACATGGTGTCGAGGTCTGGATCACCGATGGTTAGCAGGATGACATCCTCACCACGAGCCAACGCCGCGAGCGCTTCGAAGTGCAGCCCGCAGGACGAACCGGGTCGGGCCGCGAATTCTTCGGCTAGTGAAGAGAGGCGCATAAGGGCGAGGCCTGTAGTGTCGCCATCGTTTTGTGGCAGCAAGCTTGGCAGATTCTTGACGCAGGTGAAAAATCTTACGCCGGCATGAAGCATTGAAGGGTTCATTGGTTGAAACCAATTACGGTGCGGTGCCGCACGACAAGGCCGGACGGATCGCCTGAGCCAAGCGCGAGGGCTGGCGCAGCACCCGCGCCGAGCTGTTGGACCGCCATAGTGCCCAGGCTCGCTCTGGAGCGAGTATCAAGATGGTGGAGGTTGCAGACCTTCTCGGCGATGGCGCCGTAGCCCTCGTGTGCCGCACCCCGCGATTCTGGTGACTGAAGCCCGTCCACGAAGAACTGCTGCATTTTGAATGCGTTGCGGCAGGACATTGATGGAGACAGCGGAGCTTCTGCCATGTGGACGGCAGCGGACCGAGAGCGGTACGGGCGCGAGG
>NZ_JQKB01000256.1 GCF_000745835.1 Belnapia moabensis DSM 16746 | reverse complement strand
TGGAACAAGCTCATCGCCGAAACCGGCCGCATCCGATCATTGACCGACTTCGAGTGGGCTCGACAGGTCAATCCATAGTCAGGCCGGTATTAGAGGTCCGCTGCTCGCCCCTCCCGGCCGAAAGAGCCGAAGGACGAATGTCCGATTTCGGGAAGGTGGGCAACGACGCTGGCCGTCCGGTATGGGCGCAAAGCTGCCGGCCTCGAGTATGAGCCCGGCGGGCATGATGAGCGTCGAGACCAAGAGACGGCGTAGCACCAAGCTGTACGGGAGCCAGCTGCTGCAAAAAGGCGCTAACTTGCCCCGTGCGCGCCTTACCGTAGGTGATCGGCGTGCTCAGTTGATCGGGGTGAAGCTGCGATGCCGCTACTGATGGCGGTTTTACTTCCTCATGAGGTAAAACGCGGCCATCCGGGGACAACCGCTCTACCTCCGCTATGCGTTCGTGGCTGACGCAGCCAGGTGCTTAGCGAAGTTGTCGAGGATGGACTGCCAGCCATTGCGCTGCTGCTCGATAGGAAACTCATTATCGGGATCGAACGTGACCCTGACATGAGTTTGGTTGCCATGTGGAGTGAAGTCGATGGTCGCCTGACGACCGCCAAACTCATATTCGATTCGTTTGTTTTCGATGAGCGTCGTGTAGGTGCCAACAAAATTAAAGCCAAAGCTTCCATCTTTGGCTTCCATCCGCGAGATGAACTGGCCGCCCTCGCGAAGATCCACGTTTGCGGCAGGGCAATGCCAATCGTCGGACGCGAAGTTCCACTGCTTGATACGATCAGGCGAGGTATAGGCGTTCCAAGCCTCCGCCGCGGTCGCAGGCACCGTGCTATCGACGACGATCTTTTCTTGAGCCATCTCTGCCTCCTCGTGTGCCTGGAGTTGTAGCACTCAATGCCCGTTTCGAAATGGTAGTTGAACGCCTGAGATGGGTGGTGAGCACACGTAGCCTGGACGCAACCAGATGGCCTTATCAGCAGTTCGGCACTTTCCGCTTCTCAAAATGATCGGCCAGTTTCGGGAAAGGTGATCCGGGAACAGGACTTGTGAAGGCAGCGCCTGTTGTCACTGCTCCACTCGTCTATGGGGCCGGCCTCCCGCTGCACGTTCTAAAAAGCAAATGCTCGGGCTTTCTTGAGGACGACGATGGCGAAACCACCTACCAGCGGCTCAGCCATCGTCTCTCAGTGTTCAGAATCCGCCTTCCCCTACCAACTCACGGATGCGCTTCAGCGTAGAGCGGAGCGCGGCCTTGTAGCCCGTGTCGCTGTCGAACTGCGCCTGCTCGACCTGCTCCTCGGGACCACCCGGCTGTCTTCCGCGCAGACCGAGATAGCAGTAGAAGCGGAGCTGGAGTTCGCCCTCCTCGTCCTCGAACAGCTCATTGACGATGGCGCCCTCGCGCGGGCCGGTGGCCTGGAAGAAGGTCACCTTGCTTGCCGGCTCGAGCGTGATGATCTCGCGCAGATCGGCGCCGGCGACGGTCGCCTCGCGCACGAAGTGGGTCGCGCTACTTTCCGTGACGTCGCAGCGGGTGCAGAGTCCCGGCGGCAGGAACAGGCGGGCGTCGCGCGCCTTCAGCTCCAGCCCCTTCCACGCTTGCTCGCGGGTCAGCCGGGTTTCGCCGGCGGGGTTCACCGGCACGCTGGCAGTCGAGTGGATCATTGATCGTCTCCTGAATGGGGTTCGGTTCGCCGGGCTCAGCCGGCGATCCCAGCCACGAAGTCGCGGTAGGTGCGAAGCGGACGACCCAGCAGCGCAGTCAGCCGCTCGACGTCGCCGGCCTCCGGCACCATGCCGTCGCTGACGAAGCG
>NZ_JQKB01000255.1 GCF_000745835.1 Belnapia moabensis DSM 16746 | reverse complement strand
AGGAGGCGGGCGTCTGGGACCGCCTCCAGCGTGCACTCCTCGACCGGCTTGGACGGCGCAACGCCATCGACTTTCGGCGCGCCGCCCTCGACAGCATGATGCTGGAGGAGGTGGTCGATGCCGTGCCACCGATCCGGCAGCCCTGGGGCAGGCCCCGACAGCGACCGGCCAAGCTGCATGCCGATAAGGCCTACGATCACCGCCGATGCCGACGGGCCCTGACCCGCCGCCACGTTCAGCCCCGGATCGCCCGTCGCGGCATCGAGAGCAGCGCCAAGTTGGGGCGGCACAGGTGGGTCGTGGAGCGCACCCTGGCCTGGTTCAGCCAGTTCCGGCGCCTTGGCCACCCGCTACGAGCGCCGCGCCGACATCCACTCCGCCTTCCTCACCCTCGCCTCAGCCATTATCGCCTGGCGCTTCGTCCAACGGTGGTTCTGTTAGGCGTTCTTAGCTGTCGGCGCCGCGCCTCAATCTACCATCCCTCCAGGCGCGCAGAGCAAGAATAATCAATAGTAAAAAGATAGAGGCATGTGCTTTAACGAGCCCTATAATGAGGTGGTGAGGGAAAACCGGTAATTTGCTCGATGCGGCTATTCTTGGAATGGTCGTGCGCGGATGCGCCTTCGATGGGTGTTTGTGCCGCGCTTCGGGCTTGGAGCCGTTGAATACGTTGATAGGTGCCGGTTTTCATCTCCGGTCGGAGCGTTGCGGAGCACACAGGCAGCTTCCTCCATCCGTACCCCCCGCGGTCGTTACGCGGACGTCAATTCATACGCCATGCCGATCACCGGCGGGGATTTCAGCACCTCGGGCGGTAGATGGCAGATGGCGATGAAGGAATGGGCTTCGGGCAGAAGTCGAAGCCAGAGGCAGCCCCGTACTGGAACGAATGCGTGCTAAGGAATTCAGTCGGGTGCTTGCCGTCGCCGATGGCCATCTCGGGCCCAACCGGGCGAAAGCGGCCGATGTGCTCGAGTGAAACGACGCGGCCCCTGCGGAAATAGGTGTAGCGGCCGAAGGAGGCTGGGGAGAACACGTCTACGCCGCCGAGGTCGAAAGACGGCTCAAGACGAGCCGCGGCCCGCGGAATTCCTGCTTGGCGTGGCGGACGACCACGCCGTGTTGCCTGAGGATGGCGAGCATGTCCGCGTCGGATTGGCCCATCATGCTGGGTTCCCTCCTCCTTGCACCCGCGGTCAACGCCACCGCGGGTGACCCGGATCAAACCTACCAGGGCTTGGCGCTATGGAGATGCACAGCAGGCGCCGGTATCTCCCGCGGCGCGAAGCGCAGGACGGTGTAGCCCGCCAGTCCGGCCAGGATCGAGCCTCCGAGGATTCCGATCTTCACCTCGTCCTGGAGTACCGGATGGCTTGCGAAGGCCAGCATCCCGATGAACAGGCTCATGGTGAAGCCGATGCCACAGAGCAGGGAGACCCCGAGGAATTGCAACTTTCCGGCGCCCATCGGCATGTCGGCGAAGCCAAGCCGGATGGTCAGATAGGCGCTGCCGAATACCCCAACCAGCTTGCCCACCAGCAGGCCGAGGGCCACACCGGGCGTCAGGTCGTCCACCAGCTTGTCGGCGGTGAGGCCAGCGAAGGAGACTCCGGCATTGGCGAAGCCGAAGATTGGAACGATCAGGAAGGTCACCCAAATATGCAGCCCGTGCTCGAGACGGTGCAGCGGCGAGATGTCGGGCTCGTCCGGCCGGCCGGGTGTGGCACGCAAGGGTATGGTGAAGGCCAGCACCACTCCTGCGATGGTGGCGTGCACTCCCGAGCGCAGCACGAAGAACCAGAGGGCCACACCCAGTAGCAGGTAGAGCCAGAGCCGGGTGATGCCGGCTCGGCTAGTGCACTGACTCAAACGGAAGGTGCAGGTAGCCTGGCCAGCGTGCCGAGGATGGTGTCGGCAGGCCTGGTCCAGGCGAATGGCTTGGCCTTC
>NZ_JQKB01000254.1 GCF_000745835.1 Belnapia moabensis DSM 16746 | reverse complement strand
GGAGTTCGGTCAGCTCGTCTGGCAGAAAGGCCGCCCCGGGCACCGAGCCCCGAGCGCGACGCGGGGCTGGGACGCAGCGCGGGGTGGTCCTCGGCTTTGGTAGTCAGACCCAATTCATTGAAATGCAGTCCGAAGATCCGAGTATGTGCTCCTTGAACGCCGTCTCTCCCGCAAAAGATGACACAAAGGATGGGGCTGAGGTGCATCCACCCGTGCCCCGGGAGGCCATAGCCTTCCTCCCATGGCCACTATCCGCCGAGCGCATGTCCGGCTGGTTGTCGTCTTGACCATGCCTGCCGCCATCAGGCCGACGCCTGCTGCTCGTCGACGAGGCGGCGAACGCTCTCGATGCGCTCCTGGCAGTACGCGGCCAAATGCTTGGCACGCATGACCAGCGGCTCAATTTGGTCAATGTCGGGAATGCGGCCCTGCGCGGGCTTCAGCTTCGCGGAGATCGCAAGCAGCTCGCGGTAGGCATCTTCGAAACGCTTGGGAACCTTGTCGTCAGGCTTTCCGATCGTGACCTGGGTTTCGCTCATCGTCGCTCCTCTCACCGAGTACGTCGTTATGGGGCGCCGCCTCGGCTTTGCTGGGCGCTGGGCCCGATGGCTGCAGCATGATGACACCGTCGCGCATTTCGGCTCGGATGACTGCTGTGGCCGCCACGAGTGCGGCAGTTGGCAGTGGCGCGCCATCGGCACCGCGCAGGACTGCGTACCCGGCTGCGAGGACGGCGCCGGGGTCGAGCGCCTCGGCCAGGGTCAACGCCGGGCCGACCTCACGATCCACCGCCTCTACGGCCGCTGTCGCGTAGCGAAACACCTCTGCCACCTGATCGGCAACGTCGCGCGCAATGCCATCGAGTAGCCGGAGCGGCTCGGCTGCAACGCCCGCAAAGGCCCGGGCCACTTGACGTTCATGCGCAAGCAGGTGCTCTCCAGCCAAGCGTGCGACGTCTGCTCGTGCCGCTTCGAGCCCCTCCCGTGCGGCGTCCCGGCCGGCCCGCGCCGCCCTGAGGGCCGCCGCCTCTGCCTGGACGACGAGGGTGCTGGCGGTACCTAACGCGCCGCAGGCGTCGGGCTTCAGGCTATCGAATGCGCCGCGCACGGTCCGTTCGGCGGAAACCAGAGCGCCGCGCGCCTCGCGCTCGATCTCGGTTCCGGCAGCGGTGAGGCTCGTTCGGCATGCGCGACAGCAAGCCGCACCTGCGAATGGATGTCAGTGATTGCGCCGTGCGCCGCTTGGGCGGCGCCCACGACGACACCCTTGATGTGCTCCGCCATTTTGGAGGGCGTGTCCAGCGGAAGGCAGGCAACCTCGTCGATGAGGTTTTGGTCACGTTCGTGGCCGATGCCAGTCATCACGAGCATCGGCATCTTGCACACCGCCTCGGCCAGCTTGTAGTCGACGAGGTAGGCAAGGTCTGCTGCGGCACCTCCGCCGCGAATGATGGCAAGGGCGCAGAACGGCGCCGCTTGGTGCGAGCGGTAGATGTTCCGCATCTCGGCGACGATCCGGGCGGCGGCACCGGGGGTTTGGAACGGCGCCTCGACGAACGTGAACTCGACCAGGCCAGCCGATGTCAGGCGGTCCACGGTGGACCGGAAATCGCCAAGGCCCGCAGCACCAGGCGGGGAGATAACGGCCACCCGAAAAAAGTTGAGAGGTCGGCGGAGACGGCGGTTCCGCTCCCAAATCCCTCCCTCCTTGAGCCGTCGGCGGATAGCCTCGGCCCTGGCCTTCAAATCGCCTAAAGAGTAGCTTGGGTCGATGTCCTCGATTTCGACCGAGTAGCCGTAGTTCGCGTCTAAGCGGGAGGCGATCTTCACGAGCACCTTCGAACCCGCCTCTAGCAGCCCGTTGACGAAGTCGCCCTGACTTGATTCCGTTCGCTCCAGGACGCGAATGGCAGGTGTGGCATGGCGCTGGGACGACAGAAGGGCCAGCA
>NZ_JQKB01000253.1 GCF_000745835.1 Belnapia moabensis DSM 16746 | reverse complement strand
GCCAGGGTGCTCGACAGCTGCCCCACCGCACCCTCAAACCCACGCGTCAGCGCCTCCAGCCGCGCCGCACGCTGCACCTGCACCTCCTGCAGCCGGGCCTGCTCCGCCTGGAGTTGAACAGCCTGGGATAGGCTGTCGCGAAGTTGCATCATAGCTGCAGCGATGCGGCCCAACTCATCCCTTCGCTCCGCACCTGGCACGGCAGAAGCGAGATCGCCGGTGGCCATCGCTGTCAGCCGATCCGTCGCTTGCGCCATGGGTGTCAGTACAGACCGACGGACAGTAATGACCGCAGCAATACCGCATATCAGCACGAGCGGCAGGACGAACACCACGATTAGAATTGTTTGACGCTGGCCGGATGCATAAACCTCGGCACTGAGTTGATCAGCCAACTCTGCAGCGGCTTTCGAGTTTTCACTGATGGCGTTGTTAAGCGCCTGGCGATTGGCCCGGTTCTGCTCATTGTTCCCCTGCGCATCCGCAGCCGCTGCACCAACCTCGACCCCTAGCCTGGCGGTTTCTGTGCGAAAGCGAACAAAATCGGCAACTGTCTCTTCGAGCTTGGCAAAAGCCGGTCTCTGCTCTGCTGGAACCAGAACTTTCCACTGAGCAACGTCGCGTTGCAGTTGCTCTAACCGGGACCGTAATGCCGCGGCAAACCGCTGGGCCTCAGCCGCCGTCTTGGCCATATAAATACCGCGGGATTCAGCGACGACGGCGAGAACATGGGCGTTGACGCGCTCACCAGCCCGAGCAGCATTGGCCGCGCGAAAAGCCTCGACGCTCTCGAATGTATTATTTCTGAGCATGTAAGAACTCGCTATTGCAGCCACCAGCGCGGACACCGCCAATAACGAGAAAATGAGGTAAATTCGAACGGACAAAGACCTCTGCAGGAAATTTAACATTGTTTTCTATCGTCCATTTTCAGGGTGTTTGGCCGTAACCAGTTCGATTATGTGATAGTATTGTGTTGACCCATGGCGATTCATTGCCGCACGAGGGCAAGCTCCGGGCGTTTATTCTAGCGCGTTTAGTGTGCAAAAAGCAACGAAATGCTTGGTATGATAATGTCTGTGGCGTACCGGGTGCTGTCTGCTTCTCGCCGCGGAAGTGCCACGCCCCCTACACAGCTCTGTCTCGGCTGGGTCATGGCAGGCTGAACTCTGAGGACGTGTGTGAGATAGGCAATGTGGCCCGCTGTATGGCCGCTAGATCTGAAAGCCACACCCCAAACGGGCCGACGCCGCTGAGGCTGTTTCAACATCAGCAATCCCGATCTGCTGTGCCATGAGTCGGGAAACCGGCTACCGATACCGGCGCCAACGCAACGCATCCGCGCTGACCTCCCGCCGGTGCGGCCTTTGCCAGGGCCAAGCACAGGCTTGCATTGCCGTCCTGGACCAGAGATGCCCGTCTGAGGCGGCCTGGCCCGCCGCCGATGGTTATCTGGTTGAGAGTCCGACGGGGGTGCCGTTGGGTCGGTTCGGCAGCGAAGGGTGTGGAGGATTGGATTCCATACCAGACGTTTCCCCAGTGAAGACCGCTTCATCGCGCCCTGGCTGCGGCGGGACATCGGCATGTGTTGGTGGTGTGTGATCGGCGGCAATGGAGCGCGTAGGTCAACCTCACCTGCTGGCCACCGGCAAGGCGGCCTGAGCGAGAGATCCCCGTGACAACTCTGCCATACGCGGCCTGTGGGGATTCGACCCGACCGCGCCGTGGGCCGCCGGCATGACGTTCTCTATCCGGGGCCGAGCTGCGGGCAGAGGAGCACGATGCGACGTGCGATGCTGGGGGTGTTGGGATGGCTTCCCATCCTGTCACAATTCTCGCTCGCTGGCTGAGCAGCTGCAGGACGTTATCGTCGATCGTGCCCCGGGGCGTGGTGTAGGAGCAGTGCTCCTTGGCGGGCTGTGCCGCGGGCGTCAGGCAGCCGCGACTGGCAGGCTGACGGCAGAAGT
>NZ_JQKB01000252.1 GCF_000745835.1 Belnapia moabensis DSM 16746 | reverse complement strand
CTCCCCAACCCGGCCCAAAATCAGTTCGAGGTTGCTTGTCACGGCTTGGAGCACATTGTTGAAGTCGTGTGCGATACTGCCGGTGAGTTGGCCGATGGCCTCCATCTTCTGCGCGTGCCGAAGGCCCTCCTCGCTGGCCCGCAGCGCCGCCTCGGCATGCCTGCGGCCTGTGATATCGGTCAACGCTGCGATCACCCGAACCTCGCCGCTTGCCGGCGTGCGCTCCACCGTTGCCGAGAGTAGCATGTCGAGCATGGCGCCATCTCGCCTGAGGAAGCAGCACTCCATCTCGCGTAGTTCACCTCGGACCAACAGGTCTCCCCATTCGGCCGCGGTCCACTGTGCGGATTGCGGCTCTTGGAACTCCGACACAGGACAACCGACGACTTGGTGGCGGCTATAACCCAGCAGATCAAGACACCGGTCGGACACGTCTGTCACAACGGCCCGAACATCAAGGATGAGCAGCGGAACTGGCGCACGGATGAAGTTGGCGCGATGACAGTTCTCGCTCTCGCGCAGAGCCTCCTGCACGACCTCTAGGAAATCCGGAACTACGGTCAGAGGCGCATCCCTCCAGACATCATTAGCTTGGGGGTGTAGCGACTTGCTGCCTGTCACGAGTTTTCGCGCCTGCTGCCTTCACTCTGACCGATATGATCCCACACGAGTGAGCGAATTTGCAAGTAATCCTAACTCGCCAGTACTTCCCAAGCATCCAATCCGAGGTTGATAAAATAGCGGCTATGTCGGTTGGCTACCTTGAATTCAGCTTCACACGTTCCCGCTTGAGAAAGCGCTGTACAGGAGTTCGCCAGTGTGGCGAACCTGCATTGTGAATACCCGTTAAAGTTGTAATCGATGGCATACTGAAAGGCGCAGAGTGATGGCTTCTTACAGGCGTCCCGGATGCGAGCCAACTGCGGATGGGGTCCGCATTCTCATTGCTGAAGATGAGCCTCTGATCGCGCTTTCAATCTCCGACCTCCTTGAGGCAGAAGGCTATACCGTCTCAGTTACCAGTAACGGGGTCGAGGCTCTGGCCGAGGTGCGGCGGCTCGGGACTGAGTTGAGCGTACTCGTGACCGATCTCAACATGCCTCGCATGAGCGGCGAGGACTTAATCAGCGCTCTCCAGAATGTCCGGCCCGAACTCCCGGTCATCGTGGTGAGCGGTTCTGCCCCGCTCGGTGGGCTGGAAGAGTTGCGGCGCTTTGGCGGCGGGCAAGAGCCATTTGCTTTGCTGCACAAGCCAATGAACTACGATGACCTCGTGCAGACCCTACGCCGCGCAGTCTCTCTCGAAGTTCCTCTTGCAGCACAGGGACGCATCAGCAGGTCCTACGAGCCGTAGGCCAGATCAGGGTGCCGCAATCCCGTCATTCAGGTGCCGGCTGCCCGGCCGTTTGGACGGGCCGGCTGAGGTGATGATAAGTGTAGTGTACAACGCAGGGCCTCAGGGTGGAGGTGGATTTCCGCCCTTTTGCCTGCTTGCATCGCCAACCCAAGCTTCAGTAGACGTAGCCCGAAGCCGCGCTGTTCAGGTGGACTTGGAACTGGCGGCCCGCCGCGCTCAACCCACTCCAATGCGTTATGGGCCGTACCCTCCCCGCTGCTTGTCGCGATGTAGGCGACCCGGATATGTCCAAACGGATTTGAAAGCGCGACATGCCGGAACGCGTTCGTGGCGAGTTCAAGTATGGCCAGGGTCAGCGCTGCGCCAGGGGATAGGAACATACCTTGCCGCTCCCAGCCGGAGAGGTCCGCCTGAGCGCTGTGCAGCAACATCGGAGGAAGGCCAGCAGGTCAGGTGAGGCGCCGTACCCCTGCGGTTCGACCTCATCGACCAGATCACCCAGGTGCAGTGTTCGGGTCAGGGAAGGTGACCACCACGGCCGTACCCATGCCACCCCGTCCAGCCTCCATGACAGCCCGTCCCCTCACCTGCTTGGCCAGCATCTCAACCAGTCGCAGCCCGAGCGAGCCTGCCCGGCGCTCGG
>NZ_JQKB01000251.1 GCF_000745835.1 Belnapia moabensis DSM 16746 | reverse complement strand
GATCCAACGATGACACTGACGGTCTGGGCCATAGCCGGAGAATTCCACCGCAGCGGCCCGCTGTGAATCCTCCGTCTGGGTCAGTGCACTAGGTGCCGAGACGGCGCCTGCCGACCGCCCCAACCCAAGTGGCTAGTATGGTGGTGCAGGTCCGTCCTGTCCGGGCCACGGACATCGGTAAGGAGGGTACCGACCAGTGCGCGGGATTGCCGTCATTCACCTGGGATACAGTCGTGTGGCCGCCAATGCGGAGGCGTATATGGCCTCCATCAAGCCATGGGTCGGCCCATCGATGATCGTGCGCATGACGGCCGCGGCTCTTGCTGGCCTGGGCGCAGGCGGCGCTGCCATCAAGCACGCCATGTCATCGTTTGATGGCACGACGGTAGGCGGCCAGTCCCTTCCGGTTACTCTGCTCATGTGGGCAGCTGGGATCGTGACGACGGGCTTCGGCGTCAGCGGCGTCACCTTCTATGGGCTTGGGCTGACCGAACTCTGGTGGCGAGACGTGCAGCGCCGTAGGGATGGAACGGGCCCACGATGAAGCTCGCGTGGTGCGATCCGAATGAGGTTCCCAGACGCGAACCTGCATGCTCCGCTTCGGGCGCCATGGACAACTTGGCCGAGCGAGCCCTCTCGGTTCGCTGTTGTGCCTACTTGCGAGTGCCGCACGCTGAAAGGTGGGAGCGGGTCCGATGACGCCCCCTGTCCTCTTCCTCGACATCGATGGCGTGCTGCTCTCCGGCCGCGCTTGGCTTCTGCCCGCCAACCAGGATCTGCAGGCCAGGAGTGCGGGCTTGCCGAGGTGGCAGTCGCTGCAGCTGGTCGGGCGGGAAGCAGTCTTTGATCCCTGCGCCGTCGCTCTGATCGGCCGCATCTGCAAAGCAACCGGTGCGCAGGTCGTGGTTGCCAGCTTCTGGCGGTACACCGTCGGCCCTGAGCTGACTCGCGCCAAGCTCCTGAACCAGGGTTTGCAGGGCGCCCTGCTCCATGAGGATTGGGCCTGCCCCATGGTCCGCCATGGATCACCGGACAAAAACGCTGACATCTCCTACTGGCTCGAGGAGCACGGTGTAGCCCATTACGATACCTGGCTCGTGCTCGATGACGAGAACGTCTTGCCAGGCGCGACCCTGAGGACCGACGGCCTGGACGGGCTCGGGGTACGAGACGCAGCTGCCGCCGTACGGTTCTTCGGCAGCGTCGATGCAAAGCTTGGCGTCGGTCCTCTAGCGGAGGACGACATGAAGCAGGTCGTCCAGGCTTTTGGAGGAGATCGGGTTGAGGCATGCCGCTGGCTGGAGGGCGCCGGTGACCGGCAGCCACTGCGCCAACGACCCTCGGCCTTGTTCAGACAGGGTGCGCGCGAGGAAGCACTACGCCGCCTGACGTTAGCGGCCGCCGATCACGCCAAACGCAAGCGCGAGCAAAATCAGGCCCTGAACGTGCTGCTCGGCCGTGACGAGGTGGAGCAGGGAGAGGCTTCGTGACCCTCGATGAAGCGGTGGGGTCCGTCGGAGCTGCGTGCCTGCGTGACTTCGCCAGTGCGGCCGCGAAGGCGTTCCCCGGCCAAATCGAGCGAGTCGTGCTCCTCCTGCCGGTGCACCCGACTTCGGACTTCCCCCACCAGGTCGCGGTCATCCTGCAGATGGAGCCACGGCTGCAAGAGGAGGAGAAAGCCCTCCTCAGAAATGCGCACGCCGCGTTCGAACAGGCGGCGCTGCCCGCGACGATGGAGGGTCACGCGCTCACTGTGTACGTCGTCTCCAGCTACGCTCAGGACTGGGTCGTCCAGCACTTTCCAGATCGCGCCATAGCTGTCGAGGTTAGGCAGGAGAACTGATGACCTTTAAAGCCAAGGATTGGCTGCCCAGCGCCGTCGACTTTACTGGTGCCGAGATGCGGCACTAACTCCGGCAGGCTCTAAGCTTGAGTTTGCACATGCTGTGACGATCTCGTCATGATGCATGGATCCAGAAAAAGCCCTCGGCGGCGATAAAGGCGAGAGCGTCGT
>NZ_JQKB01000250.1 GCF_000745835.1 Belnapia moabensis DSM 16746 | reverse complement strand
CCTATTGGCGGCGGCGGGGCGCCCCGCAGCAGCACGCTCCGTCCTTAACCCGGCCGCTTTACTGTATGGGTTCTGATTAACGGGATTTGGTATAACCCCCTCGTCCATGCCCCTGCCCGCCCCCGGTCAGGTCCGGATTTTGGCGGTTTGCCACGATTGCGGCAAGCCCTGCGTCACTTGCGGTAAGCGGGACTTGTCGCATGTGACCGGGCGTCAGCAGCTCGGCTTCAGCCCCGCCATGATGCTGCGCCCATCCGCAAATCCGCGCCGTCCGGATCCGTCATGTGGTCGAAGTTCTTGGGGCTGGCGCCCGCGGACCTTCCCTCCTGACTGGGATCCGACCTGGATGGGAGAGTTGGCCTCCTTGGAAGGAGGCAGCGCGCTGCGCCGCGCTGACCGCCGGCCCGACGCGGATGGCCGACTACTTCAGCATCGACCTGCCCGCCGGGCGCGGCCTCGACATCAAGGCGACCGAGGTCTTCGGCATTTATGTGAAGCGGATCTACGCGCAGCTTGGCATGCACTGACTGCCGGCCCTGCCGCCCGTCGGCGGCGTCGCCCGGCCCTGGGACGATGGTGCCGGACGAAGCATGGGCTTGTGACGGATCACCCCAGCGGGTTCATGTCGGCGTAGGAGAATTCGTAGGCGGTCATCCAGTTCTTGCCGCCGAGTTCGCCGTTGTTGTTGTTTGTCGTCATCCCAAGGGATGGCACGGCATTCTCGCCGCCATGCGCATAGTCCTTCGGGACGTGCGAGGTGGTCGTCCACTTCTGGATGCCGTCGGCGAAGCCGGTCAGCCGGCCCGACTCCCAGAGCAGGGAGTAGGTGTGCTTCTGCGTCTCGTCGACATTGCCCAGCATGAAGCTGGTATACCCGTCGCCGCCGTCGGAGCCGCGCCAGTGCACCGTGTTGTAGGGCGTGCCGTTGGCGAGGATCTCGAACATGTCCATCTCCGGCCCCGGCCACTTGTCGGTGCTCGGCCAGAGCAGGGCATAGGGCCCGACATGACCCTCAGCCTTGATGGTGAAGCTGTACAGGCCATAGCCGAAGCCCTTGTCGGCGCCGGCCGGCTTCATCATCGTGCCGCTGCTCTGGTCGTCCCAGGTGCTGCGCAGGGTCACCTGGCCCTTGACCGAGGCGTCGATGCCCGGGCCCCAGCTATGAGAGAACATGCCCTTGCCGGCGTTGAAGCTCTCGACCACGTCGCGCTGCTTCCAGCCGGAGGGCAGGATCTGCTCGCCGACATAGGAGACGCCGAAGGAGCCGCCGATGGCGAAGTCCTTCGCGCCGGCGCGGGCGAGCTTTGCCGCACTGTTCTGGCTCACGCCGTCGAGGAAGATGCCGTCGACATAGAGGTTGCGGTCCGCGGCGGAGGAGCCGCCATAGGCGTCGTTCACGAAATTGACCGTGACCTTGTGCGAGCCGGCGCCGATCTCGGAGATGGAGACGGTGTCGTACTTGCCGTTCGCATGCGAGGCGCTGGCAGTGCGGACGCCGCCAAATTGCTTGCCGTCGACCGAGATCGTGTACTGGGCGCTCCCCTGCCACGCATCCTGGGAAATCCTGAGGGTGAGCATGCTGAACTCCGAATTAGGACGTGTTAGCTCGCGATGTTGTTTATATCACATTTTTGTGTATTTCGAAAAATACAATTCGAGATCGAACAATCGGTGTCACTGAGACGATTATCCACTCTCCAATCCCGTGTCGGGGTAACGCCAAGTGCCGCAATCATCATGCCAACCATCCGGTCCCTCGGCGGACGAGCACTGATCCTTGGCCAGACGATGCGGCTTCGGGGGACGAAATAGCCTGACGGGCAGCGATGTGCGGGCAGCGCAGACTTATCCGCGCTGCCGCGAATGATGTTGGGCCGGACTTATTACTTCAGAATAGTCTGGCAGACTCGGCTGGGTGAGCCTGAGGTGGCCGCAGGCACAGGCGAGCCGGTGGCGACGTCAGAGTGACCAGCCCCCATTGAGTGGTCCGGGCGGAATTTCAGTGGGCCATCTCAGCCACACCTATTCCTGAGCTGATCTGTGACATGGCCAGTGGC
>NZ_JQKB01000249.1 GCF_000745835.1 Belnapia moabensis DSM 16746 | reverse complement strand
GCGGGCGAGGGCAACGCCAAGGCCTTGGGCATGAGTGGCCAGAGCACCGCCGCAGTGGCGACCGAAACCGTGGCTGTGGCGGCCTTGATCAGCGCCTCGGCGCCGTAGGCCGGAACCCAGAAGGTGATTAGGTCAAGGCAGTGCCCGGCGCCACCGAGCAGAATATAGGCGGCGAACAATCAGAACACTGGCCGAAACACGAGGCCGCGGCGGCGGCGCGCAAAGGTAGCTAGCGCCAAGGGAATGGAGAATTAGGTGAGGCCGATCGCTATGTCGGCGACCGCATGGGTCCAGATCAGCCAGGGCTCCCAAATCAGGCAGGAGCCGTGTGGCGTCAAGCCTGAGGGGTCGAACAGCCAGCGGGCAGGGTTAGAGATCAAGTGACTTTCATCCGGTTCCACGGCGAGTTCCGACCGGAGACCGAAGAAACGCGGGGCAAGACTCATCGCGGCGGGTGGCAACGGAATCGAGAGGTCCAGTCGAGCGCGCTTGAGATGGGCGGAGACAACGGCCAGGGTCGGACTGTTTCAGTCAGGAAAGATAAAGGTTAGCGCGGTAGCCGACGACGCTGATTTGGACACCGGGAGGTTGAGCCAGCCAACCGGATGCACGCACTTTGTATCGGATCGCGGAACTCGTGTGGTAAGCGCACACGGAGCGATAGTAGATTGCATGCCCTGATATACGATGCGATCAGAGAAGGTCCCGATCTCCCGGTGCGGCTTGGAGTTCAAAGGTGAATGACTTCAGATACCCTTGCTGCCGATGACGAGGTGCGGGCTGCGCCCTCAACTTGCGGATCGGCAGCCGCGGTGGGCTGCACCGCAGCCCCCTCCCGTCGTGGCATTGATGTGGCGAGGCAGAACCGGTCCGCGTGGGCTTCATGTAAGCGCAGCAGGACACACTGGGTGGTGACGCGGTGTCCGCTGTGCATGGTGGGCGAGTAGGCGTGCCGCTCCTCACGCGGTCACACGGGGGCATGCTGGGCGGCGACGCTACGAGGGCCCTTGGCCTGCGGGTGTACCTCATCGCCCTCGTCCTTGCTGTCCTGATCCCCGCGCTCGGCCTCGGCGCGGCCACTGCTTGGCACATGGCCCGGAGCTACCGTGCCGCTTCCGAGGAGCGCCTGACCGACACCGCCCGAGCCCTGGCACTGGCCCTCGACCGCGAGGTTGAGGGGCATGCCGCAGCCCTTGCGGCTCTTGCCGCCTCGCCCCTCCTCGACGGGGACGACCTCGCCGGGTTCTACGCCCATGCCCGCGGCGCGGCGGAGGCGGTCGGGACGCCCGTCGTCCTCGTCGGAGCAGACCTTCGCCAGCGGCTCCACACCGCGCACCCCTTCGGCCTCCCGCTCCCGCCCACAGGCGCGACCGCGGCGGTGCGCGCCGCACTGGACACCGGCCGCCCAGCCGTCAGCGATCTTCTCGTCGGCGCGGTCCTCGGTGTGCCCGTCGCCCCCGTGGTGGTCCCGGTTGTGCGCGAAGGCCGCCCGGGGGCGGCCCTCGTTGCCCCTGTAGCGCCCGCCCGCTTCTCCCGCCTGCTCGCCGCGCAAGCGCTCTCGGGCGGCGCCTTCGCCACACTCACCGATGGCCGCGGCGTGGTTGTGGCGCGTTCTGCGGACGCTGAAGCGTTCGTCGGCCGCGCGGTGCCCGGCTGGTTCCCCAACGCGGCTGCTGGTAAGGAAGCGGGCGTGCTCAAGGGACGTGCTCTGGCCGGGCACGACGTAATTTTGGCCTTCCGTCGCCTCGCCAGCGCGCCCGGCTGGACGGTGGCGGTCGCTGAGCCGCTGGCGGCCCACGAGGCAAGCTGGCGAGACCCTCTTCTAGCCCTGGGGGCTGGAGGCGCCGTGACGTTCCTCGCCGCGCTCGCCGCGGCGGCGTGGCTGGGGCGACGTATCCTGCGGCCCGTGCGCACATTGGCGCGGCAAGCCGAGGCGGTGGCCGCCAGTGGCGGGGAGGCCTCGGTCCCGGACAGCATCCCGGTCCATGTGGCGGAGTTTGAGGCCCTGCGGCTATCCATGCGCCGGGCTGACGCGGCGCTGCGGGAGAGAGAGGTACGGCTGCGGGCCATTGTGGACACC
>NZ_JQKB01000248.1 GCF_000745835.1 Belnapia moabensis DSM 16746 | reverse complement strand
GTGGTCCCGCAATGCGAGTTTGTGGCGCGGTTCATCCAACAGCACCCGGGGTACCGGAGCCTTGTCGCGGAGGAATGACAGCACGACACCACCCAGGTGAAGCATATGGGTGGCCCACAATTGGCCAGGAGGACGAGCCCACCGAGCAGCCAGCGCCGATCGGAGGTCGTGATCCAGGCGCGCTGCCCAGCAGCCCGCCTGGGATCGCAAAGCTGGCCTGCATGGTGAGACGGTGCTTGTAGCGCTGCTTCCACTGGGCCAGCAGCGCCCGGTCATTGAGCCCGCCGAACTGCTTCGAAGTGAGGGGCGAGAGCGGCGAGCGCCGTTCGCTCGGCCGCACCTCGACGCCTGCCTCGGCACCGCCTTCGCCGTTGTTGATCCGGTCCAGCCGAGGCGGCGGTGGGGCGGGCCTTTGCCGTGCCCTTCACCTTCGGAATTGTAGGCCGCGAGAAGCTGCCGGATGCGGGCTGGGATGGCGTGGTCAGATGGGCGCATGCCGACCGCGCCCTTGGTCGGGTGCCGAATGCGCTCAGCGCGTTGGAGATCACCCTGCTGCCCTCCCATCGGGGTAGGGGCGCCTCGCGTATGGTTCTCGACGCCATGCGGCAGCGGGCCGCCGAACTCGGCCTCAGCCACATGTTCGCGCCCGTGCGCCCCACATTGAAGCACTTGGAGCCATTCGTGCCCATGCAGGAGTACGCAGCCCGTACGGGCGGCGATGGGCTGCCCGCCGACCCCTGGCTACGGGTGCATGTTCGCGCGGGAGGCCAAATTGTAAAGGTTGCGCCGACCAGCATGGTGGTCCCAGGGACGATCACCGACTGGCAGCGCTGGACCGGATTGCAGTTCACTGCCACCGGCACTGTCGTCGTGCCGAATGCCCTCGTGCCCGTGCATGTCTCGCTCGAACAGAACCACGTCGTCTACATCGAGCCGAACGTCTGGGTGCGGCACGTCGTGCCGGTGTGAATGTCGTCTTGTAGGGGCAGGCGTCCTTCGAAGTTCGTCACCGCGGCAATCGTTGCTGGTGCGCTGCAACGTCGGCGGTCACCCCCCGGCCCCGCGGTACAATTCTCAGCCCGGCCATCTCAGAACTCGGCCAGAAGTCGTCCAAAGGCCTGCATCTTTTCATCGATACCGCACTGGCGCAGCGCGGCCGAGTAGGTGGCGGTGTCAAAAGCGCCTGACGACTACACGGCAACCTAGGAAAACGCGTCCCGGAAACTTGAGGCGCTAAACGACCTCGGGCCGACCCTCGGCCGCTTGCAGCTTGACGGCCGCTCCCAATGCCGAGGGGCGCGGTTTCCAATGGCGGGTGCTGGCGCCCGTGACGGCAAGTAGGAACCATCCTCGCCAATCAGACAACCTTGGAGCTTAGCTGGGCCAGCACCTTGCTAGGAGCAGACCAGCAGCACGGACTTTGTGTTGGCGGTCGGGTCACACACCGCTGACATAATGGCGGCGTCGGCGCCCTCAAAGCCGTCCGCAACGGTGGTGACGAGATCGTCTAGCTCGCGGAGGTTCCATTCCGGCGGCAACACAGCGCTGATCAATAGGCGCCGCACTGACCGGAGTTGTACCCCCGCCTTGCAGGTCGCCGAAACAATGGAGCGACCGAAGGCTGCCGCACCCTGTCCCCGGTCTGCGACCGCATGGGTGGCTGCGCCCGGGCGAGAACCGCCGATCGCCGACCAGATGTCCGAAGCATCCACCCCCACGATCCCTCGGCAGTTCACCGAGGAGAGCAACGTCACGGCAGAGGCGGCCAAGGCGAAGTTGAGACCGTCTCCATGGTCAGGTACCGCCAGGAGAAGACGTGCAGGTCGGTCCTGACCGCCCTCGACCTGCGTCAAGGCCGCCAGTGGCGCCGCCAACGGCTCTGCCCCGAGCAGGACGGCCATATGCCCCCGCCGGGCAAGTGCGCGTGCGGCGGACTCGGCGGCGGACAGCGCATTCTGGATCGCAGCATCGTAGCACAGGACGCTGAACGACCACTCGGACGTGAGAACCGCATCCGCAGCGTCGGGGCCGGATTGCATGCCGCCCAGGGCCGCCAGCCACCCGGGGTCCTCATGGCTGCGAAG
>NZ_JQKB01000247.1 GCF_000745835.1 Belnapia moabensis DSM 16746 | reverse complement strand
CGATCCAACGATGACACTGACGGTCTGGGCCATAGCCGGAGAATTCCACCGCAGCGGCCCGCTGTGAATCCTCCGTCTGGGTCAGTGCACTAGGTTGGCAAAGTTTGCTGCTGCGCGGCGTTGATTGAGGGATCCTTTGACGAGCTCTGGAGGCGCGGCATGGCCAGACTATCAGCGCGGGCGGAACCCGCGCGGGAGCGGGTGCTGGTTCCCCTCCGGCAGAACTGCCCGGGTTGCGGCGGCCACATGCGATTGCGCTACGAGAACCGCCGGACCCTGGTGACGCTGTCTGGGTCGGTGCGGCTGCGGCTGAAGATCCGCTGCTGCGAGCATGAGGGCTGTGCACGTCATCGCCGGCGTACCGGCCCGAGGCGGAGGGCGCGATGGCACTCCCCCAGCATGAGTTCGGCCTGGACGTGGTGGCGCTGGTGGGAGCGCTGCGTCACCGGGATCACCGCAGCGTGCCGGAGATCCATGCCGCCCTGCGGGGGCGGTGGGTGGAGATTGCCGAGCGGAGCGTGACCAATCTGCTGGACCGTTATGACGAGTTGCTGGCCACCTCGCTGAGCGATACCCGGCGGCTGCGTCGGGTTCTGACCAGGCAAGGGCGGGCCACCCTGGCGCTGGACGGCATGCAGCCAGACGTCGGCCATGAGGTGCTGTGGGTGGTGCGCGGGTGCCTCTCGGGCAAGGTTCTGTTGGCGCGCAGTCTGTTGTCGGGCACGGCCGAGAACCTGGCGTCCCTGCTCGTCGAGGTGGCGGCGGCGATCGGGGTGCCGGTGGAGGGTGATCAGCGACGGACAGACTTCGATCCGGCGGGGGAGGGGGGGGTGGAACGGGCTCTGCCAGGCGTGCCACACCAGCTCTGCCAATTTCACTTCCTACCGCATGCTGGATTAGGCACAAATTTCCCAGATTATGGTTGATGTTACCGTTCCGGGGTGAGCGTGATGCGGACCTACCCGGAGATGTCGTGTGGCTCCCTTTCATTCAGCCGCGGCTCGTAAAGTCACACTTTATTGGCGCCTTCTGCTGCTCGCCTCGATTGCGGTTCCTGGGCTAGTCACCGCGGCTGCTGCTTGGCAAAACCACAAACATCTTATGACCGCAGCCCGCGACACCCTCGAGCGCACCACAGCCTTGGCGCGGGAACACGCGCTGAAGGTGACCGAGACTAACCTGCTGGTGCTCGACCGCATTGAAGATCGAGTGCACGGTTTAGCTTGGGAAGCTATCCTGCGTCGACAGGAGACCCTTCACCGCGACCTTCGTAGCATTGACGAACAAATTGAGCAGATCGCGGCTCTCCACCTGGTAACACCCAACGGGCTTATCGCCGCAGTCAGCACGGTTTTTCCTGCCCCTGCGGTTCCAATCACTGACCGTTCTTACTTCAAGCGCCACGCGGCTGGTGAAGCAGGACCGCTTTTTGGCGACCCCATTGTGAGCCGTATTTCTGGCAAACTGGCCTTTACCATGACACGCCGACGCGCTGGACCCAATGGGGAGTTCGACGGAATTGTCTTTGGTTCCTTTCTGCCGGAGTATTTTCAACGTCACTGGGAAACGCTTGTAGCTGGCAGGAGCATTTACCTCACGCTTCTACGCGCGGATGGACAGTCTCTGGCTCAGTTTTCGCCAGCATCTACGATCGAAACTGCATCGCCCGTAAACGGCGAGCTGGTGCAAGCCATCAACTCGGCTGACAGCGGTTTGCTCAAAATGGGATTACGGTCCGACGGGACCGAGCGGCTGGTCGCCTTCAGCCGGATTGGTCAACATCCGCTGTATATCGTATCCGCTCTGAGTCTGTCCGCCATTTGGGCAGAGTGGTGGAGCGATCTAGGTGTGATCGTTGCTTTCGGCACACTGACCAGCGTGTGCCTGATCTTTCTGACCTTGCAAGCAGGTCGGCGGTGGCGCGCGGCACAAGAGGCTGTTCTCCTTCATTCGGCAACACATGACGCGCTAACCGGCTTACCAAATCGTAGGAGGCTACAAGAGAGGCTGAGTGAGATGCTGGCGGGATCAACCCGAGGAAAGCATCCCATCGCGCTTCTGATGATCGATTTGGATCGCTTCAAACC
>NZ_JQKB01000246.1 GCF_000745835.1 Belnapia moabensis DSM 16746 | reverse complement strand
GGATCCCCAGTCAATCAGATCAAGACAATGAGGGCCGCATCAATAGCAATCTCAACTCTGACTGAACCGCCCCGGGTTAGCCGGAGGCTGGTGAGCTTGAGTCAGGCCGCCAGCGAAATCTCCTGCTGGGCGGCATAGTAGCGCGCTTCTGCCTCGGCTAGCGGGATGTTGCCGCTCGGCTCGAGGAGGCGGCGGTGGTTGAACCAGTCGACCCGCTCCAAGGTGGCGAACTCGACGGCCTCCAGGTTGCGCCAGGGACCGCGGCGTCGGATCACCTCGGTCTTGAACAGGCGGATGACGCTCTCGGCCAGCGCAGTGTCGTAGCTGTCGCCGACGCTGCCAACGGAGGCTCAATCCCTGCCTCCAGCAAGCGTTCAGTGTAGCGCTTCTGCCCCACAACCATGAGATCTGCTTTAGCATCCGTGCTCGCGCCAGGGATGCGTAGCCGTGGGAGACCGGGGGATGGCTGGGTTCCGCTTGTGGTCCGCAAGACGTATGACGGTACTCGGGCGTGACCATGGCTGACCCACTTTGGATGCTTGCAGGCCTTGCCGCGGCACCTGTCGCCGGCCTTTTTGCGATGCTGGGCCGGTATCGGCGGCGGCGACAAGCGGCGACCAGCGCGGCCGACAGGACCGCTGCCGGCAGAGAACCAAGCCAGGAGTTCCACCTTCCGCCCACGATCGAGGCCGCGGAGCGCGAGATGGCGATGCTGCTCCGCCGCATGCGGGCCTATCTGCGCGACCCGTATGACTATGCCACGTCGCGGATCGTAGGTGAGGCCGCGTTTGAGACCTGCCTCGACCGCGCCGGCATCCTTGGCGCCCGGATTGCCGAGCTGGGCGGTGCTGCACCTGCCGGCGCATCTGAGCACGAGCGCACACGGGGGCTGATCCTGGAAGGCCTCATAGCTGGTCACCGGGTGGCTGACCAAACCGGCGGCGGTGTGCCAACACGGCAGGGTATGCATCCGCCAAGCCATGAGGTGAAGTCACGCTCGAAACTTTGGCCACAGTAACCACTCGCCCGGCGTGGGTCTGGTCGGACTCGAGCGCCTCGTCAAGCGCCGGATTTTACTGCCTGTTTTGGAAATCATCGTGCAGGCAGCCGCCTGCGGTTCGGGTGGACGAGCCGGTGGAGCATGAGACGGATCATGGCAAGGGTGACCATAGCCTCGGAGACCTCGGGCAGCGCCTCGTAGTCCCTGGACAGGCGCCGCCACCGCCCGAGCCAGCCGAGCGATCTCTCCACCACCCAGCGGCGCGGCTGCACGACGAAGCCGGTGCTGCCCGCGGGGCGGCGCACGATGACCAGCACGAGGCCGGCCAGGAAGCAGGCGAGCATGGCCGCGAGGCGGTTGTAGACGCCGTCTGCAAACACGACCCGGAGCCAGTTGTAGAGCGGCTTCACGCTCTTCAGCAGGTCGCCGAGGCCGTCGGCGTCCTGGATGTCGGCGGCGTGCACGACGACACCCAGCAGCAGTCCTTCCGTGTCCACCGCGACATGCCGCTTGCGCCCCTTCAGCCGCTTGGCGGCGTCCCAGCCGCGCGGGCCGCCGCTCTCCGTGGTCTTCGCGCTCTGGGTGTCGACGATGGCGGCGCTGGGACTGGCCTCCCGCCCGGCGCCCTCGCGCAGCACCACCACCAAGTGGTGCCGCATGCTCTCCCACACGCCGTCGCGCAGGAAGGCGCGCATGTAGCCGTACACGGTGCGCCAGGGCGGGAAGGCCGGGGGCGGCGGCAGGTGCCGCCACTGGCAGCCGGTGCGCACGAGGTAGAACAAGCCGTCCAGCAGGCGTCGCAGGTCAGTGGTCCGCGGCCGCCCGCCGGGCTTGGCGGGCGGGATCAACGGCTCCAGGAGGCGGAACTGGTCGTCCGTCAGCGCCTGGCCGGATCCGAAATCCCCGACCAGCGCGCGATCAGCGGGTGTCCACATGGCGGTCTCCGGGCAGGAAACCGCGTGCAACGCCGCCTGGAAAGGCAGGATCAGCCCGTCAAACCAGCCCCGTCACCCTTCGCAAACATGGGGTAATCGGGGCGTGTCGTCTCCCCGACGCCCCGCTGGCTAGAATCAGCTCCGGGGCCACCATCCCGGGGAGAAGCCGCCATGGAG
>NZ_JQKB01000245.1 GCF_000745835.1 Belnapia moabensis DSM 16746 | reverse complement strand
CCTGCACCTTCCGTTTGAGTCAGTGCACTAGGATAGCGGAGCCGCCTATCTCTGGTGTTGAGCTGTTAACGACCAGTGGCGACCTGTCCTCGTGCGATGAGGATGCGCAGGCCAGCAAGTACGGCACAAAAAACAACGGCAAACTTACACCGACTTGTAAGCCACGGGTGCTTCGCCATAGTTTAGACACTTGTTCGATGCTCACCATCTAACGGAGCGTTTGGTGCCTCCGGCCTTGGGTTTGAGTGAATTGACAAAGGGGCTCGACCTGAACACCACTTCCATGAGCATTTCTTGCAAAATTGCAATGCTGACACCATGAGGATCGTCTATCTCGTCGACAGGTTCCCTTCCTTGTCGGAAACCTTCATTGCCCATGAAGTCATCGACATGATCGATGCGGGTGTGGATGTCCGTGTATTCTCGCTCGGGAGACCGAAGGATAGCTTCGCTTTGCCGGAGCGCGTAAAGGCGCTGGATGTCGTGACCTACTTCCCGTTTCCCTCGCCCAGTCGTCACCAGAAAGTTCGCGACATGGCGATGGCAGCGTTGCGCATGGTCCGCAGGGGGCAACTCACGAACCTTCGCCGATGCCTATTCGACAAGGAAAATGGTGGCTTCTCGCGTCACGAGATGCTGCTGCTTGCGGATGCGCTCAGCGATCCTCATTGGTGGCCCCAGATCATCCATTGCCATTTTGGGACCGTGGGGCGGCTGGCGGCGATGATGAAGCACAAAGGCCTGACACAGGCAAAGATCACCACGACCCTGCATGGCTATGACATCTCGAAGTACATGCGCCAGAATCCTGACGGGATCTATGACCTGCTGATCCGCGAGACGGAGCACATCTTCACGGTCTGCGAGGTGTTCCTGAGCCAAATCCGGACCCTCGGTGCCTCAAAGGAGAAGACTTCAGTCCTTCATATGGGGGTCGATTACGACGGCCTCATCGCCTGCGCCACGCCAATGCGGCGGAATGCTTCTATTCATTGGGTCTCGGTCGGACGAATGACGGAGAAGAAGGGGCATGAATATGCGATCCGAGGCTTTGCCCGGGCCCTGCTGGACAATCCGAAGCTTCGGATGACCTTCAGCATCGTCGGCGATGGCCCGCTTTTGCCGAAGATGCAGGCCCTGGTCGAGGAACTCGGCATGAAGCAGCACATCACGCTGCTGGGCGCGGTGCAGCACGATGAAGTCCAGGCTTTGCTGACCCAGGCGGATGGGTTCATCCTGCACAGTGTCGCGGCCGAAGACGGCGACATGGAGGGCATTCCGGTCGCGCTAATGGAAGCCATGGCTCTGGGGCTTCCGGTGGTCACCACTCGCCACAGTGGTATTCCTGAGTTGGTAGAACATGAAGTGACCGGCTTCCTAGTCGAGGAACGGGATGAGGCCGCCCTGGCGAAAATTCTGGGCGATATCGGAACGCAATGCCCAGATATGTCGAAGCTCGTCGAGGCTGCGCGGATGACGATCAAGCGCGACTTCAACCGCAAGACCCAGGCGCAGCGGCTTTACGGGTTCTTCAAGACAATTCTCGGAGCTCGTCCAGGAGCAGGCCGAACCGCGCAGTCAGGACGTGGCGGCTAGGGCACGTTCGTGATGGGCAACTTGCCCCACCCAAACGCCACGCTGATTGGGCGACCTGCTTAAAGCATCTAACAGGACCACCGTTGGACGAAGCGCCAGGCGATGATGGCGGAGGCGAGGGTGAGGAAGGCGGAGTGGATGTCGGCACGCCGCGCGTAGCGGATTGCCAGCCGCCGGAACTGTCCGAACCAGGCCAGGGTGCGCTCCACGACCCACCTGTGCCGCCCCAGCTTGGCGCTGCTCTCGATGCCACGACGGGCGATCCGGGGCTGAACGTGGCGGCGGGTCAGCGCTCGGCGGCAGCGACGGTGATCGTAGGCCTTGTCGGCGTGCAGTTTGGCCGGTCGCTGTCGGGGCCTGCCCCAGGGCTGCCGGATCGGTGGCACGGCATCGACCACCTCCTCCAGCATCATGCTGTCATGCACGTTCGCGCCCGTCAGGCGAACCGCGAGCGGGATGCCGTTCGCGTCGGTGAGGACGTGGCGCTTCGAGCCCGGCTTGCCCCGGTCGGTCGGGTTCGGTCCCGTCTGCGCACCCCCCTTTTTGCCGCAACCGACGCGCTGTCGAGGGCGGCG
>NZ_JQKB01000244.1 GCF_000745835.1 Belnapia moabensis DSM 16746 | reverse complement strand
GGGCATGGCGAAGCTCCTCTGCTCGCCACGTTGAATCAGAGCGCCGTCAGTCTGGGAATCCCCAGAGAGTCATGCTCTCGGAGACTTGGTATTAGCTACCGTGAGGATGCGGCGGACCGGCGGGATGTCGCGGTGCTGGCGGCGCAGGCCGGCTTCACCGTGATACGGAACGGGACCCGTGAGCTGGCGCTGTAGGACGGCGCCGCCTACTGGCTGCGCCAGGCTTCAAGTTGCACCGGATAACCCGCGCGCCCCCGCAAGGGTGCGGAGTTCAGCCGCCACGCGGGCGATCACCTCACCCCAGGCGCCGGGACGCCTCTGCCGGAAGAGCCGCATGCTTGGGTACCACGGGCTGTCCTCGCGCTCCTCCATCCAGCGCCAGTCGGCATCGCTGGCGAGCAGCGTCCAGACGGGAAGGCCGAGCGCGCCGGCCAGGTGGGCCGGCATGGAGTCGATGCTGATGACCAAATCGAGGCCGCGCATCACCGACGCTGCCTCGAGTATGTCATCGGATCCGGAGAGGATGCCGAAGCCGGGCGGCCGCTCCTCCAGCGCAGAGCCACGCTGGAGGATGTGCAGCGCGACACCGGGGACGGCCCGGAGCGGCTCGAGGAAGCCGAAGGGCACGGAGCGGCGCTCGTAATCCCAGTCGCCGGACCGCCAGACCAGCCCCACCGCAAAATCAAGGCGTGCCTGGCCGGTGCCTGCGCGCATGTCCCGGCGGGGTGGGTGCAGATACGGGACCTGGGCGGGGAGAGTGCTAATTGTGGTGCGGAGGACATGGGGCAGTTCCATCACCTCCACATCGACGTCGTAGGCGACCTCCGGAGTGCCGTCATGCAGCGGAAGAAGGCGTCCGACCGCTGGCATCGTGCGGAGCAGCGGGATGAGCGCCGGCTGCGCCCAGACCGTCAGCTCGGATGCGCGGGCCTGGACGAGGGGCGCGAGGCGGATGAACTGAATGGTGTCGCCAAGGCCGTGATAGCAGCGGAGGAGGACTTGTCGCCCGTCCAGTGGCGTGCCGTCCCAAACAGCCTGCAGGTGGCGTGGGAGGCTCCAGTCCCGCACCCCGAAGCGGGCGCGGAGCACCTCGTCACTGATGCTCCAGGCCTCCCCCCAGTCGCCGCGGCGCATATGGCGCATCCACAGGACTCCCGGATCACTGCTTACCGCTGACACGATCCACCCTGTTGCTCCCGCCGCGCCGCTGCGAGCATTTCGTACTGAACTGGCGGCGTAACGCACCCTCGGGCCAGTCGGTTCCGCGCAACCTGGTGCGGCATGGCGCCGCGCAGGCTGTGCTGAGGCCTGCTGTAGCAGGATCAGAAATCTTCCTGGATTTTTGGGTTCAGTGAGAGCGGGATCGGTGGTTCCTGGGCCATCCGGGATGCGTCCCGCCGCAACCGGGCCGCCGGTGGCCAAGCGATGTATAGCCTCGGTGGGCGGGAATGGTGCGAGGTTGCCGCGAGCGAATCCGCCCGGGTGGAGCAGATTGGAAAGGAATGGCATGGCGGCCCCTGGGACCAGCACACTACATCCCCCCGCCTCGATGCTGCGGGCCTTTCTCGACAGCTCGGCTGCGGGCGGCCTGGCGCTGATGGCGTCGGCCGCGCTGGCCCTCGTCATCGCCAACTCGCCGCTGGCACCAACCTACTTCGCCGCCCTGCAGGCCCATCTTGACCCACTCAGCGTGCAGCACTGGATCAACGACGCCCTGATGGCAGCGTTCTTCCTGCTGGTCGGGCTGGAGATCAAGCGTGAGGTCCTAGACGGGCAACTGGCCAGCTGGAGCCGGCGTATCCTGCCAGGCGTGGCCGCGACCGGGGGCATGGCCGTCCCCGCGCTCATCTTCGCCGCCTTCAACTGGAACGACGCCGCGACGCTCCGGGGCTGGGCGATCCCCTCGGCCACCGACATCGCCTTCGCGCTTGGGGTCCTGGGCCTGCTCGGCTCCCGCATCCCTACCTCGCTCAAGGTGTTCCTGACGGCCCTGGCAATCATCGACGACCTGGGCGCCGTGGTCATCATCGCTATCTTCTACACCGGCGATTTGTCCCTGCCCGACCTGGGCTTGGCCGCCATCATGACGGCGATGCTGGTGGTGGCTAGTGCACTGACCCAGACGGAGGATTCACAGCGGGCCGCTGCGGTGGAATTCTCCGGCTATGGCCCAGACCGTCAGTGTCATCGTTGGATCG
>NZ_JQKB01000243.1 GCF_000745835.1 Belnapia moabensis DSM 16746 | reverse complement strand
GTTAGCCTGCCCCATGGACGCCTCCCCTGGTGATAGCTTGACACCTTCACCTTGGCACATTGATGCCGTCGGGGGGCGTCCACACCATCAGACCGTTCATACCACCCTCCAGGCCGCGTCCTTGACCGGCGACCTGCAAGGCCGCGCTGTCGTCATCGTTGGGGGCACGTCGGGCATCGGTCTCGCGGCCGCCCGCCAGGCCAAGGCGGCCGGTGCATCCGTCATCGTTGTCGGGTTCGACCCGGCGGGCGCCGAGCGGGTTGCGACCGAGCACGGCTTCGCCGGTTGGCGCGGCGCGGACGTGAGGAAGCCCGACACGATCACGGCTGCGCTCGCCGACATCCCGCATGTCGACCACTTGGTGCTGCTCGCCGGCACCTTCGTGGCTGGCAAGGTGCTCGAGGCAGACATCGACCATCTCCGCCGCGCCTTCGAGGAGCGGATTTGGGCGGCGATCAACACGCTCCGCACGCTCGGCGAGCGGCTTGCACCGAACGGGTCCGTCACTTTCATCTCCGGCGCGCTCGCCGACCGGCCGACTGCCCAGGGCACGGCCGTGCTCGCCGCAGCCTCGGCCGCCATGGAGGCCCTGGCTCGCGGTCTCGCTCTCGAACTCGCGCCGCGACGGGTGAACACCCTGTCTCCGGGCACGACAGACACGCCGCTTCTCGCTCGCACGCTCGGGGCGAACCGGGACGGCTATGTGGCAAGCCTGGCTGAGAGGCTGCCGCTTCGTCGCCTCGGGACGGCCGAGGAAGCCGGGTCGGCGGTCGTCTTCCTCATGACCAATGGCTTCATGAACGGCGAGACGCTGCACGTGGACGGCGGCTCGCGCCTTGTCTGACGCCGCATCGACCCGCTCGGTCACCTCGACGCCATCGCTCCTCCCGCTGGGACACCCTTCCGTGCCTACCCTGTTTGACCCCATCCGCCTCGGCAGCATCGAGGCGCCGAACCGCATCTTGATGGCGCCGATGACGCGCGCCCGTGGGACGCGCGAGCACATCCCAACCCCCATAATGGCGGAGTACTACGCCCAGCGCGCCGCGGCCGGGCTTATCATCTCGGAAGCGATCGGCATCTCCCGGGAAGGGATGGGCTGGCCCTACGCGACGGGGCTCTGGACACCGGAGCAGCTTGGCGGCTGGCGGACTGTGACGGACGCGGTTCACGCTGCAGGCGGCCGGATCGTGGCCCAGCTCTGGCATATGGGCCGAACCGTTCACCCGAGCTTTCTTGCTGGCGGGCAGCCTGTCTCGGCCTCGGGTACGACTGCGCCTGGTCATGCGCATACCTACGCGGGGAAGCAGCGCTACGAGGCAGGCCGGCCACTACGGACCGACGAGATCCCGCGTATCATCGATGACTTCCGGGCGGCGGCGCGTAACGCGGTGGAGGCTGGCTTCGACGGAGTCCAGATCCACGCGGCAAACGGTTACTTCATCGACGAATTTCTTCGAGACAGCTCGAACTTCCGGACCGACGCCTATGGTGGCCCGATCCCGAACCACATCCGGCTACTGCGCGAAGTGACACAGGCGGTTGCTGACACGGTCGGAGCGGACCGTACGGGCGTGCGTCTGTCACCCAACGGGGAAACGCAGGGCGTGCGCGACAGCAATCCCGTGCCGCTCTTCACCGCTGCGTTGGAGGCGCTCTCTGCGATCGGTATCGCGTATTTGGAGCTTCGGGAGCCGCCGCTTGATGGCACGTTCGGCGTCGGCGACCTCCCACCTCTGGCGGGGAAGTTGCGACCCGCCTTCAAGGGACCGCTGATCGTCAACTCGGATTACGACCTCGCACGAGCGCAAGCCGCACTCGATGAGGGCACCGCCGATGCAATCTCCTTCGGCCGTCCCTTCATCGCCAACCCGGATCTGCCATTGCGGCTTGCGCGCAAGCTCCCGCTTGCCGTGGACGACGCGACGATGTGGTTCACGCAGGGACCGGAAGGCTACGTGGACTATTCGGCGACATCCAAGGCCAGCCCGTAGTGCTCTCGACGTGCTGGTGGTGAGCGCAAGCACGTTGATCATGGGCGATCCGCTGACGCTCAACCCCGATGCAATCGACCGGATGATAGATATCAACATTCGTGCTCCCTACCACGCGGCGGTCGAGGCGGTTTTGTCAGGGCTCGCGCCAGCGGGGCCGTTTCGCCGGCCAGGGCGGGGCTGGTAGGCTCCGGGGCCATCGGAGTGGAAAGTAGTGATGGAGT
>NZ_JQKB01000242.1 GCF_000745835.1 Belnapia moabensis DSM 16746 | reverse complement strand
TTTACGGCACCGCGGAGCAGGTGGTGGCGCACATGACGAAGCGTGTGGACGGGCGCGAGGCCGCTGAGGGCAAAAGGCCGCCGCCCGAGAATGGAGACACCAAACGGGGAGCGTGACCAATACCGTCCAAAAGAGTGGGTCGTACATGGCGGCTCCGCCCGTGCTCACTGCTGCTTCAGCAAGGACGGAGGGAGCTATGGTCATGGAGAGGGGCGAAGCGGGGCGGTGCTGGTACGGGACATGGTTTTGGCGCGCGCTCACCCTGCTGGGGCTCGGCCTCGCGCTGGTGGCCTTTGGAGAGGTGCGGGTCATCTCCGCAGGTGCGGGGACTACCCCGCCCATCCTGGCCGACTACACCCTCCTGCTCCCGAACCTTTTAGCAATGCTAGGCATCTTAACCGCGCTTGTCGGCGCCGCGGTGGCGCTGGTCACTACCTGCGCCGGCTTACTGAACGTGGTTCGCAACCGGCGCACGGCATCTACGCCGAGCAATGCCCTCTCGAGCAGAGAGGACCGCGGCCCGTTTGGCTAGGCCCGGCAGGGCAGGTCTGCAAGTAGCTTGTGCCGACGCTCACCCCGCTGCTCCGCTTCCGCTCGAACCGAGATCGCGGCCGCTTGTGCCTGCACGCGAGAGCGCATCGGACGGCGATCGCGTTAGTCGCTCAGGCGATAGGGCCGCTGTGTAAGACTGTGCAGGAATTCATCGAGGAGGCCGAACATGGAAGCGGGGGGCGAGCCATCCACTCAGGGAAGCTTCAAAGAGGAGAGGTGCCGCATATGTGGGGCTCCGGCCAAGCACAGGATCGAGGAGACGATCCGCCCGGACGACCCGATCCCGAGCCGTCGTCCGCTGGCCGCCTACTTCTGCGATAGCCACTTTCGCGAGGTCATGGGGCTGGGCACCGAGAAGGGAACTCCGGCAGATCGTTCGCGCGAGGGGCCTGTCGTCGGTGCGCATGAATTTGATCCGGACGCCTCCCCGTCGATCCTGATGACTATCACGAGCAACTATCCTTCGCCCAACCGTAGGCGGCGCGGTCCATGCCTCGGCCCTGAAGTGAGAGGCATGTGTAAGCCCCGGAGAACACCTTCGGCTCCCTCCGAACGCGGTGCCGATCGTCTGCCGGCTTCCAGTCCGATCGCGGATCACGTCCTTGCTCCCTACCATCTCCTACGGATCGGCCGGAGCAACCACGCGATGTGAAGGGTGGAGCCGTTCGGCCGCAGGGTGTTGCCGCCAATCCCGATGGCGAGTGCTTGCACGCCCGCACCGTCATCCGCAATGCCGACAACGGGCCGTCCATGCCGCTCGGCAGCGGGAAGCGCTGCGGGACCCCAAACGTCAGAGGGACGTGATGGGCCACCACCTTCGTTAGGCGGGCGACAACGCCGGGAGCCGTATGGTCCATGGTGGGACGTTCCACCTAGGCAAGGCTTTCGCCGACGCTATGCTGCGGAACGAAGTGCAAATGATCGTCGAGGCGGGCACCACCGGCTTCACTGCGCTCGCGCGCTGCTAGGGCTTGGCGCGGCCATCACACCGACTACGAGCAGACAAGCAGCACGGACTTAGTGTCGGCGGTCGGATCGCACACCGCGGACATGATCGCGGTTTCGGCGCCGTCGAAGGCGTCGGCGACAGTGGTGGCGAATTCATCTAGCTCGCGGAGATTCCAATCCGGGGTCAACACGGAACTGATCAACAGGCGGCGTACCGGTCGGAGTTGTACCCCCACCTCGTAAGCGGCCGAGACAACAGAGCGACCGAAGGCTGCCGCCTGCTGTCCCTGATCGGCGACCGTATGGACGGCCACGCCCGGGCTGGGGCCTCCAATCACCGACCAAATGTCCGACGCATCCACTCCCACAATCCCCCGGCAAATAACCGAGGAGAGCAATGTCTCTACGGTGGCGGCTAAGGCGGAGTTGAGGCCGTCTTTATGGTCAGGTACCGGTAAGAGGAGTCGTGCGGCTTGGTTTTGGCCGTCTGCCGTCCCCATTGAGGCTGTCAATGGCCCAGCCCCAAGGAGGACGGGCATGTGCCCGCGACGGGCGAGTACGCGAGCGACGGTCTCCGCCCCAGATAGGGCATTCTGGTCCGCAGCATCGTAGCACAGGACGCTGAATGACCACTCGGACGTGAGAACCGCATCCGCAGCGTCGGGGCCGGATTGCATGCCGCCCAGGGCCGCCAGCCACCCGGGGTCCTCATGGCTGCGAAG
>NZ_JQKB01000241.1 GCF_000745835.1 Belnapia moabensis DSM 16746 | reverse complement strand
CGCCAAAAGCATGATTGACCTCGCCGCCTGACGCGATACCGTCATCGCGCCGGAGACAGCGTGGCCATTTCCAACACACCCCGCGACGGCACCCGGGGGCGCCGCCCCTACGGTCTCACAGACCGCAGCCCGGGCAGACCATTGCCGGCATCGAATAGTCTCGTCGGTCGTTCACGCTCGTGGCACGGCACCAAGATTCGACGCAGCGGGAGGTTAGGGAGGACGCGGATGCCATTGAAGATCGAGAATTATGCCCTGATCGGCGATGGCGAGACGGCGGCGCTGGTTGGCATCGACGGCTCGCTGGACTGGCTCTGCCTGCCGCGCTTCGACAGCACCGCCTGCTTCGCCGCACTCCTCGGCACGCCTGAGCATGGCCGCTGGCGCATCGCTCCCCGCAGTCCGGTGCGGCGCGTCGCTCGCCGCTACCGTCCCGGAACCCTGGTTCTGGAGACAGAGTTCGAAACGGATGAGGGCATCGTAGCCCTGGTGGATTGCATGCCACTGCGAAACGGCGCGGCGGACGTTCTGCGCTTGGTGGAAGGCCGGCGTGGCTCTGTCCCCATGGTCATGGACCTCACCGTCCGGTTCGATTACGGGGCTCTGGTTCCTTGGGTTCACCGCTTGGCGGACGGCACGTTGCTGGCCGTCTGCGGTCCAGACCAGCTCGCACTCCGCACTCTTGTCCCGGTCCGTGGTGAAGACCTCCATACGGTGGCTGAGTTCAATGTAACGACGGATGAGCGCATCCCCTTCCATCTGGTCTGGACCCCTTCCCATCTGCCTCCTGGACCGCCGATGGACGCGGCTGTGGCGATCGCAGCAACGGAGAGGCGCTGGCGCGGGTGGCTAGCCGAATGCCGCATTGACAAAGGCGTACCCCACCCGGAGATGGTCCGCCGCTCCCTGCTCACGTTGAAGGCGCTAACCTACGCGCCTACGGGCGGCATCGCCGCCGCGCCCACCACCTCCCTGCCCGAGACGCTCGGCGGCGAGCGGAACTGGGACTATCGCTTCTGCTGGCTACGCGATGCGGCGCTGACACTCCATGCGCTGGTCGGCGCCGGGCATCTCAGCGAGGCGGAGGCCTGGCGCCGGTGGCTGCTGCGGGCTGTGGCAGGTAGCCCTACCCAGATCCGCCCCTTGTACGGCTTGGCCGGCGAGCACCGGACGCCGGAGACAATCCTGCCCTGGCTGCCCGGCTATGAAGGTGCGACGCCGGTGCGCATTGGCAACGCAGCCGGTGCGCAACTCCAAATCGATGTCTTCGGCGAGGTGATGGACGCCCTCTATGCGGCTCACCGCATCGGCCTGCCACCACTTCCCGAGGCCTGGGCGATGGCCCGCGCGATGATGGTGCATCTGGAGAAGGTCTGGGGCGAGCCGGACGAGGGCATTTGGGAGATCCGCGGCGCTCGCCGTCACTTTGTGCACTCGAAGGTGATGGTTTGGGTCGCCTTCGACCGGGCGCTGCGCGTCGCAGAGGAGTCTGGACTCGACGGCCCGTTGGAGCGCTGGCGTGCCCTGCGCGACATGGTATTCGACGAGGTATGCACCCGCGGCTTCGACCCGCTGCGCGGCTGCTTTACCCAAAGCTATGGTCGGCCCGACCTCGACGCCAGCCTGCTTCGCATGCCGTTGGTCGGATTTCTGCCAGCGGACGACGAGCGTGTGCGCGGCACTGTGGAGGCCATTGAGCGAGAATTGACAGAAGACGGGTTGGTGCTCCGCTACCGCCCTGACGCTGGCTTGGAGGGTCTACCTCCGACCCGGGAGGGCACCTTTCTCGCCTGCACGGCTTGGCTTGGCGAGGTGTACGCCCTGCAAGGACGGCGGGCGGAGGCTATCGCCGTGCTCGACCGGTTGGTCGGAATTGCCAACGACGTCGGGCTGCTGGCGGAGGAGTACGACACGGAGGCGCAGCGCCAAGTCGGGAATTTCCCGCAGGCATTTTCTCACCTTGGTTTGGTCGGCCTTGCGCTGCGGCTCGGGCTGCCCACCGACCTGTCGGCTCCAGGCCGGAGCGGACTCGATCCCTCCCCACTCGACAGCGCTGAAACGTAAGCCGGTCGGCTAAACTTGGGCAGATGGCTCTAGCTGTTAAGGATATTGCTGTGACATCAACATCGCCGTTGCTGCTCTACGTCATCTTGTTGCGTGGGTCGCCCACTTGGGTGCGGTCGGGTAGGCTGGCGTAGGGGCGAGCCCTCGAGCAGTGAGGGACCC
>NZ_JQKB01000240.1 GCF_000745835.1 Belnapia moabensis DSM 16746 | reverse complement strand
CCGCGCTCGGAATACCCGTCACCGAAGCCGTAGGATGAGGCTGTCCGGGGAAAGGGGAACCCTAACCGTCAGCTCATTTGTGCAACAGAGCCGGCTTCCGCCCTTCGGGCGTGTTCGCAGGGCCGCGGAGCTGGTCTGCGAGGAGATGGGTCAGAGCGTCTTCATGTACTCCACGATGTCGCGCCTCTGCTGCTCGGTAAGCTCAGGCCCAATAACGCCGTTGCTGCGCGGGCCATTGCGGAATTCGTGTCCGCGGTTCGAGTTGCCGGGAATGGTGGTGTCAAATCGAAATCCACCCTCGAAGGCGGCCCTGGAGAACCCGACGTCTTTTGGATCGAACTCGCGACTCCCCACATAGAAAACCGTGTCGCGGCGATCCGCGGGCAGCAGCATCTGGTACAAGCTCGGGACTGACCCGTTGTGCAGGTAAGGCGCGGTCGCCCAGATGCCGTTGAGCGGACGTGCCCGGTATGCAAGCGGCGCGCGCCACTCATTAAGTCTGCCGCCGTTCATCTCCTCCCGGCCCGGCCGCACCGTCCCGCTGGGGTCAGTCCAAGTGCCGCGCTCCGGCACTCCGTTGACGTCATACCATTTGTTGATGACGTCGGTGGTCACGAGCCGCAGCCCCTCGCTCGCAGTCACCCGCTGGCCAGAGGGTAGGACCGCCGTTCGGGTGGCGAAGTTTCTGGCGGCCTTGGGGTCGGTGCCGATAGCCTGAAGACCCACCATCGTCACGCGAGGCGGGCTGGACTCGGCCCCCGGCGCGCCAGGCTGCCATGGCACATGGCAGCCCGCACAGAGCCGGCTGAACTCACCCCGGCCACGCTCCGCAGCAGCGCGGTCAATGGACCCCAAAATGTCTTCTTGCCAGGGCGGCGACTGCAGGCCTTGTCCAGGAGCCGGGCCGGAGAGCTGGCGCTCGAGGTCGTAGATGTTTTGGATTCTAACCGAAGATCTGTAGATCTGTTCCGGCGGTCCGGAGAGCTTCACCAGGGACCGGACGCCCATGGCCTCGGCGACGTTGCGTCCCATCGGCTGCTGGATGGCGCCATTGTACTGCACCCAGTCGAACCAGGGGGCATCCCACAGGGCCGGGTAGCTCACTGGCCCGTCCGCCACTGCCAAGTTCGAGGGATTTTGAGGCAAAGTGGCAAAGACGAAGTTCCCACCCCGGCCCAGCGCGTCCAACCGCCCGAAACCCTCCGCCACCGGGTAAAGCCGACGCTGCTGCGCAAGCCCTTTCTCGGTCGCGCCCGCATCCAAGGCGAGCTGGAGGCGGCGTCGCAGCCGCTCTCGGGCCTCCGGCGTGTCTGCCTCGCCGGTCGCGCCCAGCACTCGTCCCGCGAAGCGGGCGAAGCGGGGATCCGAGTGGTAGGTCATGTAGAGCGCGAGGCCGATCCGCTCTTGGAAGGCGCCGGTATCCGCCATCGAGGGCCCGCCATCGATCCGGATGGCTCGGCCTCGATACTCGACCTGGCCCGTGTGGCAGGCGGCGCAGGTCAGCCCGACCACCGCCTCAGTTTCGGAGGTGCCCTCATTCGCACCGAATTCGTCCTTGGCGAAGCCGATTGGCAAGCCATCGGGGTTGGCCGCCGAGGATGGGGATGGGATGAACCCGAGCCGCGGCAGGTAGTCCGCTTCGACGAACCGGGGCGCGGCGCCGGGCCAGCTGGGCTGGGGCTGCTCAAGCGCCATGAACCAGGCGTAGGGCATGATCTTAGTGCCCTGGGAGGTATGGTGGAACCATTGGCGCTGCGCCGTCGTCCAGTTCTGCTCGGCAATCTCCCGGATAGTCTCTGGTGGCTTGTACTCCGGAAGCCGTCCAGTGCATCCGACCGACGCCGCCGCAATGGTAAGTGCGGCCACGGTGCGGATCCGCCCTACGGGGTATCCCGTACCGCAATTTCGCTGCGGCGCGGTCCACTCGGCTTCACCGTGTCCCTTGGCGTGCAGAACCATGGCCTAGCTCCCTCCGAGGAAAGCAGATGCTAGGTCCGCATGATCGCGATTGCGACGCTATAGATTGTCTCGGTCGAATCCGACGCCGGGCGCTTCGTGGAGCGCGTCGTGCCAACCTGCGAACTTGCTGTTCGGGATGCCGCAGGCCGTGCCTCGCTTTACGTTTCGAGCAACGTAGCCGCAACAAAATCACGGCAGAACTCTACAACGACTATAATGTGGTGGGGACGCACCGGAACTGCTCCTTGCGTTCAGCCTTTCGGTCTCCGGCCCACGGAGTTGAAAATGC
>NZ_JQKB01000239.1 GCF_000745835.1 Belnapia moabensis DSM 16746 | reverse complement strand
TCCAACGATGACACTGACGGTCTGGGCCATAGCCGGAGAATTCCACCGCAGCGGCCCGCTGTGAATCCTCCGTCTGGGTCAGTGCACTAGTCTCGTACGAGATCTTGGCGCAGCTGCACCCGATATTGAACGCGTGGCGGCATGAGCGCGACAGCCAGCATCACGGTCCGGGTGCCGCTCGCTATCCGGCGCCGGCCAGGACGGAAGACGGTGGTGACGCCCGTACAGGAGGGTGCGCCGGCTGTGGCCACCCGAGCTGATCCGGCGCTGGTGAAGGCGTTGGCTCGGGCCTTCCGATATCAGCGGCTGCTGGAGGAGGGGCGGTATGCCTCGATTAGCGAGATGGCGGCGGCGGAGCAGATCGAGCGGGGTACCTCGGCTCGCTCCTGCGGCTGACGCTGCTCGCGCCGGATCTAGTCGAGGCGGTCCTGGATGGAAGGCTGCCCGAGCAGATGACGTTGCTGAGGCTGATGGAGCCCTTATCAGTGGCATGGGATAAGCAGCATACGGCTCTGGTCCGGCAGTAGAGCTCGGAGCGCCTGCTTGACCCTATGCAGCCCAACCCGCACCCTCAGGGGCAAAACCGGGAGGAAAGAACCGCTATGATATCCCGCCGCATGCTCGGCGCGACTGGCGCCCTTCTCGCTACCTCGACACACCTTCGGGCCCAAGGCAGCTGGCCAGGAGAGCGTCCTATCGAGGTCATCGTGCCCTATCCGCCAGGAGGCGGGGTAGACATCATGGCGCGTGTCACCCTGCCCTTCGTGGCGCAGCACCTGCCGGGGGCGCGTTTCGTTGTCACCAACCGTGCCGGCGCCGGCGGACAGGTGGGCTTTGAAGCTTTGTTTAACGCGGCGCCAGACGGCTACGTCTTGGGCGCGCTGACGGTGCCGGCGATCAGCACCTTCCCGCTCGAACGCCAAGTTCGCTATCGACCGCTTGACTTCAGCTTTCTTGCGAATGTCGTCGACGATCCGGGCACCATCTACGTCGCCACCAACTCGCCGATTCAATCGCTTCAGGACTTGGTGCAGGCAGCCAGAATTAGGCCGGGGCAGATCAACTACGGCACCACGGGCGTCGGCTCCGATGATCACCTGCTCATGCTCACTTTGGAAGGGCTGGCGGGGCTACAGCCCATGAACCACGCACCCTTTGCCGGCTCGGCGCCACTCCTGGCACAGGTCCTTGGTAACCATATTGAGCTTGGCGTTGGCAATATGGCAGAGATCCTGTCGGCCATGCGTGAGGGCCGAGTGCGGGCGCTCGGCCAAGCCGCAGAGCGCCGTTGGGAAGCCGCCCCGGACGTTCCAACTTTCCGCGAGCGCGGCTACGACATCGTTGCCGGGTCTGCCCGAGGCATCGCCGGACCGCCGGGCCTGCCGCCTGACATCCGCACGCGCCTGGAGCGGGCCTTCACAGCAGCCTTCGCCGATCCAGCTTTTACACGGGAGGCCGAGCGAGCCTCTCTGCCTTTGCGACCACTGGTTGGCACCGCCTATCGCGACATGGCGGCGCAGGTCGAAACCTCAGTCCGTGCAATCTGGAAAGTTCGGCCCTGGAGCGGTTGAGGCGGCAGCCTGCTGACGGTTTAGGTCAGAAAAGCTCCGCCATTGACATGAATGGTTTGGCCGGTGACGTAGCCGGCCTCGGGACCCACCAGCATCCGGACGATGGCGGCTACTTCCCCTACCGATCCCTTGCGCCCTAGCGGCACCCCGCCCTCAACCAGCGTAGCGGGCATCGCGCCAGCCGAAGCACGACGCAGGGTGTTGATCGGGCCCGGCGCTACGCAGTTGCATCGGATATTGTGTGGCGCCAACTCAACCGCGAGCGCGCGCATCAGCCCTTCCAAACCAGCCTTCGAGGCTGAGACGTGGGCGCGGTGCGGCGTGCCGAGATGCCCGACAAACCGACCAAAGCGCCGCCACCGCGCCGGATCATTTGCGGCACAACGCCTTGCGCCAAGATGAAGGCGCCATCGAGCGCGACCGCCATGATTTCCCGCCATTCTTGGAGCGTCATGGTTAGAAAAGGAGTCTGGCGCCTTAGTCCAGCATTGGCGACGGCGATGTCTATGCCGCCGAACGTCGCTGCTACCTCCTCCGCCATCTGCGCCACTGCATGCGGGTTGGCAACATCAGCGATATAGGGAAGCGCTTTACCACCCTTGACGGTGATCTCATCCACCACCGCTTCTACCGCCATCCGATCGGTGCGTCCGTTGACCACAACCGTAGCCCCGTCGCCCGCCAGGCGCAGCGCGATTGCGCGCCCAATATTCCGCCCCGCTCC
>NZ_JQKB01000238.1 GCF_000745835.1 Belnapia moabensis DSM 16746 | reverse complement strand
GATGGCAGTAAGTCTGGCAGCGCGAGCTGCCCTGCCGACCGTATTTGAGTTCACTGCCATGGTGTTAGCGCTCTGATCGCTCAACCGCCCGTCCAACAGGTGTCCAACACCCGTTTGACCGCCCGTACGAACGCTGGGCATCATGACGTATGGCGGACCGATGGCTCACCTATCAGCAGGCCGGCGAGGCGCTCGGGCTATCGGCCGAGGCAGTCAGGCAGCGAGCTCTCCGCTTGCGGTGGCGGAGGCAGCGAGGCAACGACGGCCGCGCTTTAATTATGGTTCCCGAGGATGCGTCCGAACATATACGACCTCGAACACCCGTTCAGAAAGCCGTCCAAACGGCTGTTCAAACACCCGGACAGACGGCCGATACCAAAGCTTTAGCCGAGGCAGTTGCGGCATTCCGTGAAGCTGAGGACAAGCTACGCGCCGAGCGCGATGCTGCCTTGGCCCTGGTTGCCGCTGAGCGGAGCCGTGCGGATCGGGCCGAGGGCGAGGCGGCTGCGTTGCGGGAAGCCGTACGTGTGGCAGAGGCAGCGACCGAACGGCTAGATCGGCTGCTAGAAAAGCAGCTTGCGGGCCGGCGGCCCTGGTGGTCGCGCTTCTCGGCGTGGCGGGATCGATGACCTTCGAACGTCTGATCCGCATCGCCGACTGGCTAGCTGTAATCAAAGCTGGCAGCCGCGTTGCGGATGAGACCCTTCATCAAGCAATTGGTCGATCCGGCCCGGCGCCACTTTACACGACTAACGAGGCGGCAGCGCGCATGATACTGCCTCCGGGCTTTGAGTGGGTCACCGCCACCTATGCGGCTGGCCGAGTCTATGCGCGCCATGCCGCCGCTCTGGCCGCGACGCTGACACGCTGCCGTTTCCGCATCATGGGCAATGGGGACGGACCCTGCCGCTATCCATGTGCGGGGCGGCGATGCGGGCTGGGGCGAAGGTGGCGAAGGGTTAAGGCGAAAAAGGAATGGGCCGCATCGGTGTCTTGAAGCGGCCCTATGCCTTGCCAAGCCTACCGAGCCTTGCGGCTCCGTCATCTCTAGAGGCCGGTCCACCAAAATACGAGGCCAGCCCCACCATAGGCGAGCAGGAAGGGGTTGGTGAGATTGGCCAATAGGCTTTGGATATGGCGCACGACCCGTATCCCTCTTTGAACGCGCCTCAAAATACGTAAATCGAAACAAGTTTCATTACACAACTAGTTTGGTCGCATGATTTGTGCCCTGGCGGGCAGGGTTGGACGGTGATCCTGACGACCACTGTCTTGCCTTGTGCAAGGCACCGGCTGGGGCTGCGGCAATCGCATTATGCTTGTTTTGATCCCGCCGAACGGCCGTCTCTGCCGCCGTCTGGGCGCGGCCGAGGGCGCCTATTACCAGGCATCAAGCCAGAAGCCTCACCTGCGATAACCCCGCATGCAGGATTTGAGAGGGGGCCATTAGACCCCGGCTCGCTCGCTGCATCTGTGAGACCCTCGCAGCGCGAACCCCTTCCGGTCCTCAAGAGGGAAGAGTTGCGAGAATGGCTGGCTACCAAGCGAGCCATACAATCAGGAGTGGCGACAACAAGGCTGCAACCGCCGCGGCTCGAATGAGCCCAACGGCGAGATAGGCGAGCAGCACGGCCGATAGGCTGGCCGCGGGGATGGCCGGCGTAAGCGCAGCTTGGTCGGCAATAGGAAGCGAGTGGGACACGAGCTTCGGCCTCTACCATTCGGCGTTTAGGCCGGGTGATCGGACACCCAAATAGTTCCCAAACCTCCCGCTCGTTTCAAATCACAATCTTTCCAATACCGCATCTAAAGGCGGTGCCTATGATCTATCGCTTGCGATAACCCTGCCCGGTACAAGTCAGAGCGTGCTGCGTCTAACCCACTGGCTACGACCTAGCCGCTGACGACGATGCCCATGGTCTCAGGCAGCCGTCCCTCACGCCTGATCCACTCCGGGGTGCGGTTATCCACCGCGATACGCACCCCCTCAATCCGCCGGTTGCAGCGGCTGCATACTAGGCGGCGGCCAAGCTCGCCAACGGTCGCGGCGCCGGAGCCCATCATTTCAATGGCAGCTTCGACGCCGATCAGGATAGTTCGAGGGCAGCTGCCGCAGGCAGCTGCGAGATAATGGGTCTCGGCGTGCGGCAGGTAGCATCGGAGGCGAACCGTGCCGTCTGGATTGAGGACGACAGAAAGACCTTCATCCTCTCTCGACGGCGGCTCTGCTGCATGCTGTTTTGGGCCTGGGCAGTTGGCGCAGCGGCTTTACATGCCATTGGTCGGAAGTTCGAATCTTCCACTGCCCACCATGCCGCT
>NZ_JQKB01000237.1 GCF_000745835.1 Belnapia moabensis DSM 16746 | reverse complement strand
CTCACCAGCCATCCCCATGAAACCAAGGATCAACCAGCAAACACGCATACATCCAAAACGCGCTTCCAAAACCAGATACAGTTTTAAAAGAACAAACTCCCTCGCGGCCACCTTCAGACTTTCGCCCGAAGCTTGGACCGGCGATAAACCCTGCCGGGTTAGGAGAACCACCTTATCAGCGGGGCGCTTAACTTAGTGACCAGCGTCACCGGCGTCAAGGCCTGCTTTTCAGCGGCCCGGCGATCGGCGTTGCCGTCGTCGTCGGGAGGCGGCTTCTAGGCCCCTCGCCCCGGACTGTCAAAGCCCTTTTTTCGAAAATCGCCTCATGGCTCAGCTCATCACGCAAGCGAATACGTCAAGCCATTGACTTTACTTATTTTTCCCTCAAAGGGTTTCGCCATATTTCAGCCCTGGGAGGGGTTTCATGTTGCACCGCGTCACGCGCCATGCGCGTTGGCTGCCCAGTCTCGTCATCCTGTTCGCCAGCCCCGCCGCCGCTCCGGCCCAGCCCGACCCGCCCCGAGCCTCCCCAGCTGCACAGACCGAAGCTGTCCGCGTCCTCGTCGCCCGTCCGGGCGATACCCTCACCCAGCTCCTGGCCAGCGCCGGGGTCGAGCCAGATGAAGCACGCCCGGCGATCAGCGCCCTCGCCCCAATCTTCCCGCCGCGCCGCCTTCAGCCCGGCCATGAGGTCACTCTTCGCCAGGACCCGAGCCGCGACGATGCCTTGACCGCCCTTATTCTCGAGCCGGCACCGGGTCGCACCGTGACCGTCAGCCGCACCCTCTCAGGCTGGCAGGCTGTCGAGGAGGAAGCGACGCGTCACCGCCACCTGGTCTATGCCCGAGGCGAAGTGACCGGCGCGGTATTGCAGGATCTAGAGGCAGCCGGCTTGCCCTCGGCACTCAGCCTCAACCTCGTGCGCATGCTGGGCCATTCCGTCGATTTCCAGCGCGAGCTGCAGCCGGGCGATGGCTTCACCGTCCTGTTCGAGCGGTTCCGCGATGCCGAGGGTGGCCTGTTGCGCGACGGCGACGTGCTCCATGCCGAGTTCCGCATGTCGACGCGCCGCCTGTCGCTCTGGCGGCAGGAGACGGCGACCGGGCCGGAGTGGTTCGACGAGACCGGGCGCAGCCTTCGCCGCAACTTCCTCCGTACGCCACTCGACGGTGCGCGCATCTCCTCCAGCTTCGGCCAGCGGCGGCATCCGGTGCTCGGCTTCACCCGCATGCATCAGGGGATCGACTTCGCCGCGCCGCACGGCACACCGGTGCTGGCCGCCGCGGAGGGCGTGGTCGAGCGCATCGGCTTCGTCAGCGGCTATGGCCGGTTGATCGAGCTGCGCCATCCGGACGGGTCGATGACGCGCTATGGCCATCTCTCCGCCTTTGCCAACGGGCTGAAGCTTGGCACCGGCGTCGGCCAGGCGGAGGTGATCGGCCGCGTCGGCTCCAGCGGCCTCGCCACCGGGCCGCATCTTCACTACGAGATCGTCGAGAACGGCCGCTCGGTCGATCCTGCCATCGCCCGGCCGGCGCCACGGGTGCAACTCGCCGGCGCGGAGCTCGAGGCATTCCAGCGCACGCGCCAGACGATCCTCGCGCAGATCGCGCATCTGGAGCCGAGACAGGAGATCGCCTGGGCCGAGTGAGGCCTTCATCGGCATCATGTTGCGGTTCAGGCGGGTCATGATCCAGACGGAGCCGCCGACTACGATGAACACGTCGAGGGCGACGCCGTGACATTGTCGGTATTCTGCGGCGTCGTGGCGATGTGCAGGAAGAAGATGAGGTGGTTCCGATCTGTGCGATGGCGAGCACCACCAGCGCCACTGTCAGGCCAGGACTGCAGATGATTTTCGTCCTGGCCAAGCCCAAGGAACAGACAGTCAGCAGCGCCGCCAGCCAAAGCCGATGAGATAGCTGGTGATCCCTTGGCGACCCCGCCCAGGCCGGCGGCCTTGTCGCGCAGCCAGGCCTACCGGACGACGCGGCGCTCAGGGGCGAGCGAGCTCACGCTGCGGGCGACAAGCGACAGCAGCAAGCCAAGGCCGGCGAGGGGCCTGCAATGTTAGTCTCGTGAGGAAGGGCGGGAGGGCCATGCCCTCCCGCCCTTCGGCTAGGCTGCGGCGGCCAGGGGTTGCTGGCTTACCACCAGGCCGTCGGTGCCCGCCGTGACGGTCAGGCGTTCGCCGTCATGGATGCGGCCTTCCAGCAGCAGGTTCGCCAGCTGATCCTGCAGGTTGCGCTGGATCACCCGCTTCAGAGGCCGGGCACCATAGGCGGGGTCGTAGCCGGCTTCCGCCAGCCATTCGCGCGCCTTGTCGTC
>NZ_JQKB01000236.1 GCF_000745835.1 Belnapia moabensis DSM 16746 | reverse complement strand
CAGCTACGAGGTTGTTCGGGAACGCGGGAAAGAAGCGGCAGCCAACCTGAAGCTGGCCTAAAGCCGGTCCACCGCTGCTTGACCCATGCATCACCCTGCTCGAAGGGCCGCATGACTATCAACTATGCGTTTAGCCCAAGGATCATCGTCTGTCGTTTTGCAGCGATAGTCTTAGCTGGTAACTGGATGCGGTCAGGCTGCTCAACCCAAGCAGGGCGATCCAGCCGAGATTCGTTCGCTCGACATCCGGGCGAACTCGGATAGGTGCTCTAGGCGGCAAAGCTGAAGGTGCCACGCCAGCGCTGGCCTCAGCTACTGTTGAGACAGCAGCGTGCTCGGTGCGAGGTTGGGCCAACGCTATGGCACATGGAAGACCGGCGTAGAGGATCGCCACCCAGAGGCGCCCTCGCATTATCCTCTCCCTTCCCGGCTTGGTGCCGGATACCCGGTAAATGCTACTGCTAAGATTTTGTTGCGTGTCCCCGCATTTGAATTTCGCCGCCGACTGCGCTTCGTGTTGTGGAGAGCGTTGCCGCCACTCCTCAAGTCATCAAACCCGACGCATTAGATTGGGCGCAAGCAATTAGCTGAAGTATCGCGGCGCAATGGGACACGTTCATCAAGTCCATTTGGCCCAGAGGTGATGCCAATAGCTACTCCAGTGAGGCGACGATCTGGCGGTACGATGGTTCGGAAAAAGCAGTTAGGGTTGCGATCCTTACCGCCCCAAGCCTGCCCAATATCAGGCTGAATCTGGCCGCAACCGCAGCGTCCGGAGCCTCGTAGATCAAAACCAAGTCATGCCCACCCATGGTCATCCAGAAGGAGACAAATCGTCCCCCCATGTCCTCAAGCTGCTTCTTGGCAGCATCGAGCCGGCGAGGAGACTCACCGATGGTACGCGCGCCCTGCTCGGTCCAGTTGCCGAGCGCGATGAAGGTTGTCATGGCCGTACATCCTCTATAGACGGTGGTCAGCTTCCTTGGCAGAGGCAGCAACTATGACTTCACCCGACATCACGATCCGCGCTGGCTTCGGCCAAATGTCCTGATGCTGGGCCATGAGCGCCGCGATCTGCGCATGCGCCGCTGTCGCTGTACTTCGGTTGCTGAACACCGAAACGCTGACGGCTAGATCGCTTTGCGCCTCGACACGCCCGCTGTAGAGGTGACGAAACCCCGGCTGCTTTAAAGTCAGTGGAACAAGGCTTTCTTGAACAGTCGGCAGCACAGCCGAGAACGGGGGAAGGCCCTCTGTCACTCGGATCAACACATAACTGTCGTGTCCTTGCTGCACCGCATCGAGATGCACCGTCACCGCCGCGATCGTGACTTCTGGGACAGCGGTTAGTAGCGCCCCGAGGTTTGGCACTACCCAATCTTTGGAGAAGCTGTTCGCCTCCAGCATAGCACCGCGGTCAGAGAAAACCGAAACAGCGAAGACGCCTCTGCCACCATCCATCCTAGCTGCATAGTAGGCCCGGAAGTGAGGCTCCTGCTTGAGAACTGGTAGCAGGCCTTCACGCACCCTACGTCCAACTTCCTCAGGTGGACCTGAGGTATTATATTTTCGGATCGTCATGTACCAAGCGTTGTCGTCCATGTGTCCACCTTCTCCTGCCTGACGCTGGAGTGGTTAGCCCCTGATGCACTTCCAGAAGGGGCAATGTGTACCCTCTACGCCCTCTTCTACGCGGCCGGCATCGCCAGCCATCTACGCAAGGCTAGTAGCGCAGATCGCACTACGGTCGCGGTCGGCTTACTCTACTCCAGTTTCTTCTATTTTCAGCCGCTCTGCATCTGACCTTTGGCCATGTGTTTTCTCTCGAACCAGCAATCGCATTCAGCCTCCATCAGACAAGAACGGATAGGCTACGCATTCCCCACTCGAACAGTCATCACTTTGGCGATGCCGGAAGCGACAGCGACAGCGGGAGCCGTTAGTATATCGTCTATCTCGGGCACGCATTTGGCGGTTGATCCTGATTCAATCGCCAGGGTGGTGGACCGCGCATACAGGAGGGATGTGCTTCTAGACCCTGATCGCATCCATCATCACCGCGCGTCATATTTGGGGAGGCAGTCCGCCACCGGTCATGTCCTCTATCGGCGTGGTATTGGAGGTGTTGCCCAGCCAGACTTCGGTGACGTACCGGTCGGTGAAGCCGATGAACCACGCGTCCGATGCCCGCTTGGGGTACCGTCTTGCCCGCGGCTCAGAGCCCCGGGTTCGCTACCCGCCCCGTCCCACTCCGTGGCCCTGCCCCGCTCTCGCGGACACCCCAGATAGGCTGAAGGGCCTGAGAGGTGTCGATGGCGGAGAGCAACAAACAGCGCCGGTTGTTTCC
>NZ_JQKB01000235.1 GCF_000745835.1 Belnapia moabensis DSM 16746 | reverse complement strand
CAGCTACGAGGTTGTTCGGGAACGCGGGAAAGAAGCGGCAGCCAACCTGAAGCTGGCCTAAAGCCGGTCCACCGCTGCTTGACCCATGCATCACCGTACTCGAAGGGGCTGCCAATGACTACCAACTATGCGCTTCGCCCAAGGGTTATCGTCGGTCGTTTTGCAGTGATGGTCTAAGCTGGGAAGTAGATGCAGTCAGGCTGCTCAGCCCAAGCAGGGCGATCCAACCGAAATTCGTCCGCTCGACATCCGGGCGGACTCGGATAGGTGCTCTCGGCGGCAAGATTGAAGGTGCTGCGCCAGCGCTGGTCTCAGCTACCGCGGAGACAGCAGCGTGCTCGGTGCGAGGTTGGGCCAACGCTATGGCACATGGAAGACTGGCGTAGAGGATCGCCACCCAGAGGCGCCCTCGCATTTTCCTCTCCCTTCCCGGCTTGGTGCCGGATACCCGGTAAATGCTACTGCTAAGATTTTGTTGCGTGTCCCCGCATTTAAATTTCGCAGCCGACTGCGCTTCGCGTTGTGGAGAGCGTTGCCGCCATTCCTCAAGTCTTCAAACTCGGCGTATCCAATTGGGGCGCAAGCAAATAGCTAAAATACCGCGATGCAATAGGACACGTTCGTCGAGTCCATTTGGCCCAGAGGTGATGCCAGTAGCTACTCCAGCGAGGTGACGATCTGGCGGTACGATGGTTCGGAAAAGGCGGTTAGGGTTGCGATCCTTACCGCCCCGAGCCTGCCCAATATCAGACTGAATCTGGCTGCCACGGCATTGTCAGGAGCCTCGTAGACCAAAACCAAGTCATGCCCGCCCATGGTCATCCAAAAGGAGACAAACCGTCCTCCCATCTCCTCAAGCTGCTTCTTGGCAGCATCGAGCCGACGAGGAGACTCAGCAATGGTGCGGGCGCCCTGCTCGGTCCAGTTGCCGAGCGCAATGAAGGTTGTCATAGCTCAAGTCCCTCAAGCGAGGTGGCCGACTTCCTCGGCGACAGCGGCGACCAGCACCTCGCCCGCCAGCATGATCCGCGTTGGTCTCGGCCAGAGGTCCCGATGCTGGGCCATCAGCGCCGCGACCTGCGCATGCGCTGCTGTTGCCGTACTTCGGTTGCTGAATACCGATACGCTGATCGAGAGATCATCCTGCGCTTCATCCCGCCCGCTATAGAGATGGCGGAACCCAGGCTGCTCCAAGGTCAAAGGCACAATCCTCTCCTGAACGGTCGGCAACACAGCCGAGAACGGTCCAAGGCCATCTGTCATGCGGACCAGCAGGTAGCTGTCATGCCCCTGCCGCGGAGCATCAACATGCACCTTCACCTCCACCGTCGTAACCTCGGGTACCCTGGTGAGCAGCGCACCGAGGTTTGGTCCGGCCCAAGCCATGGCGCGCTCATTGGCCACGAGCATGGCGTTGTGGTCGGCGAATACACTGACAGAGAACACGCCGCTTCCGCCGTCCATTCTGGCAGCATAGTAGGCCCGGAATCCAGGCTCCCGACTGAGCAGCGGGAGCAGACCTTCCCGCACCCTGCGTCCGATCTCTTCAGGTGGCCCAGATGCATTGTATTTTCGGATCGTGAGGTGCCAAGAACCGTCGCTCATGCACTGCCCTCCCCTGCCCGATGCTGGTATGGTCTGCCCTTCAAATCACAGACAGTGCAGTTTTGACCCTCTACGTTTTCTTCGCTGGGGCCGGCATCGCTGGCCGGTCATGCAGAGCCGTTAACGCAGACCGCCCGGCGGTCACGGTTGGCTTGTTCTGTTTCGGCTTTTTTTGCTCGCGGCCGTTCCGCTTCTGACCTTTGGCCATATGTTTTCTCCCGAACCAGCCATGGCAACAGCTTTGATCTGCCAGGGATGGGTAGGCTACGCCTTCTACAAGGAAGCGCCTATCACTTTGGCGGTGCTGGATGCAGCAGCGAAAGTGGGAGCGGTTAGTGTCTTGTCCAGCGTGGGGACGCAGGCAGTGTCGGTCGTGTAGACTGCTTTCACCTAACGTCAGGAACATCGCAACTTGGAACCGCCAGGGGCTTGCCCGCACACTTGCTTACTCGCTGCAATGCTCTCGCAAAACCCCGGAGCATCCGACTGAGTGTGGGCGCGCCATCGGGTCAATCCGGCTGCCGCTGAGGCGGTTGGGGTTGTTATCGGACCAAGGGCGCACCAGATCATTTTCAACAAAGATCGTTAAGCCCTCGAAGATTAAGCGCGGTGTTGGTTGTGGGTCGGCATCCGCGGGAGTCACGTCCGTGCGGTATTGGGGCGCTCTGGCTCGTTGGCTCCGGCAAGGAGACCTCGGGTTGGTTGGAATGGATACACGGCTTGAAGGCCCGTTGTCGCTTGCGCGGCTGCGGGTCTTTCCGTTTAGCCTTGCCGACCTTGGGGGGGGTGCGGTGACAGCACCGGAGATACCGCTGCCGCTGTACCT
>NZ_JQKB01000234.1 GCF_000745835.1 Belnapia moabensis DSM 16746 | reverse complement strand
CCCCCGGGAGACAGCGAATCACGCCCGCCGCAAACCGCGGATCACATGCGAGTCAGTGACCATGGCGGTTGGTATCAGACCCCGATTGCCGCTGGAGGGCACCAGCCCGCCATAACCCATGTCAGGTTGACGACCGCACACCGAAATGGGCGCCACATCGTGTCGAGGATTAGGCGATCACCGCCACAGTGCTGGGGTGCACAGGCGGATTCCGAAACACGGATTACGACTTTTCGATGCGATTCGGCACGAGTTGGCAATGCACATTCGCGCCTATCCCCCGAGGGGGTACCGTGGTCATGTCCCGGCGGGTGGTGTAGGAGGCCGCCGCCGTAACGGCGGCGGCCATCGCGGTAGCCCTCGGTAGGGTTGTGTTGCGACACGCAACTCTGACCCAAGGACGCCACGATGACCGACGAGAGGATCGCGCTTCGGGAGCTGTTGGATAAGGGCTCTGATGCCACGTTGCTGCGGGAGATGATCGGCTTCGCCGCTCATCGGCTGATGGAGCTGGATGCCGAGGGGGCCTGCGGCGCCGGCCACGGCGAGCGCAGCGCTGATCGGGTGAACCAGCGCAACGGCTACCGCGAGCGGGACTGGCAGACCCGGGTCGGCACGGTGGAGCTGCGTATTCCGAAGCTGCGGCGCGGCTCCTACTTCCCGGCCTTCCTGGAGCCGAGACGGCTGGTGGAGAAGGCGCTGACAGCAGTGATCCAGGAGGCCTATGTGCAGGGCGTCCCCACCCGCTCGGTGGATGACCTGGTCCGGGCCATGGGCATGGAGGGCATTAGCAAGAGCCAGGTCAGCCGCCTGTGCGCCGAGATCGATGGCCGGGTGCAGGACCTCCTCAGCCGCCCCATCGAGTGGTCGGCGTATACGCCGACGGCCCTATCTCTGGCTCGACGCCACCTATGTGAAGGTCCGCGAGGCGGGCCGCATTGTCTCGGTCGCGGTCACCATCGCGGTCGGCGTCAATGGCGATGGTCGGCGCGCGGTGCTCGGCATGGCGGTCGGCGCCTCCGAGGCGAAGACCTTTTGGACCAACTTCCTCCGCGGCCTGGCCCGGCGCGGTCTGCGCGGCGTCAAGCTGGTGATCTCCGACGCGCATGAGGGGCTCAAGGCCGCTGTGGCCAAGGTGCTCAGGGCGACGTGGCAGCGCTGTCGCGTGGGGCTGTTGAACAACCTTAGGCAGCGTGGGCTGATGCGGAGTGGGCGAAGCCCGCGGCCCGTCGTTTGGCAACCGTGGCGACGATGGCAAGCAGGCCAAGGATGAGCCGTGCGCTTGCGTGAGGGTCGAGGAGCGCACAAAGGGCGGTAGCGAGCCGCTTGAGGTTTACCGCTGCGGCGGTGAGGAAGGCTTGGATACGCATGTTCTGCAGGCCGCTTCGGATGGCGCGGGCGAGGCCGTGCCAGGACTTTGCTTCACCGTGGAAGCCCTCTGAGCGCCAGCGATGACGTTGGTAGAGGCGGGCATCCTCGGCCGACCAACGCTCCTTCCGGCGCCGGGCCCGCAGCAGCGCGGGAAGGTTGTCGCTCACGACAACGGCCTTGTTAACCCGCCCTTTCGAGAGACAGTCGCCTCGGATCGGGCAGCGGCGGCATTCGGCGGCCCGTGAGTAGAAGTAGCGCCCGTGCTCGGTCTGGCGCTGCGGACGTAGAACACGGCCTTTGGGACACTTCAGGATGTCGTGCCGGGCATCGTAGCGAAACCGGGGCAGCGGCACGCGCGAGCGGGCTGGCTCCTTCTTGGCCGGGATGACCGGGTCAACTCCGCGCTCCTCCAGCCCGCCGTAAACCTTGCCGTAGGCATAGCCTTGATCGGCGGTGACGGCCGCCGCGGAGCGCCCCGTCGCTGCGGCCGCGGCGTCCACGCGGTCGAGGACATGGTCGCCCTCGTTCGCCTGGCCGGTTGTCACCTCGAGGTCGAGCACGACACCGAACACGTCGTCTACTGCGGTGTGTTGTTTGTAGGCTGGCTCCAGCCGCCGGTTCCGGGCGTTCGTCGCCATGGTAGCGTCGGGGTCGGTAAGGCAGACCTTCTTGTACCGGCCCGTCTGCTTGCCGTCGCGTTCGGCCTGCCGCCGGGCGGCATCCTCACCCGGCATGGATAGATCGCCGTCTTGCGCCAGGACCGCGTCCGCATGCCGCTCGCCGAGGCTCTCCCAAGCCACATCAGCGCGGATCAGCGTCGCGTCGATGTGCACGACCTTCCCCTTGGCGATGCCCGCCTTGACGCAAGCCTGCACGCTGCGCGCGAAGATCCGCCGAAACAGCTCTGCACCCCACCGTTGGCGGATGCGGGTAAGTGAGGAGTGATCGGGCAGCGCCTCATGCAGGCCGTAGCCCGCGAACCAGCGAATTGGCCTTGCCCCGCCTTCACGGACAGCGTTACGCGACTGAAGCAGCCGCATGGAACGCCGCGACCTTCTGCTCTGGTGTGAGATAGCCCAGAGCC
>NZ_JQKB01000233.1 GCF_000745835.1 Belnapia moabensis DSM 16746 | reverse complement strand
GCCACTGGCCATGTCACAGATCAGCTCAGGAATAGGTGTGGCTGAGATGGCCCACTGAAATTCCGCCCGGACCACTCAATGGGGGCTGGTCACTCGACCACTGCTGCCGAGCCTGGAACCGCCTCGTCGAGCGGCCCTGGACGATCATGTCTATCGGACCGCACGATTGGGCGCACCGGTTCTGATCGGTAAGATTTAGTATAAGTAGCGATCCTGGCAGGCTTCTAACTACCACATGCTGTGCCTCCAGCGACTCCGCGCAAAGGTCTTCCGATGCGGGACGAGTCTGCTCGCATCACGTCCAAGGCTGTGGCTGACGGCGCACTCCATGCGCATCGTGGCGCTCACGATGCCCAAAGCCGAAGCGCCGAGTTATGCACTCTTCCTGGCGCATCCGCGCACACGTCTCATAAATGCGGGATCCGGACCATTTCCTCGTAAATCCGGGACAAAAGCGACACAATTCAGCGGCAAGTGATTTGTGTGAGGTCGCAATGATATCCAACATTCTGGCGTATAAAAAATCAGGTCATTTCCATGAATGTGCGCGCTATCACGCATCAGGCTTCGGGTATCGACGGCAGGATCAGGGTAAAGACCCTGATCGTTGCCGCGCTGTTCGCTGCAGTCGCCCTGCGCGTCTGGGCCTTCGCAACAGGTCGGTCTCTCTGGCTCGATGAGGCGATGGTAGCGCTCAACATCATCCATCTTCCGATGTCGAGCTTGGTCGGCGGCCTTGAGTTCAACCAGCTTGCCCCAATTGGCTGGCTTCTACTTGAGAAGTGCTGCCTGTTTTTATTCGAAGATTTCGACTACTCGCTCAGGCTCGTGGCGCTGCTGAGCGGAATTGCCAGCGTCTATCTGTTTTATCGGCTGATGCGGCACTCGACCGGCTCCTGGGAGACGCTGGTCGGCGTGACACAGTTTGGCATCAGTGCGGCGCTTATCCAGTACTCTTCAATGGTAAAGCCGTACATCCTCGATGCGGCCTTCTCATCCGCCTTCCTCCACATTTCGGTCATGATGTTGCGCAGCCCGGCGATACGGCCGCAGATGACGATATCCTATGCTGCGCTCGGCCTGCTTTGCGTGCCCTTGGCCTTCGGTGGCACCATCGTCATGGCCGCCACCGGCACGCTGCTCTTTATCGCAAGCCTCGCCAATCAAGATCGTCGCTGGACGTTTTCCCTCATAGTCGTCGGCTGCCTCTGGATGGCGGCCTTCTGGATCTTCTACCACTTCTTCTATGAGCACCAAGAGAACACGGTCAGTAACATGACCAATGTCTTCTGGAACGACAGCTTCGCGCCATTACGTATCTCGTTGGCCTCGCTCACCTGGTATCCCCGAGCCATCGGCGATGCGATTCTATTCCTCGTGCCAACGCTCGGCGTCCAGTTGCTGGCCGCCTTCTTTATCATTGGCTGCGTCAAGCTGGCCTCGCGCGATCCCTGGCTGCTGGCGTTGATCTTGTCGACCTTCCTGGCTGCGCTGCTGGTTTCCGGTCTGCGCGCCTACCCTTTCTCGCCGCGCTTCCTGCTGTTCCTCGCCCCACCGCTGATCCTCGCGGTTTCGGTCGGCCTAGTTACGACGGCGCGCTCCTTCAGCCGCCCGCGCATTGCGGCGCTCGTGCTGCTGTTGCTTTTCGGCGGCGGCCAAGCCGTTATCGCCGCCCGGTCCGTAGCTCAGCTTCCCGCCTGGCCGATCGAAGAGATCAAGCAGAACCTCGCGCATCTCGCGGTCAACTTGCGCCCGGGCGATGAAGTGATCATGAACCAAGCCGCGGAACGCGCCTATCTGCTCTATGCACGGCGCTACGGGCTAGGCGGCCTTCCTTACAAGGTTATGTCCGATCACCGCCTGGACCCAAGCTGCATCTATGCCGATATTCGAACCATCGAAAGCGCGCGCAGAGCCTGGGTCATTATCTATCATCCAACCGACCGCGAAGGAACCGACCTGCTGCGGCGGACCCTGTCGCAAAGTGGCCGTCTTCAGGTCGCCAGCGCCCCTCCTGGGTCCACCCTCTATGAATACCAGGCTCGGCCAGAAGTGCAGGATCGCTTCATTCTGCCCGCTGCCAGCCCGCAATGCGCTGTACCGCGCGAAGGCGACCGTTTTCTAGATTGGGTCGCTGCCAAAAACGCGTCGCAGTGATCAGATAATGACAGGGCTGTACCCTCGTAATGAAACCTGCGAGCGGATAGCCCTGGACCCAGGAGCTTGGCTCTGATGCGCCGCGCGCGATCAACGGCGGAGGCTTGCATGGCGCGTCGTCGGGTCGGCCAGGACAGGCTGGTGTTCAGCTCTGCAAGTGGAAGACCTTCGGCACCTGGAAGCGCAGCTACGGGCTGCGCCGCATGCGATGGCGAGGACTGGCCGAGGCTAAGGTCTGTTAGAGCTTGAGTGCTACTCCCATATTCGGGGCATGACGGACGGGAACGGGTGCGAGGTTTTCACCGACGCAGCGTGGGCGCTCT
>NZ_JQKB01000232.1 GCF_000745835.1 Belnapia moabensis DSM 16746 | reverse complement strand
TCCAACGATGACACTGACGGTCTGGGCCATAGCCGGAGAATTCCACCGCAGCGGCCCGCTGTGAATCCTCCGTCTGGGTCAGTGCACTAGTCTCGCCCGGTCCGATGGAATGGCTGAAGGCACCAGGCGGTGGAAGGGCTGACGGCGAGATGCTCCGCCTCTCATGGTGCAGGTCGAGCAGCACAGCGGATGCCGGAGATAGCCGCCACGCTGCTCCGGGCCCCGGCTCGCCCAGCCCCGGTCATTCTAGCCTTGCCGCAGTTGCTCAGCCGCCCAACCCGCAGCGTCAGGAACCTGACGTGTTTTGGCTGCGCCCCACACCGCCCCGATCAAGCTCGAGCGCCGGCGTCCTTTAGCTTGTCTCAATTCGCATCCGCTTTTTCCTGATTTGGAGATTTCCGGGTTATATACTTTATGCCACGCTCATTTTGAGACTGGTGCGTCAATATAACGAGTAGCGTTCGAGGCCGGCTGATATGCGCTCCAGGACTTGACATACACTAAGAAAGGTTTCTGATATGGCCGTTACTGCAAGTCTTCTGCTGCCGAGGACTCCAACGGGCGATTATTATATCGACGAGGGTGGCAGTATTCCTGTCCGGATCACCCGCGATACCACGACGGGGTCGGATGCGGTCAGGGTTGCACCACCAGGGTACCTTGCTGGAGTATTTGAGCCCAACCAAGCACAAACCGTGGCCTTCACTCCTGGCTTGGCGACCGACACAACCCGCGATATCCAGCTCAGAGTTCGCGACGATGTCACGTTCGAGGAGTTTGAGCGCTTCAGCTTTGATGTGACCTCAATCAACGGTACGGTGCTCAATCCCAGCTTTCTGAATGGCGCCGTCCGGAACAATGACACGCTTCCCATTGTGGGGTTAAAGACCACGACGCTCCAAGTGGTGGAAAATGCCCCGGGGCTAAGTTCCACTTCGACGTGACCCGCACCGGCGCTGACCTGTCCATGGAGACACGGGTGGAGGTGCGGTTCGCGCCAGAAGGCATCACCCCAGTCGACAATGCCGATTTCACCGGCCCCAACGCTGGCCTGGGATCAGTCTTTGTTGTTTTCCGGGCCGGGGAAACCACCAAGCCCATTGATATCGCAATACAAAATGACAACGCTATCGAAGCGGCAGAGGCGTTGCGGGCGAATATCTATTCAGCGGTCAGCACCTCGCCACAAGGCAGGTTTCCCGCCGAAAAACCAAATGCCATTGATTGAGCCGGTGGCGTCTCGGCTGTTGCAACCATCGTGAATGACGACTTCCTTGGCAGCAACTCCAATAATGGCACCACGTTTCAAACCTACGGTCCGGCGGGGCAGATCATACGCCTATACGACACCATGCTGGATCGGTTTCCGGAACCTGCCGGCCGGGATTACTATGTCAATCTGATCAACACCGGACAGGCTACGCTGCAAAGCCTGGAGGCCAATTTCCAGAATTCGCCAGAATTTCTCGCTAAGTATGGCAACACCTCGAACGCCCAGTTCATTGAGCTTTTGTATCAAAATACCCTGAATCGCGGCCCTGAGGGCGGCGTCGTTGACTACTATGTCAATCGGCTCCAAGCGGCGAGATCGTGCAAAACTTCTCGGAAGCTCCTGAACATATCGCTGGCGTCGAGCAAACGTACAATATCGACTTTATCTAACCTGATCATCCGGCGCCGGGCCCGGCGCCGGACACAGCAATACCTGTGCTAAGATGGCCACCGCCCTGCGCGGGGCGGGTATGGCCCGGATTGGGGACAGGCGAGATGCGTTGAGCCCTTGCAGCGACCGCGGCGGAGAGATCTCCTTACGCCGCAGCCTTCCGCCTTCAGGGTAGACTTGGTCGGCTCGACCACGATGGCACCCTCGGCACAACAGTAGCTCACGCCGATAGCCCTTGGCTGGCAACCTACCCGCCTTTGATCAGCAGGCCCGCGACGCCAGTCCGCGCTGCTGACGCGGGCAGCCGTGCCACATATCCCAATCGGTGGTGTGAGCCGACAACCAGTGCGGGCAGCATCGTTGGGCTAGGCTTATTGCAGCAGACCCGTTCGGGCGACCGTTGCGAGGGAAGCTTGGGCAACGACCGTGGCATATGACAGGGTTTAGGAGCAGTGTCCGGGGCCGCAGCTTGACTGCCGGAAACGGCGCCGCAGGTCGCGTGGAAGCGCCGCGCCTCCCAAGGTAGTCCGGCTCATCCTGTTCGCCACGGATTTTGAGACGTTGACTTTCGCTGCCCTGCACGATGTGATCGGCGTCATCAACGATGATCGGTGCCCGCCATAAGGAGCCTCGCAGGGTGACCGAGCCCCCCGGCCACCAGGGCTGCGGTGCGCGTCAAGGTAGTTGTCGCCTTGGTCTCGTAATGGCCTCCTCTATCTGGTCTGCTTCGCTGTGCTGAGCGCAATGATGCTGTCGCGCTCTGGATTGAGGGTGACGGCGCCGATCGGGGTCCAGTTGCGGGTCGGCCCGCTCCAGCGGCGAGGATTGGCCTCGCGGGCCT
>NZ_JQKB01000231.1 GCF_000745835.1 Belnapia moabensis DSM 16746 | reverse complement strand
CCGCTCGACGACGCTCTCGCCTTTATCGCCGCCGAGGGCTTTTTCTGGATCCATGCATCATGACGAGATCGTCACAGCATGTGCAAACTCAAGCCAAGGCCTCAACACAGGTTTGGAGCGAGGCGTGGTTTAAGGAGGAGGAGGCCTACGAGCCGCACAGGACCAATCTGGGCGCGGCGCTCTCCACCATCCGCAGAACGGCAGAAGCATCAGCCCTACGCTTTATCTTGACGAAGCGCATGAAGGGCTCGGAGACGCCCGTCGTCGTACTGGGCGACATCAACGACGGACAGCACAGCAACACGGTGAATATCCTAACGGAGCAGCCACGCTACCTCGTTGGAGAATCAAAGGGCGGGGACACAGCGCTCTACACCGCACAGACCTTGCAGGAGTACCGGAACACCCGCGACGTCTATTACACGCATATCCACCAGGACAGCATGGAGTCGCTGGACCACATCCTGGTCAGTCAGGAATTCTATGACAACTGCCGCAAGCGCCTCTGGATCTTCGACGGCATGACTGTGCGCAACGACCACCTGGACTCCGCGGACCACAAGGCGGATGGAACGAGTGACCATGGTATTGTCTGCGCCCGGTTCCGCCACCGACCAGCAAAGGCGCTTTGATCTCTAGCGCACTTAGCCCTCGGAGCTCAGACGCGTTTGCGCTTCCGTCATAGAGGCAAATCGCCGAGTGCCCTTCGGCTAGTGCTTCTCAGTGCGCCGCGCTGGAAGCGGGCATGGGCGACGCGCTCAGCGGCTGGAACTCACTCCCACGCTCTTCGATCCTGAATTGCGTGCGACCTATGCAATGTGCTGCGCGATCCGGGCCTTGTCCAAGCCACTTGCGATTCCTTGCCGTACGGGTGAGCCGCAGGAGAGCGTGACATCCGGTTAGTGTCGATAATGATGGAGACAGCATAGTGGACCGCCCTGGGTTTGCCGGAGGCTGGTGAGCTTGAGTCAGGCCGCCAGAGCAATCTCTTGCTGGGCGGCATAGTAGCGCGCCTCGGCCTCGGCTGGCGGGATGTTGCCGATCGGCTCGAGGAGGCGGCGGTGGTTGAACCAGTCGACCCACTCCAAGGTGGCGAACTCGACGGCCTCCAGGTTGCGCCAGGGACCGCGCCGCCGGATCACCTCGGTCTTGAACAGGCCGATGACGGTCTCCGCCAGAGCATTGTCGTAGCTGTCGCCGACGCTGCCGACGGAGGGCTCGGTTCCGGCCTCGAGCAGCCGCTCCGTGTACCGAATGGAGACGTATTGCGACCCCTTATCGCTGTGGTGGGTCAAGCCGCCCTTCACCGGATGGCGATCATGCAGAGCCTGCTCCAGAGCATCGAGGACAAAACCTGCATGCGCCGTTAGCGACACCCGCCAGCCAACGATCCGGCGGGCGAAGACATCGATGACGAAAGCGACGTACACAAGGCCCTTCCAGGTCGCCACGTAGGTGAAATCCGACACCCACAGCACGTTCGGCTGCGGTGCCCGGAACTGCCGGTTCACCTTGTCCGCCGGGCAAGGCGCAGCCTTGTCAGCGATGGTGGTCCTGGTCTCCTTGCCGCGGACGGCGCCACGCAGGCCCATCCGCCGCATCAGGCGTTCCACCGTGCAACGGGCTACCACGGTGCCTTCCCGGCCAAGCTGCCGCCAGACCTTGCGGGCACCCTAGACCCCGAAGTTGGCCGCATGCACCTGCCGGATCTGCTCCATGAGCGCCAGGTCCTGCCGGGCTCGAGGTGAGGCCCGCGCTGGGTCCGTACGTCGGGCGACACGGGCGTGGTAGGTCGACGGCGCGATCCGCAACATCCCGCAGATCGGCTCGACACCGTAGACCTCGCGCTGATCGTCAATGAAGGCGATCATGGCTTCGACCGGCGGTCGAGCTCCGCCATCGCAAAATAAGTGGACGCCTTCCGCAGGATCTCGTTGGCTTGGCGCAGCTCGCGGACCTCGCGCTCCAGCGCTTTGATGCGCTCCCGCTCCTCCGTTGTCGTGCCAGGCCGCTGGCCCACGTCGCGCTCGCCCTGCCGCACCCACTTCCGTAGCGTTTCGGCCGTGCACCCGATCTTGGCCGCAATCGAGCCGATCGCGGCCCACTGGGAGGAGGCATGGTCGCCCCCATGCTCCAGCACCATCCGCACCGCCCGCTGCCGGACCTCAGGCGAAAACCGGTTCGACGTCTTCTTCGTCGTAGCCCCATCCTCTCAACAGGTAGGGCCTCCGGCAAACCCGGGGCGGTTCATAGGCAGGATTGGGTCCATTGGCGGGCCCTGCTGCCCATACCCCGAGCGGAGTGACCAGCCAGCCTATGTCAACGTCTGCAGGGGGCGACCGCGAGCCGCTTTACCAGTTACAGAGCGGTGTGCGGCCACTCCAGTTCGGTAGGGCGCCGTCGTGGCACCTGCTCCCCCTGCCGGAAGGCAGCAAATGCGACTATGTCGCGCGCCTCATCTTTGGGACTTGAGGCATGGTCAACGCAGCCGAAGCCGTCGAGGAAGCAA
>NZ_JQKB01000230.1 GCF_000745835.1 Belnapia moabensis DSM 16746 | reverse complement strand
GCCCATCCGGTGATGCCGGGGCGGACGCAGGCGCGGTCCTTGTAGTGGGGGATCTGCTGCTCAAGCTGCTCGACGAAAGCGGGGCGCTCGGGTCGCGGTCCGACCATGGCCATGTCGCCGCGGAGTACGTTGAGCACCTGGGGGATCTCGTCAATGCGGCTGAGCCGCAGGAAGCGGCCGATGCGGGTGACGCGGGGGTCTTGCTTGCTGGCCCATTGGGGTGTGCCTGAGGCTTCGGCATCGACCCGCATGGAGCGGAACTTAAGGACGGTGAAGCGCCGGCCGCCGAGGCCTATGCGCTCCTGGCCGTAGAAGATGGGGCCGCGGCTGTCGAGCTTGATGGCCAGCGCCACCAGCAGCAGCAGGGGCAGGGTGCCGAGCAGCAGGGCCAGGGCGCAGGCCAGATCCAAACCGCGATGCGCCGCCGCCTTGAGTTGCCCCTGGCAGTTGGCGCGGGCGGTGGCCAGCCAGCCCTCATGCAGCTGGTTGAGATCCAAGTAGATCCGGTCCGACATGCCGCCTCTTCCATCCAAAAGTAGATACGTGTGCCACTTTATAAACAGAGGGTTGACAGATTGTCTCTACCTCGAAGCGTGTTTCTCATAATTTAGAAGCTTGGCCATATGAATTGGCCGTGAGGACGAACCCCAAAGCGCACTTATGCGTTTCGTGTTGATAACGCTCATTGAGAGAGTTAAAATCTACCTATGGTCGCTTACTCATCAGAGGCACGTGCTCTGCCCGTGCCACCGGAGACAGAGCGAGGCCTCGACCCCGGTACCCGCCGGTTCGGCCAAGGTGTGGTTGTCGCTCTGAGCCTAAGCGCCGCACTTTGGGCGCCGATTATCTACATCCTGGTTCGACGGTAAAGCGCCGCGCTCAACGTTGCGTTACATCCGGTCCCGGCAGCCCCAGCCCCATCGCCGCAGTGTCAAGCAGCGCGACGTCACTAGAGCGGGATGCGTTCAGGCTGAGTCGATTTTGCTTCCCGACGCGGCGGGAGATCTGATTCAAGATGCTGGCTGGATAGGAGGCCAGCATCGATGGCTGCACCCTATTCGTGTGACCTGCGCGAGCGGGTTGTGGAGGCGGTTGAGCGAGGCGGCATGTCTCGCAATCAGGCAGCGCGGCATTTTGGGGTGGCAATCAGCACGGTCATCGCCTGGGTAGCGCTGTTCCGAAAAAACGGCAGCGTGGTGCCCGGCCAGATGGGTGGCCACAAGCCTCGGAAGATCGCTGGCGACCATCGGACCTGGCTGATCCAGCGTTGCCAGTCGGCTGATTTCACGCTGCGCGGCCTGGTGGCTGAGTTGGCAGAACGCGAGGTGAAGGTCGACTACCGGGCTGTCTGGGAGTTCGTGCACGCGGAGAAGCTCAGCTTCAAAAAAAACCCTGCACGCCAGCGAGCAGGATCGCGCCGACGTCGCCCGTCGGCGCGCCCAGTGGCAGCGCTATCAGGGGCGGATTGATCCGGCGCGGCTGGTGTTCATCGATGAAACCTGGACCAAGACCAACATGGCGCCGCTTCGGGGCTGGGCGACAAAGGGCAAGCGACTGCTGAGCAAGGCGCCGTTCGGCCACTGGAAAACCATGACCTTCGTGGCTGCTCTGCGGCACGACTGCATCGTGGCGCCGTGGCTGCTCGACGGTCCAATGAACGCGGAGCGGTTCCGGGTCTATGTCGAACAGGTCCTGGTGCCGACTTTGAAGCCAGGCGACCTGGTCGTCATGGACAACCTCGGCAGCCACAAAGGATCGGCTGTGCGCCGAGCCATCCGGCGGGCTGGCGCAAAGCTCTTCCTGCTGCCGAAATACTCGCCCGATCTGAACCCCATCGAGCAGGTCTTCGCGAAACTCAAACACCTACTGCGACAGGCTGCCGTCCGCACCAGCGACGCGGTGTGCGCCACTATAGGCACACTCCTCAGTACCTACACGCCCCAGGAATGCACCAACTACCTGAAGCACTCAGGATACAACCAAACCTAAACACATCACGCTCTAGCCCGCCATTGTTTGCTCGCCATCAGCTTGGTCGCCTCGGCCGCCGGCATTCCAATCGCCGCGCCGATCGCGGCCGGGGTTTTTATGCCGCGGTTATGCAGCGCCTGGCCGACCAACATCCGCAGCCGGATCGTCTGAAACCGATCAACATCGCGCTGACGACGCTCAGCGGATGAGATCTTCGGCTTCGCGGGCGGAGTATCGACGGATGAGCTCATGCCTGGAAGTTAGACGCCATAGCGTCTGAATGGCATGGGCAGAAAAGGGGACGCGGAGAGGGCAATCGGACCGTTGCCGCCGGGGAGATGGCAGGGTCTCTCCGCTGCCGGGACTATGGCTGATGGCTATCAACCAAATGCAGCCATACAACCGAGAGCAGCATCGGAAGCAAAGATCGAAAATCTACATAAATAAACTTATACCCGACGTCCGAAGGTCTGGCTCTTGGGGCTTGATCCGACGCGGACGGACGTGATTCATCGGCTGGCATGGCATATGGGGATGGACCATGCCGGCACTGATGATCCGCGAAGACA
>NZ_JQKB01000229.1 GCF_000745835.1 Belnapia moabensis DSM 16746 | reverse complement strand
CGGGTTCTTACAGCTGAAGTGGACCTTTGGCTCAGCTTGTCGCTGGCAGGCTGCTATTCGAGGAAGCTGCGGAGTGCCCGCGACCGTGTTGGATGCTTCAGCTTCCGGACTGCCTTGGCCTCGATCTGGCGGATGCGCTCGCGGGTCACGCCGAACTGCTGACCAACCTCCTCGAGGGTGTGGTCGGTGTTCATGCCGATGCCGAACCGCATGCGCAGCACCCGCTCTTCGCGCGGCGTCAGGCTGGCCAGAATCCGGGTGGTGTTCTCCCGAAGGCTCGACTGCATCGCCACGTCGTCCGGCGAGACGGCATCCTTGTCCTGGATGAAGTCGCCGAGATGGGCGTCCTCCTCGTCCCCCACCGGGGTTTCCAGGCTCACCGGCTCGCGGGCAATCTTCAGCACCTGCTTAACCTTGGCGACGGGGATACCCATCCGCTCGGCCAGTTCATCGTCGGTCGGCTCGCGCCCAAGGTCGTGCATCATCAGGCGGCTGGTGCGGTTCACCTTATTGACCGTCTCGATCATGTGGACCGGCACCCGGATGGTGCGCGCCTGATCGGCAATGCTGCGGGTGACGGCCTGGCGGATCCACCAGGTGGCGTAGGTCGAGAACTTGAAGCCGCGGCGGTACTCGAACTTGTCCACCGCCTTCATCAGGCCGATGTTGCCCTCCTGGATGAGGTCGAGGAACTGCAGGCCGCGGTTGCGGTACTTCTTGGCAATGGCCACCACCAGCCGGAGGTTGGCGTTCACCATCTCGGTCTTGGCGGCCGACATTTCGCGCTCGCCCCGGGAGACGGTGGCGTAGATGCCGCGGAACTCAGGCAGCAGCAGACCGGTCTCCTCGGCCAGCGCCGCTATCTCGGCCCGGAGGGCCTCGGCCTCGGCACCATGCCGGATGGCCAGCACCTTCCAGCCCTTGCCCGGGCGCGCCTCCGCTCCCTGCAACCAAGCCCCGCCCGCTTCGGCGCCGCGGTAGGCCGCGAGGAAGCTGTCCCGCTTGACCCCCGCTGCCTCGGCCAGCCGCAGCAGGCGGCCTTCGGCCATGGTCAGCCGCCGGTTCAAGGAGCGCACGCCTTCGAAGAGCTCGGCCACCCGGTTGCCGTGCAGGTGCAGGCTGGCGATCAGCCGGGCCAGTTCGGCTCGTCCGGCGGCATAGACCGCCTGCTCCTCGGCGCTGAGCCTGCCACCGGGTGCCTCGGTCGGCAGGCGCCGGGCCTGCAGCTCGTGCAGGTGGCCATGGACCGTGCGGATGCCCTGGAGGATGGTGAGCACCTCCGGCCGGGCCTTGTCCTCGCTGGCGGTGATGGAGAGAGCCGCAGGGCCCTCGCCGTCTTCCGCCTCGTCAGCACCGGCCGCCGACGCTTCCGCTTCCGCCAGATCCGGGACGGCGACTTCGTCAGCCTCCGGGTCCACGGCCTCGGCGCCGAGTGTCGCCTCCAGGTCGATGAGGTCGCGCAGCAGCATGCGGCCGGAGACCAAGTCCGCCTGCCAGCGCAGCAGCGCCTCGGCCGTGGTCGGCAGCTGGCTGAGGCCGCCGATCATCATGGCCCGCCCGGCCTCGATGCGCTTGGCGAGAGCTACCTCGCCCTCGCGCGACAGCAGGGCATGGCTGCCCATCTCGCGGAAGTACATCCGGGTCGGGTCATCGGTATGCCCGTCGCCCCGAACATTGCCGCCGTCCTCGTCGTCTGGCGTATATTCGATGGCGGCAGCCGGAGCCGGGGCATCCTCATCCTCGGACGCCTCGACAACCTCAATCCCCAGCCTGGACAGGGCCGCCAGGGTGTCCTCGATCACATCCGATGAGGTTTGGCCCGGCGGCAAGGCGGCCGCGACTTCGGCCTGGGTAACGTGGCCACGCTCTTCGGCCAGCATCATCAGCTGGCGCAGCTCAACCAGGTTGGCCCCAGGCATGGCGGCCTGCAGGGCGCGCTCACGCTCATCGAAGTTGGCTTCCAAGGAATTGATCATCCGTGATCCCACAATTCCCCGCAGCGCCCCATTGGGGTTCCTGGCAAGGCAGGTTTCATAGCGGCTTGCTATATGGCGAAGCCGTGACGCTGAAACCAGGGGTGCGATTGCCAGAGCCGCAGGCCTTGCTGAGGACATGTCGAGCAAGGCGGCGGTGGCCACCTGGCGGAACATGCTGCTAGGTGCCGTCAACCGCTACGGTGACCTGCTCGACAGCGTACCGCCCGCGCTTCGCAACGAAACCATGCGCCTGGCTGCGGCGAAGCAGCACAGCCAAGTGCTTCATTAGCTGTCCACGGCTAACCGGACAGATGCGGTTACCTACGCCATGCTGGGATTCGACTACGAGCCAAGTTCCCCAGCACAGAGGCGGGCGCCAGTGGAGGCCAAGATGTCGGCAATGCCGCCAAGCTCGATGAGTTGGCGGCGGCATTGACGAACTTAGGCTTAATGGCGCCAGCGAACACGGCACCGAGGTTGTGTCCCGAGCGCCTCGGAGGCTCTGTCAGATGCGAGGTGCCGCTGAGGCATTACCCTAGCATGTTGTCGGTGGATTTGCCTGGTACGTGCTGCAGGTGGAGTGCGTTCTG
>NZ_JQKB01000228.1 GCF_000745835.1 Belnapia moabensis DSM 16746 | reverse complement strand
ATTTCCTAATGCAAAAAGCCCAAAACCCCGTTCCAAAAATCTAGCATGTTATCTATTGCAGCCCGCATGGATACCCGGCATATATCGTCTCAGAATGAAACCATTAGGCCCGCACTCCCGCCGCAATGTAATCGACCGTTTGGACAAGCGGACGCACGCGGGCCGTTTTCTGAAAAAGAAGAAAGCTGAATTTACTCAGCTTGTCGGCGGTAATCCTACTCTTCTCCAAAATGAATTAATCGAACGCGCCGCACAACTCGCACTCCATCTTAAATTAGCGGATGCAAAAGTAGCTGACGGCGTGGAAATGTCAGAAATTACCGCGCGCACTTATCAAGGTTGGTGCGGTGCTTACGCGAAGATGCTGTTGCGTTTGAACGTTACTCCACCCGACGCGCCGGGACCGGATGCGCCTGTTGCACAACTCGCAAACTACATTTCTATGAAAACCGAAATTGAAGCGGAGCGTACAAATGGTCGAGGATTGGATCGAGAATAAGGAGTCGCTGAAAAACTGCCCTGGTGGCAGTGGTGAGTGACTTCCGGGTGCTAGCCGTTGCCATGAACGAGCACCGCGCCATCGTCACCATCGAGGTCAGCGGCGAGTCCTACGGCATCAGCGTGACCAGCGGCGGCGCCGTGGCGATACCAGAGGCCATCGCGGCGCATCCGCAGCGCGTACTGATCGCCGCCGAAGCGCAGGAAGTCGCTCATGTCGCGTGGCTGACCTGGGCAGGGTGTGACGATGTGGTGGTGCTGCATTAATGCTCAAATTACCTAGCAGTTTCAGAGGCTTACACAAATTGGGCAGGCTATATCTAACTTGCGGTAAGGGAGATTTATCGCAAGTTAAGACGAAGCGCCTCGCCAGGACCACGGAGGCCTCCTGATGCCCAACGCCGCCTTACTGCCCGTCAAGCCAATGCCACAGCGCGCTTCAATGAGCATTCTCGCCGCCATGGACGACGAGAACCTGTGGCGCCGTTGGTTCCGCAATCCGGCGACCTACACAGCTTGGCGCGCTTGGCTGGCCGCTATGTTCGCGCTGCCGATGTCTCCCGAGCAGCTGGAGATTTATCGCACCTGTACCGGCCGCGCCGAGCCTCCATCCATGCCGGTGTCCGAGGGCTGGCTGGCATGTGGCCGAAGGGCCGGAAAGTCTTTCCATCTGGCCGCCTTGGCCTGCTACCTGGCCTGCTTCCGTCCATGGTCCGAGAACCTGTCGCCCGGCGAGCGCGCCTCCATCCTGATCCTGGCCACGGACAGGACGCAGGCGAAGACGATCTTCAGGTACTGCGAGGCACTGCTGTTCGAGGTGAAGCTGTTGGCGCCGTTGATAGAGCGGCAGACGGCGGAGGAAATCGAGTTAAGCAACCGTGTCACCATTGAGATTACATCGGCCAGCTACCGGAGCGTTCGCGGCCGAACCATCGTCGCCGCGCTCATCGACGAGATTGCCTTCCTCCGCAGCGACGAGACGGCCGCAAACCCGGATGAGGCGATCCTAGCGGCGCTGAGGCCTGCCATGGCGACGGTGCCCGGCGCCATGCTGTTGTGCGCCTCCAGCCCCTATGCTCGTCGCGGCGCGATGTGGAACGCCTACCGGCGATGGTATGGCGTGCCGAATGACCACGTTCTGTTTTGGCGTGCGCCAACGCGGACTATGAATCCCACGGTTCCGCAAAGAATCATCGACGAAGCCATGGAGCGCGACGCGCAATCCGCATCGGCCGAGTATTTGGCTGAATTTAGAAGTGATGTTGCAGAATTTGTCTCCAGAGAAGTGATCGATGCCTGCACTGCCATTGGCCGGCATGAATACTCCCGCGAGATGGGCAAAACATATCAGGCATTTCTTGACCCGGCGGGGGGGTCTGGAAGCGACTCCATGACGTTGGCCATCGGGCATTCCGAGGAGGTCGGCGGCAAGGTCATCAGCGTCATCGACGCGGTGCGCGAATGGGTGCCCAGCTTCAGCCCATCAGACGTTACGGCTGAAGCTGTGGCACTGCTAAAACACTATAATGTAAGACGAATCCAGGGTGATCGTTGGGGTGGTGACTGGGTTAGGGAGCCCCTGAAAAAGGCCGGAATTGAGTATGAACTGTCGTCTAAGTCAAAATCCGATATATATCGAGACGTTCTACCTTTACTGAACAGTCATCAGGTGGAATTGCCTGACATTCCAAAGTTAGCGAATCAGTTTTGCAACCTAGAGCGCAAGACAGGTCGAGGCCGCGATAGTATAGACCATCCACCAGGACAACATGACGATTTGGCAAACGCCGTTGCGGGCTGTCTATTGATGACAACAAGGGGCGGATCGTCTTACGATCGCTTTATAGCACTGGCTTCCTAGGTTTTATATTCGACGGGCTATGCGGCACCGGCATTTAAGCCGCAGCAGTTTTTTTAGATGAGGTATTCAGATGCCTACTTATCGAACCGATGAAGTCCGCAGGACCGACATGGAAAGCGAGGCCCTGGCCCGCCTTCGCGCTGAGCAAGCTGCTCGCCGCGTGCTGGACCGTGAGCTTGCAGCCCTCGATGCCGATGCCGCCTGGGCCGCCCGCGAGGTTGCCAAGTCTCGCCCGGAGCCGCGCCAGGGTGCGCAGCAGGCCGCGCAGGTGCAGATGATGCGCCGCGTC
>NZ_JQKB01000227.1 GCF_000745835.1 Belnapia moabensis DSM 16746 | reverse complement strand
CCCGCCGCTCGGAGCCAATCACAACCGATTCAGATGCCTCGATTTGTTCCCGGATGGACACTAAGAAAAGTAGGCCGGATATCTCGGGCTATTTCCGAAGCGGCCAGCCTATGGCGGCCACCATAGCGCCACGGGGTGAGCTCGGGCGGCAATGGTGAGCGGAGCTAGATTGGTACAAACATATGCGGCCGCAGCAGTGATCCGCGGCCGATACCGCCAACTCCTAATGTTTGTTTCCGGACGCACCTGTAAGATGAAAAGGATTTGGTGCAGAAATCCTCTTGCGATCTCCTTTCCGCTCAGGACAAGCATTTCCTCGGGTGGTCAGCAAGGCCACCGAAGGAGCTTGTGAACATGCCTGTTTCTGAACACCCCGAAGTGCAGAGCGTCCGCGAACGCGCATATTTCCTCTGGCAGGAAGACGGTTGCCCAGATGGACGCGCTGAGTATCACTGGTTTCGAGCCATGGAGCTTGAGCGTATGGCGCAGACGGTAGCGCCGGGGGCCACAAGCGGCACCATCGTTGTTGATTCCCCGCGCCAAGCCATAAGCCCCCGTGCGCTGGCTGCGGCGCCTGAGGTGTCGATTGTGTCGTCTGTCACGGCAAAGGGTAAGCCGAAAGCGGCCAAGGTGTCGAAAGCGCCTCGCCGGTCCGGAGCCGTCGCACAGGAGAGGCCCCTCGGAACCTAGTACGGACCAGCGCCGAAGCCGCCGGCCGCCGCGCTCCAGATAGCCGTCGCGGCCGGTCCGCTGCTTTCGCTAAGCTCTTCTCAGAGGGACACCGCCCGATCCGCCTTGGCTGGGCAGGGGGAGCTGATGTCGATCTTAAGTGGTCTGATCCTTGCCGTAGCCCTTTCGGCTGTACTCTACGTTGCCATAGCGCCCAGCGTATGGGCCCGCAGGGATCCCAGTTGGCCAAGGGATAGAACCCGGGGACACCCGCACGACAGCGGCGGGTACTCCTCCTGGGCCGGGGACGGTGGCGGCGGTGGTCACTACGGGGACGGGGGTGGCGGGGGCGACGGAGGGGGTGACCCGGCGCGGTCTCGACGCCGTCGCCAGGTTTTCGCTGGGGTACCGTAAGAAATCCAAAGTACGCGCGAGGGTAAGAGGGCGCAGAAATCCCCGGCAGGCTTCGCCGTATGGCTCCCCCCGCCGTCTGAGTGTCCCGTGGCCACCGGGCAAGAAGCCGCCATTGGCTGACGGGTACGCGTCGAAAAACCCGCCCCGACCGGCGCGACCCTCCGCACGATCACCCTAGAAGGTAACCCATGGTTCGTCGTCGCGGATGTCTGCCGGATGCTGGGTATCGGCGACCCCGCCGAGGCTGCCCATCCTCTGACCGCCGTGAGGAAAAGGCTCGATCGGAGTGAGGATATGCGCGGAAGCGCCCCAACCCTCATCTCCAGGAGCGGCCTCTACAAGCTAATCCTTCGCTCCGACAAGCCGGACCTCAGAGCTTTCAGAACTCGGTGACCCGCGATGTCCGCTCCGCCACCCGTGAGGACGGCGCCTACGCTATAGATGAGGAGAAGCAGAAGACCAGCGAGATGGACGTGGATACCCTTATCCTTCGCGCCATGGAAGCCGTGCAGCGGAGTTGGCTACTTCGAGCTGCGTGAAGGCCGCCGTGCAGACACCGACGGACAAGGGAGTGCTCCCCCTGATCAATCCTCGACAGAAGAGAGGAAACCTAGGGACGGAGGGGGAACATGTGGGTGTTGTCCATAGGCTGGCCATAGTAATTTCAAGGCATTGGAGCGGAATCACTCCCTTGGTAAGGGAGAGGTCGAGAGTTCAATCCTCTCTGGCAGCACCATTCTATCCTGCTGATATTCCCGGATATCCTGCATTCACAATGCCTTCGGGGCTCCCTTGTGCTACAAGGGGGTGCTACGCATGGCCTTGAGTATGATCCGCGCCAGCGAACATCCCGGAACCGGCGTCTATTGGGTGCGCAAGGTGTGCCGATGACGCTTCGCGCGATCGTGGGCGCGACCGAGTTGGTCCGCAGCCTGGAGACGAAGGATTCGTGGGGAGCTAAGCGGCGGGTGGGACCGGTCATCGACGGGTTCGAAGGGGTCATCGAGGCGGCGAGGCGCGGCGAGCGTCCTGAGACGTCGCCTCGTGCTGCGCCTTGCCTTGGTGCAGGTGAAACTGAGCCGTAAGCCGCCGTAACACCTTCTGAGGCGCCCGGCGCCGGTCGACCTGGTGCTCACACTAAGACGCTGACGAGCACACCACCCTTAAAGGCCAGTGATTTGCTTGCGGCTTGGGAGGTGGAGAACCGTCTCGCCTCAGCAACCGCGAGGAAGAACCGCGTCAGCTTCGACCAGGTCAACAAGTTTGCAGGCTTCGATGACCTGAGGCGCGTGAAGGAAGATGACGTTGTCGCCTTCAAGCAGACGCGCCTCGCCGCTGGACGGAATCCAAGCACCGTCGCCAATGACATTGCGGCGTGCGGGACGGTTTGCAAGTGAGCCGTCAAGAACCGCCTTCTGCCGTCTTAGAAGCTGTACGCGATTAAAGTCCTTGTTGCGCCTGGGTTTGGGCGACGAGGCAGCGTGCGACGATGGAGATCATCGCAATCCAGATGTGCCCGGCAAAGA
>NZ_JQKB01000226.1 GCF_000745835.1 Belnapia moabensis DSM 16746 | reverse complement strand
CCACGCCATCCTTGACAACTACGCCACCCACAAGCACCCAAAGGTCCGGCAGTGGTTGGCTGATCATCCGCGCTGGGTCTTCCACTTCACGCCGACATCGGCGTCCTGGATCAACGCCGTCGAGGGCTTCTTCTCGGCCATCACACGCAGGCGCATCCGCCGCGGCGTCTTTCAGTCAGTCCCCGACCTGCAGGACGCCATCACCCATTACATCCGCGACCACAACAAGAAGGCCAAGCCATTCGCCTGGACCAGGCCTGCCGACACCATCCTCGGCACGCTGGCCAGGCTTCCTGCACCTTCCGTTTGAGTCAGTGCACTAGAGTGGGTGATCGAGGGTGACTGCGACCCGGATGGGACGCCGCGCGCGCCGCGCGAGGGCATCTTCACCTGGATCGCCGCGCGTGAGGGCGACGGGGCGTGGCGCATCGCAGTCGCTCAGAACACCAACCTCTGCACCGACGTCCGCCACCGGCTGTCCTGGAGCGGCGGAGCGGTTCAGCTAGGGAAGGAGCAAGCCCATGACGAGCCTCCGTCGACGTAGCATCCTGGTGGGCGGCCTCGCGCTGCCGGCGGTATCTGCAGTGGCCGGGTTTGCCGGCGCGCAGGCACCATTTCCGATGCGGCCCATCCGCCTCCTAGTGGGCGGGGCGGCCGGCAGTGTGCCTGACACGCTGGCCCGTGTCGTCGCTGAGCGGCTCGCGCCCGGGCTCGGCCAACCAGTCCTGGTCGAGAACCGACCCGGCGCCGCTGGCATTGTCGCCATGCAGGCGCTGGTTGGCAGCGAGCCGGACGGGCACACGCTGGCGCTGGCGACAATGTCGCAAGCCGTCTTCAACAGCTACCTGTTTAGCCGGCTGCCCTACGACCCGCTGCGCGACTTCGAGCCGATCATTCCCCTGGCGAGCGCTGCCTTCACCCTGGCCGCGCATCCCGGGTTCGCCGCAGACACACTCGCCGGGCTCGTCGTGATGGCTCGCGCCAACCCTGGCTCCGTCTTCCTGGGAGCCCCCGCGAACGGCTCCCCGCCGCACATCGCGGCGCTGATGCTGGTGCGGGCTGCGGGCATCAAGGTCAGCTTCGTACCCTTCACATCTGGACCCGACGGCTTGAGGGCGGTGCTGCGCGGGGACGTGCCCCTGTTCCTGGACGGGCCGACCATCGTCTCGCAGCAGGCGCGAGCAGGAATGCTCAAGGCGTTGGTCGTCACAGGACGAGCAAGGGAGCCGGAGTTGCCCGGCGTGCCGACCGTGGCCGAAGCCGGGCTGCCGGAAGCGACGTGCGAGGCGTGGATTGGCCTCGTCGCTCCTGCCGGCATTCCGCCCGCGCTCGTGGCCCGGCTGAACAGAGAGATCTCAGCGGTGCTTGCCGCCGCCGAGTTGCGGGAGCGGTTGCGGGCTTTGAGCTTTGTCACGGCTCCAGCCAGCTCCGAGGAGTTCCGACGCCTCATTCTCGAGGAGCACAGGCGTTGGGGTCCTGCTATCCGTGACGCAGGCCTGAAGCTCGACTAGAGCAGTTTCAAACCAGCAAGGCTGGAGAGCGCTCGCTGCTTTGGCGGACGATCCGCTTCTGCCTTACCAGGCTTTGAAGCGGCCGAACTGCTCCCGGCCAATCTCAGCCTTCGAGCGTGCAACAGAAGGAACCGGCAAAGGTCTGATAGGGACGGCAGAGCCATCCATCCCAGCGCTGCATCACATGCGATAAACCTCCCTTCTCGCGTGTACCACCGGCCTGCCCTATTCCCTCGCCTGCGTCCCCGAAGTTGCTGTCATCCGGGAGATAACCGAACCGGCGATCCCAAGCCTCCTCCACACCCGCGATCGCCTAGCCGGCCGAAGCCTATGCCCGGCAGCCCCTTCCACGCGGGACGCTGTGTGCCTACCGCGGTGCCGGCGGGGCCCTACCGGCTACGCAGAGACCGTAGCCGACCACCTGGCCGACCTCGCCCCCACCCATAGCCGCGGCATGTCGCCAAGCACCTAACCGCCATCGGCCAAAAGACGCCGCCAGGGGACGCGCGCCAGGGAGCACTCTTCTGGCAGCTGTTACCTGCGGCGGTGGTACCGGAGGCGAGAGGTGTTGGTCGCTGCGCCAGCCAGGACCGCACCCAGCGCCGCCGCCATGAGCCCGGCCACCAGCGCCGCCGCCTTGCCGGGATTCATCTGCGTGTCCAGCAGCAGGCTCCTGCCACGTGGGGCCGGTCCGGCGAGGCTGCTACGTTCGGAGAGATCCTCCTTCGGCTCGTACAGGTTGTCGCGCCGCTCCGCCCGCCCGGGGTCCTCACTCGTCTGCGTCGGCTTGGCGAGCACCTCCATGGCATAGTCGGTCAGCCGGGGTGCGAGCGCGCCGCCAAGGCTGGTCAGCCAGCCCGCGGTCCCGACGTAGAGATCGCGCACTGGCGTCTCGCAGGCGTGCAGGATGGCGCGTGCGGCAACCCGAGGATGGTAGGCCGGGGGCGGATTCCGAGTGCCCTGTGTGCCCATGGCGTTGCGGGCATGCTCCATGAAGGGTGTATCTATCGGCCCGGGCTTGATCAGCGTAACCGAAATCGGCAGCCCTTCACCCTCAAACTCCATCCGGAACGCGTCGGTAGCGTTCTTCACCGCACCCTTTGCCGCACAATAGGGGCCCTGCAGCGCTATGGCACGGTCGCCCAGCACGCT
>NZ_JQKB01000225.1 GCF_000745835.1 Belnapia moabensis DSM 16746 | reverse complement strand
ACCGCGCTCGGAATACCCGTCACCGAAGCCGTAGGATGAGGCTGTCCGGGGAAAGGGGAACCCTAACCGTCAGCTCATTTGTGCAACAGAGCCAGGCCACCCGCGTCGGCTCAAACCCCGAAAGTCAGACCTTTGGAGGCCGGGCATTAACCAATATAACCGCGTTTATTTCGCTTCATGCCACGGCCGCGTTTTCCATTATCGGCAGCCGCCCAACAAACCAACTTTCACCCGCTCCATAAAGCCGACGCCTCGACAATCAAAATATTGGCGGAGCATCGGGGTTGAGGTATGGCCATGTCGTGTCCTTAGCCGAAATAGCCGTTATGGGTCGTGGCCAAGAAATGTTGAGTAGCGGGTCATCATATCTAAGGCCACCCTCAGCCTGAGGCGCGTAGGCAGCTGAAACTAGGTAGGATACTTCACAATCGTCGACGAGGGTCTGAAAAGAATGCGCAAAACCCGGCGGGACATAGAGTTGTTTGCGGTTCTCCGCAGACAATTCGAATGCCTCATGTTTAAGATAGCTGGGGGAGTTAGAACGCAAATCAACAATCACATCTAGTATTACACCTCGCGTACAGCGCACTAATTTCGCCTCCGTATGTGGAGCTCGCTGGAAATGTAGGCCGCGCAAGGTTCCCGCTTTGGCAGATACCGACATATTTTGTTGGGCAAAACTATTGATCATGCCTCGAGCGGCAAACTCATCGGCACACATAGTACGGGCAAAGCTGCCGCGATCATCTCCTCTTAGTTCAATTTCCACGAGCCACGCATCTTGCAGATTGGTCTTATTATATTTCACGCGCAAGCTCCAGCTTTTGGGTTTGAAAACGGAAACCGCTTCTCCTGCTCGGCATACAACCGATCCACAGTTCGGCCAGCAGGAACCTCGACGTCTGCGAAAGTGAGAACCGCATCTTTGGCTACTGGCCGCACAATTCGACAGCCTAAAGCGAGTCCAAGCGGCAGCAGGCCTTCGCGTGAGATAATTTCGCTATTCTCTGCGACGCCATACGCATGATAGCCGCCAAATTCGGCGATCACGTCACCTACTGAAAGATCAATCTTTGCAACTGCAATGACACCAACCTCTGGTTTACCCCGCGGCGCAAGCACTGCGTCGCCAAACAATGCAGCTCGAGCAATCGAGGTCGGCACTTCAAAGTGACAGAGATGGTAGGGCGTATAGAAACAGAAATATGGGCCGGAACCAAGCTTGTAAAGATTCAGAAAATGTTGCTGGCGAGGATCGTCATGCGTGCCAAGAATGAAAACCCCAGGTCCCGGTTGGGCGCCAACAACATAATCGACGATGCCAGGACCATCAGGGTCTAAATGAGCAGCAAACGCTGCGACTGTTTTTTCGAGCGGCACTAGCGGTGCATAAGGGTCGCCGCCCGAGAAATCGGGACCGATCATTCCTCGACGAGCCACCTTGAAACCGGTGCCGTTCGCCACGATCGCCTGCTCGTAAGAAATTTTTGTTCCATCCGCAAAAGAGGCAACCATCGCGGGTTTCTGCCCCCAACGTTCCGCAAAAGCTTTCTGCGTCGTCGGATTGCGGTATGGATCGTGTAAACCTTTAATGTTTCCGCAGAGTACAGGCGTCACACCTATGCCGCGCACAAAGCGGAAAAGATTCATTTGAACGCCAGGTTGGTCGCCGTCGGAAAAGCTGTAGATGACACCAGCCGAATCGGCGCGCTGTTTTAGAATCGGCCCTACGGTTCCGTCTAACTCAGCATTCATTTGGACCACATGTTTACCGGCGGTAATCGCCTCTAAGACTACTTCCGCCGCGTAGTTGACCGAACCAGTGACTTCAACAACGACATCAATGCCATCGGCACCAGCCAAACCAATAGCATCCTCGGTAACTGCCGGTTGACCGCGGGAAATGGCAGCGTTAATGGCCGCACGGCTGTCGCAGAATGCCGGCTCAATTCCCAGGACTGTAAACGCATCGCGTGCTTTGCTGATATTTCTATTGGCAACAGCGACAACATGCATTCCCGGCGTCGAGGTCACAATTTGGCGGATAATGGCAGCGCCTTGAAAGCCGGCTCCGACGAGCCCGACCCGGATCGGCCGGTTCTCTGCCTCACGGCGTGCGAGTGCAGTGTCAACGATAATCAAGTTTTAACCCTTTCAGTCAAATATTGGTTGCTGAGGAGCGGTGGCCAGGTTTTTCTTGTGTCGAGATCAGCACCTTTAAACACACGTGGTGGCACATGTTAACGTACTCTTCTCGAATGCGACTCGCATTCGCTTTATATCAAAAATAATCCTTCCGCCTTCGACTAGACCATGCATCGATTAAGAGAAATTTTTGCCGCAACGGATCGCAATTTCGCACCCTGAGACATAAGCGACAGATGACGTTTTGCGCTTAGATCAGAAAATCTTGCCACACATTTTTGCCTGATTTGATAGTAGGAAGGGCTTGCGGCACCTTGTACGTGTGGGGTGATAGGATGTTCATCGAAGCCGCCCTGAGGCTGAGGCCTTTCCCATAGCTTCGCGGCGGAAAGCGGAATTGCAGCTCCGGACGTTGAGCGGCTTTCCGGAACTCCCCGTAAAGCCGCACAGCGATTTGTGGATAGCTCCTAATCCCACACTTTCCATGGTGCATCGGTTGCCCAGCGCGCTTCCAGCAGTTGCTTGTCGCGGAGTGAATCCATGCTCTGCCAGTAGCCGTCA
>NZ_JQKB01000224.1 GCF_000745835.1 Belnapia moabensis DSM 16746 | reverse complement strand
GGGACCGGCTGGATGTGGGTGTCGCAACCGAATCCTATTGCCGATCAGCGGATTTCGCCATGCCCGTCACCTCTGGTGCATAATCCGGGCTAGGATCCAACAGGAGGTGGCACTCATGGCCTCGGATCCAATCGGCCTTCCTCTGCAGCAGCGCGACCAGTTCAACGAACTGCGAGGCGAGATCCATGCATTGAAGGGCACTCTAGCCATTCTGATTGCCCATATTTCGCTGCTCTCGCGCGCTCCACTCGCTAAGCGGGAGGAGATACTGAGTACCCTTCACGCGATGCTGCCTGCAGCATTAGCGCAGATTGAGCATGACGCCCCGCCGGCAGCTGCTGCTGGCTTTGAGCGGGCCATTGAGACGGTAACGCACTTGGCGCTCAATGCCATCCGCATAGAGCCCGCAGCACCGATGCAGCAGGATCCACCCGGGCCTGGCCGCTAACTGAGCATGGTGAGCTAGCGTCGGCTGTTGCGGCGACCAACAACCGCGACATGAGCCTGCCGCCCAACCAGATATCGCCCGCGAAGCCGAAGATCACGCCCGAGGAGCGCCGGCGCCGAACCGCCGACCGGCTGACCATGATCCAGTTGAAGATGGCGATCGGCCGCGAGTTGGACGAGCGGGGCATCACCACACCCGCCAACATTGGCGTCGTCCTTGGGATGCCGCCGGCCGAGGCGACCAAGCTGCTGACCCGGCACCAATAGAGGGAGGGCGATGTGGCGCTGCTCGAGGCTGTGGCGGCCCGGCTAGGCGTGCAGGTGCCAGAACCAGCCAGCGGCGGCTGGTCGAGTTAACGGCGCGCATGGCCTGGGACACAGTGACCGGACTGGCGGTGGAGGATAGCCTCGTCCTGGTCTGCGATGGGTGCGGCGACACCCGAACCTGGACCCGCGACGACCTCCTCGAAGCCGTGGACGACGCCAACCTGAATGAGATCGGCGCCCCGAAGTGCGCAGCGCCTCCCTGGCCTTGCGGTTTTGATTGCCGCCGACCTTGGTCCCAAGCAAGACTGTAGGCTGGGTGGCTTCGCCGCCACGGGACGGCGCCCACGACCTGCGGAGGGTGGCGCTTGTCGGAAGAGCCGGATGTAGTGGTCGTCGGAGCAGGGGTAGCAGGCGGCGCCTTGGCCACGGTTCTCGCCCGCGGCGGCCTGGATGTGCTGGTGTTGGAGAAGTCGCTGGTCCATCGCGACCGGGTCCGGGGCGAGTTCATGGCCCCTTGGGGGGTGGCCGAGGCGAGCCAGCTTGGCATCCTCGACCTGCTGGCTGCCGCCGGCGCGCACTACACCGTGCGCTCCGTCCCCTACCGCGAGGGCCTCGACCCTGAGGCGGCGCGGACGAGAGCCTTCGACCTCGGGGCCATGCTGCCGGGCGTGGCGGGCGCGCTGAACATGGGCCACCCCCGCCTATGCGAGGTGCTGGACGCCGCGGCGCAGGCGGCCGGGGCGGCCCTGCTGCGTGGCGTGCTCGACCTCGCCGTGGAGGTCGGCGAGCGCCCGCAGGTGACCTTTACGCACGACGGCCGCCGACGCGAGGTGGCGCCGCGGCTGGTGGTCGGCGCGGACGGGCGCGGCTCGGCGGTGGCGCGACAGGTTGGCGCGCGCGCCGAGACCGACCCCGTCCACCACATCATGGCGGGCCTGCTGGTCGAGGGGGCGGAGGCGTGGCCGGAGGGGGACCAGACCATGGGCACCCACGGCGAGGCCACGCTCTACGTCTTCCCGCAAGGTGGCGGCCGCGCGCGGCTCTATCTCAACCACGGGCTGGGCGAACGTAGGCGCTTCGCCGGTCCCGAGGCGGCGCAGAACTTCCTCGCCGCCTTCCGCGTGCCCTCACTTCCACACGGGGAGGCCCTCGCCGCGGCGCGGCCGGCCGGGCCCTGCCACGGCTACCCGAACGCGGACAGCTGGGTCGATGTGCCGGTCGCGCCGGGGGTGGTGCTGGTCGGGGACGCGGCCGGGCACAACGACCCCACGATCGGCCAGGGGCTGAGCATCACGCTGCGCGACGTGCGCCTCGTCTCCGAGGTCCTCCTCGGCGGTGACTGGGAGAGAGGCGCCTTCGCACCCTACGTGGAGGAGCGGCGTGAGCGCATGCGGCGCCTGCGCTTCGCCGGCCGGCTCGTGTCCGCGCTCAATGCCGAGTTCACGGAGGAGGCGCGCCAGCGGCGCCTGCGCGCCTGGGGGCGCATCGCGGCCGACCCGACCATGGCGCTGCCGATGGTCGCCATGTGGAAGGGCCCCCACGGCCTGCCGCCGCACATCTTCGAGCAAGGGGCATGGGACCGGCTGCTCGGCTGAGCAAGATGCGGCGAGGCGCCTGCCTGGACGGGCTTCCTGGGCGAGCTTTCCGGGCATGATGCTGAGGCGGGTGAGGCGCCGCGACCAGCGGCGCCGGGCCGCACCCTGCTGGATGCGTTTTCCGGGCCGGTAAGGGCCTTCCTGGTGCTGGGTGGTGTCGGCCAACCAGGTCGGTAACCGGCCCTGGCGGGTCTCCCCTGGTGGCTTGCCAAGCGTGGTGTGGCGGCGGGAGGCATCGCCCAAATGCGGTTCCGGCCTGCATTTGATAACGGGCTGACCTGCAGTAAGGCGGCGGTTATCGCATGTGATCGACGGTGCAATGCGCTTGGGGCGTAGCCGCGATGTCCGGCCATTCCCGTAATCGGATCCAGAAGCACCCTTGCCTGCCCTCACCCTATGGC
>NZ_JQKB01000223.1 GCF_000745835.1 Belnapia moabensis DSM 16746 | reverse complement strand
CCTTGCCAAGCGGCCGCAGCGGATCCGCTCCATCTTTCAGCACCCGCAATTCCGCTACGCCGCGTAGTCAAGACAATGGGGGCCGCCTCAATAATCTCGTCGAGGAACCGCTCGACAAGGTTGAGCCAGGACGACGAGGTCGGCTTACCATGCAGCTGGACGCGCGGCTGCTGCGCCAGCCAAGTCTCCACAGCGGGGTGGTTGCACGTGGCATAGTTGTCGGCCACGAGGTGCAGATCGAGATTGGCGAGGGTGCTCTCGTCGATGAGGCTCAAAACGCGGCTTCGACTGCCCAATCCGGCGCATGATCTCCATGGTGCCGACGCCTTCACCATTGAGCAGCACGCTACGGGTCTCCAACAAAGCTTCTGTGGCGTGTGGCGCTTCGCCGCCAGCCGCTCTAGCCGCGCCCAATCCTCAGGTGAACGCTGGATCTCTATCCCGGCCTCAAAAGGACCGGATACCCATCCCATCGAATAGGACACCCCCTGTCCCGATCAGAACACGCTGCTGTCGGTCTTTTCGAGCCTGCGACGTGCTTCACCAGCCGCCGTGCAGGCGTGGTGTTCGATACCGGGACGTTTGGGTGACGGGGTGGAGGACAAGCTACCGTCGATCCAGCTCCGCCGCGCGGGTTGGGTACCGCATGACCATGGCCGTCACGGGGCTGCCTCTGTCGCGGAGCAAGGACCGGCATGTGGCCGCCCCGTCATGCCCACCGAAGGTTCTCCTGATCGCTACCGCCTCCTCCTCCGAGCGTCCCGTCTGTTTGGTTGCCTTCTTTTTTGGCTTTGAAATGGACAGGATCAGGCGGTGGATCGTGCCGTGATGCGAGCAGTGGCCCAAGCAAACCCCGCAATTGCGCGCAATAGCCGTGGCCACCACCTTTGGCCGCTTACCGGCGGTCACAGCGCGCCCAGAGGCGGACATGTGCGTCCCAGGCAATGTCCCGAACTTCTCGCGGCAGACCAGCCAAGCGGGGTTTCAGCTGCGCCGACACCCGGGACGGAACGCGATAAGTTTGTCGCTCCCACGGCCGGTCGCGTCCGTCATGTGTGGATGCCCCCTGCGGGTCAAGGTGTCTGGGCATGGCGGCGGTACCGAGAGCACGGGTGCGGTCATGTGTCCGGCCTCTGGTGCGGCCGGTATGGCCGCGGGCCCCGATGAGCTTCGCGGTGCGAGTGCCTGATCAACGTGGCGCGCTCGGTAGCGCATTGACGGACACGGTCTTTCTCGCAGCCGGTTTGCCGGTCTCTCGATCCCATCGCCGCTCTGGCACCTTGGCCCCTGCCGGCTGCGGCCGCCGGTCAGCTCGGTCCGCGACGCGTCAGGCGGTCGCGGGTGTCTTGTAGATCCCTCCCTTCGCCAGCAGCGCCCAGGCGATACGCGCCATCTTATTGGCCAGCGCCACGGCCGCAACCTTGAACGGCCGCCGTGCCAGAAGCCGCGTCGCCCAATCCGTCCCTTCCGGTGCACGCTTGGCATATCGGAGCCGTGCCGTGGCGCCGAGCACCAGAAACGAGCGGAGAGTGGCATTGCCCTGCCTCGAAATCCGCCCGAGCCTTTCCTTGCCTCCGCTGGAATGCGCCCTTGGGGTCAAGCCCAGCGATGCGGCGAAATGGCGCCCCGACTGGAAGCCTTTCGGGTCCGGCACCATGGCCTGCAGCGCGATGGCCGTGATTGCGCCAATGCCAGGGATCGTAGCCAATCTGCGTGCTGTTTCGTCGGTCCGCGAGCGGCGGACCATGCCGGTCTCGAGCCGACCAATCCTCTCCTCGAGCGCCTCGATCTGTTCTGCCAGCTCAAGCAGCGCCTCGCGCGCAGCCGACGGTAGGCGCCGGTCGTCATTGTCGCGCAGTATGGCGATCAGATCGGCAACCTTTCCCATCCCCTTTGCTACGACGACGCCGAACTCTGCCAGGTGGCCGCGCAGCGCGTTCACCGTGCGCGTCCGTTGCTGAACAAGCATCTGCCGGACCTTGAGTTCGGTGCCCGCCGCCTGCTGCGCTTCGGTCTTCGGCGGCACGAAACGCATCGTCGGCCGGGTCACGGCCTCGCAGATCGCTTCGGCATCGGCCGCATCGGTCTTGCCGCGCTTCACATACGGCTTCACGTAGGCTGGCGGCATCAGCCGCACGCGGTGTCCCAACCCCTCGATCACCCGTGCCCAGTGGTAGGCTCCGCCGCAGGCCTCCATGCCAACGATGAGCGGCGGTTGTGCCCTGAAAAAGTCCTCGACTTCGCCGCGCCGGAGCTTCCGCCGGAGTACGGTCTGCCCGCCGATGTCGACCCCATGGACCTGGAATACGTTCTTCGCCAGGTCGAGCCCAACCGTTGTAGCCTGCTGCACGGATGCCTCCTCTCATGGTGGTGCTGCACATACAGCCGCCACGCTATGGCACATCGATGCCGCGGAGCAGGGGGCATCCACCCCATCTACGTGGTGGAATTTGCTGATGAGCTTGGGGCGACCACGGCTCAGGCAGGCCGGGGTGGCAGTTGCAAGGCTTCGTTGGTGGGTGCTGGGTTGAGCATCTCGCTCATGGCCTCGACGCCCATGTAGCGGTGCTGCATCTGCCATTCATCGTTGGCCTCGAGCAGCACAGCACCGATCAGACGAATGATGGAAGCTTCTGAGGGAAAGATGCCGACCACGTCGGCGCGGCGTTTCACCTCCTTGTTCAACCGCTCCAGCGGGTTCGTCGAGTGCAGCTTGGT
>NZ_JQKB01000222.1 GCF_000745835.1 Belnapia moabensis DSM 16746 | reverse complement strand
GCATTTTCAACTCCGTGGGCCGGAGACCGAAAGGCTGAACGCAAGGAGCAGTTCCGGTGCGGCCCTACTACATAATAGTCGAGGTAGAGCTCTGGCGGGATTTTGTTGCGTTTAGACCACCCGAAACGTAAGCGAGGCGTGGCCCGTGGCATCCCTGACATCAAGCCCGCGGGTTGGGCGCGATACGCTCAGTAAACCGTTCAGCTTCGAATCCCGCCGGGATAACCAATAGCTTCGCAATCACGATCAGGCCGACCTAGCATCTGTTTTCCTTTGAGGGGAGCTAGGCCATTGTTGTGCACTGGGCTTCCGCCTCGGCACGGCTTTGGACGGCGTAGTTCGCCCGCTCGGCCGACACAAAGCTGAACGTCGTCCCGTTCATCCCCTTTGCAGCTCAACCCCCTTGGCGAAAAAAGCGGCCGCCTTGTGGAGGATCTCCACCTGCTCCTGGAGCCGCTTCAGCTCGCGCTTCAGGCGCTGCATTTCGGCCTGCTCTGCCTTGCGGGTCGCCAGCGCCTCGGCCGAGCCGGCCGCCGAGTGCTCGGTGCGCCACTGGCTGAGCTGCCCGATGCCGAGGCCGAGCTCCGTCGCCACCTCCGACAACCCCTTGCCGCCGTCCAGCAGCTGCTTCACTGCCTGCGCCTTGAAATTCCGCTTAAGTTCCGTCGGGTTCGTCTCCGCCCTCCTTCCCTCCTGAGGTGCCTGGGTTCGTTAGCAAACCCTCCAGTCTCAGGGGGAAGTCCACACACCCGGACCAGACCGTAGAGCCTGCCGCTGCTAGGCGAAGCGGTCAGGCTTATGGCCGTGACCTCCGCGGGACAAGGGCGGCCACCCTCAAGGGATGCCACCTTGGCCTCCATCAACTCGCGCTCGAGCAGCATTTCGCCCAGCTTGGCCTTGAGCCGCTTGCTCTCAAGCGCCTCTCCGGCCGTGGGCCGGCATAGCCAGGCTCGCCTCACCAGCAGCCAGAAAGGCGCCGCGCCAGCTGCTCAGGGTAACCGCGGTCACACCCAGCGCCTGAGAGACCGTCTTCAGGTCCTCGCCCCGGAGCAGCCGCAGCACGCGTCCCGCTTGTGCTGCCGTGACGTCCGGCCACCCAGCCAGGACCAGCGGCATCCGTCAACCCTATCATCGTTGTAAACCCCATCCGCGGACACCATCCACCTGCGGGATGTCTCATTCAACTGTGGAGCGGAGGATGATCACACAGTCCGTCAAGCCCCAGCCAACGGACGCTGACGCTTTGGTAGCAGCTCTGTTAAATAGCCCCGGATGAACGGAGGGAGGTCGTCCGTCTGCAGCAGCGCGAGTGGATCGATGAAACGGGCACCCACAACTTCACGGTTGTCGAGGCGAATCCGGGGCTCGGCCTGCAGATGCAACTCGAAGATGCGCACGCGGTCGCGTCGGTAGTCCCAATCCACAACCATTTCCCGGGCGAGCACGAGGGCATCGGCGCTGATCGCCAGCCCAAGCTCCTCGCCGAGTTCACGCCGAGCCGCGTCCCTGGGGTTCTCATTCCGGTGAATCCGGCCTCCGGGCCAGGAGAAGTTCGAGCGGTAGGATTGTCGAACGACAAGGATGCGACCGTCGAGCCAGATCGCCACCACGGCGCCGTCATGATCTGGGCGACGCAGCCACCACCAGAACCGGGCCGCGCGGAAGCCGATCTTGTAGGCAGTCCGCCAGAGCCAATCCGTCATAGCAGACGCAATCTCCATTCCTTCCGTGTTGGTGCACAGAGCCGTGGCAGATGACCCAGATGCAACCAATCCGTTATGGTTTCAAGGGCGCCATTCAAACACAACGCCACCCAGCGTCACAGTATTCCGGAGGTACGCTACCGGATCCGGAACTGGCCGGCCTATAAGGCCGGGCTACGGCGGAGTGGAGAGCTGACGCTCTGGTTCGATGAGGATGCTCTGAGCGGGTGGCAGGCACCGCGGCGGAGCACGCCAGGCGGCCAGGCCCGGGACTTGGATGCAGTGATCGAGCCGATGCTGATGCTGTGGCTCGTCCTCCAACTCCCCCCGCGCCAAGCCGAGGGTTTCGCCACGAGCGTGCTGCAGTTGCTCGGGTCAGCGCTGCGTGTCCCGGGCCACACGACCTTGAACCGGCGTAGCTGCAGCTTCGCTGGCGGCAGCCGAAAGTGGTCCCGCACGACCGGCTGCACCTGCTGATCAATAGTACCAGCCTCAAGCTGTTTGGCCAGGGCGGTTGGAATGAGGAGAACCATGGCCGGGCGCACCGGTCCTGGCGCAAGCTGCATCTCGCCGTCGGTGCCGGCACCGGCGAGATCGTCGCTTGCATGCTGACCGACAACGGCGCTGACGATGGCGGTCAGGTGTCAGCGTTGTTCTAGAAGACCGAAGAGGAATCGCGTCCGTGCCAGCGGGCAGCGCCTATGACTGCGAGCCAGTGTACCCCGCCATCGCCACTCATCAGTCTGATCAACCGGCGAAGGTCATCATCCCGCTGCGTGAACCGGCGGAGCCAAGCACGGGGACTGCTGAGGCATTAAGCCAATGTGATCGCCACATCCCGCTCGTCGCCGAAAAAAGCCGCATGGCTTGGCAAAAGGATGCAGATCACAGTAGCCGCAGTCTCGCCGAGACTACGGCTGCCCGGTACAAGACGATCGTTAGCTCAAGGCTGCGCGCCTGCCTCTTGCAGACTCAGCAAGGCGAAGCCGCACTC
>NZ_JQKB01000221.1 GCF_000745835.1 Belnapia moabensis DSM 16746 | reverse complement strand
AGACCGCCCATGCCGCGTCGGTGAAGACCTCACAACCGTTCCTGTCTGTCATGCCCCGAATATGGGAATAGCACTCAAGCTCTAACAGGCCTTAGCATGGGTCAAACTGCACATACTTGGATCGGCCTGTTCGATTTGTTCCGGATCGGCGTAGGTCCGTCCAGCTCTCACACCGTGGGGCCGATGGTCGCCGCCGCGAGCTTCGCAAACGGCCTCCGCAAGGATTTCCCGGTGGAACGGCTCCGGGTGGAGTTCTTTGGATCCCTTGCATGGACTGGCAAGGGGCACGCGACGGATGTCGCCACCATGCTCGGGCTGACCGGAGCCCAACCCGACACGATTGATCCCGACGAGGGAGCTACCATCGTCGATGGAATACACAGGCTACGGTGGCTGTCCCTGCCCGACGGACGACGCGTGCCATTCGATCCGGCGAGCGATATCGTCTTTCTTCCCCGCGAAACGCTGCCGCGGCATCCGAACGCCCTTCGCATCGCCGCCATCGCTGCCGGCCAGCCGGACGTTTTGCATACCTACTACTCGATCGGGGGTGGCTTCGTCCTGGATGAGCACGGCGAGGCACTCGCCGGGTTGGACGCCGCGGCAGACGCGCCGGTACCCCACCCGTTCAGCAACGCCGCCGAACTGCTCGCGCGCGCCGGGGCGGCCGAGCTCTCGATTGCGGAACTCATGCGGGCGAACGAGACCAGCCAGCGAAGCCCGTCCGACGTGTCGGCCGGCATCGCCCGGATCTGGGCGGCCATGCAGGCATGCACCGCGCGCGGCCTGCGTGGCGAGGGCGAGCTCCCCGGCGGTCTCCGCGTGCGGCGCCGTGCGCCAGCCCTTCGACGGAAGCTCGAGGAGCAGTCGCTGAGGAACGAGGCGGACCCGCTCCTGGCGATGGATTGGGTGAACCTGTGGGCGCTCGCGGTGAACGAGGAGAACGCCGCGGGTGGACGGGTCGTGACAGCCCCGACCAACGGTGCCGCCGGCATCATCCCGGCCGTGCTGCATTATTACGAGCATTTCGTGCCAGGCGCCGATGTACGAGGGGTGCAGACCTTCCTCCTTGCCGCCGCCGCAATCGGCGCAATCATCAAGCGCAACGCGTCAATCTCCGGTGCGGAGGTGGGTTGCCAAGGCGAGATCGGATCGGCCTGCGCGATGGCGGCGGCGGGGCTTGCGGCGACGCTCGGCGGCAGCAATGCCCAGGTCGAGAACGCTGCGGAGATCGGCCTCGAGCACAATCTCGGCCTGACCTGCGATCCTGTGGCCGGCCTCGTCCAAGTGCCATGTATCGAGCGCAACGCTATTGCCTCGGTCAAGGCGATCAATGCCGCAAGGCTCGCGCTGCACGGCGACGGGCGTCACTTGGTCAGCCTCGACCAGGCGGTCGCCACGATGCGGCAGACTGGCCTCGACATGTCACACAAATACAAGGAAACCTCGCTTGGCGGCCTCGCGGTGAATGTCGTGCAATGTTGATTGGCCGCACCGCGGCTAGCCTCTCTGATATGCTGAACGACCGCGCGTTCGCTGCTTCTCCGCCGTGCGCCTTCCATCATCTGTGCCGGAATCGACTGTTCCAGGGCATGATTGTGCGTGCTGAGCGAGGCCCATCGTTCTTCACACGACCTCGGTCGAACCGGCGGTTCCACGATGAACAGCGAAGGTCCGCTTGCGGCCGATCAGACCAGAAAGCGGCCTGTCAGCTTCCGGCCAGGTTCGGTCACGGCAGGTCACCCAATGACAGCTGCCTTAGGCCTTTCCTCGGCAAGTGATCGCGGATCGCTGCTCCACCCAACTCAGCGGAAGCGGTTCTAGCAGCTGTGGCAGCCCGAGGAGAGAAAGAGCTTGGCCGTCGAGGATCGCCTCCACGATCTCCGGCGCCAGCAGCGTGAGGCGGAGCAGCGTACCGAGGTACCCTCGCTCGACCCGCTCCGCCGCCGTCGCCGGCGGGCTCGCCCTTCAGCACCCGCTGCGCCACCTGATAGAGGTCGAGCCGGCCGTTTGTCCCAGCGTGGGTCGGCGAAAGAGGGGGACTCAGTCTGCTGGCGGCTCGACTGATCTGTAGATCTGCTCTCTTTGTATGCCGGCTCATGGAGGCCCGTGGGTGTATTGCACCGTGTTGTCCAGGTGGCGCCACCAGAATGGAACATGTGCAGGCTGCCGCCGTTTTACAGCAGCAAGCAATCCGAAGCTCTCCGAGGAGGCTGATGTTGAAAGACATTACTCCCCACTTTTGAATCTCGTTACCCGCCGTAAGCTGCTGGCCGGAGTGGCCACCGAGGCAGGAGCAACGATGCTCGGAGGCACGCCTGGTGTCGCTGCGCCACCAGAGCTGCGCGCACTGTCTCGACCGGGGTTGTTCCGGAGTTTCTTTCTCGGTGGCTTTGAGTGCTCAACGCAGCGTCGTGCCGATGGGCGGCGGCTAGACCTGATCGCGGCCACGCGGCACGACCAGCTAGCCGCTTCCGACTACCTCCAGCTGACCGAACACGGCATCACAGCCGCCCGCGATGGCGTGCGCTGGCATCTCGTGGAGGGCGGCGCGCCGGGATGGTACGACTGGTCACCCGTGCTGCCGCTACTCCGCGCAGCAGAGGCCATGGGCGTGCAGGTGTCCTGGGACCTGTGCCACTATGGCTGGCCGGACGGGCTGGACGTATTCTCAGCCAGTTTCGTGGACCGCCTGGCTCATTATGCCGCGGCCTTTGGCCGCTTGCATCTCGAAGAGACCGGCAGGCCGCCCGTGATCTGCCCGGTTAACGAGATCTCCTTTCTGGCCTGGGCTGGCGGCGA
>NZ_JQKB01000220.1 GCF_000745835.1 Belnapia moabensis DSM 16746 | reverse complement strand
GGCTTCATTCAGCCTGACGACGGCGGCAAGGACGTGTTCGTGCATATCACCGCCGTGCAGGCCGCGGGATTGCAGGGCCTCAATGATGGCCAAAAGGTCAGCTACGAGGTTGTTCGGGAGCGCGGGAAAGAAGCGGCAGCCAACCTGAAGCTCGCCTGAGGCGGCGACACCGCGACTGTTCACCCATACTTCCGTACCGATGGTAGTACGCTAGAATGTAGCATGGTGCGGTGCCAGCCGCCGCTCGGCAGCGTTTGACGCAAGCCGACCAGCCTGAGGAAGCGACGCCAAACCCTTCCGAGGTCTAGCCCTCAACTCAGCCCTGGAGCCGTTCCCGCACCCGGATCACGCTGCGTCTGAGCAGCCTCCGGTGGCTATCTCAGAGGTGGAATGACGGTTGGCCAGACGGCTCAATCGGGCCGCACGGAATGGGTCCTTGCGGCGAAGCCTTGTCACCTTTGCGGGCGCGCCATTCGCTTCAGGGCCGCGATCTGCCGGAAGACCTCGCGCCGCGGCTGGGCGGGGCTGCCGACCACAGTAGCGCCTGCGGGCACGTCCGACATCACGCCTGCTTGCGCTCCGATCCGCGCTCCTTGGCCATTCCTCAGGTGTCCAGCCACACCCGCCTGTCCGCCAATTTGCACGAAGTCGCCGAGCACCGCCGAGCCCGCGATGCCGACCTGCGCCACGACGACGCAGCACCGGCCGAGTTGGACATTGTGCCCGATCTGCACAAGGTTATCGGGGCACGACCCGGCACCGATCACAGTGTCGCCGGTCGAGCCCCGGTCGATGGTGGTGTTGGCGCCGACCTCCACATCGTCCCCGAGGACCACGCGCCCGAGGTGTGGGACCGAGAGAAAGCCGGAGCCAGTAGAAGCAAAGCCGAACCACTCCTGCCCAATGCACGCACCTGGGTAGACGTAGACCCGAGCGCCCAGCATGGCGTGGCTCAGGCTGCATGCGCGCCAATCCGGCAGTCCGGGCCGAGCACCACGCCCTCGCCGATCGCGGCTTCGGGTCCGATGCGGCAGCGGGCGCCGACCTCCACCCCGGCTTCGACCACCACCTCGGCGCCGTAGGCCGGGACCCAGAGGGTGAGCATGTCAAGCCAGTGCCCAGCGTCACAGAGCAGAATAGAAGCGGCGAACAGCCAGAACATCGGCCGAAACACGAGGTCGCGGCGGCGGCGCGCAAAGGTAGCTAGCGTCAAGGGAATGGAGAAATAGGCGAGGCTGATCGCCACGTCGGCGACCGCATGGGTCCAGATCAGCCAAGGCCCCCAAGTCAGGCAGAAGCCGTGTGGCGTCAGGCTGGAGGGACTGAACAGCTAACGGATGAGGTCGAAGATCAAGTGGCTTCCATCCTGACACACCGGACATCCCGTAACGAAAGCGGACGGGACAGCCGGGCGTGGCACGTCACCGACGACTGTAACAGAATCCATAGAATCAAGCGAGCAACACATTGGTGCGCTTGGAGGGGAAATATAGTTCTATTACAAGTAGAAAATGGCAAAGATCGCTTGTGTGTAACTAAGTTTTTGGCTGAACGGTTTCCTTGCAATTCTACCATGAGACGCATGAAATGGCCGCGTTTTCGTTCTTCTTTCGTGTAGGTCGGCGAGCCTGATGAACAGTGGCGGCTGTGTGGATAAACGGCCCGGCTCGGCCAAAGCCGCAGCGCAAGCGGTCGGCCGCGACCCGGACCTCCGGCCGGAGCAGGCCGCGAGGGCGGCTCGGGCGGATAATGCGGCCCCGCCGTGGCAAGGCTGCGGTGAGGTGGTGCCAGCGGCGGGGCGCAGCCTGCGGACCTACCTCGTGGCCCTGGTTCTCGCTGTCTTGCTCCCCTCACTGGCGCTCGGCGCCGCCACCGCGTGGCACATGGCCGGGAACTATCGTGCTGCCTTCGAGGAACGCCTGTCCGACACCGCCCAGGCCCTCGCGCTCGCAGTCGGCCGCGAAGTCCAGGCGCACGTCGCGGCCCTGAATGCCCTCGCTGCCTCGCCGCATCTCGATGGAGACGATCTAGCGGGGTTCTACCCGCATGCCCGGGGCGCCGCGGAGGCGATCAGCACCCCCATTGTGGTCACCGGGGCCGACCTCCGCCAACGGCTGCACACCGAGCGGCCGTTCGGCTCCCCGCTGCCGATGACCAACGCCGCCGAGGCGGTCCGCAGCGCACTGGCAACTCAGCAACCAACAATCAGCAATCTGCTCATCGGGGCGGTCCTGCGGGAGCCCATCATCGTCGTGGCGGTCCCGATCCTGCGCGGCGTCCACGCCAATGCGGTGCTGACCGCGCCACTCCTCCCCGCCCGCCTGACGGGGCTGCTCGCCTCACAAGGCTTGTCCGGCGGCGGCTTTGCCACCGTCATGGACAGCCGCGGCGTGATCGTGGCGCGCTCGCTGGAGGTGGGCGAGTTCATCGGGCGCCCAGCACCGACGTGGGTCACCGAAGGAATGATCGGGCGCGAGACAGGTGTGCTCCAGGGCCGCACTCTGATGGGTGAGGACGTAATCGTCGCCTTCCGCCAACTCGCCAATCCGCCCGGCTGGACGGTGGTCGTCGGCGAGTCGCTGGCGGCCTATGAGGCAAGCTGGCGAGGCCCCCTCCTGGCCCTCGGAATCGGGGGCGCGGCCACGTTCCTCATCGCCCTCGCCGCGGCGGCGTGGCTGGGGCGACGTATCCTGCGGCCCGTGCGCACATTGGCGCGGCAAGCCGAGGCGGTGGCCGCCAGCAGCGGGGAGGCTCCAGCCCCGGACAGCATACCGGTTGATGTGGCGGAGTTTGAGGCCCTGCGGCTATCCATGCGCCGGGCTGACGCGGCGCTGCGGGAGAGAGAGGTACGGCTGCGGGCCATTGTGGACACC
>NZ_JQKB01000219.1 GCF_000745835.1 Belnapia moabensis DSM 16746 | reverse complement strand
GCCTGGAACAAGCTCATCGCCGAAACCGGCCGCATCCGATCATTGACCGACTTCGAGTGGGCTCGACAGGTCAATCCATAGTCAGGTCGGTATGAGTTCTAGGTCGCGGTAGCTGATTGGGAGCATCAGATACCAGCGCACGGCTCAGAGGATCACCTCGGCGGTGAACTGCCGCCCTTTGAAGGTCGGATCCGCCCGGAGTTTCGTCAGCCGCCGCCGTACCATGCTCCAACTTGGCCTCGATCGCGTCAAGCCGCAAAGGATGCAACGGAACCCTTCTGCGAGCTGTTCCAGTCCGACACCACCGCGTCCAGCCGAACCCGACCGGCGGCGCTTACTTCGACGACGATCCCTGTGCGCATCGCCCAGACTCGCATCTGAGAGCGGACTATGAAAATCCCAGCCGGGACTCTTTTGTCAGGCGCGATCCACTAGTTCAGCCTGAAGTCTGACTGTTCTCCAGGATTGTGGAAGGTTCCTCGTCCTTGCGATACATGAGAACGGCGTAGGCTGGACTCTGCATTCACCCACGTTGTCGGGTCTGGCACGACTGCTGACAATACTACCTGTTCAGGGCGCTTTGTTCGGCCAGGGCACCATGCCCTCCGCCGCCAGCGCCGCCTGCACGGCGGGCCTCGCGCCAATCCGCTCCCGATACGCGCGCAGGCTGGGGTAGGGCATCAGGTCCACGTCCACCCAGTTGGCCCAACTCGTGACCACGAAGCACGACGCGTCGGCCACCGAATACCCGGAGGCCAGCAAGTGCTCATGACTCGCCAGATGCCTGTCCAAGTGGGTAAGTCTGAGCGCGAGACGATCGCGGAAGATACGCTTGCCAGCCTCCGGCATGGCCGGGCTGAACAGGAAGGCGAAGCCGCTCTTGTGCACCTCACTCGACAGGAAGTTCAGCCACGCCTGCAGCAGCGCTCGCTCGACTGTGCCGGCCGGAGGGGCTAAGTCGCGCCAGGGAGCCAACTCGGCGACATGCTGCAGGATCGCGGCGCTCTCGGTCAGCAGCGTGCCATCATCCAGTAGCAGCGCCGGCACGTAGCCCAGCCAATGGACCTGCCGGTAGTCGCCGCCGCCCTCCATGGCCTTAGTGTGCTCGTCCACCCGTACGGCCTCGAAGGGCAAGCCGGCTTCGATCAGCGCGATGTGCGATGCAAGGGATAATGCTCCTGGTGAGTAATAAAATTTCCTCCTCAGCATTCCCGCCCTGCCGATCAACTCCACCATTTGCGCATCGTTTTGGAGTGCGGGTGATCCTGGGCCGTCAGGGCGCGGGTCGGCGTTTGTGCCGCTTGGAGCTCGGCTCGAAATCGTGGCGTCGTTCGGACTAAGCCGTGAAGACCTACTGCCATAGCGTCCTCCTGCTCACGAGAGAACGCACCATCACCCCACAGGACTGCAAAGGCCCGAGCCGCGCGAGCCACCGGACGCCATAATGATCGTAGCCGATCCGACGCCGGACGGCCGCGTGCAGCACCTCCAGCTGTGCCGGCTCTCGGCAGGATTGTTCACCTCCAAGGGCGGCGGGTTCATCGGCGGCCATGCCCCTGCCCCCACCCCGATCCGGCACGAATTGTGGTAGTTTGCCACAGTCGCGGCAAACTGCCAGATTCCGAATAGTCGAAAGAATTTTTTATGTTGGCCAAAGTTGGTCATGGTGTCAGCTACGCTGCCAGACCAAGCTTGGTCAGGAACTACCGATGAGCCAAGTCAACTTGTACGACGCCAAGACTCAGCTCTCGCGCCTGGTCGACCGCGCCGCGGCCGGCGAGGAGATCATCATCGCCAAAGGCGGCCGCCCACTTGCACGCCTGGTGCCCCTTGCGACCCGCACCCAACCACGAGCGCTCGGCCAGCTTGCCAGCGAGGTCTGGATGGGACCCGACTTCGACGCCCCACTGCCGGACGATGTCGCCAAGGCGTTCGAAGGGCGATGAGGCTGCTCATCGACACGCATATTTTCATCTGGGCCGTCACTTGGCCCGATCGCCTGCAGCCGCGCCTGCACGAGGCGATCCTCGCGCCGCGGAACACCATCCTCGTCAGCGCTGCGTCGGTTTGGGAGATCGCCATCAAGCGCTCCTTAAGGCGGCTCACCTTCCCGCTGGAGCGCCTTGATGCCGTGCTGGAGGAGGCTGGGTTCCGTCACCTGCCGATCACCGCCTCCCACGCCATCGAGGTTGGCGGCCTGCCACGTCACCATACCGATCCCTTTGATCGCATGCTCGTCGCGCAGGCCTGCGTCGATGACCTCCTGCTGGCGAGCGACGACCCGCTTATGGCCGCTTATGCGGTGCGGCTGTTCGAGCGGGATGGCGGAGAGTGAGCGCGGCAGAGACTGCGGCATCGGTCCCAGCTATGCCGCCGGCGGTGGTGCCGGAGCAGGGTAGGGACCTCGCCTCAGCCGGCGCCGCGGCCCTCGCCGCTGCCCAGGCCTATGCCCGCGAGGCGCTCGCGCCGGAGACACTGCGGGCCTATGCCGCCGACTGGGCGCATTTCTGCGGGTAGTACAGCGAGACCGGCTGCGCCCCGCTGCCGGCCGAACCTGCGGCCGTCGCCGCCTATGCGGCTTCGACTGGTCGGCCGGCCATCCCGCCATCCGTACCACGCTGCGCGGCATCTTTCGCCGGCACGGCAGCCGCCGCCGCCAGGCTGCGGCGCTGACCTCGACCGAGCTGGGCAAGCTGGTAGCCGCCTGTGGCGGTGACCTGACCGGCCTGCGCGACCGCGCGCTGCTGCTGCTGGGCTTTGCCGGAGCGCTGCGACGGTCCGAGCTGGTCGGCATCGACCGCGAGCACCTGCGCTTCACGGGCGAGG
>NZ_JQKB01000218.1 GCF_000745835.1 Belnapia moabensis DSM 16746 | reverse complement strand
CCGTCGCGCGCTTGCCTTCCTGCAATGGGCCTCCGTCCGACGTATGCTTCGAAGGCTATGTCAGAGAACAGAATGATCCCGGATGGACTCTTAGAGATGTCCGCCAGGATCTGCGCGCCCGAGTTGCCCCCACCGACGACCAGCACGCGCTGATCTACGAAGTCATCGGGAGAGCGGTAAGCGGAGGAGTGGATCTGCATGCCCCGGAACAGCGCCCGGCCGGAATACGCTGGGATATAGGGCTGGCTCGCTCCGCCCGTCGCGCTGACGACTGCCGAAGCCATCCAGGTGCCGCGGTCGGTCCTGACCGCCAAGCCGTCGGTCGCGCGTGTGACGGCTCCAACGCGCACTGGCCTCTGGATAGGCAGGCTATAGCGCTGCTCATAGGTCGTCAGGTAGTCCACGACGTGGTCACGGGTGGGATAGCCACCCCTTGAGGGCGGCATGGGCCAGCCAGGCAGCGAACTCATCTCGGCGGGCGAGAACAACCGCAGGGAATCCTACGCGTTGGGCCAGGCGCCGCCCGGTCGGTCGCTGGCGTCGAGAATCTCGAAGTCCATGCCACCACGTCGCAGGAAGTACCCAGCGGCAAGGCCGGACTGCCCGCCGCCAATAACAACAACCTGCCTGTTTTGAATCACGGGCATCCGGGAGCTAACTCACAGCGCGATTGGGAAGGATGTGATGAGGTGATCACGCTAGTGGCGATGGCGATGGCGAACTCGGGGCCGATGGCACCCATCACCGACGAAATCCGCTTCGACCTCGGCGGCCAGTCGTCCCTCACCGCCCGCCGCTGGTAGCGTTCTAGCAGTCTGCTAAAGCGGTGAGGTTGGCGATGGCCAAACCTTGACGGCGAGATCCGCCAAACCTCGACCGCGGCTCGCAATCTCCAACTCACCCCAATTCGAGTTGCCGATGATGTCAAGGTTAAGTGCCAGGAGGCTCTGCTTCAACCAAGCAGCCTTCACGTTGAAAGCCTGGTTTGAAGCGGCACTGTTCCCAGGCACAGTAATCAAGGTAAGATTGCCTAGTGTGTGAAGCGCTGCATTCCGGGCTGAGATGGCGGTCGCAGTTGCTTCATCAGCAGCGGCACCGTCATACGGTACTGTGCGGCCGTCCGGAAGAGGCCAGTGCGCCTCCCATGTCTGTGGCAATATGTGTTCGATCGACATGTCGCTAGGTCGCGCTGTGCTCACGGAGAACTTCGTGCGCGAGGCGCACTCCAACTCCCATAAGATGTCGGCAAGACGCTCTTTGCGTGGGAACCATGTGTAGACGGGGTTGGTCTGCACGGCAGCCTGGAATTCCACGTCGGATGGGAAACGGACCGTCGGCCCGTTCTGGGATGCAAAGGCTGCTGCGAACGTCTCGAGCGACACGCCATACTCCAGCATGGCGGCTACAAGGCGCTGGAACGTTTTATTCATACCCTTCGACGTGAGACCGCAGATGGCGCGCCGAACCAAGTAGGAATAGACGAGCTTATAGAGCCTATCCTTAATAGCCGGAGCGGCATCTGAGGCAGCAATGCAGAAGACAAGTGGGTGAGCAGTACTCACCTCCCAGGTTCGAAGCTTTGAGCCTAGCCACCCGACCATCCCGTCACCCTCGCCGAGCTCAAGGCTACGGTATGTTGGAACATACGCGACGAGAGCGTCGAGCTCCTGCTCCACCGTTTGGAAGCGCAGCTTGCCTTTGGGCCGGGTGAAGGCGCGGTATTCTGCATATAGTTCTCGAAGAGAGATTTCCTCGCCCGACTGCGCGGTAAGGGCGTGGCTGAGGAAGTGGTCTATGCGGGGCCGCTTGGGCTTCGCACGAGGCGCATCTTCCTTCCAGAACGGAGCGTCAAACGATCGCCACTTACGCTCGAAAAGCACCTCGGCTGACTCTCCTTGCGCCGACGCGCGATGGAAAATGTTATTGCGGACAAGATCCATCGCCAGCAACGGTTCAGCCTTGCTATTCAGGGTCTCGAAGATGACCTGAGCATCGTCGGTCTCCGCGAGGGTGATGACGACCAACTTGAGATGGTTAAGTAATGCTTCAAGCAGGGCGTACAGGCGCCTACGCTGCCCGTCGGTGTCATTCTCCGAAGCGGTTGCCTCTTCCTCCTCGTCCCCCTGCTGACCGAAGCGTGCATATGCTTCGATTCGGTCCTTGAAGAATACTAAACCCCTTACCGCATTAGGTGCTCTCGCCTTGATCAGATTGCCGTTCTGGTAAAAGAATGCCGGATGATCCTTCATGATGGCTGCAAGCCCACCTTGCACCAGCGAATGGAAGATCGACCGGTCCTCAGGGGTCGGTATCAGCTTAAATGCAGCATCCTTGTCGGCAGCATCACCGCTCATTGGACGATTGAAGAGGTAGTTGTGCACCGCGTCACCGACCTCCGGGAAGCCAAGACCTATGCCGACTTCTCGCATCGCCGCCAAAAAAATTTGGAAGGTTGTCAGCCTTTGCTGGCCATCGACGACCTGTACCCTTGGCGTCGCGCCGATTGTGTATCCGTCAGCGCCTGGCGCCAGGATGAGCGCGCCCATGTAGTGACTGAAGCGCGGCTTCCCCTTTAGGGCCTCTTCAGCCTTAGCAACGACGTCATCCCAAAAGGGTTCGAGCCGATTCTCCTGCCAGCTATACTGACGCTGGTAGATCGGCACCACAAAGCGCTTCTGGTCCCCAAGGATTGCGATCAGATGGTGGTCTTTGGCATCCATGATGCGCCCCAGTTTAAGCCCGCGACTGCCTCGCGGCCGATGTTGACCGTGCGTCCGTCGACAATTTACTTACGAGGAGAGTGTTAGAGTCCATCCGGGATCATTCTGTTCTCTGACATAGCCTTCGAAGCATACGTCGGACGGAGGCCCATTGCAGGAAGGCAAGCGCGCGACG
>NZ_JQKB01000217.1 GCF_000745835.1 Belnapia moabensis DSM 16746 | reverse complement strand
ACTGGCGCGAACGCACGGTGTAGCTGACCACCGCACCCGAAGCATACCGACCAACGTCAAGAGCTGATTTCCGTGTGGCCGACACGACGCGTACCAACCAACGCCGCTTGCATTCGGCTCTGGGCTATCTCACACCAGAGCAGAAGGTTGCGGCGTTCCATGCGGCTGCTTCAGCCGTGCAACACTGTCCGTGAAAGCGGGACAAGGCCAGCTACTCGACGGCCCGATAAATGGGCAGCGGTTCCGGTCTATGTCGAGCAGGTCCTGGTGCCGACGTTGAAGCCAGACGACCTGGTTATCATGGACAACCTCGGCAGCCACAAAGGATCGGCTGTGCGCCGAGCCATCCGGCGGGCTGGCGCAAAGCTCTTCCTGCTGCCGAAATACTCACCCGATTTGAACCCCATTGAACAGGTCTTCGCAAAACTCAAACACCTGCTGCGAAAGGCTGCCGCCCGAACCAGCGACGCGGTGTGCGCCACCATAGGCACACTCCTCAGTACCTACACCGCCCAGGAATGCGCCAACTACCTGAGGCACTCAGGATACAACCAGACCTAAACACATCACGCTCTAGCGGGCGCCCGGACTGCGAACCGCGTCCGCTCGCTCCGTTCGGGTTAGGAGGTCCGGCCCGCAGCGTCCTGGCCACCGCGGAGAGTTAAGGTAAGAAGGGCGGCCTCCACACTGCGGGCAAGTTGGGGATTAACCTCCCTGTCGGTTGCTGCGGCTGGCGCGGGTGGTGCATCGGTGACGGATGGCGTTGGCGCCTTAAACTGATCCTGGCTCGGCCGCCGCTCCGCGGCGGGACTCGAGTGAGGTTTGACCAGAACCGCGATGTCGGGCGGCGGCGATGCGGCGGGTACCCGACCAGCCCAGGCCAGGCGTCGCACCAGGCGCGCAGCGGGCAGGATTAGCTGCAGGATGCGCGGCCCGGCCGGCATCCGCAAATCCTGCACCAGGCGCCAGCGTTCTGCTGCCAGGCGACGGCGTTCGGCCTCGGTGTCTGCCAGTTGGGCATCCGTCGCTGCTAACGCGGTTGTCAGGTCGCTTACCCGTTCGGCGTGCTGCGCCAATTCCGCCTGTTGCTCGGCCACTTGGTGAGCATAGGCGGCCGCGCATGCGGCTTCGGCCGCGTGCGCGATACGGGTGCGTTTAAGGTCGCGTTGCGCTTGCTGAAGCGCCTGTTCCAATGCCTCAGCGTGATCCCTGACTTGCGCCAAACCTTGCTCAAGCGATGCCTGGTACTGTTGTGTTTGCTGCAGGGTCTGCTGGACCGCATGGCCCCACTCCTCGGAGGCAGCCAGGCGACGTTCCAAATCCAACTCAAGCGCAACCCGGAAGTCGTCAAAAATATTAGGCGGCAGCCAAAAGGCTTCGGCACGTGCGCTGCTCTCCTCACGCAGGTACCAGGCGTTGAGGCCATCAAACAGCACCAAACGGTAACCATTATCGGTCAGCAGGGGTTCCCATTCAGCCTGCGTCCGATCCTGCGTGTTGGGACGCGTCGCCTCGATCACCACTACCTCGGGCCGGTGACGCCGCCAGTCAGCCCCGCGGATAATAGCGGCCTCCGCACCTTCGGCATCAATTTTCAGAAAATGGATGTGACGGTCGCCCGCATGGTGGTCGAGGACCTGCACCAAAGGCAGAACCTCGACCTCGGTGTCTTCCTTGGTCACCAGCGTTCCGGACAGATCGGGTAGCGGCCCATCATAGAGAGTGGAGGTGCCGAGAACGCGGTCGCCAGCCCGATGCACATGCAAGCGCATGCGGCCGCTCCGGTCGCTCACCGCCAGATGGAGATTGATGTCCCGCGGCCGAGCAGCAGCCAGGGCGGTAAACATCGGACCGGGTTCGATGTTGATGCCTCGCCAACCGGCATCATAGAACGCTTTCGTCACCGAGTGAGAGACCGGATCCCAGGCTCCGACATCAACATAGAAGCCCGCCTCAACATCACGGAAGACACGACGCAGGATAACATCCTCAAAGTTCTGGGCATAGCTAATGAAGCTCACAATCCATGTCCTCCAGCGCCGGGTTGGACGACCGTGGTAGTACAATCCATCTTACACTCCCATCCTCTGCCGAAATCCCAACACCGTAGATTGTTGCGAAATGCATGTGAACCGCTTGCTCTATTGAACGCACCGGCTCAGGGCTTGGGCGCATGCGGTGCTCTGGCCAGCAGCTGGAAGCTTCAGCGATGCAGCACGATGCCCTGAGTTGCCCTCACCCGCTTGGCTCTTCCGCAAAAAGCGTGGTTGGTGCGGGCGTTGGAGGTGCAGGCCTCAGCCAGACGGTTAGGTAACCTATATAGTTCAGGATGAGCAACCTGCAGTTCCTGCCGGGATGCTGGATCCGGGAGGTAAGCCGTTCGGATTCCAGCTGCATTCACATTCATACCGAGGCGCGACAACGCAGCGCGCGCTGCCCAGATTGTAGCGAGCCGAGCCACGCGGTCCATAGCCGGGCTCTGCGACGGCCTGCCGATCTGCCCTGCCTCGGGCGCGAGGTTCGTCTCGGGTTAGCGGTGAGGCGCCTGTACTGCCGCAATCCCGCCTGTCTGCGGCAGACCTTTGTCGAGCGGCTGCCTGGGCTGATTGCGCCGCACGCGCATCGCACGCGCCGCCTGGCCGCGGCGCAGGGTCAGGTCGGCGTCGCCCTGGGCGGCGAGGCGGCTGGGCGGCTCCTGCAGCACCTTGGCATGCCAGCGAGTGGTGACACGGTGCTGCGCCTGGTGCGCCGCCTGCCCTTGCCGCGGCAGCCAGCCCCCCGCATCCTGGGCGTCGATGACTGGGCCCTGCGCCGGGTAATTACCCACCCCCTGACTTCTGCGGCGGAGTGGTCAGGCCGTGACGGTTGTCAGGATGGTGCCAAAGATGCTGGTGCCGGGCACCAGGCGGGCGGTGTCGACCACGGTGCGCACG
>NZ_JQKB01000216.1 GCF_000745835.1 Belnapia moabensis DSM 16746 | reverse complement strand
ATCCTGATCGTCATCGCTGGCGATCAGACCGCCGCCGTCGCCGTCAGCATTGAGCCAGACCGCTTCAGCTGACCAATGGATTTCTCAACGGGCTGCTAGGCGCAGGTCCAAGGCCGTGAATGCCTCGACCGCCCGTCCATAGACACCCGGCCAGCAGCCGCCGTTGACCTGGGCGACCTTCCGACCGGTCCCATCGTGCTCGACGAACTCCATGCGGACGAACCGGTCCCCAGGCTTGAGGGTTAGCAGTTCGCAGCGGACCCAAGCCGATGGCACGGCCTTTACCCGCGCGGCGATGCCATCGAGATATGCCTTCAGTCCAACAGCTTGATTGGCGCGGTCATTGGGCAGGGCGGCCTCAATGCCCGCCCCCTGAGAGGAACTCCCAGCCTTCGATGGTCTTGCCGCGTATTTGCTCATGTCTTCCCAATTAAGCACAGTGGCAGCGAGGATGAAACAACAGACCGCGACCCTCCTTTGTGTCCGGCACTTGGTCAGTGTGCAGGAAATCTCCAAACTCGACGGGCAATTACCTTCGCTTCCCCTTGGGCATCGCCGCATCAAGCAGACGCAGGCATTCGTTGCGGTGTCCCTCGTCGACGGCATGCGCCCAGGGCGACCACCCCAGGGTAGGCTGCGTCGTGCGTAGCCAGAGCTGGGCCATGTCGGCGTCACCCGAGAAGCGCTTCAATGCTCGGGTCTCCAGCTCCTTGCGGCAGCGCAGCGCTTCCGCAGTCATGACCGCTTCGTCACAGCGGCGAGCTGCCGCCGCATGCCGGATCAGTTCAATGCGCCGCCGCTCGTCGTCGAGAGCGCCTTTGATGCACTCCTGCGTCACTCAGTCGAGACCAAGCCGTCCCTCGTCGAAGGTCGTGCCCGTAGCACCGCGCGCAGCGTGCTCGGCCCAGGCAAGCCCGTCCACGTCGCCCATGGATAAGGCCGCTTCGGCAAGCAAAGCATCCACGAAGGCCGACGACTCCCTGCGGCGCCTCTCCCGGGTCTACGCCGCGAACTCCTCGCGGATGCGACATAGGGTCTCTTGTCGTGCGTTCGCCTCCGCTTGCCGTGTCCCCCGCAATCCCTCGAGGGGAAGGCCAAGCAGGTCCCCGGAAACTGGATCGCCGCCCGCCCACGCCATCCTCTCCAACTCACGGAGGCGCCGCAGGACGTGTTCGAAGCAGTCACCGCCCGCCCGGGCCAGAGCGCGTGGTGACTCGCCGAACCCCGGAACGTGGTCCAGCCACGACTCCGCAGGCCGCGTCGGAAGCTGCGCCACTTTGAGCAGGAGATTCACCTTGGCCCGTAGGTTGGATTCCCGCTTCCTGGCAGCCTCGGCGGCGTCAATTCTCGCCCTTGCCTCCCATCCACGCTCGTGGTCGGCGCGCCAGCCCTTCTGGGTCCGCTCCACTGACCAGATCCCGTAATGGGCCGGCTCCCGGGCGTCGGGTAGATGGTGGTCGGCTCTTCGAGTGATGCTGCACGAACCTTGGGTGGCGTGTGCCCCCTGGCATCACGGGGAGACGGCGGTGATGGACCACTATGTCGGGATTGACGTGTCGCTGGAGCGATCGAGCGTCTGCGTGGTGGACACGACGGGGCGGATTGTACGCGAGGCGAAGGTGGCGAGCGAGCCGGAGGCTCTGGTTACCTTCGTGGCGGGGCTCGGAGTGGCGGTGGCCCGTGTCGGGCTTGAGGCTGGCCCCCTGTCGCAGTGGCTACACGACGGCTTGGCTGCGGCCGGGCATGAGGTGGTGCTGCTGGAGACCCGGCATGTGAAGGCGGCGCTCTCGGCGATGACGGTTAAGACCGACCGCAAGGACGCGCGCGGGATCGCGCAGCTGCTGCGGATGGGCTGGTACCGCCCTGTGCACCGGAAGTCGGTGCCGGCGCAGGAGGTCCGGGCCCTGCTGGTCGGGCGCAAGCTGCTGCAGGGCAAGCTGCTCGACATTGAGGGCGCGATCCGCGGGATCCTGCGCGGCTTCGGGCTGAAGGTCGGGGTGACGACAAAGCCCCGCTACCCGGCGCGGGTGCGCGAGTTGGTGGCCGGCCATCCCGTGCTCGAGCAGATCGCCGAGCCGATGCTGCGGGCGCGGGAGGCGTTGAGGGTGGAGTTGGCGGTGCTGCATCGGCACCTGCTGGTCCTCGTGCGCGACAACGCGACCTGCCGACGCCTGATGACGGCGCCCGGCGTGGGCGCGGTGGTGGCTGCTACATTCACCTCAGCAGTGGACGATCCCGGGAGGTTCGCCAAGTCCAAGTCGGTGGGCGCACATTTCGGACTGACCCCCAGACGGTATCAGTCTGGCGAGACGGATGTCACCGGCAGCATCAGTCGGGTTGGGGATGCCATGGCGCGAACCGCCCTGTACGAGGCGGCGCAGTCGCTTTTGACGCGGACAGTACGCTTCTCGGCACTGAAGCGTTGGGCAATGGAGTTGGCAAAGCGACGGGGCATGCAGCGGGCCAAGGTAGCGGTAGCCCGCAAGCTGGCAACCATCCTGCATCGCATGTGGGTGGACGGTACCGAGTTCCACTGGGGTAAGGAGCCGGCTAGCGCAGCCGCATAGGCAGGCAGGAACGAGATCGGGGCGGGACCGCGAGGGCCTGCTCCTCCGAGGTCCCGTCGCCGGGACGTGGGAACGGTGAAGCCTTGATGGGGGTTGTGGCGTGGCCTGCGGGCGACGACCACGTTGACCAGATCGGCTCGCCGCCCTCCTAACAGGATCATGTGGCGGCTCAGCTGCCGACCACGGACAGAAGCAAGGACCTGGCGACGAGGCGATCATTCGGAGGGCTTGACTACCGACGGCCCATTACAGAAGCCCCCATTGAGTGGTCCGGGCGGAATTTCAGTGGGCCATCGCAGCCACGCCTATTCCTGAGCTCTTATCCGCTGGGATATGCGGCGCCAGTTGTTCCGTCGGTGCCCTACGCCGCTCCGGGAAAGTTGGCCATCGTTGTGGGGCGGACATGATCGCTG
>NZ_JQKB01000215.1 GCF_000745835.1 Belnapia moabensis DSM 16746 | reverse complement strand
GAATGTCTCAGCCGATCTCATCGAGCGATTGCTGCTCATCGTCTGCCGCCCGCCATGATGGCACGCGAGCGTCACGGCACGTGCAAAGCCAAGCTCAGGATGATGCTCCGCCATCATTGCAACGAGGCAAAGCTGAACGCCCGCGAGGTAGGCGCCACCCTCAATCGCACGCGCATACTCCGTGAGTAGCTGTTCTCGACCAGGAGCCTCCGCCACTGCACGGTAATGTCCTGCTGGGTTGAAGACCCGGTCCTCAAGGCTGGCCGCAACGCCTCTCGGATCACCGTAGAATCGAGCGTAGAACGCTGCCGATGCCGGCATGCGAAGGAGTTCGCCAGGTGGGATTCCGAGTTTCCGGCTCAGTGCGTGCAAATTCAGGGGCTGGTTTGGCCGCTTGCCTTCTTCACGTAGAACGCCAAGCCATTCTGCCGAATATGTAGCTAATGTCTGATCCAGTTTCTGCCGTTCGCCATTCCACCCTATGGCCGCTACGATCCGCATCCAGCCGAACGGATCCTGCAGGTCGACTAGGAGTTCAGGAGGTGTCCTTCTTTCCCTTCTCGGTGGCGTTGTCATAACACCTCCAGCGTTTGCTTACCCGTCAGCATGGGCTTTCGAGTGGAGAGAGGCCGGCATGGGTCCGAGCAAAATCATTCTGCCCCTGACGCATCACTCGCCGCGGAAAAACACGGCGAGTCCCGCATCAAAGCTGCTGCAGGCACCCGGGGACCTAGCATTACGAAGACCCGTCCGACAGCCACTCGCCTCGGCATGGGCTTTAATGACGGCTCTTCCCGGAAGTTCTCTTGAATACCTTCTTTTTCTACTTAAGGCCCCAAGCGCCGTATGCAGGTTTTTCTGTCAAGCAGCTTGACGGAGTATGGCGCGAACCACGGACCGAAAGTCCAATGCTTCGCACCAGCCGATGCCAGTCCCTCCCGCCTCATCTCCAAGAGATCAGCAACATCCTAGCAACGGGCTTACTCCGGCTCAGAGCTCACTCCGTCGAACCCGCTGACGCCGCACAGGCCGGTGACCAAAGAGAGAGTTCGCTACACTTCCGCGCCGACCAGAGCATGCATGCGAACCGGACCAACCGGAGACCCGCATGCCCAGCATAGCCACCCAGCAGGCTCTACAGGCGTCGGCGCCGACCATCCCTGCCATCCCACCAGCGGATGTCCTGGGTCGCCTAGCAGCCCTCCAGTCGGCACCCATCGCCCACCTGAAGCAGCAATGGCGCGACCTATTCGGCAAGGAGCCGCCGCCCTTCAACCGGGCCTACATCCAGAGCCGCCTCGCCTACCGCATCCAGGAACTGGCCTATGGTGGCCTAAAGCCCGAAACCCGGGCGCGGCTGGAGGCACTGGGCGAGCAACTCGACGGCGGCAACGTCGTCCTCCGCCGCATCCGCGCTGACAGCCGGCCGCTGCCGGGGACGCGGCTAATCCGCGAATACGACGGCGTCCAGCACGTGGTCACCGTCCGCGCCGACGACTTTGAGTATGAGGGCCGGCCTTACCGATCCCTCTCAGCCATCGCGCGGCACATTACCGGCACGCGCTGGAATGGCTGGACCTTCTTCGGGCTGAAAGGGAGGCCAAGCGTATGAGCCGCCGTAAGCTGCCGGCCGATGGCGTCATGCCGGCCTCGGTCAAGAAGCTCCGCTGCGCCGTCTACACGCGCAAGAGCACCGACGAGGGCCTGGACAAGGAGTTCAACACCCTCGACGCCCAGCGTGACGCCTGCGAGGCCTACGTCGCCTCCCAGCGCGCTGAGGGCTGGGTACTCGTCCGCGACCGCTACGACGACGGCGGCTTCTCTGGCGGGACGCTGGAGCGGCCGGCGCTGCGGCGCTTGCTGACCGATATCGAGCAGGGGCGGGTCGACGTCATCGTGGTCTACAAGATTGATCGCCTCAGCCGCTCGCTGATGGACTTTGCCAAGCTGGTCGAGATCATGGAAGCGCATGGCGTCACCTTCGTCTCGGTCACGCAGTCCTTCAACACCACAACCAGCATGGGCCGCCTGACGCTGAACATCTTGCTCAGCTTCGCCCAGTTCGAGCGCGAAGTGATCGGCGAGCGAATCCGGGACAAGTTCGCGGCCTCGCGCGCCCGCGGCATGTGGATGGGGGGCAAGGTGCCGCTCGGCTATGACGTGCGGGATCGAAAGCTCGTGGTGAACGAGGTCGAGGCGGCGCGGGTCCGGCGAGTGTTCGAGCTCTTCGTCGAGACGGGCTCGGGCGTGGAGACGGTCCGGCGCCTGCAGGCCGAGGGCGTGACCAGCAAGTCGGGCCGGCTGCTAGACAGGGGCGACGTCTACAAGCTGCTGCACCTGCGGACCTACATTGGCGAGGTCAGCCACAAGGGTCAGGTCTACCCCGGCGAGCATGAGGCGATCGTACCGCAGGGACTTTGGGACAAGGCCCATGCCATCCTGCAGGTCAGCCCAAGGGCCCGAGCCGCCCAGAACCGGCAGCATGCGCCGGCGCTGCTGAAGGGGCTGATCTTCGGCACCGATGGCCGGGCGCTGTCACCGACGCACTGCCGGAAGAACGGTCGGCTATACCGCTACTACGTCGCGCAGCGGGTGCTGAAGGGCGAGGCCGCTGAGGACGACAGCATCGTGCGCCGGGTGTCGGCCGCCGAGATCGAGGCGGCGGTGGTGAACCAGGTCCGGGCGCTGCTGCGGCAGCCGGAGATCGTGGTCGGCACGTGGCTGGCAGCGAGGGTCGAGGCGCCGGACTTGACCGAGATGGAGGTCCGGGACGCGCTGGAGCGGCTGAACCCGCTCTGGGGTGAGTTGTTCCCGGCTGAGCAGGCACGGATTGTGCGGGCGCTGGTGGAGCGGGTCGTGGTCGGGCCGGGTGGCGCTGACATTCGGCTGCGGGTGGAGGGTCTCGCTAGTGCACCGACTCAAACGGAAGGTGCAGGAAGCCTGGCCAGCGTGCCGAGGATGGTGTCGGCAGGCCTGGTCCAGGCGAATGGCTTGGCCTTC
>NZ_JQKB01000214.1 GCF_000745835.1 Belnapia moabensis DSM 16746 | reverse complement strand
GCCTTGCCAAGCGGCCGCAGCGGATCCGCTCCATCTTTCAGCACCCGCAATTCCGCTACGCCGCGTAGTCAAGACAATGGGGGCCGCCTCAATAAACGGCAGGCCGCAGGTCGTTCGGGAAAGCCTGCTGCTCCACCGGCGCCAGCACTGCCGCGACCGGTATCTCTTCGCCGACATGGCGGATGCCGGCGATGGTGCAGGGCGCGTCCGCTGCCTCGATGGGCGGGTTGAAGGACAGACCGGCCAGCAACCCGCGCAACACGACACGCGCCTTGAAGAATTCCTGCGCCTGGCAAAGCCGGAAAGCCAGCGCCAGTTGACGGCGGACCAACCGGGCCACCGCGCGCGGGTTCTCGAAGCGCCGCTTCAGGTAGATATCGTTTCGGATTCGGTGAAAGTGGTAGTTGATGCGCGCCGGGTTGCGCTCGGTGCGGATGTCGAGCACGCCGGCAAGCTGGCGCACATGCAGGGCCCGGCTTGCCCCGACCATGTAGCCCGGCCGGTCCTGCGTGATCCGCCAAGTGAATTCCGAATCCTCGCCCCAGATGAACATCGCGGCGATCGGCAGGCCATGCCGCGTCAGCGTCGCGCGCGGGAAGAGATTGGAGACGAAGGCAGAGCGCGTCACCGGCACCAGCCCATGGTCCAGCAAATCCGGCCAGTTTTCATAGGCAAGGGCGTTGAGGCGGCGGTCCAGCTCGGGCACGTTGGTCACTTCGCCGCCCGGTGCGCGGGCGACGGAAGTGAGGAAGGCGGGGCTGATGCCGCGAGCGTCGAGCAACCGACCCGCATCGAGCAGCGCGGCCAGCGCGTCCGGCTCCGGCAGGACGTCGTCGTCCATTATCCAGATATATTCGGCACCCGTCTGATAGGCGAGGCGCATGCAGAGGTTGAAGCCACCTGCCGCGCCGATATTGGTGCCGAGCACATGCAAGTCCACGCGCCCGGCCCAGCGCTCCGCCACCATCTGCGCCGTGCCGTCGGAGCTGGCATTATCGACGACGATGATGCGATCGCAGTGATGGGTCTGAGCCGCGATGGCCTGCAGGCACTCGGCCAGCAAGTCGCGGCGGTTGTAGGTGAGGACGACGGCACAGACCATGGACATTGGGATCGGCCTCCGCCGGCTTGTTAAGAAATTTCCATCCGCGGATGGGCGCGACGAAGCGGCCGCCCCATTCGCGGATGGCGGCCATTTGCCTGGAGAACTCCTCGCGGAGGTTCCAAGGCAGGATCAGAGCATAGTCCAGCCGCGCTTCGAGGATCGCCTCCGGCGCGCGAATCTGCTCGAAGCAGGGTTACCAACGCAGCAAGGTTGGTGCCATCCATGCGTGTCAGATCCTTATCCCGGCAGGTTGCATGGGGTCACCGTCGATGAAGTCACGAGCCTCTCGCCTCCCCTGCCGACCAGAGCCATCTTCATCGTGGCCGACCTAATCCGCGTTTAACATTGCAGACATGCGAAGGGGTTTGTTCTCCCAACGCCGTGCGCTCACTGCACCTTGAGAAAAGTTCGCCATTGCAAACGTGTCTAACGGCATCGTCATATCTTGCTGTGTCGCAACGGCATGGCGCCCTCCGCTCAATGAAACGGAACGGCATCCTTACAGTCAAGGACTGATGTGGCGGCGAGGCCATGACGGCCAGTGGCGGGGCTCTGCATTCGCATTGCGCCGCGTATCTCCCGATCTGCCTCAGCATCACGGGCCAAGGGCCTCCACGAGACGCTGCGCCATACTGGCGCGCGCATCCCGCTCGAGATCCATGAGGTGCCAAGCGGTACGCCGGTGCTCGACGGGACCGTGCCGTGCGAATGGGTGCCGCGCAGCGCCGCAATCCGCCGGCTCGACGGTCGTCGATTCCGCCGAGCACAACCCCCACCTCCTGCAATAGAGCCACGCCATCGACGCCCTGCTGTTTCCTACGGAAGCGCAACAAGGCCCGGACAGCATTCCGGAGCAGCCGGATCTCATCCCCTACGCACCGCCTGTTGCAGCGACAGCTGGGGCTTTCATCTGCCGCGTTGGTTGCGCAAAGGCTTGGTTGATGAAGCCTATTGCGTGCATACCAGTGCCGAGCTGAAGCAAAGATCATTGTCCTGCCGCGGATACCTACTGCCGGGCGAGAGCGAGGCAGAAGTACTGATCTCCATCCACAGCTGCCACACGTCGCTCGCCAACGACAACCTCTCTGGCATCGCGCTCGGGCTCGAACTCGCGCGCGTCCTGGCGACGCGCCGGCGCCGGCTGAACTGGCGCTTCCTCTTCCTTGCCCGACAATATCGAGCGGATCGCGCATGGGCTGGTGCTCACCTGCCTCGGCGATAATCGACCGCGTCGCCCCGCATGTACCGCAGCACGAATTGCCCGAGAACCGGCCGCTACCCTTCTCGCCTTATGGCCATGACGAGCGTCAATACTCCTCGCTCAGCTTCGACCTGCCGATCGGCTACCTCATGCGCTCGCCGGATACCACAGCGCCGCCGACAACCTCGGCTTCGTCCGGCCGGGAGCATTTGGTGCACTCCTTCGCCGCGCTCGCCGTCATCGCCAAGGTACTCGAGGAGGTCCGCATGCTGGTTTCGACCTCGTCTATGGCGATCCACAGCTCGGGCGCCGCGGCCCTACGTGCCGATCGGCGGCATCGGGCCGGTGGCGGCAGGGTGCGGCTACGGGCAGATGGTGCTCCTTTGGGTGCTGAACCTCACCGATGGACGATACAGCCTGTTCGACATGGCCGAGCGTGCCGGCCTGCCCTTCGCCGAAATCCGCGCGGCGAGGCTGACCGCGGAAGCAGCTGGATTGCCTGTTACGGTAACGCCATCATCTGAAGGCGCAGCGGTTTTGGGCGACGCGGAAAAGCCAGGGAGGGAGCGGGCGTGAGCCCCACCCATCAGGATGCGCTCCGCCCTCCCGGCGTACTCCTTCATCTACGGCCTCGCCTGAGGCGCCGCGCACCCCTAATCCCACACTTTCCATGGTGCATCGGTTGCCCAGCGCGCTTCCAGCAGTTGCTTGTCGCGGAGTGAATCCATGCTCTGCCAGTAGCCGTCA
>NZ_JQKB01000213.1 GCF_000745835.1 Belnapia moabensis DSM 16746 | reverse complement strand
ACGGCGCCAGCCAGCTGTCCAGGTCCTGCAAACCACGGCCCATTGCCTGCCTCCCGGAACCCAACCCCCTCCAACCGGTTCAAAGACAACGCAGGGCGGCGCTAAGAGTGCCCAGGTAGTGTTAGAACGCTGCTCGGCCTCCCGGACCGCGCTTGCGCACGGCGCTCTGCCGACCGAAGGTCGCGACGGAAGGATGTCGGCTGTCGTCGAACCGAAGGATAGGTTTTGGCTCAGGCTGCCGTCGCCTTGCCGTAATCGGGGTCGAACCGGATCCGCCGCCGCAGCAGGACGCAGGCGACTCCGAGCAGCCGGTCAGCAACGCCGCGTAGGGCACGACCGTAGGAGTGGCCACGCGCCCGGAAAGCTTTGTAGCGATCGCGGCTCTTGGGGTCATGCATGATGGACGCCCGGGCCCAGTGGAACACCGCCTGACCGAGCCGGGCTTGGGCAGCGTAGCGTATGACAACAGTGCAGGTCTTGCCGCTACGCTTGGTCACTGTCATCGAATGGGGGTTGAGAATGGCCGACATCCTCGAAGGAGTCCCGTTCCTGGGCGTGGTGTTGGAGGCCGTCGCCGTAACGGTGGCGGCCATCGCGGTTGGTCCTCGGTAGGGTTGTGTTGCGATACGCAACTCTGACCCAAGGACGCCACGATGACCGACGAGAGGATTGCCCTTCGGGGCTAATGGAAAAGGGCTCCGATGCTACTTTCCTTCGGGAGATGATTGGCTTCGCCGCTCACCGGCTGATGGAGCTGGATGCTGAGGGAGCTTGCGGCGCCAGCCACGGCGAGCGCAGCGCTGATCGGATGAACCAGCGCAACGGCTACCGCGAGCGCGACTGGCAGACCCGGGTTGGCACGGTGGAGCTTCGCATTCCGAAGCTGCGGCGTGGCTCCTATTTTCCAGCCTTCCTGGAGCCGCGACGGCCGGCGGAGAAGGCGCTAACGGCAGTGATCCAGGAGGCCTATGTCCAGGGCATCTCCACCCGCTGGGTGGACGATCTGGTCCGCGCCATAGGGATGGAGGGCATCAGCAAGAGCCAGGTCAGCCGCCTGTGCGCCGAGATTGCTGGCCGGGTGCAGGACTTCCTCGGCCGCCCCATCGAAGGCGACTGGCCCTATCTCTGGCTCGACGCCACCTACGTGAAGGTCAGGGAGGCGGGCCGGATTGTGTCGGTCGCGGTCACCATCGCGGTGGGCGTCAATGGCGATGGCCGGCGCGAGGTGCTCGGCATGGCGGTCGGCGCCTCGGAAGCGGAGACCTTCTGGACCGACTTCCTCCGTAGCCTGTCCCGGCGCGGCCTGCGCGGCGTGAAGCTGGTCATCTCCGACGCCCATGAGGGGCTCAAGGCTGCGGTGGCCAAGGTGCTCAGGGCAACATGGCAGCGCTGTCGTGTTCACTTCGGCCGCAATGCCGCAGCCCACGCCGGCAAGACCCAGCGCCGCATCGTCTCGGCTTGGATCGGCACCGCCTATGCCGAGGCCGATGCTCCGGCCGCTCACGCCCAGTGGCGGCAAGTTGCCGACCAGCTCCGCCCCAAGGTGCCAAAGCTCGCTAGCCTTATGGACGCTGCCGAGGAGGACGTACTGGCATTCATGGACTTTCCCCGCGAGCACAGGGCCAAGTTACACAGCACAAACCCGATCGAGCGGCTCAACGGCGAGATCAAGCGCCGCACCGACGTGGTCGGCATCTTTCCCAACAAGGCCGCCGTTATCAGGCTCGTCGGTGCCCTCCTCCTCGAGCAATCCGACGAGTGGGCCACCCAGCGTTCACGCTACATGACGCTGGAGACCATGACCGCGGTAAGCGATACTCCTGCCGTCAGCCTGCCCATTGCAGCTGCCTGACGCCGCGGCACAGCCCGTCAAGGAGTATCGCTCCTACACCACGCTGTGGGACACGACCCGATACCTCCCACTTACCGTAAGTGAACGGGCGCTGCCCTGATTGGCTGCGGGCAAAGGAAAGGGCCGTTCCTGGAGGGGATGGAGGCCCTGAGTTTGCATCAATAAGGATTATTACTTCATCAACGCACCTCCCGGCGGTTGAGTTTGGGATTGTTCCTCAGTGGAACCGAGGTCGCCGCTTATCAAGGGTGAGTCGGTGCTGCCCTGGTCGTGCGGTTGATAGCTGAAGCTACAGCAGACGGGAGAAACTCGAACCCAGCTTCGTCATCCAGTTGCCAGCAGCGTCGCGCGATGCGGGTTACGCTATCGGGAAGGAGAAGCGTAACTGTCTCTGGTACATCTGGGGAGGATGGAAGAACGATCCTTGCTCCTGTGGTTGAAAGGTTCAGCACCACACCAAGCAAGCGCGTACGGTCAAATAGGACATCTACCGGATGGAGCATGCCGTATCTCTGTCCACATCGCCGTTCCATGAGCTGTCCAGACGTAATAGTTACAGTTCGCTAGATGACGTTATGATCTTGTCGTGTAATGGTCACGAAACATACGCGTGATGCGCTGACCGCAGGTGATCTGGCCTTGCCGTAATCGGCGGGGCGCAAAGGAAAGCCGCCCCGTGGTTTCAAAGGGCGGCTTTGAGGCGAGGGTTTGAAAACCCTTGAAGTTTCAGCTTCAAACGCTGATTGCGGTAGAGTACCGATACTAGATCGATGCGGTATTGACGTTATTGAGATCTGACCGAAAAATGCCTGCCACTCAATAGCAAGGCGCAGGCTCGGCGACCCAAGAGATCGCCCCCAAAATCGGCGCCACCCGCTGCTGCTTTCCAGGTCGCGGAGGCGGCGGGGACGCGGATTATGGCAATCCGCGACTAGGGTGAGACAAAGCCTAGCTCCCCACCGAAGCCATGTTGCCTCATTGTCTCATGACGTAGGTGCAACACAAGCGCGAGGTGTGCTTACAACCAGCGGCATTCGGCATCGTTCAGGCGGTCTCAGTTCATGAGGCCAGTTTGAGCCCCAAAGATCTTCGTCCTCTCTCGACGGCGGCTCTGCCGTAAGTTGTTTTTGGCCTGGGCAGTTGGCGCAGCGGTTAGCGCAGTGGCTTTACATGCCATTGGTCGGAAGTTCGAATCTTCCACTGCCCACCATGCCGCTCCAGCCTCAGC
>NZ_JQKB01000212.1 GCF_000745835.1 Belnapia moabensis DSM 16746 | reverse complement strand
GATGGGCATGGCGAAGCTCCTCTGCTCGCCACGTTGAATCAGAGCGCCGTCAGTCTGGGAATCCCCAGAGAGTCATGCTCTCGGAGACTTGGTATAAGCCCAGCCCGCTGCGGTATCGATTGACTGCAGAGTGCAGGAAGCGGCCGCTCCCTGACGACCCGACCGGGTCAGTCGGATGGGCGCTGCCTGGCCAGCTCACCTAGCGCGTCCGGCCGCAGCGACGACAATGGCCAGGGCGTTGAAGATCCGACCCGAAGGCGTGGAGCAGATCCGCGCCTACGCCCGCTTCGCTTCGCCTGGGGACGCCGGGCATGCCATACAAACAACTGACGCGGCGGTTCGCCCTCGAGCCTTTAAGGAGGATGAGAGCATGTTTTCAGTCGGGCAGAGAGTCTGGCACCGCGACGGCCAGCGCAGCGGCAAGGTGCTGGAGTGCGAAGGCGACCATGTCTTCATCGAGCAGGACAACGGCGCTGAACTAGATTTCCGGGCGAGCGAGTTGACTACGGCTCCGCCGGCCGGCGCGAAGATGCCCGGCGCGGGACCAAAGGACGGTGGCTCGGCTGCTCGGCAGGCGCGGTACGTCATGCCGAACCGCACCCTGACTGCTGTCGACATCACGCCGGAGCATGCTCGGGTGCTCGGCATCGTCCCCGTACGCACGGTCCAGGCGGTCGCGGCGCTTTACGAACGACGGCCCGGGGCCGGGAAGTTCAGCGCGCTCGAGGTGGCCGGCAAGCTGAATGTCATCGCAGAGATCACCGCGGTGCCCTACCGGACGATGCGAGAGTATAGCGACCGCCCCGGGGAGCTCGGCCTGCTTATGGGTAAGGGCCTCGCGGACAGCCAGAGAGCCGGGCGATAGCGGCCAATGGGCGCGCGGAAGACGCTGGCAATGTTGCTACGGAACAGTACCGAGACTGCCCTTTTTTCGAGCGTACTGGCGCTGGTGAAGGCGCAGGCCCGGGCGTTCCGGTACCAGCAGCTGCTGGACGAGGGGCGGTACGCCTCGATTAGCGAGATGGCGGCGGAGCGGATCGAGCGCGGCTTTCTTGGGACGCTGCTACGGCTGACGCTGCTGGCGCCAGACACGGTAGAGGCGATCTTGAATGGGCGGCAGCCGGCGGGAGTCGGATTGCCGTGGCTGCTCGAGCCATTTCCGGTAGGCTGGGGCGGGCAACGAAATGCGCTCAAGCAGGCCTGCGGCGCATAGGAAGCGGGTCCCGCTCGGGCGCAGGCAACAAGTCTCCTGCTCTGCGCGTCCGCGCTGCTCCTGTGCTCCGTAAGGCTGCCAGACGCCGCACGAACAGCCCTCGATGCGGTGTCGGCCTACCCGGGGCGAGGTGGCCGGGGCCTCTATCGCCAATGCAGCCATCCTGAGCCATCCTCGCGCCACCGAGGGCGGCCGCACGGGCCATCCGACAAGGCCGCGACGGCATCGCGGTGCGCCGCCGAGGGCGGTTGTGTGCTGCCACCAAGCGGCCGATCACCGAACGCTGAGACCATAATCCCTAGTAGATTTTCGGCGCAGAAGTTCACGACTTCTCGAGCGATAGCCGGAGGCGGTATACCAGCCTCACGGAAACGCGAGGAATAGCGCAATGGTGGTAGAGACCAGCGTGTTCGGCGGCCAGTTGCTACCCGATGGCTCTGTTTCAGAAGTCTTCGCAGCCAGAGTTGTCATCCCCGACACTGCCTTTGCTCGCCTCGGCATCGGCCGCCACGAGCGTCCGCGTCGCCTGCCCGCCTGCTTCCGCTGGTGCTTCGACCATCTCGGCGCTGGCGGCACCCGCTGGAGTGTCATGCTGCGCGACGAGGACTACGCCGAGCTCTACTTCGCCCGCGTCCGAGACGCCCTTGCCTTCGTCGCACGGTGGTCCGTGAGAGCGGCCCCCGCCGGGCAATTGGCGCCCGCCGTCTGAGCGGGACACCCACCGGCAGATCCGGCCTACCACGAGAACAGCGCATAGTTGCCGCAGGAGCTTGCCATGACGATCCAGTCGCAACAGACCGCAGACGAGAGCCTCCGGACCCACGACATCACCGGCCACGTCGATGGCCTTTATCGGGACGGCATCACCGGCCTGCAAGGCGCCTTCTCCCGCAACTGGGCGGAGCAGATGCGTGAGGACATGATGACCGCGTTCTGGGCGGCGATGCAGCGCCCCGGCGGTGCCGTCGGGCGCGGCCCCCGACGCTGGTATGTCGAGATTCATCCGCAGGATCTGCGTGGCTTCGTCGACCTCGTGACGCACCCATGGGTCGTGAGCCTGTGCAAGGCGGTGCTCGGCCCGAAGTACGAGATCGTCGAGGTCGGCTTCGACGTCCCCGTCCAGGGTGCCCGCAACCAGCCCTGGCACCGCGACTTCCCCTCGCCTCCCGAAACCTGGGGCGACCAGCGCCGCCTCACCTCGCTTGCTTTCAACCTTACCGGTGTCGACGTAACCCCAGACATGGGTCCCTTCGAGGTCGCGCCCGGCACGCAGTGGCTGGATGGGCGCGGGTGGAAGCACGAGATGTTCCCACCAGCGGAAATCTGGCCGCGGTTCGCCGACCAGGGCGTACGCAAGTACCCGCGGATGGGTGACATCTCCTGCCGTTCAGCGGTCACGATCCACCGCGGCACAGCACATCCTTCGCCGATCGCCCGCCCGGTGCTGGTACTCGGCGTCGACGCCCCCGGCGCCGGCCATGCCGCCTTGCACGACATGATGGTGACGCCGGACTACCACGACGCCCTGCCGCAGTCCGTGCGCGACCACCTCGTCTGCCGGATCGTCGATGAGCTCGTTCCCGTCGTCCAGAAGCACGACATCGAGGGCCTCGTGATGGGCGTTGAGTGATGTCCCACACGGCGTCGGTGCGGCGAGGCGTCCCGGCGCCACACGCTAGCCGCGGTGGGCAGCGCGAGGCGGTCGAGCCTAGCTGAGCCTCAGGCCGCCTTGGTCTTGACTGACCGTAAGGGGTGAAACCACATTTGCGTCCGCTTTAGCCTGATAGGCAGGCGTAAATGCATTCGCGCTGCACTCTTGCTCGATGACAAAGTTTGGCCGAAAGCGGAATGTCCGCGTTCGGGGAAGAGAGCACGAACAGCCGACATAGGTTCTGCAGAGGGCAGTGTCCGTCGCGGCTTGGCCGACT
>NZ_JQKB01000211.1 GCF_000745835.1 Belnapia moabensis DSM 16746 | reverse complement strand
ACGGCGCCAGCCAGCTGTCCAGGTCCTGCAAACCACGGCCCATTGCCTGCCTCCCGGAACCCAACCCCCTCCAACCGGTTCAAAGACAACGCAGGACGGCGCTAAAAGTGCCCAGGTAGTGTTAGGCAGGGCACACCTGCACGTCAGCTTGATTCACCGCATGGTCGGGGAGTGCGACAAGGTGGCCAGAAGCCGTTGGTTAAGTTCCGCAACGGGAACTGGTTTACCCAGGAGTAAACCTTGTGCCTCCGTGCAGCCTGCTTGGCGCAGCAGTTCCAGTTGTGCTCTGGTTTCAACTCCCTCAGCAGTCGTGCACACGCCTAGGCCAGCACCTAAGCCGATCACTGCTCTGACGATGGCGGCCGCGTCTGCGCGCTCGGGCAAGTCGCGGACAAACGACTTATCGATTTTGATTTTATCCACTGGAAACTCGCGGAGATAGCGGAGCGACGAGTAGCCAGTGCCAAAATCATCTACCGAGATGCGGGCGCCAATCTCCCGCAGCCGTCGGAGGGCGGCCATGTTTGCGTCCGCGTCGTGAATCATAGCCGTCTCAGTCAGCTCAAATTCTAACCTTTGGGCGCTGAGGCCGGATGAACGAAGCGCTGTAACCACACCCGTGAGAAGTCCTGGATCTTTGAGCTGTAAGGCTGAGATATTCACCGCCAATCGAACGTTTTCCGGCCAACCAGTCGCGTCGATACAGGCGCGCTCTAGCACCCACATCCCGATCTGTCCTATGAGGCCGAGTTCCTCGGCCAATGGGATAAACAATTCAGGCGATATCGCTCCACGCTCCGGACAGGTCCAACGCAGCAGCGCCTCGACGGCAGTGACCTCGTTGGTCGCAAGACTTACAATGGGTTGGTAATGAAGCTGAAACTCACACTTCGCAACTGCTCGGCGTAGATCGAGTTCCATTGAGCGCTGTTGGTGCACCTCTGTGCTCATGGCCGGCTCAAAGAAGCGGTACACACCCCGTCCATGTCGCTTAGCCCGGTAGAGGGCCATGTCGGCGTTCCCCATCAGTCGGTCTGGATCTGTGCCGTCCTGCGGCGCAAGCGCGATGCCGACGGAAGTGCCGACGACAACCTGATGAACGTCGATAGCGTAGGGGGCGCCAATTGCTTCTACCAACCGGTGGCCGAGAGAGGCGGCGGCGTCCGGCTGCGGCGCCCCGATCTGAATCACAGCGAATTCGTCGCCACCAAGCCTGGCTGCGACGTCACCCTCACGCAAACAAGAGCGAATCCGACCCGCAACAGCCCGGAGCAACGCGTCCCCGACCGGATGGCCCAACGTGTCGTTCACCGGCTTAAAGCGATCGAGGTCGAGATACAGCACCGCGACCTCGTCCCCCTCCTGTACTGCAAGAAGCGCCTGCTCAATTTTTTCTCGGAACAGTACCCTGTTACCAAGCCCGGTCAGGGCGTCGTGCTGGGCTATGTGCACAAGCCGGGCCTCGGACTGTCTGCGCTCTGTCACGTCCTCATGGGTCGTAACCCAACCTCCTCCCGACATCGGCTCGCAGGAGATAGCGATGGTGCGCCCATCGACCAAATCGACGTAAGTTACAGCCGGAGTTTGGGAATTCAGCAGCTTGCGGAGCGTGGCCTCAATGCCGCCCTGCGTAGATTGACTGGTAAGGTCTCGACCAACTTGGCCCAGCACATCATGAAGAGGAACACCGGCCAGTGCGACTCCCGAGCTTAGACGGTACAGCTGCTCGAAACGAGCGTTGCAGATAACTAAACAGCCATCCGCATCCAGCATGCAGAGACCTTGCGACATGTTCCTCAGAGCAGCATCGAAGCGTTCGTTTTGGACGCTGAGCTTGCTCAGTGTTGCCGCGAGATGCTTGCTCCTGCTTTGTAGAGCAACTTGCATGGTGTTAAACGCCTTAGTCACCTGACCTATCTCGTCCGCTCCAACTCGGTTCACGATGGGAAAATGGCCCGAGGCTGATGTTTCCTTAATGGCGGTGAGCAGACGCCCCAAGGGACGACCGACTGTCCATTGAAAGCCGATGAGACTGGCGCCCGCTGCAAAAACAAAGCCGAGCACGGTCACCAGCAGTGACAGCTCGCGACTGGCGATCCTCGCTTCGTCTATTTCACGGGTGCTGAACTGTACAATCAGGTTTGAATTTGGAACGCCCGTCAACCCGAGTGCCAAGCGCTCGCCAGGATCCTGCCCACGGCATCCGAGGCCCCGTGGCACCAATATTTGTAGGGCATTTGGGTCGGCGATATTCAGCTCAACGCATTGCACGGCCCTGTCGGCAAGCAGGGTCGCGAGCACGCGTGACGCAACCCCCTCATCCTGTAATATCTTAGAGCGGCCCACAGCGTTCGCAACATGGCCCGCATGATTGCCGACCCGAGCGGTTAGGTCCTCTAGCTTCTGCCGAACGCTGTACTCAGCAAGCCAGGCCAGCGAGCCAGCAGAGACGACGACGAAAATTGGGAAGACAAATAGTAGGAATTTAACCCGGAGGCTATTCCACATCGCAACAGCGCCCCGGCAAGGATCGAGAGGCTACTCGACAATTTTCGCCTGCCCCGCACGCATAAGGCCCTGCAAAGGGCCACGATTGGCAATTTCGGTGTGAAACACCAAGAAATTCTGACCTTCACGCGCCATGTAAAAGTCGACGTTCACCGGATTTCCCTGTTGATCGCGGAAATCCGTGCAGAGCACAAAAAACTGCCCCATTTGTACAATCCGAGAGTGTGTCTTAGCCGGCACGAGTGGATTCACCGCGCCTTCGATAACCTTGAGCTGCAGGTAAGCACCATCCACAAGCTGGCGATCAATATGCTGAGCCATGGCAGCCTGAAGGCCAGCCCTATCCGTCGGGGTGACGCGCTCGGCAGAGGCCGATTTGACGCATGCAAAGCCGAGGCAGATTACAAGAACAGCCCCATAAAGTCGCAACATCACACGCCTCTTCGCAGTTTTCCGATGATTGCCCTACGCTGAAAAGCTTTAAAATTTCTGAATCAAAAGCACCATGGTGCCCGGACAGCAGTAAGGTGCAGAGAGCGCTGAGAGTAAGCGAAGGCTTGACTTAGAATCTGAACGCGAAATAAGCGGGCGGGTTAGCTCGGAACCGGTACATTGGACCGTACGCCGGCCCCGACCATATCGGGCCGATGTCCAGCACT
>NZ_JQKB01000210.1 GCF_000745835.1 Belnapia moabensis DSM 16746 | reverse complement strand
ATGCCATGCCAGCCGATGAATCACGTCCGTCCGCGTCGGATCAAGCCCCAAGAGGCAGACCTTCAGACGCCGGGTATGAGGGCAGGCAGGGGCGCTTCGGGATTCGACCACGGGAAGGGCCGGAGATCGTGGCTACGTCCCAAGCGCATTGCACCGTCAATCACATGCGGTAAGTCCCGCGTGCTGCGGGTCAGGCTTGTCATGCGCGGTTCGCTCTCGCCCGGCTTGCACCTAAAGCCGAAGTTGACCTCGAGCGTAGATTGAACGCTGCTTCGGCATAGTCTCCTGGCCTTAAGGGGGGAAACCGGCAGCGATGAGATGTTGTCCGTACCGCTCCCGCTGGGCCACGTTGCGAAAGGCCATGCGTGGTATAGTGGCGCTGACGCGATAACTTGGCACCAAATTGGTGAAGCGCGTCACGTACGGACGTGCCTCCTCAGTACGGCCCAGCGCTGCGAGCGCGGCGGAGGTCATAGCCAAGTTCGAGGTGTAGTCGGGGTTATTCCTTACGGACCGTAATCCCCATTGCGCAGCCTGTTCCCAGCAGCCATTTGCGTAATGCGCGATGCTCAGGAAATGCTGGTAGCGGAACAGGAACGGATCCTCGGGCGAGAGGCGGATGGCACGTTCCGCGTTGCCCACCGCCTCGGTCGTCCGGCCGGTATAGGCCAGCGTCGGACTCGTCCACAGGCAGGTTTCAGCGTCGTTCGGTGCCATATCCAACGCGCGATCGAGCAGATCCTGCGCCTGATCGTAGTCCCGGTGCAGGATGGTTCGGCTGTGTCCGAGCAACGCGAGCGCCCGGGCATGGCCTCCATCCAGCTCCAGCGCCAAGCGGGCCTCGACCTCTAACGCCCGCGCTTCCGCCGCCGAGTCGGCCGACCAGCGCTGGCCGATGCGCAGGCTGTGCCAATGGGCTAGCGCGGCGTGCGGCGTAGCAAAGCCAGGGTCGAGCGCGACGGCATGGTGCAGCATCCCGCCAGCGGCGTGGAAGCTGTCACGCTCAAGCCGGAACATCATCGCCTGCGCCTGCAGCACCATGTGATAGGCGCTGATGTCATGCTGCCGGCGCAGCGCACGGCGCAGCTCCGCATCGCGCAGCCGGGGCATCACCATGTGGGCGATGGTCGTTGCTAATTCGTCCGGTGCCTCGAACAGGCCAGCCGCGGTCAGATCGTAGGCGCGGTGCCAAACCACGGCACCTTGCGCCGCCTCGGACACCTCAACCGATAGGCGCACCCGCTCCCCTAAGCGCTGCAGGCTGCCAGAGGCGAGATAGTCAGCTCCGACCCGCCGGGCGAGCGCAGGCACGTCCTCCCTCACGCCAGTCAAGTGACGGGTCGAGTTGGCCGAGATCACGATCGGCTCGCGCAACGCCGAAAGCGAGCCGACGACGCTGTCGAGCAGAATGTCGGCGAAGGCCACAAGGCTGGGGTCGCTGCCGCATGGCAGCCTGAATGGCATCATCGCAAACACTGGGATGCCGCTCGGGTGCCGGACGGCGCAGGGCCCCTCCGCTGGCATCGCCGCCACAGCCACCGGCGTCATGTTGAGCACGTAGCCGCGGCGCGGCAGGGTACTTAGCAGCGCCTCCTCAGGACCCAGAGCACGGCGGATGTCTGCCACGCATTGGGTCAGGCCGTTCTCTGTAACGTAGACGCCGGGCCAGACCGCCTCAACCAGCTCGTGTCGGGAGACCACCTGCCCACCCCGCTCAGCAAGGTACAGCAGCACCTGTGCCGTTTTTGGTCGGAGAACCGTCTCCGTCCCATCGGGCGCACGGAGAGCGCCTCGGTGCGGCTCGAAGACTCGCTTCCCAATGGCGTAGCTTGGAAATCTCATCCGTCACATCCCGGCAGCGGAGATGATCAGCATTCCCTTGGTTACATAGCACGATGGACAGAAAAGCAGGAGCACAGCCAGGGAGACCGTTCCGAACCCGGATTTCACTTCGGTGTCAGCGCAATTTCACATCGGTTTCAGGCCCACGCCGCCCGCGTGGAGCACCGTCGGAGCCGTCCTCTTCAGCGGAGCAGGATGGCCATGGACTACCTTGCCGAAGCTTCGGGTTGGGTTGCCAGCGGGTGCGTACTCGCAGCCTTCCTGATGCGGCGCATGCGGCCGCTGCGAAGGATCGCAATCGCCAGCAACGTTGCCTTCATTGCCTACGCCATACAGCTTGGGCTGCTGCCGATCCTGCTGCTGCATGTCGCGTTGCTGCCGATCAATCTCTGGCGTCTCTGGGAACAAGGTTTTGTCGGCGATGTGCCGCAGGGCCAGCCCCGTAGCAGCTGGGCAGTCACCGCGCTGCTGCTCGCCGTGCTGTTGGCGCCCGGCCCTGCCGCTGGCCGGGAGGCGCCAGCGTCACCGGCCGGCGAGGTGCGCTTCCTGGAGGCAGGCGGACTGGGTGGCATGCTCCTGCTGCCGGCGCACCGACCACCTACAGGGCTCGTGCTGCTCTTTTCTGACGGGCAGGGCGCCGATCCGCGCAGCGCGACCTATGTCGACCAACTTCTCGGCGGCGACATCGCCGTGTTTGAAATACAGAGCGGTGAGGAAGATGGGGTGGCAGTCGCGCGGGCTACCGCCATGCTGCCGGCCGCGGCGGGCCTTGTCGGGGTGCCGGTCGGCGTCCTCGGTTTCGGTGCAGGCGCGCGGCAGGTTCTCAGTTTCGGGCATGGGGTCGCAGCACGCGTCCTGCTCTACCCCGGCTGTGCCGGTCTGGCCGACGCGTCGGCAACCGCGGCGGACCCGCTGCTCGTGCTGCATGGGGGGAGTGATGCAAGCAACAGTGCTCAAGCCTGCGCGGAGCTTGTTACTCAGCTTGGCCGCGCTGGGCGTCCTGTGCGCCGCATCACCTATGCAGACGCTGGATATGCCTGGGACTACCCAAGCTATGGCCAGGCGCACCGCATCCTGCTGCCACGGCCCGACGGCGCTGGCTTGGTCGCAGCCCTGCCTTGGCCGGAGCTGGCCGCCATGTCGGCCGCCCAGGTCGCCAGCTTCCTGGGCCTCGCGTTCCGGACCGGCACTCGATGAGCAAGGCGGCAATGTCGCTGCTGCACGCGGCCGCCAAACCCGGACGCCGCGGCAACCTTCCTAGGCAACCGCGGCGGCGCCGTCCCGCGCCGCCGCTGCTGTTCCGCGGCTGGTTGGTGGTGGCCGGCGCCTTTCTGGTGCTGTTGGCGGGCTATGGTGCGGCTTATACCAGCCGCCCTAGAGCTTGACCTGAGCCCAGGCACGGGTGGTGATGGAGGTGACCTGCTCTGGTCTGCGCATCAGCGCGTTCCAGGCT
>NZ_JQKB01000209.1 GCF_000745835.1 Belnapia moabensis DSM 16746 | reverse complement strand
CCTTGCCAAGCGGCCGCAGCGGATCCGCTCCATCTTTCAGCACCCGCAATTCCGCTACGCCGCGTAGTCAAGACAATGGGGGCCGCCTCAATAAGCAGGGCCTTGCTCACTTTACCCACCGCTAAGTTCGTAGACGTCGGCTGCCTTACCGCCATCCATGATGAAGCGCTCAAAGGGGTAGTAGTAGTGCAGACGGTGTTCTTCCACGCGCTTGCGAAGCCGGTAACTGTAGGCCAGGTGCTCATCAAGGATCTGGCGGACGTCGGATCGCATCTCCGCCAGGAAGATATTGCGTTCCACGACAACGAAGCGCGGTCGGCGCTCCATCACGCGGCGCATCTCCACCGCCGGCTCAACCCAAGGGCACCCGTCACGACCCGGAACTTGAAAGTGCGGCAAGCCAGTGAAGGCAAAGCGCGTCGGGATCATGGCACCAGTCAGTAAGTAGACTGCAGGCTGGAAGCCCACGACATAGATCGTGTCTCCTCGCTGGAGCAGGGGTTTGAGGTCGGCTGCGATACGCCGCGGGGTGTCACCTGCCCAGCGCTCGCCCCCAAAGCGGTCGTTCAGCATGAGGATCGCATGGAGGATCGGGTATCGGGCCACGGCGAACATGGTCAGGGAGGCGAGTGCCACGAGGACAGCCCCGGCTGCGTGGCGGTCGGGAATGCGAGCCAGCACACCCCGGCCGACCGCCAACCCGGTTAGGAGGCAGAGCGGCGGTAGGAACTGCAGGAAGTAGTGATCTGCAGAGATACGCAAGAAGGCGATACAGGCGGCCACCGCGGCCCACCAAACACCCAAGAAGGCAACGGCGCGGCACTCCCGCGGCTCGAGCGCCAGGCCAGGGGCGAGCACCAACGCGGTAGCAGCGGTGAGCCACAGAGGCAGTTGCTCCCATGCCATCTCGAAAGCAGGCTCCAGCGCAAAGCCGCGGTCACGGCCGTAGAATACCCGATGTGCGTCAATGTTCGCTGTGGTCCACGCGTCCAAATGGCCGGTGGCCGCGTAGAGCGCGATCACGGAAAGAGTGGGCAGCAAGCTGCTCGCCCCCAAAACCAGTAATGGCTTGAGGCTCGTTCGGAGACGGACGCCACTCTCCCTTGATAGCGGCACTACCAGGATGAAAAACCCAGCCAGAAACGCCAGCATGTCGAAAAGTGTGGACTGCTTGATTTGTACCCCAGTCCCGAGCACAAGCCCGACGACACACATTGCTGCGGCGCTGGGCGGAACGCAGCGGCCAATCGCCCGCAAGAGCAGCAGCAGACCCAGGACCGAGACCGCGTCCTGAAAGAGCTCTCCCTGGAACGCCAAGCCCCCGGTGGCTACGCTGAACACGATATAGGAGAGCCCGGCCACAATCCCGATCGCCCGGCCTCCTGGCCCAAAGAGTTGGCGCGCGATTTGGCTGAGCATCCAGGCAGTCAGCCCCACCACGATGCTTGATACGATACGGGCGGTGAACACGGGATCGAAGGGCGAGGCTGCAACAGGCGTTGCCAGTGCGAACAGGCCGAAGGGCTTGAGGTCGCAGATTGTCGTGTAGGGTAGGTGGCCCCGAGCGAACTCGGAGCCCATCAGGAGGTACATGCTCTCATCGTAGTTCAGTGCCGAGTAAAGCATGGCCGGTGAGCGGACAAGGACCGCGCCGAGGACAAAACCAAGGACAAGATACGGTTCGCTGCGCAGAAATCGCGGTCCACCTGGAGAGCGCTGCATGCCGCTTTCCTTACATGTGGCGCGGAACAAGGCACCCAAATCGGGCCAGCCTGACGACCCAGGCACCACAAGCCGCCGTATTCCCCACCAACGTTGCACCGACTGCGGCGGGGGCCGACGCGTCCCCAACCGCTCAAATCCTTGGGCCGAACCCCATGATATCAGCACACGCTGCCGGCGTGGCTCCAGCATCAAAGCCCGACACCCTGGTAATACCCAGCGTCCGAAGGTCTGACTTTTGGGGTGTGTGCGGCGGAGAGAAAGTCGGCCACTGGAGCGGCGGCAGATTAGTCGCCCCACCGGATAACGAGGCTCTCAACCGATGATCTCGGAATTCCATGCTAGCGGCGGCGCAGTAACGATCTGTCCGACCGTCTACGCCTTGCCCGTGCAAAATGGCACCGGCCGCACAGATTGAGCCATCTGCAAGTCTGCAGCAGCCGGACGCCGCAATCGCTGCGCCTTCGTAGGGCAGTGAGTGGTTGGGCGTTTTGAGCGTCTGGCTGTCCGAGGTAGCGTTGGCGGAGATGGGCGGCGTCTCACCCATATGCTGCGTCCCGGTTTATAGCCTTTTTATAATGAGTTGTGCGGCGGCGCTCTGCGCATTATTCCGCGAGAACAATCTCACTACGTGAGATGTGACGGCAGGCCAGTGTCTGCGGCGACGGTCGGGCATTTGCGGGAGAAGCGCGGCCCCGGCTTGGCCCGTACGAACCCGCTCCCGATCCCAGTTGGATCCTCAGCTTCTCAGGTCCCGCCCGTCCGTCCGAACCAGACACCCAACAGGGCACCCAATGACACCAGCAGCAGACCGCCGTTCACGACGATGAGCAGCGGCGCCGGCAAGCGGCGCAGGTCGGAGCGCTGCGGCGTGTCGTGACCCGGACGTATGTCCCGCCACACTGCGACCGCAAAGCAGAAAGCCGAGAACAGCACCAGGAGGGAGGCGTTGAACAAAATAGCCCATTCCGGCAGCACGCTGCCAAGCGAGGTCTTGGCTCCTACCCCCGCGACTAGTGACACAAGCCCGGTGCGAACCCAGGCCGCGTAAGTCCGCTCTGCCGCCAATACCGTACGGTCAGCAGCATAGAGTACCCGCGGGTCGTCCTTTGCATCAGGCATTTAGGGCGAACGCACCGTAGACATCCCGGCTCCCGCACTAGCACCGAGGGGGCCGAAGCGCAGGCGCGGGGAGAGGCAGCGAGGGCCGGAAACCCCGACTTCTCTATTGCCCGCACTCGGGCGATAGGCCTGCGACCATCGAGCAGATCGGAAGCCCCCCAGGATGCGCTAGGGAGCCCGCCAGCGCCTCTGAGGTATAATGGGCCCACAACCCCGTACCCGCAACCGCCCAGGCTGGCCCAGCGTGGCCTCCCCGGCGGTCTTGAGGCGCATGAGGCCGAGGCATTCAAGAAAGGCAGCCTGCTAGCTTCGCTATGAGCTTGCCAGAGAGCGGGCCAGAAAGGTGACGGCTTCCTGCTGTTTTTCGTCCTTGATCAGAACGAAATTGCGCATGCAACTAACCCGAAAAATTCATGAGGCGGGGCGAGAAGCCTGGTGACGCCGCGGTACGCTCGCGTTCTGGTTGTGCGGGCGCGTTCGGCCG
>NZ_JQKB01000208.1 GCF_000745835.1 Belnapia moabensis DSM 16746 | reverse complement strand
TCTTCATCGGAGACGTCGGACGGGTATGGCTTGCGGGCACGCTGCATTCTTCATACTGAAGAATACTACCGAGAAGGTCCATAACACCCTCTAGGCTGCTCATTCGCGCTTGAAACACCAGCGGACAAGTGGGTACTCGGTGGAACACTGGATCAGCCATTCCGCGGCCTCGAGCACCGATCGAGCCTACCCATGCTCGATCGGGCCATGACCGAGCCCGGCTACAATCGCCCAAACGCCGCCAAGCACCAGCGCAACGCCGAATGCTTTGGCGATCCACCTACCCTGCGGCGCCAGCTTCTCGGTCAGTACGGCCAGTGTGATGGCTGCCACCCAAAGGAGGTTCATCACCCCGCCGACGAACAGCAGCGCCATCAGCGCCCAGCAGCACCCGACGCAGAAGGCCCCGTGCTCTACGCCCATGCGGAGGGCGCCACCGGCTCCAGCCCGCCAGCGCCCCATAATGAAGGCGAGCGGCGAGCGGCACAGTCCCAAACAGGCATCCTTGAGCGGCGACCATTGGTAGAGCCCGGCGGCGACGAGGATGATACCGCCCAAGACGGGGCTGATGGTGGACATGTGAGACGAGAGGAGCGCGAGCCGGTCCAACGCCCACTGCAAGGTAGTGGCGACGAGTGCGAAGGCAGACCAGACCACAAGGTAGCCCGCGACAAAGGCACCCACAGGCGTCACGGTGTGGCCCTGGTCCCGGCTGCGCCGGGCGAAGGTGGCGAAGAACAGGATCATCGGCGCCGCGGCGGGGAGCATCATGCCTACCATCATCACCGCCCACATCCCGAGCATCATGACGAAGTACGCCGTCGTCCACGGGCCAAGGCGCGAGGCATCTGCCATCCCGGGCACGTCCGGCATGCCGCCGTGCATACCACCAGCCATCATTGCGAGGTAGGCCCAGGACAGCGCCGTTAAGCCCGCAATCGCGGTCAGAACGGCGATGCGATCCCGCGCCAACATGCGTTCGAGCAGGCTTCTAGGGGCAGTCACGGGCGTTTTGGGATACCGTTCTGGGTTAGATGGATGCGGGCAAACTGGCCGTAGCTGTCCTTGAAGTCGAGGCTTACCCCACCGGTTGCCGTCGTCGAGCCGCTGCCGTATTCGGCATCTGTGTACTCAAAGCCGCTGCGAAGCGAGACACGTACACGGTGATCCTGACCAGTGAAGGGGCTCTTGATCGGCGTGCCGGTGGAGTCGATCACGCCCGGCACAACGATCCGCCCGCGGCAGGCATCGGGGTCGATCTCGATCTCGATTTTGGTGAACACCGGGTCGAGCACGTTGCTCATCGTCGTCGAGAATACTTGGAAGACAGTGGCGCCCGGCTCGGTCTCCCGGCCATGCAGTATCTCGATCAATGCCTTGCGCTGGTCTGCATCGGCGCGCTCGTCGATAAAGAACTGCTGGCTGCCATTACCTAAGTGGATGGGACCGGGCCAACCATAGGTGCCAACCCATGCCAGACCGTCCAGGCGCGTGCTCCCGAAGTGGCCCTGCTCAATGCGCATACCGGCGATAGCGCGGCAGGTACCATCGGTTGGTAGAGCATTGAACTGGCACGGGCATCCCCAAGCACAGTTGCAGTTAACGTACTCGGGACCCTCGATGCTCCAATCGACATGTGTCATCGGTGCGAACTCCGGCGTACACGGCTGCGCCCAGCCCAGGTTTAGGAACGGGACCACGGGACCTACCTCGTCCGGCAACTCTAAGTGGTCCCTGAGGGCGAAGCACGCGGGAACTACAGCCGAAACAGCACACGCGGCCGTTGTGGGCAGGGGCATTTGGCGGTTCTGCTCCGACGCAGTGCTGAATGTTCGCAGCAAACCGCCAGGGCGCTTCCGCTATCCCCGTCATCGTTGACCCGCGTGGTTCCTGGGGAGCAGCATCTTCTGCCCCCTCAGGGGTAGGGAGAAGCAAAATGCACATCATGATCAGCCGCTACGCGGGCGCTGCGGGGATGACCGCGGAAGCGGCACCGAAAGCCCAGCATGGGCTCGTCCCAATCTTGAAAGACCAACCGGGCTTCTACGGATACGCAGCCTTCGGAAGCGAGCAGGGCGACATCGTCTCCGTCTCCGTCTGGGAGAGCGGCACAGCGGCAGCGGAAGCCCGGCCGAAAATCGGCGAATGGGTGTCCGGCAATCTCGCTGGGCTCAGTCAACCGACCGAGCGGTTCCTGGGCGATGTCGGGCCGCACGCCATGGCCACGCCGCAGAGCGGTGGATCGGCTCAATCCCTCTACTGCATGGTAAGAAAGGCGGAGAACCTGCCCTCCACCGCGATCCAGCAGCCGGTCGTCGAGGAGATGCTGGCCACGACCCAAAAGGTCCCTGGTTTCCGAGGCGCCTACTGGCTGCGCTCCGCAGACGATCAGACGCGGGGGGCTTCCGTCCTGTTCTTCGATAATCGTGAGCACGCTTGGGAGGCGCATGAGACCGCCCTGGCGGTCATGAACAAGCACCAGCCGAACGTCAGTGTCCGGGTGGCGGCCTCGGGACAGACCGCCGTCCTGGCGATGGCGTGACCGCATCCAGCCTGGGCGGGCTGTCATTCCGGCCGTGCTTCGGCCCAAGGGAGACGACGATGGTGGACACGCTCGGGTGGCGCATGAAGCTTGGGGTGCTCGTGCCCTCCACCAATACCTGCGTACAGCCTGAGTACGATGCCATGCGCCCGCCCGGCGTCACCAACCACGTCCGAGGGTTCCCCACCCCAATGCCCCGACCCGGACCGACGCGGAGTTCAGCCAGCAGTTGGAGAACATGCGCGCTACCATGGTGGACGGCATGGACGAGGTGCTGACCTTGGAGCCCGACCACATTATTCTCGCCACCGCGGCTGAGTCCGCTGGCGGTGTCGTCGGTGCCCGTCTTCTTCGGGAGAGGCTGTTGGCCAGGAGCAACGGGCGGGTAGGCGTGACGCTCGGGGCCGACGCAATCCTGGCAGCACTTCACTGCGCATCGGACTCGTGACGCCCTACATGCCTGTTGGCGACGAACAGGCGAGCCGGTTCTTTGAAAACAGTGGCTTCGCAGTGGGGCATGTGAAAGGGCTCAGGTGCGGCGAACCGGTGCTGATCGCACACCCCCGAGCCGGAGCTACGGGACGCCATCATCGAGGTGGGTAGGCCAGAGGTGGATGCAGTTGTCATAGTCGGTACCAACCCCCAATGGCGCGGGTCGCGGCGAGTGCAGAAATCTGGCTGAGCAAGCCAGTGATCGCTCTTATTGAGGCGGCCCCCATTGTCTTGACTACGCGGCGTAGCGGAATTGCGGGTGCTGAAAGATGGAGCGGATCCGCTGCGGCCGCTTGGCAA
>NZ_JQKB01000207.1 GCF_000745835.1 Belnapia moabensis DSM 16746 | reverse complement strand
TGGTCCATCCCCATATGCCATGCCAGCCGATGAATCACGTCCGTCCGCGTCGGATCAAGCCCCAAGAGGCAGACCTTCAGACGCCGGGTATGAGGTGAACCCCCAATGACCTTGCATAAGACGCAGACTGTAGCTTGTGCGGCAGGGCCAGGGTCACCCGAACTGACAGATCTAGGCAGATGCATGCCAGATCACTCACCATAAATCGTCCTCGTCTTGACAGTCCCTGCTGGTACCACGGCAGCCATGCCCTCGCTTTCGCTTGCCGGTCTGTCGCTGCGCGACCTCGAATATGCTGTTGCTGTTGCCGAGCTCAGGCATTTCGGGCGCGCCGCTGAGCGTTGCGGCGTCAGCCAAGCTGGCCTGAGCGAGCAGGTGCGTAAGCTCGAAGGCTTGCTTGGGGTCGCGCTGTTCGAGCGTACCTCGCGCCGCATCGCGGTCACCCCTGAGGGCGAACCGCTGCTCCGGCAGGCGCGCGACCTTCTCGACGGTGCCCGAGCGCTATTAGAGGCAGCGCAGCGCCGTTCCGGTCCGCTAGACGGCCCATTGCGGCTGGGCGCCATCGCCACCCTTGGCCCCTACTACTTACCTGGCTTGCTCCGGGAGGTAAGAGGCGCCTTTCCCCAACTCGAACTTCGACTGGAGGAGGGGCGCACGGCCGCTTTGCTCGACGCTCTGCAAGCCGGCGAGTTGGACGCTGTTTTGCTGGCCTTGCCAGCTGGCATCGACGGCTTGACTACCGTTCCGTTGTTCTTTGAGCCATTTCTCGCCGCCTTTCCGACCGAGCACCCGCTGGCCGCACAGTCGGCGCTTTCAGCCGCGGACCTGGCCAGCGATGGCCTCCTTTTGCTGGAGGAGGGGCACTGCCTACGCGATCAGGCTTTGGCTCTGTGCGGCGTCACCGGAGCCGGGCGAGGCTCGCGTTTAGCCAGCAGCCTGGAGATGCTGCGCCACATGGTTGCGGCCGGTGAGGGTTTCACGCTGTTGCCGCTGCTGGCCACGCGGGAGCGAGCCGACCTCGACGGCCTCGTTCGTCACCGCGAGGTCGAAGGTGGGACCGTTGGTCGCACCATCGGCCTGGTTTGGCGTGTGACCGATCCGCGGAGTAGCGCCTTCGGCCGCCTCGCGCGCTTCCTCGAAGGTACGGCACCTGCCGGCACACGATCTGTCCGAGAGGCAGGAATGTCCGACGGGGCGGCGTAAGGCTCTGTAATTCCACATATGGTTTAGAGCGCAAGCGCAGTGGTTATCACGTAATCGAGAGATTGGTCTCTCCTTATCGTGGCGTGTCACCGCTGCCAATCGTGCCCCAGCGGCAGTTCTGGCTATCCAACAGTGACTTACGGGATCTCCGTTTCGTCGAAGATTACAAACGGACACGCATCGTCCGGTGCTGCCGATCGGGGGTAGGGGTGCTTCCGATTGGAGTGCCGCAGGGCGCCTTGGCAAGACACCCGCACAAGACAGGAGCGGAAGCCAAGATGAACCAAGCAATCGGCGTCACAGAGTCCTAGCGGACCACCACCGCGTTCCAGGCAAGTCGGAGCGCGCTTCCCCACCGGGCCCGTCGGTCCTCCGACAGACACGGTAACCGCCTTCCGAGCGAGCAAGCGGCCCAGCGCCGCCGGGAACGTCCCAGGGGCGCCACGGCTCGCCAACCCCGGACGAATCTATGATCGACATCAGCCCCCGTGCCGGCGCCGCCGGTGCGTGCTCTAGCCTTGTGCCCAGCTTTGGACGTCGCCGTCGCGTCACCCTCATGCTGGCTCTGCTGTTTGCCCCTCTTGGGCTTATCGGGACCGCCCAACAGGCTGAGGCTGGCCAACGGGTTCGGGCTCGAACCGCGTCGATCCAGACCACGGATCGGCACGCCAAAGCGCCGGCACCGCGGCACAGAGCACCGCTGGTAGCCGCAAGGCGGGCGGAGCCTGCCGACAAGGCTGCTGTGGAGCCTGCTCCCATCGTGCTCGCAGCTCTGCAGCGGGCAGAGACGGCAACCGGGGCCGACGCGGGGCTGCTCTTCGCCATAGCTCGGCGTGAGAGCGGTTTTAAGGCCGGCGCGTACAGCCGCAGTTCCTCCGCCCGCGGGCTGATGCAGTTCACCAGCGCCACTTGGCTTGAGGTGGTGCGCGACTACGGCTCCCGTCACGGGCTGGCGCATCATGCGGCTGTCCTCGCGTCGGTTCCTCGCGGCAGCCTGCCGGCCGACCGTCGCCTCGTAACCGAGGTGCTGCGCCTGCGCGACAACCCGCATCTTGCGTCGGCGCTGGCCGCGGAGCGCCTGGAGGGCTGGCGCGGGGCACTGGAGCAGACGCTCGGGCGGGAGGCCAGTGGGACCGACCTCTACCTCGTACACCTGCTGGGTCCGGCCGGAGCCCGGCGCTTTCTTGCCGAGTTGGCACGTGCGCCAAGCCAGCCCGCTGGCGCCGTCGTGGGCACGGCCGCCAGGGCGAACAGGTCCATCTTCGTCCGCGATGGACGCGCCTTGAGCTTGCTTGAGGTCTACCGGGACCTCGCCCGTTCGCTGGCCGTTGACATCGCGGACAGCGTCGCAATCCGCCAACCCGTAGCGGTCCAGCTGGCTGAGGCCCGCTGACTGCCCACGCTTGGCCACAGAAGCAAGCATTATGCGCCGACACTTCTTTGGACCGGACCTACGTCATAGGTGGCTGGGTATGGTCGCCGGTGTCGCAATTGCCTTCCTCGCAAGCCCTGGCCCCACCACGGCGGCAGAGATCACCTCTCGCCCGGTGGCATTGCGCGCTCCGGGTCAAGCTGATCGAGCCCGAGCATGGGGTTCGTTCGCGTTCGGCATGGCTCCTGCGGGGGCGCACCATGCGGCTTTGCGGATGGGTGGCCAGCTGGTACGGGCCGCCGGTGCTTCGGCAATGGGCCAACCCGCCGCCTACCATGGACCAAGCCAAATCAGAAATGGGCGACAAAGCCGCGGTGACCTCGCGCTGGTCTGGTTCGGCGGCGGAGGGCTTAGCCGAGTAACGGTGATGCTGTTCCGGTTAAACCTGCGTAGTGCCGAAGCCTGTTTAGGCGCACATCGGGCCGCTGCAGCGAGCGTCCTGCCCAGCCGCGGTGCCCCGAACGCTGCAAGGGTGGTGCGAGACCCGCAAGGCGGATTGGATGAACCCGGCCCCCACGCGGGTGAAGCCGGTGACGTGATATGGGTGATGGAGGTGCAGCAGAGCCGAGCCCGCGCCGTTATCAAGACCACATGGGAGGCGCCGGTGAGCGCCATGCAAGCCGGAGCCGACGAGACATGCATCGGAACGGTGACCTACCTTCCCGCAGTGGCCCTGCCCCGCTCTCGCGGACACCCCAGATAGGCTGAAGGGCCTGAGAGGTGTCGATGGC
>NZ_JQKB01000206.1 GCF_000745835.1 Belnapia moabensis DSM 16746 | reverse complement strand
CGATCCAACGATGACACTGACGGTCTGGGCCATAGCCGGAGAATTCCACCGCAGCGGCCCGCTGTGAATCCTCCGTCTGGGTCAGTGCACTAGCGGCCAACAGCCTGTCGGCTTGGCGGGCCGCAAGTCGAGTGGTTGAGCTGGAGCAACTCGTCAGCGCCGGAGCACGCTTTGCCTATATGCTGGCGAGCGAAGGGCGTGCCTCGCGGGCTTATGCCAGCAGCGGCGCGGCTGAGGATCGGACCCGTATGCTGGCCGAGCGGGCAGTGACCGATCGCAACCTGCAGGACTTCCGCGGGGCGGTTGCGGCGGCGCCGCTGGCCGATCCGGTCGCCCGGGAAGCCATCGACTTCATGCTGAAGCACGTTGAGGGGCTCGGGGCATTCCGCGAGAAGACCGAAGCGCGCAGCGTGGTCGTCGCCGATTCGGTCCGCCTGATCCGACCGATTCTCGCGCGCGGCTATGAACTTGTCGCCCGGCTGGCGGCGCTGACCGACGACCCAGTCATCAAACAGCGGGCCTTCGCCTTCCAGGCGGTTTTGCTGGTTTCCAAAGGAGTTTCGGGAGAGAATTCGGTGGGCGGCCAAGCGCTGCGCGACGGCGCCCTGTCAGTCGCCGCCCTCGCCAGCTTTTTGGAGGGTTCCCACGAGTTGCGCAGCTTCGGTGACCAAGTGCGCAATATTGCCCCCCCCACTATCGCTGAGAAATGGCAGTCCTATCGCACCGGTCCCGAGACCCAAAGCCTCGAGCGTATGCGGCAGGAGGTTCTGGCGATTGCCGAAGGGCGCAAGCCGGAGCCGGGCTTGCTGCAGCGTTGGAACAGCGAGAATGCGGCGCGTATCCGCTTCGTCGACGAGTTAGTCGCTGAGTCCAGCCGCAGCCTGACCGCCGAAGCCAATGCCCGACTTGTAACGGCGCGGGCGAGCCTGCTCACCTTTGCTGGTGCCGCCCTTGCCATCTTAGCGTTGGTTGCGGTGCTGAACCGTGCCGTATTGCGGACCATCCGCAACCTGCTGCAGCAGTTGTCGGAGTCCCTGACGGCTCTGGCGGAACGCCGCTATGACGCGGTGGTCATTGCCAAAGATCGCCAGGACGAACTGGGCAGCATGGCGCGCGCCATCAGCATCTGCCGCGACGGGCTGCAGGCGGCCGATGCCCAGGCCGCCGCCCAGGCCGTAGAGCAAGCGGCCAAGGCCGAGCATGCTGCGCGCCTGTTCGCCCTGACCAACAGTTTCGAGAACCGGGCTGGCGAGATGATCCAGACCTTGGCGTCCGCGGCCACCAAACTGGGCACGACAGCCGAGGGCATGACCGCCGCGGCCGACCGCACCGCCTCCCGCGCCAATGCCGTGGCTAATGCCGCGGGCGAGGCTAATGCCAATGTGCAGACCGTCGCCGCCGCCGCCGAGGAACTCTCCGCCTCGGTCTCCGAGATTACCCGCCAGGTCTCGCAATCCACAGAGATGACCAACCAGGCCGTTGCCGAAACCAAGCGCACTGACGCGACCGTTCGAACCTTGGCCGAGGCCGCTCAGCGGATCGGCGAGGTGGTCAAGCTAATCAGCGACATCGCTGGCCAAACTAATTTGCTCGCATTGAATGCCACTATCGAGGCAGCTCGTGCCGGCGAGGCTGGCAAGGGCTTCGCGGTGGTGGCTTCTGAGGTAAAGACCCTGGCTAACCAGACCGCTCAGGCGACGCAGGAGATTGCCGCCCAAGTCGATCAGATCCAGGTGGCCACCCAAAGCACTGTCAGTGCCATCGGCGGGATCGCTGGGACGATCGACTCTGTGAGCACCATTGCTGCCGCCATTGCTGCCTCTGTCCAGCAGCAAGGCGCTGCAACTCAAGAGATCGCTCGCAATGTTCAGCAAGCGGCCGCCGGCACCACCGAGGTGACGAACCGCATCAGCGAGGTTGGCCGCGACACGACTCAGACCGGCCAAGGGGCGGCCGATGTGCTCGCCGCCGCCACCGATGTCTCGCGCCAAGCAGAGGGTATGACCGTCGAGATCCGCAGCTTCCTACAAGGCGTGCGGGCGGCGTAAATGGTGCTACGCGTTACCGGCAGGAACCATCACAGCCTGCCGGTCCTGTGCTAACCCCTCGCCTTCGCAGTGCATTGAGGTAGGGCGGCACTCTGGTCGGGCCCAAGACGCCGCTGGTCGCCATATTTCCGACCAGGATTGATGTCGGCGACGCGTTTGGCTGAGCGAAGCGTCCGCCCCTTGTCGAACGACCACTGGTACCGGGACGCCCGAGCCAACGCCTTCACCGGCGCCGGGTCGGCGCACGTTGCACTTCAGGGTCGCGACCCTTCGTCACTGGTGCCACCAACGTCTTCCGCCCCGGTCGCGGAGATTGGCAAGCAGCACATAGACGATGATGCTAATTGCCTCGGTCCTGCCGTCGCCTCAACGCCTCAGGCGCGGCGGTTGTGAGGTCTCAGCCGAGGTCTGCGAATCCCCCGTGCCGAGCCCCCGTACGTCCGACCAGGACTCGGTTTGGGAGCGCGGGGCGGGAAGTCGCGTGGCAGAGGTCGCACGGCGCAGCCGGTCCGCCAGACGTAGACCACGCCGTCAGCAAGGCGCGCCTCGACCATCGTCGCGGTCGTCCGCAGCGCGCCGGACCGGGCAGGAACGCCTGCGGGATGTGCCACTTGGCGTCGGTCAGGCACGTTGCACGGGGCTGGGACGGGCGTGCAAGCTCGGCCCGGGCGGCAGGGGTCCGCATCGGCCGCCGCGAAGAATGTCAGACACACCGCGAACGCTGCGGACCGCCGCCGTTCCCCCCATCACAAGTCTACCCGTGTCCGTCCCGAAACCGGCTCTCACGCGGGCGACCGGTGCAAAAAATCTGCTGGACCCTGTCCCAGCCATCACATTCCAAGCGCGCGCTTGTAGAGGTCTAGCAGTGTTTCCTGCTCCTCCACCTCGGCCGGCTCCTTCCTGCGAAGTGAGATAAGCTGACGGACCACCTTGATATCGAAGCCCGCTGACTTTGCCTCGGCGAAAATGTCCTTGATGTCGTTGGCAAGAGCTTTGCGCTCCTCTTCCAACCGCTCGATCCGCTCGATAATTGACTGCAGGCGGTCGACAGCAATGCCGCCCACCTCCGGATCTGGATCTGCCGCCTGCCTGGCCCGGCTGGCCTGGGCTTCCTGGTCCTCGTAGATGCTCGTGCTCATGTCGGTCTTTGTTTCCTCGGCGGAGATCCGAAGCACCCCTCTACCATCACAGCGAGGCGAGTGCGCCAGCTCACAACGAAGTCGCCATAGCGTACAAGTGTTAACCGGCTGTTGGCAGCGACGATGCCGCCGTTCCAGCTTGCTTGCCCGAGCATCTCCTTCTCTGGATGTACCGCACCCGGCTCTCTGGACAATAGGTTGGCTTACGCGGCGCGCCTGAAAGTCTCCTGCTGCCAGGCAGCGCGCATGTCGGCGGGGCTGC
>NZ_JQKB01000205.1 GCF_000745835.1 Belnapia moabensis DSM 16746 | reverse complement strand
AAGCTCCCCTGTTCGCCACGTTGAATCAGAGCGCCGTCCTCCTGGGAATCCCCAGCAAGTCACGCTCTCCGAGACTTGGTATTAGATGCCGGCTGCATCAAACCTACGGCGCGGAGATTCTGCACCGTACAGGACTCGCTGTTGCTCTCCTTGCTCGGCCCAATCCAAGGCATCCGCTCCGTCTTACAACTTAGCATAGACGAATATGTCACCTTTTCCGTTACTGCGGCCAACGCAATTTGTTGGATAAGGCGCGCTATGGAAACGCCCAGATCTGACAAGACCCCTACTGGTACGTGTCCTGATTGAGACGCTGACCAGGTCAGCGTTCAAGGCCGATCACTGCTTCGAGGTCTCGGTCCCAGTATGGATCCGGTCCGAATCTCGCAACCATCCAGTCGATAAATGCCCTGACTTTGGGCGCGAGTTCCCGCGAGCTCGGGTAAAGCACCCATAAGGTTTGCGTTGAGACAAGCGAGTACTCCGGAAGCGCGGGGACCAGCGCCCCGCTTCGGATCTCCTCCGCTGCGCACCAAGTGGCCATAAGCGCGATCCCAAGCCCAGCGCACGCGGCATCGCGCACTGCGCCACCGTCGTTGATGCGTAGGGTAGGCGCCACCTGCCGCTCTATGGTCCTTCCGTCCATCCCCTTGAACGTCCAGAGGTCAAGAGTGCCGACGACGAGGCAAGTGTGATTGGCAAGGTCGTCCGGCGACCGTGGCCGACCACGCCGCGCGATGTAGTCCGGCGACGCGACCAGCACACGGCGGTCGGGCGCAAGTCGCCGTGCAACGAAGGACGAGTCCCCAAGCTCTGCGTAGCGAACGGCGACGTCGAATGCGCCCTCCACGAGGTCGACAACGCTGTCGGAGATGCGCATGTCGAGGATAAGCTCCGGGTAGCGGTTACAGAATTCGCTAAGGCCTGGCACTATATGCATGCGCGCAAAGGAGGCTGGGGCCGCCACACGGAGCTTGCCACGGGGTGTCGCCTGCTCGCGCCCGAGCGCCGCGCGCGCGGCCAGTGCCGCATCCAATACGTGCTCGGCATGCGGCAGGAAGGCTATCCCGTCTTCGGTCAGGGTCGCTTGCCGTGTTGTGCGATGGCGCAGGCGCGCTCCCAGCCGCTTCTCGAGCGCTGCAAGGCGCGCGCTCGCCCCCGCCGGGGTGACATTGAGGTCACGTGCTGCAGCGCTGATGCTGCCAAGCCGGGCGATGCGCACGAACAGGTTCAGGTCACTGATATCCACGGTGTGGCTTCCAAGTCAGCGTTGACTCCGGCATCAACTGGCGCGTGATGGCTGGCAACTGGGGCAGGATGTCCCATGCGCATTCGAAGCCGCCGAAGAGCCGCCTCAGCCGCGACGCCTCAGCCGCCGGCGCGAACATCAACCCAACACCAGACTTCGCCGCACTTACTTTCAAGAATTTCTTGAAGCTGATCTGGGAGAATGCCCGCTTCTGCATTCTCTGCAAAGGGATCACATGGGCGACGACAAGGCGGCACGGATCCGCCAAGAGCCGTTCAGGCAGGAGCCATTTATGCGTGCCCAAGTGATCGAGGCCTTCGGAGAGCCTGACGTCTTTCGGGTCGTGAACTCGCCCAACCCTCAGCCAGACCCAGACTAGGCGGCGGTGGCGATCGCGGCAACCAGTGTGAACCCTGTCGATCATAGATCCTGGCGCCAAGGCTGCTCGATCACGCCAAGTCCACCGGCCATCCTCGGCTGCGACGTCGTCGGCACTGTGCTCGCATTAGGCGCCGAGGTGAGCGGCGTGAACCTCCGTCGGTCGGCATTCCGGCGGACCGGCGCTAGCTTTGAGCGTGTCCCTACCAGCCACTGAGTCACTTGCGACTGAAAAGGAATCTACCATGTCCCAAACCATGAAGGCTGCCGTTCTCACCCGCTTCGGCGGAACGGATGCGTTCGAACTTCGTGAGGTTCCGGTGCCAGCGGTCGGGCCAAACCAGGTGCGAGTGCGCGTGCACGCGACTGCCGTGAACCCGCTGGACTGCCAGATCCGTCGGGGTGACTACACGGATTTCGTACCGCTACCCGCCATCATCGGCCACGACATCTCCGGCGTCGTCGAAGACGTCGGGTCCGATGTTACCGGGTTCGGGATCGGCGATGAGGTCTACTATACGCCAAAAATCTTCGGTGGTGCCGGTTCCTATGCCGAGCAACACGTGGTTGACGTGGAACTGGTCGGCCGCAAGCCCAGGAACCTTTCGCACATCGAGGCCGCGAGCCTGACACTCGTGGGAGGCACCGTTTGGGAGGCGTTCGTCCAACGCGCGCAGCTCAAGGTTGGTGAAACCGTATTGATTCATGGCGGAGCGGGTGGCGTGGGGACGATTGCGATCCAGGTCGCCAAAGCGATCGGGGCGCGGGTGATCACAACAGCACGGGCCCGCGATCATGATTTCGTACGCTCCCTTGGCGCAGACGAGGCGATCGACCTCACGACGGAGGACTATGTAGAGGCAGTTCTTCGGCGAACCGGTGGAGATGGCGTCAACGTCGTCTTCGACACCATTGGCGGTGACACGCTGACACGGAGTCCGCTGACGCTCTCCGCCTACGGTCGCGTCGTTAGCCTCGTTGATATCGCCCAACCTCAGAACCTCATCGAGGCCTGGGGCAAGAACGCCGCTTACCACTTTGTCTTCACTCGCCAGAATCGCGGGAAGCTCGATGCGCTGACCAACCTGATTGAGCGCGGTCTGGTGAAGCCTGTCATCGGCGCGACGTTTCCGCTCGCGCGCATGGGTGAGGCGCACGATTTTCTGGAGAACGGGAGCACGCGCGGCTTGCGCGGAAAGATCGTGATCGACGTGTCGGGCGAGGCGGGAGCGTTGTACCCCGGCCATAGGGCCGCTGCCTGACGCTTCGCGCGGACGACTGGCTGCTCCCCGCCTAATACCAAGTCTCCGAGAGTGTGACTCGTTGGGGATTCCCAGGCTGGCGGCGCTCTGATTCAACATGGCGAACAGAGGGGCTTCGCCATGCCCATTCCACTGCGAGACGACTTTGACGCGGTGGGGCTTCGTGCGGCGGCTCGTCGGACCAAGGATGCGGCGCAGGCCCGCCGGCTGTTGGCTTTGGTTGCCGTTTACGATGGCGCGTCGCGCACGGAGGCCGCCCGGATCGGCGGAGTGACGGTGCAGATCGTCCGGGACTAGGTGGCACGGTTCAACGCCGAGGGCCCGGCTGGGCTGGTTGACCGCAAGGCGCCGGGCCAGGCATCGCGGCTGACCAGTGCCCACCGTTCGGCCCTGGCAGCGGTGCTCGAGAGCGGCCCGATACGGGCCATCCATGGCGTGGTGCGGTGGCGGCTGGTCGATCTCTGCCAAAGATCACCCGGCGCTGGGCTCGGCGCGGCACCAGGCCCACGGCGTGGCCCTGCCCCGCTCTCGCGGACACCCCAGATAGGCTGAAGGGCCTGAGAGGT
>NZ_JQKB01000204.1 GCF_000745835.1 Belnapia moabensis DSM 16746 | reverse complement strand
TGGAACCGCCTCGTCGAGCAGCCCTGGACTATCATGTCCATCGGACTGCGCGATTGGGCGTATCGGTTCTGATCAGTGGGATTTGGTATTACTGCATCGCACTGCCAAACTTCCATCCATGAACCCGGTACAGGCGGATGCAGCACGCAGCTGGCGTAGAGCGTGAAGTTGGTCGACTGTTACTGGTTGGTGTCATCCAAGACCGGTTACTGGCCGCATCGTTGTCCATCACCCCCGGATAATCATGCCGCACCTCGGCTATGCGTCTGCCCAGTCGCATTCCGCCGGGTGGTGGGAGGTAGGTTTGGCAGTCGGGATCTCAATCCAGCTGATGCCGCATAAGGGTGGATATGGAACCACGACATGCGCAATGCTGAGGGTCCGCTTTAAGAAAGCTCTCTTGAGTGATGCCGTTCTTGCGGGCCATGCGCCGTCATCCGTGACATGCCAGAGCCATTATGGCGCGTAACGGGTGAAGACGAAGTCGTCCGCCTTCGCCGCACGGTCATGGCATGAGGCACATGTGCCGAGCAGAGCCTCGCTGCGGCTCAGTTTGCCGTCTTCGAACTGGCCATACCCCCAACCGCCGGTGCCAGCGTATCTCCGCGAATCCTTGACGCTAATCTGGACGTTCGTCGCAGCCCCAGGCACGAAGGATTGGGCTTGGCCGAAGACCGCATTGTTCTCGGCCGATGCCACGTATTGCCACGCCAGCCTAATGATGATCGCACTGTCCGGGAAAGGACGCGTACCGTCCCGAAAGGCTCTTACCGCAACATCGTTTCCAAGAATGGCTCGGATGCCGTTGAGGCCGCCAGCCTCGTGGGTCACGCTGATCAGCTGCCAATCGCGGTACCCGGCAGGGAGCTTTACGCCGAAGACCGCCGACCTGTCGTCGTCGGTGCTCCCCGCCACGGCCGGGGCTGGTGCCAGTACGCAGGTCACAGCCATGGCGATGTGCGCTTGAGACGATGGCCACCGCATTCGATCGCCCTCACCCTACCCTAACCAAAAGTCGCGCTGAAAAGCGACAACCCCGGCATCTCCGCCTCGACGAGCAGTTGATGCTCGCCATAGGCTGTCCCATCGAGCAGCGTGTAAAGCGTTGGCCGATTCACCTCAATCTCCTGCGCCGCGTCACCGTCGACCGAGACCCGCAGCTTCCCGCCCTGCGGTGCGGCGGCCACCAGATGCAGCTTCGCCGCGGAGAAGCGCAGACGCAGGCCGCCGCGCGCCGAGCGGAGCACCAGCGCTTCCTCCTCCCGGTTCCACTTGCCCTCAAGCTGGTACTGGTTCAGCCGCGGGCCTTCGCCCGTGAAGGCATAGGCCGCCTCGCCCGACCGGGGCGACTGAGCGCGATCCTGTGGCGTCGGGTGCTGCGCGCCGAAATAGATCTCGGGCGAGCGGATCCGCGACAGATCCGGGTCGTCGCCCGGCCTGCCGACGGGCCCGGAGGCGGACAGGCCGAGCAGTGCCCGGATCGCGCCCTCCATCTCGCGCGCGTAGCCCTCGCCCTCCCGGAGCAGGACGATCCGGCCGTCCTGATCCAACAGGTAGAAGGCTGGCCAGGCTCGGTTGCTCCAGGCTCGCCAGGTCTGGAAGCGGTTGTCCTGGCCAACGGGGTAGCGGATGCCAAACTCGCGGACCGCATCCTCCACATTGTGGCGGACGCGCTCGAAGCCGAATTCCGGCGTGTGGATGCCGATGACCTGCAGCCCATGCGGGCCGTACTCCGCCTGCCAGCGGTTGAGATAGGGGACCGTGCGGCGACAGTTGATGCAGGAATAGGTCCAGAAGTCGACCAGCACCACCTTGCCGCGCAGTCCGGCGATGGTCAGCGGCGCAGGAGAATTCAGCCAAGCGTCGATGCCGGCGAATTCCGGCGCCGGCACCCTAAAAGCCGATTGCGCGGCGCTGCGGGTCGTTAGCGGCAAGCCTGCCAGCATGGCGCCGGCGGATAGCAGCCCCGGCAGGAATGAGCGACGGTCCATAAGATCCTCCTTGCTTGTCCGGGCGCCGCTCAGGCGGCACCCGCGTCAATGACCGCCTGAGCGAATTGGTGTGGCGCCTGCTGCGGCAGGTTATGGCCGATCCTGCCTCGAATGAGCCGGTGGCGTACCAGCCGGTGAGCCGCCCGGCATAGGAAGCTAGATCGGGATGCGGCGCGTCATTGCCATCGCCTTCCAGGGTAATGGCCGGCACCCCGATGGTCGGCGCCACGGCCAAGCGTCGCTCCAGCGGGTCATTCACCATGTCACATTCCGTGAGGTTTTAGTGGCGTCAAGCCCGCCTTAATCAATCAGCTCACTTCCTTTGCTGTCCTGCCCTGGACCACTGTCTTAGATTGACTACAGCTGCGCCAAGCTGGGTTCCCACAACAGCTAGTGCGCCGGAGAGGAAACAGTCTATGAGACGTCGAGGCATCCTGAGCGCACCCTTGGCGCTGCCTTTCGTGTCACGTCCCGGGCTTGCACAGCCGTCAGGAGCTTGGCCTTCGCGGGCGCTACGCATGGTCATTCCCTGGCCCCCAGGCCAATCGACCGATGTGCAGGGTCGTCTCATCGCCCAGCTGCTGACCGAGCGCCTCGGTCAGACGGTCGTGCCAGAAAACCGGCCTGGCGCCGGCGGCCAGATTGGCACCAACGCTGTGGCCAAGGCAGCACCGGATGGCTATACGCTGCTCGCAGCCTCCATCGGGCCGATCAGCTTTCAGCCGTTGGTAAGTCGTACCCTCTATGATGTCGAGCGCGAGTTCGCGCCGGTGGCAAGCTACGGCATTGCGCCATATATGCTGCTGGTGCGGCGTGATCTGCCCGTAACCGATTTACGCTCATTCATCGCGCTGCTGCGTGCCAATCCTGGCAAGTACACTTACAATTCCTCCGGTGTTGGCGGCTCCCAGCATCTGCTGGGTGCAGTCTTCAATGCCATGGCTGGGATTGATGCGCTGCATATCCCCTTCCTAGGTAGTGGCCCGGCTTTGGCGGCTCTGTTAGGCGGCCAAGTGGACTACGGGATTGATACACTAGCGGCCGCGTTGAAGCTTGTGCAGGAGGGACAGCTTCGGGCACTAGGTTTAACCACGGCACAGCCATCACGCTTCGTGCCCGACATTCCACCGATCGCTTCCGCTGGCGGCCCGACGGACTACGACATCGGGGGCTGGAACGGCCTGATGGTGCCAGCTGGTACGCCGCAACCAATCATCGACCGGCTCGTCACCGAGGTGCAGCAGGGCTTGGCCACGCCGGCGCTGCGCAAGCACTTCGAGGCCATCGGCATCGAAGTCGAAGCCCGCGGACCGGACGACTTCCGGGCCTTGCTGCAGGAACTCAGGAAGAAGTTTGGCGGTGTGATCCGCCAGCTTGGGATCCGCGTCGATTAGGGTGGAGCTTAACCTAGATGTTTGGTCCCGGGATTTGGTGGTGCGGGTCATGGATGAACCTGGAGGGCTCCTCCGTCTAGGCTTTGCAGATGGCTTCGTAGGGGGTGA
>NZ_JQKB01000203.1 GCF_000745835.1 Belnapia moabensis DSM 16746 | reverse complement strand
GGCATGGCGAAGCTCCTCTGCTCGCCACGTTGAATCAGAGCGCCGTCAGTCTGGGAATCCCCAGAGAGTCATGCTCTCGGAGACTTGGTATTACGCCGCGGTCGCGGCGCGGCAGCCCGATGCCGCCGTCGTCATCCCGCCGCTTGCGAGTCCGGTGCCGAGCGCCGCGGTCAAAACCGCGCCGACGCAGCGGAATGCGCACTTGCATTCTATCGCCGAGCGCGGCCGTATGGGCTTGCAGCACGCCTCGGGCTAGAACGACTGGCTTGCCTTGGTGGAGGCCGACGTCTCCCAGTGAGAACGCATCATCGGCAACGGGCTGCGCTCGTAAATGGATGGACGTCCGGCGACCTAGGTGGCCATCGCCGCCGAGGTGCTGAACCGAATGCTCGACCGCGAGCGGCCGGAGTAGGTCCGCACTGCGTGATGCCGATGACGGCCAGCGACCAGCACATCCAGGCGGCTGACCCGTGCACCACGATGGCAATTCAGATTGGAGATAAGCCTTGGACTTCTTGGCTTTTGCAGCGGCACGAAGCCGCAATAACACCGCTAGACTCCTTCGACGACGGGTGATGGTGCCAGGATGAGAACTCATTGCCGGACAAGGAGAGGCCGATGACGCTTTCGCACACCCGAGTGCTGGAAATACTCACAACAGAACGGAACAAAGCAGCACAAAAAATCGATGTTCTGCGCCAGAAACTTGCAGCTCTTGATTTCATTTTGGATAATTTCGATGCCTTCAATTTAAATAATAAACTGCAACACACAAACGTTCATTTGAATCCACTAAGGGCTAGTCGGATTCCGTTGACTCGTATTGTTGTTAATATTCTTGAAAAACACCCTGCTGGGCTAACACTCGATGAAATTGTCAAAGCCGCACACGCCAGTGGCATCAGCATCAAAACCTCATCGACATCGACCATGCTGAACCGGTTGAAGATGCGGGATGTAGTGGACCATTACGGCCGGGTTTACCGCCTGAAACGGACCGCTTAGCCGCCGTCGCGGCAGGGCGATGGAGGGCAGTCTCGTCCAGCCAAGTGCCATCGGACACCCTAGGCGAGGCGCCCGCTGCCTGGCGCCTGCGACAACGCGGCTGACTGGACACCTGACGTCCCTGGCCAGAACGGCGGGATCCTGGCGGGCGTCGGGCAGGTGGCTTGGACCGTGTCTGGTCTCAAAGGCTTAGCCCAGCCTGCCCGGAGGCCACCGACGCTGTCACCGCAGTTTAAAATCTGAAGCCGGAGTAAGCCACCCTCTTTGGGCTGGCTGCGATACGTAGGGAAGTGCGCCGGCCGAGCCTCACCATGTAAAGCCGATGTCTCGCACCAGCCTAGGCAGCAGTGTCGACCTGCCTCCGCCCCCGGCTCGCCGTGTTTCCCGACCCAGCCGTGGCGACGGCTGGAATACCCTGGCCGACGTCGAGGTCTTCGTCGTCGCGGTCGAGACGGAATTGAAGGCCATGGACCTGAGCAGATCGGGGTGCCTCGCTGCGGCCGCAAGCCGGACGTGACCCTGCGGCGGCGCCTGATCGGGCTGACCTGGACGCTGACTTTCGGCGGCCTGCAGTGGCGCGTCGCCAGCTGGCTCTCGGGTGTTCCCTTCACCTCCCTGTACAGCAGCTTCGCGCGGTGGACCCGACTGGGCTAACTCTCGCGCTCGATCGGCAACTGGCTTGGGGACGAGGTGCTATCCTCAGCGGTGGTGGCCGACAGCCGCTCCTTGCGGTCAGCTCCAACCGCCTGGGTGCGCGGCATCGATGGCGGCAAGCGGGTCTTGGGCGTGACGCTGTTTGCGGTCTGTGACCAGCACGGCTCGCCCGACAGGCTGGCTCGGAGCGTGGCCGATCTTCTCCTCATCATGGCGCGGCTAGAAGCTGCGGGGGCGGCACGCCGGGTCCCCTCCATGGGCGGCTCCGAGAGCCACACCCACACGCCTATGGGCACGCTGAGGGTGACGATGCTTGGTGCTGTTGCAGAGTTTGAGTGGGCGTTGACGTTGGAGCGGCAGCGCGAAGGCATCGCCAAGGCAAAGGCCGACGGGAGTACAAGGGGCGTATGCCGACTGCCCAACGGTTAAATGGCGCATGGGCTGAACCTCCGGACGGAGGGAGTAAGGCCCGTAGAGATTGCGGCGCGTCTCGGGGTTAACCGGGCCAGCGTTTACCGGGCGCTCCAGATCCCAACCAAACCTCACAATTCCTTAATACTGCCGTGGCAATCAACCATTAGGCGTTTTCGGCAACGCTCATAGCATGAGCATGTTCGTCAACCTACCGCCTTCGGCTGGCGCCCTTCCAGAGCCGGAGCTAACCGCAGCGGAAGGTCCCCTTGGCGGCCCTTCGTACTCGTATCGGGGTGCCACGATCGACTGTCAGAAGGGCGGCAACGTGTGCGCATTGGGAATGCCCGACCACCCGCTTCATGGGCGCGGCTTCAATGCCATCAGCGTCATCACATCCATCGTTGATTTGTGGCTTGACGGCCAACGCCTGCCAAACGCGATGCAACTCGTGGCCAAAGGTCAAAGACGCACGCAATGAACCAAACAGCATTGGCGTCGGCGATCGTCTGCGTCGGGCGCCATGTGATGTAACAGGACCCAGGCGGTGGCGACCGGCACGGGCAATGCCGGGCTTGCGGTAAAAATGCTCACGCGATCGAGCGTTGGCGCTCAGGAACGTCAATGCAGTGGATCTCTGCTTCCGCCATCGCATCTTGCAGTCGCTTCAGCATGGCGTCGCCCGTTCCTGTCCGCTCGACGATGATGCTACGGCGATCACGAGGGTCGACCTTACGACGGGCCAAGTCGATTTCCTCAAGGCAATCTAAAGCGCGGGTGACAGCGGGTTTTTGAATGTTGAGCGACGCCGCTAAACCCCGAACAGTCTGCGGCTCTTCAGTCTGATAAACGACCAAGACGACCGCCAGTTGGCGCATCGACAGGTCAGGTTGATCCGACCGCACCTCGGCCAAGACAGTATCTCGGAGTATATACAACAGGCGCTCATTATCCATCTGCAGAGGTACCATTGGCTGCTACGTTCGCTTCTCGTATACTATGCGAAGCCGCAACGTCAACCGTTATGCTTGGCTCGATTGCTGACTAATCGCGTTCCGGTTGCTGCTCTTGTGTTCTAGACCAGCCGAGGCGGCGCTGCCAACTTCGTGCTCACAGCTTTCGGTAGCGCTACCACGGTGCGCCCTTTCCGATTAGGATGTACCACGATAAGTACAGCCGCCGGCTGCCAAGCATCACCGTGATTCCTCTGCAAGCTGCGCCAAGCACAATTCTTCAGTGACCCCCACCTCGAAAGATGTGGCGGGCATTTAGGTATCTTTTCACGACGCTTGGCAGCGGTCCGCTCATCACCCAAGCTTCCACTTTACCATAAGCTACCTTCGTGTGAGCTGCACCCGGTTTTCCTGGACAGCCATTTGTCCGAGCGGAGACCGGCATGGTGAGATGCAGCATGGATCAGGACGATCGAGCTGAGACGGG
>NZ_JQKB01000202.1 GCF_000745835.1 Belnapia moabensis DSM 16746 | reverse complement strand
TCCGGGACCGGCTGGATGTGGGTGTCGCAACCGAATCCTATTGCCGATCAGCGGATTTCGCCATGCCCGTCACCTCTGGTGCATAATCCGGGCTAAGTCGGGCTTCCGGCGAACTGTTTTCTTGGGGCATGAAACCGACTGGCATATACTTCCCCGTAACAACTCTGTTGCCATGGATCCCGCTCCGCCATGCCGTCCTGTGTCCACCATGCGCAGATCCGTCGGAGTCTTTGGACCAGGACCGCCCGCCTGAGCCATGACGCCTAATGTCCCGCCGCATCTCTCCGCTGACCTCAGCCACCATGGTGTCAAATTTCTCGACGCGCAGCTTCTCGGGGCGGCGTAGTGGCTGGGGCGCTGCCCTTCTGCTGCTTGGCCTCTGCCTCACCGCTTTTTCCCAGCTCTTCCGAGAGGAGGGTGCAGCGGCGGTGCAAGTCTGGAATGCCTCAACCGCTTACAACCATTGCTGGCTGATCCTGCCGATCTCCACCTGGCTCGCCTGGAGTCGGCGCCACCGCTTGGCCGCGCTGTGGCCGGAGCCCTCACCCTGGCTCGCTCTATTGGCCCTGCCCCCGGCATTCGCATGGCTGGTAGCGGAGCGCCTCGGCATCATGGAGGGCCGACAGTTCGCGCTCATCGGGCTAATTTGGGTGTTGGTGTTGGCGGTGCTTGGCTGGCGGATCTGGCGGGCCATGGCGGCGCCGCTGTTCTACCTCGTTTTCCTAGTGCCATTCGGCGGCTTCGCCACCCCGATGCTGCAATCGATCACTGCCTGGATGATCGACCATCTGCTCGATTTCACCAGCGTCCCGCACTTTGTGGATAACCTGATCATCGAGACCCCGGGCGGCCTGTTCCTGGTCGCCGAGGCCTGCGCCGGATTGCGCTTCCTGATCGCGGCTGTCGCCTTCGGTGCGCTCTACGCTTTCGAAATATTTAGGTCGCCAAAACGTCGGCTGGTCGTGATGGCCTTCGCGCTGGTCGTGCCGATCCTAGCCAATGGCCTGCGCGCCTTTGGCATCGTGCTGCTCGGCCAGTATCTCGGCAGCGCTGAAGCAGCGGCGGCGGACCACGTGGTCTATGGCTGGGGCTTCTTCTCGTTGGTCATCCTGCTGCTGATCCTTACCGGTTTGCCCTTTCGCCAGGACGGCCACCCAGATTCGCAGCCGGTCGCCACGCCGGGTGCCGCGTCGGTCGTAGCCACCCAGCGCCGCGCGGTGCTGGGCGGAGCGGCGTTGCTCGCGGTGGGGTTCGCTGCCGTTGGGCCGGCCCTGGCCGGGGCCCTGCAGCAGACTGGCAGCCAGCCACCGCAGCGCCTCGTCTTGCCGCTCGCGCCACTCGAAGGCTGCGGGCTCGGTCCAGCCGAGGGATCGCTGCGCTGCGGCGATGTCGTAGTCACGGCCGAGGCGATCGTCTTCCCTGCCCAGGTGACCTGGCGCGCCGTGGCCGCGGAACGCGGGCGGATCGAGGGCCATGGCGACCAAGACAAGACCTATGTCGTCGCGCCGCAGGGCGGCATAATCTGGCGAGCCCGACATTCCGATCGTAGCAATACCACGGTTGCGGTGGCTGCCGCGCTGAACGGGCGTTCCGTCGGCTTTGGGCTCCGCAGCCGAGCCGAGCAGGCTCTTAACAGCCTCGGCCTCGGGAGCGGTGTGCCGGTTCTCGCCGCGGTGCGGGTGCAGCTGGCCGAGGGCGCGAAGGAAGTGCCGGCAGCAGCTTGGCAGCGCGCGGCTCTAGAGACGGTGCTGCAGGCCCGGACGGGATCCCTGGCCGCGGACATCGGCCGTCTCTCAGGTGCGCGCTAAGCCGCGGGCCCGGATCGCGCTTGCTATATAGGAACTGACAAGCATGTTCGAAGCCGCCCACCTAAATCACGTGCCGCTGCTCTGCCCGCGCGATCGTGGGCCACTCTCCTGGCAAGGAGACAAGGTGCGCTGCGAGGCTTGTGGGACGCTCTACCCCGTTGTGGGCGAGGTGCCAGTTCTCATTAACGACGACACTTCGGTCTTCAGCACGGCGGATTATGTCGTTGGCTCGGGCTATACCGGAGCGAGCTACGGCCGCTCGGCCGACCAGAGTTCCGGCCTCCGCCGGTTCGGCCGGCGCCTCGTCGGACGGCTCAGTGCAACGCCGACCTCGCTACGGCATCCCGGCGCGGCGCAGGCGATTCAGTGGGTTGGGCAGCGAAGGCCTGGCGCGCGCGTGCTCATTATCGGCTCCGGCGGGTTGCTGCTCAATGCCCCGGAGGTACAGATCCTGAACACCGATGTTGCCTTCGGTCCGGGCGTTGCTATGATTTGTGACGCGCATGACTTGCCCTTCCCGAATGGCAGCTTCGACCTTGTTGTTGCCAATGCTGTCTTGGAGCACGTGGCGGATCCGGCGCGCTGCGTCGCCGAGATGCGGCGCGTTTTAGTCAGGGGAGGCTGGATTTTCGCCGAGACGCCCTTCCTGCAGCCGGTTCACATGGGCGCCTACGACTTCACGCGCTTCACGCCGATTGGGCATCGCCGGCTTTTTCGCGAATTTGACGAGGTTGCGGCCGGCATCGCACTCGGCGCGGGAAGCACGTTGGCCTATGCACTGCGCGCCTTCCTGCTTGGCCTCTCGCCTTGGCGCCCCTGGCGGATGGTAGCAGGATTGTCGGGCCTGCTGCTCGGGGCGCCGCTCCGGCTGCTCGACCGTGCCGCACGGCACGACAGGGGCGCAGCGGCCGCGGGATGCTGGTTCTTCGGTCAGCGCCGTGAGGGCCCGCCGGTTAGTGACAGGACGTTGGTGCGCGACTACTACCGGACCCTCGGCTACGGGCCGGCCGTCCTGCCGGAGTGACAGCCTCGTCGGCAGGCGGGCGCCTCAGCACTGCTGGCGCAGCAGCCTGACCACCGGCTTGTCCTGGCTCAATGCGCTGGCTAGCGGTTGAGGGACCGCCTGCTGCAACCCCGTTAATTTATTGATCCGGCTTGGGTGATCTTGGACTAGGCGGCGTAGCGGAAGGTCTTATACCAAGCGCACGAAGGTCTCACCTCTGGGACCTTCGTGCGCTGGGTGCCGTCCGGCGCCCCGGCCCTACGGGTCGCAGGTCGAAACTTCGTCGGCTTAGCTCGAGTTTGGCCATTCCGGGATGAGGCGGCGGAGCGGGTGACGGGCTAAGCTGGAGGCGTCCTGGCCAGAGGACCGCCCCCATGCTGACCCTGCCGGCCCGCTTCGCCGCGGTGATCCTATGCTTTGTAGTGCGCCCGGTTGTTGAGACAGCTGACTGCGCTGTTCAGGCGGCCAAGGGTAGATGGGTAGGTAGGCACTGAGCAAGACTGCGTTGCTCGGCGCGGATCTGGTTCGGGGTGCGGTAGCCATGCCGAGCGACGAGCCAGGTGGCGTTGTAGTGGATGACGAACTCCTGCAGCTCACGCCGCAGCTCTTCGATGGTAATTACCCACCCCCCTTGCGCAGGAGCGGGTTGGCTGATTCGATCCCCAGATGGGGCGGGACGAGCTTGAGCACCTGAGCAAGGCGGAGC
>NZ_JQKB01000201.1 GCF_000745835.1 Belnapia moabensis DSM 16746 | reverse complement strand
CGCGAAGTGATTGAGCAACTGGGTGGCATGGTCGAAGCTCAAGTGATGGTGCTGTCCGAGCCGACGATCCAGGACAACGTTGCGGCCGTCCTGGCGAAAGCGCCGCCAAAGTTCGTCGCAGTCGGCACCTCCTACGGCGGCAGTGTTGCACTCGAAGTAGGGTTAGCCGCGCCTGAACGGGTCACGGCGCTCTGGCTGATGGGCTGCAATCCAGCAGCACCGGAGGCCAGCGTGCAGGAACTGGTCGCCGGGCTGGAAGCCATGCCAGACGCCGTTATTGAGATGCTGGCCAAGTTGGCAGTGCCGAAGGAGGCTACAAGAGCGGCGGAAACTTTCATGGCAATGGCGGGCCGCGTCGGCAGCAAGGCCGGAGCAGCCCAAGCGCGCGCGCTCGGATCACGGGCCGAGGTAACCTCCCACCTTGACGCGCTACGGATGCCGGCTTTGGTTGTCTGGGGGGACGCCGACCAGATTGTACCGGTGTCGGTCGGCCGAGCGCTCGCAGACGGCCTCCCGCACGCGCATTTCCATGTGCTGCGAGGTTGCGGCCACCTGCCGACGCTTGAGAAGCCGGCAGAATGTTTGAAGCTATTCAAGGAGTTCATCCAGAACGAAGTTGGATACGGGCAATAGTCCTTCGGCAGAACTTCTGGCCCGGTGAGCCGAGTACGAAGGCCTTCCAAACAATCGGCCTCCCTAGGCACTAGGATTGGTTCTGATGCAAAGTTCGATACTGCTGGCGAAATCGAAAAGGCGGAAATTGGTTGAATGATGCGCCCTTTGGTTGGGTGAGCCTTGGCGCATCTACCTGCGGCCCACGCTGCAAGGTCTGCAGCGTGCCAGACAGCCCACCGAGCTTGGCGACAGCGGCGGCTTTGCCGCCGTAAGCGGCATGCCGCGATCGCGGCAGCCAGGCATTGATGAAGCTGTTCCTACAACATCGAGGCTGGCCATGTGCCTACACCCTGCAGCGCCCCTTCCAGTTCCGGACGAGACGGTCAAGGTGGCGCGGCAAGCTTTCCCGCGTGGCAATCTGCTGCTGAGCCTGCGTGACAAGCTTGGCCCCGTCTTCGACGATGACCGCTTTGCATCGCTTTTCCCGAGCAAGGGTCAGCCAGCGGAGGCGCCCTGGCGTCTGGCCTTGGTGACGTTACTGCAGTTCGCTGAGGGCTTGTCGGATCGAGGGGCGGCGGATGCGGTGCGGGGGCGGATCGACTGGAAGTATTTGCTCGGCCTGTCACTCACCAACCCTGGCTTCGACAGCTCGGTGCTGAGCGAGTTCCGCACACGCTTGGTTGCGGGCGCGGCCGAGACCCTGCTGCTGGATGCGGTGCTGGAGATCGCGGCGGCGCATCAGCTGCTCAAGGCCGGAGGCCGCCAGCGCACGGACGCCACCCACGTTCTGGCCGCTGCCCGGGCGCTGAACCGGCTCGAGTGTGTTCACGAGACGCTGCGGCATACACTGGAGGTGCTGGCCCTGGCGGCGCCCGAATGGTTGCTGTCGCAGGTTTTGCCGCACTGGGCCGAGGCGTACGAAGCGCGTGCCTTCGACGATCGCCTGCCACGTTCGGCCGCCAAACGAGCCGCCTGGGTGCAGCAGATTGGCGAGGACGGCCATCATCTGCTCGCGACGCTTGCCGCTGCTGCCACGCCGGAGTGGCTCCGCCACCTGCCCGCCGCCGAGATGCTGCGCCGGGTCTGGGTTCAGCAGTTCTATCTTGCCGACGGCCAGGTGCGCTGGCGGAGCGAGCGCGACGAGATCCCGCCCGCGGCAAGGCTCATCAACTCACCTTACGATGCCGATGTCCGCTATGCCTGCAAGCGCAGCACGACCTGGATCGGCTACAAGGTGCATCTGAGCGAGACCTGTGACGAGGAGCGGCCGCGGATCATCACCGCGGTGCAGACCACCGCCGGGCCTGTGGCGGACAGCGACGTCACAGCCCCGATCCATACAGCATTTGCAGATAAAGGCTTGTTGCCGGCGCAGCACATCGTCGACACCGGCTATCTCAGTGCCGGGCAGCGGGTGCAGGCGCAGCACGACTTCGGCCTTGACCTGGTTGGCCCAGCCCGGATCGACAGCAGCTGGCAAGCGAAAGCCGGCAAAGGCTTTGCAATGGATGCCTTCACCATCGACTGGGACGCCCAGCATGTCACCTGTCCCATGGGTGTGCACAGCTCCAGCTGGTCGCCAGCGACTGATGGCCGGACGCCTGTGGTCAAGGTGAAGTTCTCCGCAACCGACTGCCAGGCCTGCCCGCACCGGAGCGACTGCGTTGGTCCGACCGCGACGCGGCGGATCATGACCTTCAAGACGCGTGACGAATACATCGCCTTGCAAGCGGCACGACAGCGGCAGACGACGCCCGAGTTCCGTAGCCTCTACGCCCTGCGAGCCGGAGTTGAGGGCACCATATCGCAGGGCGTGCGTGCCTTTGACCTACGCCGATCTCGCTACTTTGGGCAGGCGAAGACACACCTGCAGCATGTCGCTACAGCCGCCGCCATGAACCTTGTGCGCCTGGTGCACTGGATCCTGGGTGACACCCCGGCGCGCACCAGGCGGTCGCATTTCTCTCGGCTGGTCCGAGCGCAAGCGGCCAGCTGACTTCGCCAGCAGTATCAAAGTTCCCGTTGGTCCGCGGCTACGCGCACACGGCGCTCTGTCAAGCGGCGACAGCGAACAACTCCGCGACGAGGCCCACCTGGGCTCGTATGTCACGCCCGCCGATCCGATGAGCCTGCCCTTTCCTGATCATACCCATGGCCTCATATCCCGCCAGCGTTCGTCGCGCCGTGCACATGCTGCCGAAGCCGAGACCAGGTCGGATCAGGCGCTTCACACGACAATGGTCCTGCTCGACGATGTTGTTCAGGTATTTGGATTGGCGCAGCCCGACGAACCGCGACAACACGCCATCCTTTTTCATCTCGGCCAAGGCGCGCGGATAGGCAGGGTTCTTGTCCACCGTGAAGGTATGCGGAGTGACCGTGTGCGGCTGCCCCAGCGCCTTCCGGAAGAACCGTTTGGCCGCGGCCGCGTCGCGATGCGCGGCGAGCAGGAAGTCGATCGTCTGCCCGCTGCTGTCGACCGCGCGATACAGGTAGGTCCAGCGGCCCTTCACCCGGACATAGGTCTCGTCGACCCGCCACGAGCCGTTGCTCCTGCACAGACGCGGCCGCAGCTGCTTCTCCAGCTCCGGCGCGTAGGCCTGGATCCACCGGAAGATCATGGTGTGGGAGATCTCGACGCCACGGTCTTGCAGCATGAGTTCGAGGTCTCGGTAGCTGACCGGGAACATTAAGTACCACCGGACCGCCCACAGGATCACCTCGGCGGTGAACTGCCGGCCCTTGAAGGTCAGATCCGCCCGAAGCTGCTCCAGTCGCTGTCTTGCCATGCCGAAGCTTCGCCCCAATCCGGCCCGGCCGCAAAGGATGCAACAGAGCCTTCCAAAGAGCCGCCAGGGGGACCTATGGCTATGCGACCCGACATCGGCGGGCACCCGGCCATCTGTACCGGGGCACCCCTACCGCATCGCCCTGCCTCCATGGGAGGCGCCCCGGGACTGGTTAGAACCAAC
>NZ_JQKB01000200.1 GCF_000745835.1 Belnapia moabensis DSM 16746 | reverse complement strand
CGATCCAACGATGACACTGACGGTCTGGGCCATAGCCGGAGAATTCCACCGCAGCGGCCCGCTGTGAATCCTCCGTCTGGGTCAGTGCACTAGCCCGTCAGCGTCGTCCAGCTACCAATCCAAGGCCCCGCACCTGCACCGTTGTTCGAGGCACAGCCGGCGGGGACGGGCGCAACATCAAGCCGTGACGAGTCGCCTCAATCTTTGCTTCTGGATAGACGGCCGCGATTTCGGGCAGCACGTCGCGGATGCGCTGCGCCAGCGATCGCGCGTGCGCCTCGCCGCTGCCGAGCTGGTCGCGGATTTGTAGCCAGCTCAGATGCAGGCCGTCCTTCAGCCGTGGCAGCCTGTATGCAAACAACGAGTAGAGATCGAGCCCGAGGCTGTTGCCCGCGAGGTGAGCAATTGCCCGCTTGTCTAATGGCACCGCATGCTCTTTGAGGTGCTCGTAGAACTTCGCACTCAGTTCCACTGTCTCTGGCCAGCGGCCCGCGACGCCCGGTGCCGTCCAGAGTTCGAGACCTTCGACGATCTGTGTATCGCGCACTAGGGTCTGGACGTTACCAGCCGCATCGGTAGCATCCCACTGGAGAGTGAAACTGCATCGCGCGATCCTGAGTGCCTGCTCACGCACTGCAGCGATAGATCCCCGCGGACCACCGGTGACCGAGAGGCCCAACGACCGAATCCATGCGCTCATCGAGGCGCCCAAGGATACCTCCCGCCCCTTCACGCCCTCGGATTGCAGATAGATCAGGATTAGGCGGGCCTTCGTGCCATAGGGCACGCCGACACGCGTCGCTCGTTGCCCGTCGTCCATCGCGCCGGGGCTAACCAGCAGCGTGAAGCGCCCTGCCCTGCGGCGCCAGATCGCATCGTCGCTGGCAGGGCGGCTATGCGGAAGGAAAGTCTGGCAGAGCCCGCTATGCAGGAACGCCATCTCGTCCGGCGTCGGCAAGGCGGTGAGGATGCCATGCGTAACTTCAATACGTTCCCGCAGGCGCTTCCGCTCGCTCGCGGTTGCACCCGCAGCGTCGGCACGACGGAGCGCCTCATCGAGGCCGAGAAGCTCAAGCTGCGTACGCGACGAATCCATGGCGGCATCATGGCGCATCTTGCCCGACCGCCTACGCTGAATCGCCTGCGTCACGCCCCTTCCCGGCCAGGAGCAAGACTTACTCACGCTGAATCGCCTGCATTCGGCCACGACGAGACACTTGTCCTCGCTGAATCGCCTGCGTGCCTACGCTGAATCGCCTGCGTCCCAAGGACCGACTACGCTGAATCGCCTGCGTCGAAGCACGTTATCCACGCTGAATCGCCTGCACATACCTATAAGAGTCTTATAAAATCTTCTATAGGTGAACCAACAGTGCACCACGCACCTGCAGTTAGCTCACCGTACTGTGGACGCTTCTTAGCGATCTCCCATTGTCCTCAGTGGTGCAACAGCCCGTCCGAACTGCAGGCGATTCAGCGTGCCATCAGGCAGTCGGGGACACACCAAAAGACAAGCGCTGTCGGCTATCACTATGATAACAGACAGCGGCACCGCTTTTTTTCGGGAAGGTGGCAGGGATTCCGCAACCTGCCGCCTCTGGAACCTCTCGTCCGCCCAAAGGTAATAGATACCTAGTATATTCTAGGAGGCTATCCCCCTATTCCATTAGCCCGCTAGAGCGCCTGCGCCGTGTATCAGGCGGGTTCACATCCGCTTCCGGTACCTCATAGCCCGCCTGCCGCAAAAGCCGAGCGAAGAAGCGCCGGGTGCTACCGACCTTCTCCGCTTCGATTGCCACCAGCTCCGCGAAGGCTTCCGACGCCTGAAAGTTAATCTGCACTTTCTTGGGGGGCCGTGCTGCCACCGGAGCAGGAGCCACTGGCGGGGGAGCCATCGGCACCGATGCGGGAAGGCTGGCCGTGGCTGGTGACAGCTGCGCCGCCAGGTCTGCGCCCGAGACGCGCTTTGGCTTGAACGACGACATTAGGCCGCTACTCCATTATCCTCGCTATGGGACATAGTCCCCTTAGTTGGTATAGCACCCTTGCTGGCTAATTCAGCAATGATGCTAGACGCCTGTTCGCCTACTTTGCCAGTGACCGGCACTGCACCACTGAAGCTGAGCTTGGCGTATTCCGACAGGTCAGAGAGCGATTGGCCGATAATAGGCAGGCTGGCATCGGTCAGGCTGTCGAGCGCCGCCCGCTCCGCCAGTCCCTTGGCCTTCCAGCGAGTGAGTAGCACGCTATAGGGTATAGCCCGTCTAGCCGCCTTAGAGAGACTAGCTACCTGCTGCGCCGTGCGCAGGGTCTCGCGCACGCTGCCTCGGTCGGGCATGCAGGGGATCAGAACAAAATCGGCCATGCCGATAGCAGAGGCGGCGGTCAGGTTCTCGAAGCCTGCCGTGTCCACCAGAACGATGTCATGGCTTTCCGCCTGCTCTCCTGCGATGTCCACGACCCTGATATGATCGACTTCTGAAACGGTGGTGATTGGAGCCCCTTCATAGGCATTGTCGTGCCACGAGACGAACGACTGGTTGCGGTCGCTATCCACCACGCAGACCCGGTAGCCCTTAGCCACCAGATTGGCCGCGACGACGATAGTGGTGGTGGTCTTGCCCGCTCCGCCTTTAGCGGATGCCAGTGTCAGAATAGAGCCCATAGCCACTTAGCCCCCTCTACGCCCCTAGCGCCAAGTAGGAGCATAGAGAGGGCTTAGGAGGAAGGCCCATAGTACATACTACAGGGTATAGCCCCCTAGTTTATGCTTCTGGTTTCAGCGGTTGGAGAGCCGCCTTGTGCTTAGGATTCGGCGCGGAATAAATGCTTCAGATGGCTTTGCCGAAATGATCCGAGCTATTAATAGCGAGCGACCTCTGCGGCTATAGATCGATCAAGTCGTAGCTTGGCTAGAACGGAAAACCTGGAGCACTTGATTCGCCTCGGATCCTTAGTCATCTGCTTCCTCAAAGGCAGGCGTTCACAAATCCTTCTCGCGCTTGATATGGCTGTCTCCATGGCGGCCAACTACGGCAGACCGAAGCCGATTGATCCTCTCTGGTATCGCTCTTGGCTGGAACCTGCATGTGCGCTGCCCGGCAGGGCTTGCCATCCAGCATGCGCCTCTACCGGCGGATAGAGCGCCTGCGCGGTTCCGCGTGCAGCCACCGGCCCATCGTGTCCGAGTTGGTCGTCCGCTGGTAAACCCCTGATCCAGCACACTAAGGCAGCAGCTTCTAACTTGCGGTAAGCGGGGATTATCGCATGTGAAGGCAAACTTGCCGCAACCGACCGATGAGATGGCTGTAGCTATGCTGCCGAAAGGGTGATGGAGGTTGCCGGTGGCAGCAGCACCTCACTCAGCACCACAACCTCTTCGGATAGGAGATCTGACAGCGGCAGTTCGCGCCCTGTTACCAGCCACTGGTTCCACTCGGTCTGCCACTGAGCAACCTCGGGCTCCTGATCGCCGATTCTGATCCAGTAAAATCCACCCTCGCGGTCGTCGGGATTGGTCATGGGCCACCTCCAGTAATGGATACGCGTAACCCGGCTGGTGGTTGTCACTTTCAGTTACATGCTGGGTATGGGAGGCGAGACAGCCCTAAGACCCCGTTCTCTAATCGGGGCTTCCAGGTCAAGCACCGAGCTGGAGGCTGACCACTGCCGG
>NZ_JQKB01000199.1 GCF_000745835.1 Belnapia moabensis DSM 16746 | reverse complement strand
CTCAAGGCCGCTACCCCGGGCGGCCTTTCCTTTGCGTCCAGGCCGATTGCGGCAGCGCCGGCTCACCTGCGATAAGACCCCCTTACCGCAAGTGATGCAGGGCTTGCCGCAATCGGGCTGCAGGCAAAGAAAAGCCGCCCTTGTGGTCCGAAGGACGGCTTTGAAGGCGGGGTTGAGTGAACCCTCGAAGTTCCAGCCCGAGCTGAAGGGCCGCGCTGGTTCGCCACCGCACCACTTCATAGGCTAAACGGCACTGCCTCATTCAACTTTCGGGCAAAGGAAAGGCCGCCTGTTGGGAGCCAGGCGGCCTTCAAGGTCAGGGAGGAAAGGGTAGTCAGTAGCTCGCCAACGCCCTTTTTGCCGGGCCGGTTCGCGAGCATTCCACAGGTGATGCAGGGCGTTCCGCATCCGCACCCACAGTTGCGCTGCCGCCTTCAAGCGGCAGGCAAAAAGAAGCCCGCCCTCTCTGACCGAGAGGCGGGCTAGTGTTGGAGGTATCTGTCTTGCGCAAACTGCTGAGGAGTGGGACCACCTCGCGTTCTCACAACCCCTGGCACAGGGAAGAGATCCTAAATATTGCACTTCAGGATTGTAAAGCCGCTTGCCGCAAGTGATGCAGGGCTTGCCCTAGTCTTTAAAGTCAAAGGCTTGCGTCGCATTGGCACCCGCGGTTGCCTTGACCAGCCTTGGCCCATTGTTCTCCCAGCGGCTGAGCGGAGCTGATGGTTTTGCCAGATCCGCGGTCGCCGGAGACTCCGCAGCAGGAGGATCGTCTGCCAGAAACCAGGAAGTTGTGGGTTTATTGAGGGCCGAGATAGGTGGCGGGGGAGCGAACCGATGGCAATCCGCTACCAGGGTAAGACAATGCCTGGCTCCCCGCCACCAGCAGTATGCCGCCCAACCTTGGGCTGCACAGGCGATAGGACCGTGAGCTCAGATCATGAGATAGCCGCTTTACAAGGGTTCTGGTGCTTCAGCACTTGCTTATAAGCACTATGGATCCGATGCCGGCACCAGCAATCCCAGGCGGCCTGCTGCGGCCTCGAGCTGCTCGACATCGCCTTCACGCCATTGATGCCGGGTCAGTAGCTTGGTTGCCTCGGCCGCCGGCATCCCGGGCGCGACACCGATCTCAGCTGGCTTGATGATGCCTCGTTCGTCCAGCTCGCGGCCGATCGCCATGCGCAACCGGATGGTCTTCAGTCGGTCGGCGGCCCGGCGCTGGCGCTCCTCGGACCAGGGCTTGGGCTTCACTGGCGGCGGCGACTGGTCAGGGAGCATGCTCATAGCCGATATGTGGCCTTGATGGCAGCCGTCGTCACCCCGGTAACAATGTGGTGAGAAGGGATGTGCTCGGAGAGCTCGCGCGCCGTTCGTCTCTGGCCCGGTTCCAGTCGTGCCGATTGTCGCGCTTCCTGTCAGTCCAGCTTGGCGGTAGAGGCCACCTCGCTCCACTTGTTCACTTCGCGGCGGATCAAGGCATCAGTTTCCGCAGGCGTGGAGGCTACCGCCTCCGCCCCCTGGTTGGCCAGTTGCGTCCGGACCTCCGGCATGCGCGCGATGTCCTGCATTGCGTGGGACAGCCGCTCGACGATCTCTCCGGGTGTGCCGCGCGGCGCCAGTAGCCCGTAAAGCGTGCTCACGTCGAACCCCTTCAGGCCCAGCTCATTCAGCGTAGGCGTCTCCGGCATCATCATGGCGCGTGCCGCACTGGTCACTGCGAGCAGTCTGATCCTGCCGCTCGGTATTGCCGGGGAAAGCGCCGGGAGCGTCTCGAGCACTAGGTCGATCTGCCCGCTCAACAGGTCGTTCACGGCCGGCCCGCTGCCGCGATAGGGTACGTGGAGCAGGTCAATCTCGGCGCGCTGCTTAAAATGCTCGCCGGTGAGGTGCTGCGTGGACCCGTTGCCGGCGGAGCCGTAGGTAAGGGAGCCTGGCTTCGCCCTAGCCATGGCTAGTAGCTCCTCCAGCGAGTTCACACCGAGCGTGTCGCGCACCGCGACGGCCAGGGGAACGGAACTGCCCATCGAAACGCCGACGAATGCGGCGAACAGCGCATAGGGAGGCCGCTGTGAGGGAATGACAGCGTGTATGGCGAGGCTGCCGATCGCACCGAAGAGCAGGGTGTAGCCATCCGGTGCCGCCCGCGCGACGAATTCTGCTCCGATCTCGCCGCCGGCCCCGGCTCTGTTCTCAATGACGACCGGCTGCCCGAGGTGCTTCTGGAGATGCCGGCCATAGATGCGAGCGGTGATGTCGGTGGCGCCGCCGGGTGGATAGGGCGCCACGAAAAGGATGGGCTTCGCTGGCCAGGGCTCGGCCAGGGCAGGGTGGGCCAAGGCCAACCCCGCGGTGCCGGCCAAGCTAGCGATGACTTCGCGTCGCGCTATCACGAGACAACTCTCGGCATGGGGTGAGACACAATCTGAGGCAGGCAGCTTCCGATGGTGCGGCCGGCATACGTACGATGGAAGCGCTTATCCTCCCGAAGTGTTCCAATGAGCAGGCGTTTGGCAGCTGACCTTGGACCCGCTTCCGGCCGAAGGTCCACTTTGTGGCGTAGTAGCCGCGCGTCGGGCCACCAGCGCCGGTGACCCGCACGGTCGATGACGGCGGCCGACGGCTCGGCTTTGCATCTCTCCACCCCACGGGCCAGTTCTGTCAGCACTCACGTAAAACCTGACGTCGCGGGTTGGACGGCACGTCCCTTCTACGCTGCCCCGAGAATGGTAAGCGCAGTGGCTGCACGACGAAGGTGAAGCAGGCGACGGCGGTTGGCAGAGATGTGCTGGTTGTGGCGGGTTTGAGGGCGGAGCAAGTTGCGAAGTTCGTCGTAGCTTCGGCAGAACCGGTATTCTGATTCGAAGCTCCTGAAGCCGCGCATACATCGAATGCGGCCTTCACGCCGTGATGATCTTGTTCCAGTCTGTTATTTTTATAAGCGCTGCTCCGATGGACAACTCGCCGACCAAGCGTTGATCGGATAGCTTGTGGGTAGGAGCCATGCCCGTCCGTGGTCACCTGGTTGGGGACTTGGCCGGTGACCGACTTCGCAGAGCGGAAGAAGACTTGAGCCGCCGCCATGTCGCGGTACTCGCTCAGCATGGTGTCGACGAGATCACTATGGCAGTTAATGGCGCGATACAGGTAGCACCACCGGCCTCGAACCTTGAGGTAGGTTTCATCAACCTGCCAATGACGGCTGCGGACACTGCCCCGCCGTGCCGTCGCTGTCGGGGTTCGTGGGCCAGGATGGGCGCGAGCTTCGCTTCCCAGCCCCGGACGGCCTCGTGGCTGAAGACAATCCCACGTTGAAGGAACATCTCGCTGAGATCGCGCAAGGTCAGGCGGTAGCGCAGCCGCCACAGCGGCATTGTCAACTTGTTGGGCTGCAGGGCGTGCACCATCGTGCGGCAGCACGACCTACGCCTTATGCTGCCATCTGGACGCAGGTTTCCTGCCGCCATATCCGGAATGCCTTGTCGCGGGCACGGCGGTACTGTCCGGCCGTCATCAGGTGACGCCGCGGTCGGAAATGGCCGTAGATCATGGCGTGAGACGACAGGAACCGCTGCGCCTGCCGGGGTGACTTGAAGCGCTGCATCTGCCTCTCTCGACGCCGGGTTGGTCGATGGGAGTTCTCAGCTCTGTTGTTCAGGTAACGGCTGGTTCGGTGCCTAACTCCGGGCATGACCTC
>NZ_JQKB01000198.1 GCF_000745835.1 Belnapia moabensis DSM 16746 | reverse complement strand
CCTGGAACCGCCTCGTCGAGCAGCCCTGGACTATCATGTCCATCGGACTGCGCGATTGGGCGTATCGGTTCTGATCAGTGGGATTTGGTATTAGAGCGCATCGGCGCTTCCTCCAGACACTCCAGGCAGCGGGATCGGTAGTCTCACGGATTGTCGGGAAGCTTTGCCAGGTCCTCCCCTGATTATCGATCATCGTCCCTGAAGAGGCATAACCGGTCGGCCGCGTTCCGCGCCTGCGTGGCTTGGCACAGCCTCTGCCACTGATATGCATAAATTCCTGTGCTTCTGACGGCATTGTCTTCGCGATGCTTCTCAACAACCCTGGTAAGGGCGGCCAGGATCAAACTCTGTAGGACCCATGGCTCGACCGCAGGTCATCATCCCCGACGATTGCATTGGGCATTTGCCGCCGCCCCCGTAAGGCCTGGGCGGATACCATCGCGGTGACGATGGCACGGCACTTCGACCATAGGGTTCAGGAAGACGGGTGGGCCACTCATCATGCCAGGTTCCGCCAACTGCCAAATTGGCCAGCAGGTACATGGGCTGGTGCATGTCTGGTGCGGCAGGCATGTCGAGAACCGGCTGCGCATCGGCATACCAGACAAGGCGCTCCGGGCCCCGACCCAGCCCGAAGCTGTGGAACCCTGAGCAAGGGCACTTACTGCAGCATCTTTGAGGCTAGGTGACCGCCCGGCGCAGGATGGTACGCGCCAGTTGTATGGCACTCATGCGGGTCACCGACCGGGCATACTGACCCGAAAAAAGCTTACGGGTGATGGCTTCCCGCTGCTCGGGTGAGGCGTTGAACTCAACGTGGAGATATCTGCCCTCCCTCAACATCACGACCCGTGCCGGCACATAGCCGACATCCTGCACCAAAACATAGATGCCCAGATTGTCTGTCAGCCCCGTGGTATCGGACACCTCCAGCCGGCAGCCCAGAATAGAGAGGTCCCGTATCTTGGCGTCGCGCCTGATGCCACCCGTGGCGGCGATCTGCGAGGGCTCGTCCGCATCGAACCGCTCCTCGCGGCGGAAGCGTGGGCGCTCGACGCAAATCAGGCAGGCGACCAGTAGCGTGCAGATGTTGTACACGCTCCAGAACAGATTCATGGCCTCGATATGCGCAGGCGTGCTGCCAATCGGTCCTTCCACGGCACTGAGCAGGATGCCGCCGAGGGTCAGCACAATCAGCCCGAGATACCAGCGGATGATGTTCCACTGCACCACCGTGCTGCCGCGGTTGGTCCCTTTGGCCGTGACCTTGAACTTCTGATTCTTTGAGCCGAACAAGCCGATGATGCTGGCTTTGATGGCCTCGACACAGACCAGCAGCGACATCGCCTCGGCGATGACCGGCACATTGAGACCGCGGCTTACCCATCCGAGGAAGATGACGCACCACAGCCAGTAGGGGCCGAGATGGCTCAGGATGCTGGCGAGATCGCTTTCGATCACCACAAGCCCGGTCCACCAATAGAGGATGGGGATCACGAGGCTGAGGATGCGGATCAGCGAGCCGACCGTCCAGAACAACACGGTGTCCATGGTATGCAGGCGCATCAGCAGGGGCACCGGCCCGATCGAGAATGGGCCCCATTTGGTGCGGACGATCTGCATGGTGCCAAGGCACCAGCGCCCCCTCTGCGTCAGGTATTCCTGCAAGCCCTCAGGCGCGAGACCGACGCTCAGCGGTTCGTTGAGGTAGTGGGTGACATAGCCCAGCCCACTGGCCTTGAGCGACAGCAGCAGGTCTTCCGTCACGCTCTCGGTCGGGAAGCCATCGATCTCCTTGAGGAAGCTGGCTCGCACCAAGGCGGAGGTGCCGCAACTGAAGGCCGAGCCATGCGCATCCTTCGAGGCCAGGATGACATCGAAGAAGAAGCGCTGCTCATCCGGCACGATGCGGCTGCCGCCGAGGTTCAACTGGATGGGGTCGGGGTTGAAGAAGTGCTGCGGGGTCTGCACCACCACCACCTTGGGGTCATGCATGAGCGCGCAGGCCCGCCACAGGAATTGCGGCGTCGGCACGAAGTCGGCATCCAGCACGGCGATGACGTCGGGTGGCTCGTCCAGGGCGAAGACGTGCTTGAGCCCGTTGTTCATGTTCCCCGCCTTGCCGTGGCTGTTCTCGTAGCGGGTGAGATAGTTGGCGCCCAGGCTCTCGGTGAGAGCCTTCATGGAGGGACGGCGTTTGTCGTCCAAGACCCAGACGCGATAGCGGGGATAGTCCTGGTTCAACGCACCCACGATGGTGCGGTAGAGGATTTCTTCCTTCTCGTTGTAGGTCGGGATGAACACGTCGATTAGTGGCGCCCCGCCGGGGAAGGAGGTCGGCGGATGGTCGGTAGCCTCCTGGCTGCGATTGACCGTCTTGCTCAACACATGGATGAGCAGCAGCCCCGCGATCGAACTCGTCATCTCGATAACGTAGAAGGCGTAGGCTATAACGTTGCCGATTGAGCCCTCCCAAGGCGGGAGTGAATCCGTGGTGCGCCACCACATGTAGCGCAGCAGCAGGACAGCGGTGACCCCGGCCCCAATCAACCGGGCATAACGGTTGTCGGGGTCAAGGCGCGGCAGCACCAAGGCCGCCAGCCCTCCGATCAGGAAGATGGGCACAAAGGCCCAGGCAAGATCGTCCATGACCTAGAAGGATACCCGCCCAGCCCGGCCGGTCGTGCAGGCTTCGGAAAGGGTGGAGTTGTTGATCTGCATGATGGCCCGGTAGGCGCCGCTTTGGCCGGGCTGGCTGGTGAGCGGGGTTTGCAGTTCGACGATGGTGCCCTGATAGGTCTGACCACCCCCCACCGGGGTGAAGCTGCCCTGCATCCCCATGCTGAGCGAACGGAAGATGCGATCACTCACCTCGGCGATGACCAGGGGACGGGTGCAGTCGATCAGGGTGGCGATTTCCTGGCCCTGGCGGACGAACTCGCCGGATTGGGCCTGGACGCGGATCAGTCGGCTGCGCACCATCACCTCCAGATCGGCGGAGACTCGCCGGGCAATCTGAAGGCGTTCCTGCATCAACTGCTCCCGCAGGGAATCAAGCCTGGCCTGCCGGTCAGAGAACAGGGCCGACAATTCGCGCTGCTGCTGCCGCAGGCGGTCATACTGCTGCTGTGAAGCCGAACGGTTGGTCCCCGTCTCTCCGGTGAAAATGCCCTGGCTGGCAGCATCAAGTTCGGTGCGGATGCCCTGCCGCTGCCGGATGGCAACATCAAGATCACCGCGCGCCACCTCCAAACCACGCCGGGCTTGTTCGACGGCTGCCACGGTGGCGACACCAGAGCGCAGCAATTGCTCGTTGCGGCCCTGAATGCCCTCAGCTTCGCGGAGGCGGGCCTGGGCATTGCGAATACGCGCTTCGCTTTCATCCAGACGAGAGCCGATTTGGTCTACCCTCGCCTTCTGGAAGGACGTGGCCTGTGACAAGGCCTCAACGGCCTCTTGCTCGGCATTGGTGATGCGGCGGCGGATCAGGTCCACTTCCTGTTCGGCGGCCGAGACCTGGGCCATGAGTTCGTTGATCCGGCTGTTGTCCAGGCGGGTATTGGTCAGCTTGCCGATCGGCGCCTTGGCATCTAGCAGCGTCCCCGGAGCGATGAGATCGAGGGCGAGTTGTCCGTCAATCGGCGCGCGCAGCACTACCGGGGTGGCGCTCAGCACGGCATTGGTGCTGCCAAGGGGCTCTGTTGCACAAATGGCCTGAGGGGGATTCATCTCGTGAATCCAGCGTGATAGCTGGACGGCATGAGCAGACCGACACCGCCGACTTACA
>NZ_JQKB01000197.1 GCF_000745835.1 Belnapia moabensis DSM 16746 | reverse complement strand
CCGATCCAACGATGACACTGACGGTCTGGGCCATAGCCGGAGAATTCCACCGCAGCGGCCCGCTGTGAATCCTCCGTCTGGGTCAGTGCACTAGTTCCGCCAATTTGCCACTTCCGAGCAGCGACCCGGCGCCGGTGCCCTCGCGCTTCTGGGACACCGTACCCACCACCTGGTAGCCCAGTGTCTTCACCAGGCGTCCCAATTCCTCGAGGCTGGCTTCGTGGGCGACGTCGTCTACCTCAGGCGTCTGGATGCCAACGAGGACGGCGAGCGGAACGGGGGGCTTGGTTTCCATGGCGGTGGGTTAGCACGGACTGAGCCGAAACCTCGAGCCTCGAGCGGGTCGCTCCGGTCTGTGCAGCGCGCCAGTGCCCCAGGAGTCCAGGGAGGGGGTTTATCTCAATCGTACGTCTCGTGGTTCCATCATCACGGCAGTGCTGCTCGACATGATAGGGAAGAACATACACGCCAAAGTCCGGTCAGCGCGTTTCGAAGCCCGCTTTAGAATGAAGGTGGAGCGGTCGTACTCGACCCAAAGCGGACCCACCCGACGGCAATCTGGATGGCCGGGCTTAGCCGAAAGCGGACAGGCACCTTTCGGAGCCTGAAGGCCGAAAGCAGATCTTCTTCGCATGAATGGCACCGCTGGGTCCGACTCTGGCCAACTACCGGAGATATCAGGCGGCATCGTTCGCGCCGTCGGTCAGTGTCCGGGATGTGGAGAGCGGCGCCGCCGAGGAAATGGGGGCATCGGACGTCCCGGTCACCGCGAGAATGGCTTCCACCACCTGATCGGTGGCGACGTGATGGACCATGTGCCCGGCGCCCGCCACGATCTGCAGGGTGCTGTCGGGCATTGCCGCGCGCAGCCGCTCTGCGAGGTGGTAGCTGACGATCTTGTCGCCGTCGCCCGCCATGATAGCCACCGGTATCGCCAGCTCGCCGTAGTGGGCCTGCAGACTCCTCGCGCTCGGCACCATCATCGCGCCGTCCACGCAGGTCGCCCGGATTTGCCACGGCCGCAGCGCCAGAGCGTTGGAATACTCGGCCTTGAAGCGCACCGTGACCGGCGCGGGGGCGAACATGGCGAGCTTGGTCAGCGGCATGGTGAGCCAGCCGAAGATAGGCGAGATGGTGTAGCGTAGAATGTCGCCCAGCACGGGAGTCGCCCCCGGCGCTACCATTAGCGCATCCAGCCGGAAGGTCGGGAAGTAGTAGCCCGAGAGCAGCACGAGCCCGGCCGTATCGGCCGGGTGCCGGATGGCGAGCGCGAGGGCTACCAACGTCCCCCAGGAATGCCCGACGACGACCGGCCGCTCCACCTGCAACTGCTTCAGGGCATTGTGCAGCAGCTCGGCCTGCTCGAAGGCCACCCAGGGGCGCCAGCGCGGCCGTTCGCTGTAGCCGTAGCCGGGCCGGTCGAAGATGACGACGCGGCAGGTTCCGAGAAGGCGCTCGGCGACGCCGCTCGTGTTGTAGTCGTCCCCGGTCACGGCGTTGCCATGTACCAGGACGACAGGCCGCCCGCTACCGCGGTCGCTGTAGTGAAGCCGCACGCCGTCCACTTCGAGGAAGGCGCCCTTGGGCGGATTGCGCCGCTCCGCCCATCGCGCGGCGGCGTAGTTCAGTGCCGCCAGGACGGCGAGGATGACGGCAACGGCGAGCAGGATGCCCTGCCAGGTCCAGGGGTCCTGCATGCTTCCGGAGAAGTTCATGTCTTTGTCTCACCTGCTGGAGGCCGAATGGGCCACCTCCACCGCTGCGCGCGGCATAACGGAGCGGGGACGCCGCCGAAGGGTTGCCGTCCGGAGGCCAAGCACGGGAGGCGCACCGCTTCACTGACCTGCGCCTGCCGGGCGGCTGAGGCAACAGCCTCCACGGCATTGGCCACCACACCAGCGGCGCCGTGATGCACCATGTGGCCTTGCCCCGGGACGACCCGCAGCGTGCTCCCTGGCAGCTCGCGGTGCAGGCGGACCGAGTGCAGCCCGGGATCCACAATGCGGTCCTCGGCGCCCGCCACGATCGCCACTGGTAGCCGCAACTCTCCGTAGCGATGCTCGAACCCCGCGGCCGACGGCATAAGCAAGCCACTGTCCTCCGCGCTGGCCCGGATGTGCTCGGGGCCGAGGGTCAGCCGAACCGGAAATCCCGCGGCAAAGCGCGGCGGCACCGGCGCCGGGTCGAATGCCTTGGCGATCAGAACGGGCGAGAGCAGCGCGCTGAGCACGGGCGCGACCGTGTAGCGCATTGCATCCCCCAGCACCGGGACCGCAGGAAGCGCCGCAAGGGCGGCGGCCGGGCGGGGAACCGGGTAGTAGTAGCCGGACACCAGCACGAGGCCAGACACTGCGGCGGGGCGGTCGAGCGCCAGGGCGAGCGCGACGAGGGTGCCCCAGGAGTGCCCGACTACGACCGGCCGCTCGACCCCGAGCCGCGCGAGCGCCGCCGCGAGCACCTCTGCCTGGGCCTCCGGCGTCCATTCCCGGTCGCGTGGCCGCTCGCTACGGCCGTAGCCGGGCCGGTCGAACGCCAGAACCCGATGGGGCCCGGCGGTGAGGTCGAGCAAGCCGCTGGTGGCGAAGTCCTCGATCATGGACCCGTCGCCATGTAGCAGCACAACGGGCGGATCGCCCGACCCTCGCTCGACAAAGCGCAGCTTGACGCCGTTCGCCTCCACGAAGTGCTGCGGGAGCGGCGCTGAATCCCGCTGCCCATGCGGCTGAACCTCGGCGCCTGCCGCGGTAGGGCCCACCTCCGGGGCAGTGCATGCCTGCAGGGTCAAGGCGGCCAGGGCCGTGGCAAGAACCACGCCGATCCTGGCCAGTCCCCGCCTGGATCGAGGAGGCACCCGACACTGGGCGCTAGCCCGGGTGACATCAGCGGCTATCAGGGCGTCACCTGGGGCGTATTCGGGGCCAAGGCTCCCGCGGCCGGGGTTGGACCATAAGATGTGAGCTCCTCAATGGTTAAGCAGGACAACCGGTCGCATCCATCACAGTTCCGGGCGCGCACTTGGGACCAAGTGCGCGCCCGGGAGTTCTGCCACCGGAGGTGCCGATGTCGGATGGCTGGACATGGAAGGGAGCGGGCGCTCCGTGGACGCTTGCGGCCGCCCATGGCGTGTGGGTGGTCTCCGAGCTTCGGGCGGGCGGCCGAGCCGAGCTCCGCTACGCCTCCTTTGACGAGGAGGGCCGCCTTCCGGTCGCGCCCCTGCCCATTGGCGAGTTCGCCTCCGCTGGGGACGCCAGGCTCGCGGCCGACCTCTACGAGGCCGCGGAGCCGTCGAAGCTGCCCAAGAACCACCTAGTGGACGCCCTCCTACCTGGATGCGGTGAGACCGAGATCCTGGCGCCGGACGGGCGCAGCTTTCTGCTCTCATTCTCGGGCGAGGCGGTGACCCTCAGCCGCGACGAGGGTAGCGGCAGGTCCGAATGGGCTCGCCTGGACCAGCCTCGGGCATCCGGGGACGGACCCGAATACACGCGGCCGCCCGGCCACGAGGAGCCAGCGGAGCTGGATCTCGCCATCATGCTCAGGCTCGTGGGCAGGACGAGCGCCGCCATGAAGTGAGCGCCGTTGCGCAACAAGCATGCTCCAAGCATTAACCCCCATCCGACTCGGCCATCGAACAGCTGGCTGGGCACGTCCGCTTTCGGGAACGCCGCTGTGGTAAGCTGATGACCGACATAGGCGTTGAGCAGCCTTTACGGACAGCACACCTATGTCTGCTTCCCGCCCGTTTCGGAAGCTTGCCACTCACCCCGAAACGGGTTCTTACAGCTGAAGTGGACCTTTGGCTCAGCTTGTCGCTGGCAGGCTGCTATTCGAGGAAGCTGCGGAGTGCCCGCGACCGTGTTGGATG
>NZ_JQKB01000196.1 GCF_000745835.1 Belnapia moabensis DSM 16746 | reverse complement strand
CCGAGACCTGGAATTGGTTCACCAGTCAGCCCGAACGCATCACCGCCATCGCATCACGACCATGGGCACAGGTCACTCAATGAGGCCAGGCGTATAAGCCGAGCCGAGCTGCCGCGCCACCCGGATGGCCAGCGCCTCGCGGGTGAACTCGTCGACCACGCAGAGCAGGCGGAACTTACGCCCGTCTCGGGTACGATCCTCGACGAAGTCGTAGGCCCACACGTGATTGGGGCGCGCCGGCCGCAGCCGGATGCAGGAGTTGTCGTTGAGCCAGAGGCGGCTGCGCTTCGGCTGCCGCGGCGGCACCTTCAGCCCTTCTTGCCGCCAGATGCGCTCAACCCGCTTGGGATCGGTGCACCAGCCCGCCACCCGCAACAGCGCCGTAACTCGGCGGTAGCCATACCGCCCATACAGCTTGGCCAGGGCGATGATCTCGTCGCGCAGCGCCGCTTCGTCGTCCGGCCTGCTCGGCGCCTTGCGCTGCGTCGAGCGATGCTGACCCAGCACCTTGCAGGCAAGCCGTTCCGAGATGCCCAGCTTGGTCGTGACATGCCCAACGCAGGCCCGACGACACGCGGCGCTCAGAAGTTTCCCGACGGTGCGGGGCAGTGCCCCGCACCCTTCAGAATGACCTTCTCCAGCGCCAAGTCCGCCACCGCCTTGCGCAGCCGGGCATTCTCCGCCTCGAGCTGCTTCAGCCGTTTCACCTGATCGAGTTTCAACCCGCCGTATTCCGCCCGCCAGCGATAGTAGGTCGGCTCCGTTACCCCGATCACCCGAACCGCCTCGGCCACTGGCTTGCCCTGTGCCGTTAGCACCTCAACTTGCCGCAGTTTAGCGATGATCTGCTCCGGTGTGCTCCGCTTCCCTGCTATGGCCGTCCCTTCCGTGATCGCACCGGCTTCTCACAGCCGGCGGACTACTTCTAGGGGGGCAGGCCAGTTGCGGTGATCTCTACCGCAGTCGGCTGTCTCATCGAACCGTGCCGCACCCTAGTCACAACTGTAATGTTAGTGTTGCTGCTTGAATACGAAACTCTATTTGCAGAAAAATAGGACAAAATGTTGCCATTTGAATAAATTCATTTTGATTTATATTGGCGTTTAGGCAAATAGTTTATTTGCTTGCAACAATTTCGTTGCGATATTTTAACCGTCACGGCTAAGCTCGGTATTACTGCCTATTCGTTTTATGGTCGGATGCGCGATTTATATTACATCTATCTTAAATGATCTGCTGTTAGATTCTACACGTTCTTTGTCATAACGTCTCCGACCTATCCGTCAGCAACTCTGCTCGGCGACCCCGCTGTCGTCCAAGAGCATTCAAAATCTCCCGTTGCAAACTACAGACGGCAGAAGCAACCCAGGCAGCGTTCGTCAACAGGTTGGTAACGGTTTAAGTTCTATTAGTCGATAAGGTGATTTTTAACTCCCACAATTCCCGTTGAGGTATGCATGTCTGGCTCCATCAGCTCGCCCGCTCTCGCGCCACTCGGCGCTGGCGATATTGCGAGCCTCACCTTCCAAAATGCGGGTGCAGCTCGTCTTCAGGGCGGAATAACCACCTTTGGCCAGAGCTTCGTGCAGGGTGAGTTGCGCCCTGGCGGCAGTCTAGTCGCGCGCATCGGCGACAAACTTGTTCCGGTTCAGTTTGATGTCAAGACCACCTACACGGACGGCTCGGTGAAAATGGCCGTGCTGTCAGTCGAACGGCCGGACCTTATGGCTGGTACCAAGGTCGATGTAGTGCTCGCCCGAGCACCCGATGGCGCGGTCGGGACCGGTCCGGCACTCGATATCGGACAGGCGATCAACGCGCATTCCTTCGTGGTGGAGCTAGAAGTCGTAGGGCACGCCCCCCAGCAGATCGACGTGCTGGCGGAACTGCAGAAGGCTCTGGTTAGCGGCGCCGCCTCCTTCTGGCAACATGGCGGGCTAGCCACTCAGGCACGTGTCGAGCTCCCGCTCCAGAACTCGCAACGTCTCGTCTTCGACGTCACAGTTTACAAGGATGGCGGCCTGTCGGTCGATGCCATGTTTAACAACGACCGTGCTATGGAAGCCGTCGGGGGCCGGGTAGATTTCACTGCGGTCGCGCGCCTCGATGGCGCCGTGGTAATGCGTGAGACAGTAAGCCAGGGACAGTATCAGAACTGGCATCGTGAATTCTCGAGCAATGGGCTTGATGGCGGGCAGGGGCTGGGAAGCTCGACTTCGGGCTGGTTGAACATTCAGCACGACGTGGCGCGGCTGTCGAAGATCGGGGCAGTGCCCGAGTATGACCTGACGCTTGACGCACCGGTGACGCTGCTCGACCGCTGGACGCAACAGATGGCGGGAGACGGGTGGGGCGATCCACTGGCGGCGAACGGCATCCTGCAAACGATGGGCAATGCGGGCGGGCGGCCAGAGATCGGGATCCTCACGCAGGCCAATAGCACCTGGCTGCTGACGCAGGATGCGCGCGCCGCAGCTTATGCCATGGACCAGGCGGATGTGTCGGGCGCGGTGCCTTGGAACTACTACAGCGCTGCCACTGGCACTTGGCTGAACCCGACAGATTATCCTCACCTATGGATGGATGGGCGCGGCGGCGTTGGCACCGCCGGCAATCTCAATGCGACCGGACCGACCCAGCTCGCGGACATCCTGTCCGGTTGGAAGCCAGCCAACTCGCACCAGCCCGAATTTTCGTTCGTGCCTTACATCCTGACCGGTGAGCGCTGGTTGCTGGACAACCTCCAGGCTCAGGCTGGCTACAATCTCACCTCGGTTTGGCCCTATACCCGCGGTGCTGACGGCTTCATCATAGCCAACCAGCAGGTCCGCGCCTCGGCCTGGGGCATGCGCGAGATCGAGAACGCACTCTGGTCCACGCCTGACGGTACGCCAGAGAAGGCTTGGTTGCAGAAGGCCTCGGACGCCAACTGGAAGTGGCTCGTTTCTAAAATTCCCGAATGGACCGTCATGCAGGGTGAGGCGCATGGCTGGCTGCCAGGATCCTACGGCGTCGCAGGCGCTATGCCGCCGTGGCAACAGGACTTTTTCGCCTCAACAGTGATCTCCGCAGCCTCGCGGGGCAATGCCGATGCGATGAACTATTTGAATTGGGCGAAGAACTTTCTGATCGGTCGATTCGGTGCGGAGGAAAAGGGCTTCAGCTTCTTTGACGGCGCGACGAACCTGCTCGCCATTAGCGATCCGAGTACCAACCGTGTCTACACCACTTGGGCAGAGATCGGCCTCAAAACGGCAGCACAGAACTGGTCTAACGGCGACGGCTGGTCGCAGAGCCAGGGCTATTACGGCCGCCTCGCGATGTCGACGCTCGCCGGCATCTACCTGCTGACCGGCGATGAAGCCGCCGCCCAGGCCTACCGCTCTCTCGCCGCGGAGAGCCCTCCCTTCACTAGCGCCGACTACTTCGCCTCTGAATCTCAGTTCGCCGTCACTATCCCCGGCATCTATGGTGGTACGGTTGTCGGCGCCGAAGGCAATGACACAATCATCCTGCGCAATCCAGCCGCCAAACTTAATGCTGACCTTGGCACGGGTGCAGACTCTCTTAAGCTCGCTGATGGCGGCAACAGCGGAAGCATCGCCAATGCGGAGACCATCACCGGCGGAAGCGGTAGCGAGAACATCACGCTGAAGGGCGTCATTCAGGACGTCCATGTCGATCTGTCCGGCGGACTCGACCGCCTCGTCCTCGTCTCCGCCGAGCTGAACTCCCTTACGGTTAGCAACACCGAAACCATCATCGGCGGCGTCGGCGCCGACACCATCACCCTCGGCACCACAGCCAGCAACACCACCATCGATCTCGGTGGCGGCGCCGACCGGCTCGTTCTCTCCTCCGCCGGGC
>NZ_JQKB01000195.1 GCF_000745835.1 Belnapia moabensis DSM 16746 | reverse complement strand
GCGGCCGTGGGTATCGCGGTTACTGATCACAATCGCAGTTCAGCCTGGGCGGTAGTCTCGGCTAGTCCGTTCTTATTGACGACAGGCTAATAACGGATCGGCGTCGAAAATCGGGTACAGGCCGGAGTGCGCGGGCGGTGCCGGGTGGAACAGGGCAGCGACCAGCGGCGGGACCTTTGGGTTCCGCCTGAGGCGAAGCGTGTTTCATGTTGGGATTGGCGCGCAACATCGTCGCCGCGTGAATGGAGAGAGGAAGGTGCCCCGATGAGCGAGGAGCAACCCAAGCTTGAGGAGCAAGAACTCATCCAATACGCTGAGGATGTTGATCAGGAACTCACACAACTACGCGTTGCGGTTTGGGACCTCATTGATGGCCTCGATGCCACCGGAGGCTTCGTGGAGCTTGAGGCTAGGCGTGGCGGCGACGGGCCAGTGACCCGCCTCTGCCGAATGACCTCGAAGCCCCTTCCACCCAAGCTCAAAGCATGGTTGGAGGGAGAGGACCATTTGCGAGATGAACGCGTACCACCGTAGCACAGCAGAAGAGCGCGTCTTGGTTTTCGGAATGCATGATCAGGCCGGCAGCGTCGCGCCGAGCCAATGGCACTTCACCTCGGCCCACAGATTGCGGACGCCATTGGCAGGGCTGGCCGATACTGTTTTGAGTGGCTGATCGCCAGAGGCGCTGCCCCTGCCCAGATGCAGCAGATCGCAACACCCGTTGTCAGCAGGCCCGTGCGGGTTGAGGGTGGCCGAACCCGCTTGCCGAACTTTCCCGGCCGCACTCCCCTGCATGTTGGGCTCCTCGGCGACTGCGATGCGAGCAACGGCTACTTACCGAGCCGCGATGTCGGCGAGGTCCAAGAGGTGGTGGCCTGCCTCGAACACCTCGGCAGCGAAGGTCAGGGCTTCCACCCACTCCCCATCCGCGGTTCCACAATCGGGTTCGCCAGCAACAAGACGCCTGATCTCAATCAGAGCCCGGCTGTAATCGGCTTCGGTGACAATCGGCGCGACCTGCATGGTGCCACTTACCCAGGAGAACAGAGGTTAGCTGGGCATCTTTCTATCAGAAGTAGAAGTCTGTCGTCCAACACTGCCGTATACGCAACCTAAGGTAGCTCCACTCAGTGTGCTTTTTCTGCATCACCGCCCAGGGCAGATAAGCCGGACGTTGTATATACGCCTGAACACAACTTATGATTGAAAGCGGCAGTTCGGGAAACCTAGCATGCGCCGCGGCGCCGTCCTCTCCTTTCCTGCCCCACGAGGGCTCCGGGACGCTGAGCGCGATAGCTTGCAGCGCTTTGTGGCGGCGGTTCCGGGTGCGCAGGCCGACATCCTTATCGACCGAGATCGCCGGGAAGTCGCCATCCTCACCCTGGCCGGAAGGCATGTTTGGCTTACCCGCGACGATACCGGCATCGGCGCGCGTGACGCATGCAGTGGGCAACTTTTAGCCGAAGATACCTGCATCGTCCCGCTCTTGGCGAAGGTGCAAGCCGCTCTGCTGCCGGGCAGGGCCGCATGGAGTGGCATGGCCGATGTTACCCACTCTGTTCAATGCAGACCGGCGTAGCCACTGCGGCCTCCAAACAGCACACAGGTAGGTTGGTCGCCCCTGATGGCTGAACTCTGTGCAACCACAACGCCGTCGAGCCTGCCGTACAGTAGCGGGAAGCTTCTGTACATCGCAGAGCCGAGACACGCTGCGGTCGAAAGAGCATCGGCTGAAATCGACGCGCTCCGGGACTACGCTGACCGGCTCGGAGTTCATGTGACGGTGCATGATAGTCTGAACGGCATCGATCTCGACTGGCTCTGCCGCCGTCCATGTGCTCCACGAGGGGCAGGCGCCGCTGTACTTCGCGCACTTTGCAGCTACGCCGACCGCGCAGGACGGCCAGTTCGCCTCATCGTATTGGCCGGTCGAGAACGGCTGCTCACCTACTATGGCCGCTTCGGCTTCGAGGTCGTGCGCTCAGCCGAGACCGACAGGGATAGCACGGAACTGGCACGCTCGCCGGTAGATTGCGGCTCCCCTGATTAGGGCACTCGGCGGGATGCCGGCGAGCTACGGCAATGCCATGCTCTCTGAGTGACCAACACGGACACCGCTGTGCCGCGGCATTGACGAGATCGTCACCCATTGTGCCTGAGGCACCATCGAGACCGCACCGTTGGTGCTGAATGTAATCGCCAACATCCCGCGAGGAAGTGCCTATCCGGATCAACCTGCCAGCCGTTGCTGAGCTATACGTGCCCCCAAAGCGTGATCCAGCAAGGCACTATGGCCGAGCCTCGGAGGGTGCTTCCTGCCACTCACTTTTATGACCTCGAAACTCTGGTCCTCTTCCCAAGCACAATGCTCGTGCGCCCGTGTCATACGGACGATGGTAGCTACATCAGGATAGGCGGTGGTGCCGTCCGTTGTGATGCGGTTGGCAAAGTTGAGGGTAACTTCGAGGGTGGGAAAGTATCTCTCACGGGGAGAGCCCATCCACTCGACGACGTAGATGACCGCAAACCGCTCCTGCACTGGACTGGTCTCCATAGGTATCTTGGACGGCGCCATACAACGCACGGAGTTACGCCGCCCGAGCATATCGGTTTGCGACAACAACGGATTGTTGAATGGGTAGCTGATCACTCGGCACGAGATGCCGTCGCTTGCTGGGCGGGTCCACAGACCGCTTTCCGGTTTGGCCGTGCCGCGACCGCACCCGGCTGCCCATGTAGATGTTATACCACATCCCATTGATCAGAACCCATGCAGTAAAGCGGCTCGGTCGAGGCCGGGGCGGGCTGCGTCGGGGCGGCCTCCGCCGCCGATAGGTTGGGATCAACGGGGCTTGGTATTAGAACGCGGTTCGGCTGCTCGCCATTAGCGTCAGCGGCGTCTTCGGGCAGCCTAACGCGCCATGACCGCGGCGCCCTGTCGCACGAAATGCACCGTGACGATCCCTGGGCATCCCGAGACTACAGTGTACTCCACGGTGCAGTGCTCACGTCTGGCGATCTGCCGAAGGAGAGCGACAAGCTCCGACACGTCGCCGCCACCATATGCAAAGGAGAGGCAATCCGCTTTCCGTGCGGCCTCCCTAAGTCTCGACATTAGCAACATGCGACCTCGCATTCAGGTGGAACCGGTCCTCAGCCCACCGGGTCAAGGTAAGCTCGCTCGATCGCCGCATACATTTTGTGCCAGCATCAACTCGACGTGGATTGGTCACCCTTGTGTGCTTCGCGGTCCACCGTGCGCGATTCCGGGCACCACGTTTGTGATCCGTGAACGCTGGCCAGCATTTCGCTGTGAGCAGCGTGATCGAGAGATGACGGTGCAGCCTCCGGGAGCAGTACCTTCTGGCTCGTGCCGCCAAGATGCGGCGGGACGGAGGCCTCGTTCAGGGATGATGTCTAGAATTGCACTCGCCATCCTCGTTGCCTCGGTGGATGCCGCCGCGGCCGTCGTGGTGGACGCCCTCCAGCGGCAGATGAGGCCAAGGTTAGTGCGGCCAGAGCCATGCTGACCAGTTGGGCGATGACGGCAGCCGAGGTGGCGCGACAGCTTGGCTGCGCGCCCTTGACGCCCTACCGTCATTTGCCGGTCGGTCGATCGTCGAGTGTCGCTGCCGGCTAGACCAGAGTCTACCGGCGTAGATTCCTGCCCGAAGCCACCACCTTTTTACGCTCCGCACGTCGCGCAGCCAGAGTATCTTTCGGTATGCCCGGATTGGGCGGCACGACCGCCGAAGTCGAATGTGAGCCGCGAGCCAAACGCCGCTCGATCTCGGCCTCAATCGCATCCGGCGTGGCATTAGGGAACTGCTCGTTCAGGCGCGCCCGGAGGTCGGTAATCAGTACCTCTGGCGTGCTGCGCTGCGCCTCACGGGCGTCATCGTGCT
>NZ_JQKB01000194.1 GCF_000745835.1 Belnapia moabensis DSM 16746 | reverse complement strand
TCCTGCTGAAGCTCTACGCCGATGGCGGGTACCAGGGCGCCAACTTCCAGGCCGGGCTGCGCGCGACCTGCCGCCACATCAACCTGGAGATCGTCAAGCGATCCGAGTTACGCAAGTTCGTCGTGCTGCCGAAGCGCTGGATCGTCGAGCGCACCATCGCCTGGCTCAACCGCTGCCGACGATTGGCCAAGGATTGGGAGTGCCTGAACCGTCGCGCGCTTGCCTTCCTGCAATGGGCCTCCGTCCGACGTATGCTTCGAAGGCTATGTCAGAGAACAGAATGATCCCGGATGGACTCTTAGAACGCCAATGCCGAACCCCCGTACCTTCGGCAGATCACCCCGGGCTAGGCCCGGTGGGAACACACTGGCTTCCCTCCCCAGTCTGCGGACGCCACACTGCCGGTCCGTTAATAATTCACAACCATGAGGCATCATAAACTCAGGGCATCATCGCCCAAACAGGAACAGCACTGGTGCCCGGCAACGTTTCAACCCTCGCGGACAGCGGCAACCGCCCGCGAGTTTTCTACGCCGCCGCGACCGGGATTAGCGCCCTCCTTGCCGCGGTGCTGGTTTTCGGGGCGTTCGGCGGGGCAGTGCCGGTGCTCGCGCGGGTAGAAGCAACTGTGCCCGTGGCAGCGGATGGGAAAAACACAGCGCAGGTGTCGGCCCATCGCTTGTGCTTCTACGGCCCCCAAGGCGATCTCCTCCACCTAGTACCCGCCGGGCAGCCCTGTTCCTGATAGGCGCCACGTACGGTGGAGGCCGATAGCCAGACAGGAAAGAGGATCGGCGAGGCACATGGCGCCTTTCCTCACAGGCGAGAATTATGTAGATATACCACAACCTATGATTGATTTCACAGATCAGCTCAGTCTCGGAACAGACCGAGAGCCCTCACACGGGCACATGGCAGGAACGCGTCCATGATCCCGATCGAACCTAAGTTCACTACCTACAATACGGCGGAGGAGCCTTGGCGTGTTGCACGGCTGATCCGGACCGATGGGCGGGCGCGGGAGTTGCTCCGGATCATTACCGGGGAGGCTGTTGAGGGGGTAGGCAGCGAAGGTGAGCAGATCTGGACGCAACACGTCCTCCGCCTGCACGATGAACGAGGAACACTGTGCGTCCATATCACGGCAGCGCTGGGAGCGTCGGGATGGCTATCAGTGATCGCCTCGGTCCTGGCACGAGCTTGGGATGGGGAGGACGAAGGAGATGTCGACTTCTTTGTGGAGGAAGAGACTGTTCCCTGGCCGCTGAAATCGGTTCTGATCAGACCCTGACTGCCCTGGTAGGGCTAAGGCCTGTTAGAACTTGATAACTTTGATCCAATCGGCTGTTGCGGCGAGGCAGAGCACGCCAAGGAAGGAGCGCGCGGTTTTCTCGTAGCGGGTGGCAACGGCGCGCCACTCTTTCAGGCGGGCCCAAAGGTTCTCGACCAGGTGGCGGTTGGCGTAGATCCAGTCCGGGCAGGCCACCGGCGCGTCGGTGCGCCGGGGCGGGATCGCAGGCCGCGCGCCCATGGCCCAGATGCGCTCGCGGAAGGCGTCGGAGGCAAAACCGCGGTCGCCGACGATCCAGCCGGGTACGTCTGGCAAGCAGCCGAGCAGACCCGGCGCCATGGGCAGTTCGTGCGCCTGGCCAGGCGCGAGCGCGAAGGCCACCGCCCGGCCACGGCCATCGGCGATCACGCAGGCCTTGGTGCCGTAGCCACCGCGAGAGCGGCCAAGCGCCTCGCGCAGATCTCGCTCTTGGCCATTGCATCCCCCTTTTTTGCCCCCGCCGCTTTCTGGTGGGCGCGGATGTTGGTGCCATCGATAAAGGTCATGCCAAGCGCGATCCCGCGCTGCTGCACCAAGTCCAGCAGGCGCTCCCAGACACCCTGCTTGGCCCAGCGGATGAACAACTGCGCCGCCAGCCACCACGGGCCAAGCTCTGCCGGGATGCTGCGCCACTTGGCGCCGTTCTGGTGCCGCCAGAAGATCGCTGAGATGGTCCGCCGCACCTCCTTCGGTGGCGTCTTCCCCTGCGGCCGCACCTCCTCGATCAGCGGCTCCCAGACCGCCCACGCCGCGTCGGTGAAAACCTCGCACCCGTTCCTGTCCGTCATGCCCCGAATATGGGAATACCATTCAAGCTCTAACAGGCCTTAGACTTCACCTGCAAACTCGCAATCCACCCCGTCATCGCTGCGTTAGTTGGTCATCCCTGCCCTCGGCGTCCCGAAGACCTGCCGCAAGCTCGGTATCTCGTTCTGCCGCTACCTCGGTGACCATCTGCATGTGTCAGGCGCCTTACCCATCCCGCCGCTCGCGGATCTCGGCCGTGCAGCCGTCGCCCCGACCTGGCCAGCCAGTCGTGTCCAGGATTTTGCCCCGGTTACCCGTCTGGCGAGCGCCATAGGCCATGATACTGGTTCGCTCCTTAGGGATGGAGCGGCCATTCGTCACAGGTAAGCATCGGGGGGGATGCGCCACCGGCTCGACGGCCCGTCTTACAGGCACCCCGGCGCTATCATTGGCTGTCAGAAAGGCGCCCATGTCTGCCGGCTCAAGCTCGACGGCCACGCATTGACCGCTACTTCTTCAGCGCCGCCGGGACTATCACGCCGCTGATTGACCTGTGGCTCGATGAGGAGCGGCTGCCCAGTTAGAGTCTGAACGCGAAATAAGCCGGGTCTTTCAGGTCGGTTTCGACACGTAGGGCAGTGCGCCGGCTCAGCCTCACCATGTTGGGCCGATGTCTCGCACCAGCCTACGCAGCAATGCCGACCTGCCTCCGCCTTCCGACCGCCGTGTTCCCCGACCCAGCCGTGGTGACGGCTGGAACGCCCTGGCCGACATCGAGGTCTTCGTCCTCGCAGTCGAGGCTGAGTTGGAGGCCATGGATCACGAGCGGATCGGCGTGCACCGCCGCGGCCGAAAGCCGGACCTGACCCTGCGACGGCGCCTGATCGGACTGATTTGGACGTTGACCTTCGGCGGCCTTCAGTGGCGCGTCGCCGGCTGGCTCTCGGGTGTTCCCTTCACCACCCTGCACAGCAGCTTTGCGCGCTGGACCCGGCTCGGGCTGTGGCGCCGGCTGGGCCAACGTCTCGCGTTCGATTGGCGGCTGGCCTGCGGCGATGAGGTGCTGCCCTCGGCGGTGGTGGCCGACAGCCGCTCTCTCCGGTCAGCCCCAACCGCCTGGGTGCGCGGCATCGATGGCGGCAAGCAGGTCTTGGGAGTGAAGCTGTTCGCGGTCTGCGACAAGCACGGCTCGCTGCTCGATCTCGAACTGCAGCCGGCCAACACGGACGATCGCGCGGGCGTTCTGCCGATGCTGCCGCGGCTAGCCGCGCTCGGCTTCGAAGGTGACCTACTCGGCGACAGCGGCTTCAAGGGCGCGCCCTTCGCCACAGCGGCACTGGAGCATGACATCCATGTCTCCGTCTCGCCGGGCGGCACGCGGGACGGGCGCTTCCTGCCAAACGGGATCAGGTAGGTGGTGGAGCGGCTGTTCGCCTGGCTCAGCCGCTACCGGCGCCTCAACATCGTCTACGACCGCGCCGCAGACCTCTTTGCCGGGCACATCTGGATTGCAATGATCTCCATCATCTCGCGGCGGATCGTCGCCCAAACCCAGGAGCAGTAAGGGGTTTATTCGCGTACAGCGTCTTACCGAACCTTCATACTTTGCGATAACCCTACTTCCTGCAAGTCGCCCAGGGTTGCCGTCATCTCCAACTAACGGCGCAACAGAACCGGCGCAGTAGCATTGTTTAACTGTATGGCATCTCCACCGGTGCCATACAGTCAGGGGCAGCTGCATGGCTCACCCCCCTTTGCCATTCAACTGAAAGGGCCGCCCGGAGACCCCCCAGCCGATGGGCGGCCCGCCTCTGTAGCGCAGAAGGTGCGGCGGGCAGAGCCCGCGCGCAGGACGAAAAACGGGGGGCCGCGCGCCTGCGATCGGTCCCCTTCCCTGTCCGCCGCCTGGACAGCATGCGTCCGCTGCCGGAGCCATACCACCAAGCCTTGGTTGTCTTTGACAACGGCATGCACGCCAGAGACGCGTCGTCCGCTTACCCAGGTGAACCGGCGTTGCCGCAATCGGCCTGTGGATAGGCTCTGTTGCACAAATGGCCTGAGGGGGATTCATCTCGTGAATCCAGCGTGATAGCTGGACGGCATGAGCAGACCGACACCGCCGACTTAC
>NZ_JQKB01000193.1 GCF_000745835.1 Belnapia moabensis DSM 16746 | reverse complement strand
GCGAACTCCCATGCAGGCCGGCGGTCCATGGCCGCAAAAGAGGCCGGACAGATGGCAGCATCCGACTACGCGTCACGGCAATCCTGAAGTTTTCCCTTGCCCTGAAGGGGGCGTCCACAGATGGCTCTCGGACCGATACGCTGCACAACAAGGCCATGGCTTGGCCCAGCAGACCTGCCTGGCGCACCTGGCGCGCGACGTGGCGTATGCAGTGGAGGCCAGCGACGACCCCGTGCCGTTCCGGCTCAAGCTCTGGCTGGGCTCAGCCTTTGCTCTGGCCGACGCCGCCGCAGGCTTGGCCGCCTCCACCCTGGCCGCCAAGCGGCGGGCACTCGAGCGCAGGCTGGACCCGATCCTGGCCGCCCCCAGCGGCTGCGAGCTGACGCGGGCGTTGCAAGCGAAGCTGCGACGAGCGCGCGACCAACTACTGACCTTTGTGGACTGGCCCGGTCAGGTTGAGGCGACGAACAACGCCTGCGAGCGCGATCTCCGTCCCGCCGTGATCCAGCGCAAGGTCACCAACGGCTATCGCGCGATGTGGGCCGCCCAGGGCGAGGCGGACGTGCGCACCGTGGTCGACACCGCCCGCCTGGTGCCCGGCACCAGCATCTTTGGCACCATCCTGACAACCGTCACGGCCTGACCACTCCGCCGCAAAAGTCAGGGGGGTGGGTAATTACACTGCATGGGCTTGCTGGATGGAATTATTGCAGCCCAACCAAATATTTGTCCAAGCAGAGGTGTTACAACAGGCCAAATGATTTGGGTGGTTCTGCAATATGTTGACGCAAGACCGCACCGACTGCATGAGCGCCTCAGCACATTGGCGCAGGAAGCATTCCAACAAGCCTTCCCCTGTCGCTGATCCGAACGCCAGATCGAGAACCGGAGATCAGGCATGCGGCATTTCGAATGGCTTGGTGATCCAAAGCTTGCTGAGAAGTCGCCGCAGGAGATCATCTCTGACTACCCGTTTTGGAAGTCAGGGTGCGGGAGACGCCTGCGGCTCGGGTGTGCGAGGCGGTGGAGCATAAGGCGGATCATGGCCAGAGTGATCATGGCTTCCGAGATCTGTGGTAGCGCCTCGTAGTCCTTCGATAGGCGCCTCCATCGCCCAAGCCAACCAAGCGACCTCTCCACCACCCAACGCCGCGGCTGCACTGCTAAGCTGATTGTGCTTGCGATGCGGCGAACGATGACCAGCATCAGACCGGCCAGGAAGCAGGCGAGCAAGGCGGCGAGCCGGTTGTAGATGCTGTCGGCAAACACGATCCGGAGCCAATTGTAGAGGGGCTTCACGCGCTTCAGCAGCTCCGGGAGGCCGTCGGCGTCCTGGATGTCGGCCGCATGCACGACCACGCCCAGCAGCAGCCCCTGGGTGTCCACGGCGATGTGGCGCTTGCGTCCCTTCAGTCGCTTCGCGGCATCCCAGCCGCGCGGGCCGCCGCTCTCCGACGTCCTCACACTCTGGGTGTCGACGGCCGCCGCTGTCGGACTTGGTTCGCGCCCCGCACCCTCGCGCAGCATGACCACGAAGTGGTGGCGGATGCTCTCCCACACCCCGTCGCGGAGGAAGGCGCGCATGTAGCCGTACACCGTGGGCCAGGGTGGAAAGACCGGAGGGGGTGGCAGGTGCCGCCACTGGCAGCCGGTGCGCACGAGGTAGAACAGGCCGTCGAGCAGGCGCCGCACGTCCGTGGTTCGCGGGCGCCCTCCGGGTTTGGCTGGCGGGATGAATGGCTCCACGAGCCGGAACTGGTCATCCGTAAGTGCTTGGCCGGACCCGAAATCCCCAACCAGCGCGCGATCCACAGACGTCCACATGACGGTCCCCAGGCAGGAAACCGCGTGCAACGCCGCCAGAGTGGCCTTGGTTAGCCCGTCAAACCAGCCGGCTCATCCTTCCAAAACATGGGGTAATCGGGGCGGGCAGCGTCCCCGACGCCCTGCTGGTTAAGCTCAGCCCGGGCATGCCATCTCCGGAGGATCCGCCATGGAGCAGTATGTTGCGCTGGACGTCTCGCTGAAGGAGATCAGCGTCTGCGTGATTGACGGCAAAGGCGCCGTGACCTTCGAGGGGAAGGTTGCCGCGGAGCCGACCCTCTTGATTGCGCTGATCCGCCGCAAGGCGCCGCAGCTGGTGCGCCTGGGGCTCGAGACCGGCGCCACTTCGCCCTGGCTGTATCATGCGCTCAAGGGGGCGGACCTGCCGGTGGTGCTGATGGACGCGCGGCATGCCCATGCCGCGCTCTCGATGCGGCCGACCAAGTCCGACCGCAGCGATGCCCGCGGCCTGGCCGAGATGCTGCGGATGGGATGGTACCGTGCCGTCACCGCCAAGAGCTTCACCGCGCACGAGCGCCTGGCCCTGCTGGCGGCTCGACGTCGCCTGGTGGAGATCCGTGTGGAACTGGATGGGCAGATTCGCGGCCTGCTGAAGACCTTTGGCTTGATCGTCGGACCAGGAAACACCGATGCCCTCGTCCGTCGTGCCGAGGCCCTGGCGAAGGGTAACGCGACGATCAGCGGCCTGGTGGCCAAGCTCGCCGAGGTGCGGCGGCACGTGGTGGCTCAGGTCGCCGCCTTGGACCGTGACATCCGCCGCCTCGTTCGCCGTGAGCCCGTGCTCAAGCGGTTCACGACAGTGCCGGGGGTTGGGCCTATCACCGCCGCGGCCTTCCTCTCCACTTTCGATGACCCGAAGCGGTTCAAGCACGCACGTGATGTCGGCCCCTATTTCGGACTGACGCCAACCCGCTACCAGTCGGGCGAGACAGATCGGCATGGCCGTATCTCGAAGTGCGGCGATGCCTTCACCCGCACCTGCCTGTACGAGGCAGCCAATGTGCTGCTGACGAAGGTGCAGCGGTTCTCCCCCCTCAAGGCCTGGGGCACCCGACTGGTGCAGCGGATCGGCGCCAAGAAGGCGCGGGTCGCCGTCGCGCGGAAGATCGCCGTCATTCTCCGCTGCATCTGGACCGACGGCACGGAGTTCTGGTGGACGCGCGAGGAGGCCAGGATGGCCTGACGCGCTCCACCGCCAAGGCTCCGCTCCGGCGGAGAGGCTGTCTCTGCCGGGACGGTGGGTGGCAGCGACCGCGCAGTGACCGTTGGCCGGTCTGGCATGCCCCGCCCGATCAGGCCGCCTCAAACATCGCGGCGCCCCATCCCTGACCCCCATCCTGGGGCGGATCACACCGACCCCGAAGAGAACCATGACCCGGCAGCGGCCAGCCTCCACACCGGTGCTTGACCTGAAAAGCCCGATTAGAGAACGGGCACTGAGCGAATTCAGCGTCTAAAACAGGTCGCTGAACACTGCCGCCGATCTGGCTTGCAGACCGAAGCCGAGCAATGGACGCTGCGGATGCAGGAGGCCGATGCCGTCGCCTACCTGATCCAAGCTCATCGGGATTCTGCCGAGCGGCGGCGATGCAGGTGGTAGGGACGGCGGTGCGGCGATGCCTTCCGGAACTTCGTCAGTGCTCATCAGGGCCTCGGCCGTGGGGCTCCGACGATAGCACCACGGTCGAGCCCGGCATCAAACGGTGCTGGCTGGCAGATCGCACGACAGTGCGTTGCCGGCGACCCCATGCTGTTGGTGCGGGAGGTCGCCTCAGCGTCACAGCGGCCGGCCGTTTAGCCGATCAGTGCAATCAGCTTCTCGTTCTTCTCGCGCACGATGCCCGGGATGAGGAAGGCATCGATGATGCCCCAAATCGCTGTCACGATCAGCCCGACCACCGTGATGGACAGCAGCACCATGACGATGCCGGTGCCGGTCTTGCCGAGATAGAAGCGATGGCCGCCAAACAGCCCAAGAAAGAACCAAAGGGCAAAGGCGACGCCAACCGACTTCTTGTTGTTGTCGTATTGCATCATCTTGCGGGTATCCATCCCGCCCGGACCGGCTTCTGCGACTGCACTGCTCATGGGGTGTGTCTCGTCATTGAAAAAGGTGGCGAAGGGCCTTCAATCAGTCATCGGGGACGGCATCGCCTCTAATACTGATCGAAACGACGTACCTTACCAGCTTCCGACCACAAGACCGGGACGGTTGAGCCTCATTCCTAAATAGGGGATGCCCGCCCTCCCCAAAAACCACCCAACCATTGGCCTGACACCACCCGAACGCACCCTGTTTCGGCGCATTTCGGTTCTGTTGCATCCTTGCCGTGCCGCCCTGAGCAGGTACCAGCCGCGGTATGGCAAGACGGCGGAGAGTGGCCTCGGTGAGGCCCGATCAGTCC
>NZ_JQKB01000192.1 GCF_000745835.1 Belnapia moabensis DSM 16746 | reverse complement strand
AGACCGCCCATGCCGCGTCGGTGAAGACCTCACAACCGTTCCTGTCTGTCATGCCCCGAATATGGGAATAGCACTCAAGCTCTAACAGGCCTTAGTCTCGCCTGCTCTAACCTAAGAAACAGCAACTCGTTTATTCCTTTCCGGAGGAAATGATTTAGTGATGCCCCCGAAGCTCATCTGCCAATGCGCACTGCTCTGTCGCCGCTCTGTCAGGAGACGCCAAAATCGTAATCATGCTTTCCTCTACTATCAGAGTGTTAGGAAGAGCGTTTATTCGCATCGGCTCTGGAGACTGGCCCCTACCAAACCGTTGATCGCTCGAATGCTGCGCTCGATCTTTCGGCGTCTGTCCTACAATCTAGCTCAACGAGAGAGCCGAAACCGCCGTCGCCGCTGTTCGCCTGATTCTCGAAAGCATTTACTCGGAATGTCACAAGGCTGCCGCCCGGCCGCACCCGCCCCGCAACCCGACTCAGCCGAAACAGCAAGGGGAAGCAAAACAGCTAGTGGGCACACCAATGCACCGTTGGTGCATCATAACCAAAAGCTTTATAGCTCGGCGGTACAGTGTGTCCTTACCCAAAGTCGGATTTCCACTAATGATCGCGTCTAGGCCGCTTCCGATTGTGCCTGATCCTATAGAGAGTGAACATCTACTTTCGTGGATAAGCCGTCTTGCCTCAAGATATAGCATGACAAGTGTCCGCTTTCTTGAGTCCCTCACGCAGGAGGAGCAATTCGCCAAAGAGCCAACCACGGCCGCGGATTGCATCAACCTTGATCGCATCCTCAGCACTCTTTCGAAGCGGACCGGCGTTAAGCATGCGGCATTGCAGCAGATGCGGCCGTCGGCCACGGGCGGGCAAAACTGGTGCAGAGATCGGCCAGCTTGGTGCCGAAGCTGCGTCCGCGATGATCTCCGCTCATTCGGAGAGGCGGTCGGTCGGACTGCTTGCTACAGCCATTCGTACCTGGTGTGCAGTCTTCATGCTGAATTGCTCGCCGACTACTGTCCCCGTTGCGCGAAACGCACTTCGGAACCGGTACCTATCGGCGGACGGCTTAGGCTGACCTGCCGAAAATGCATTGAGCTGTTCGAACAGATGCTTGAGCGTCAGGAGCCTTTAGATGGCCTGTCCCTGCTCACGTTCGGTCCGGGCGCATTTGGTCAGCTTCGCCAGTTTCAGTTAGAACTGACAGACGCCCTGAATGGAAGCATGCCTCAGGGTCCGTGGAGCTTAGGTGAGAGTCCAGCTGAATTCGTGGATACGGTGACCGACCTTTGTGCCAGTTATGTCGGACCGCCGGTGGAGAACGTTAATCGGCCGGTCGACCTGTCCCGATACAATACCCGGGATGTCGCAGGCGGACTCGCCTCCGCAGCATCCGTTCTCGCGCTTCTCGATGGAACAGACATCGGAATCCAATACTTCTCACCACTCACAGCGCTTTCGGGCCGGCCTCTAGGGCTCGCCGACTTTTTGTCGCACATGAGTGTTGCGGAGATGGCTTGGCTACGCAATCGCCAGCATGGAAAAGCAAGCGTGCTGTCGCATAGGCTGCATGATTTCGCGGGGCCGGTTCAATATAGGATCAGCACCCTCACCGGCTTGCCTATGGGTCCATCTGGCTGGCGAATGGCGTCGGCGGCAATGCGAGGGAGGTACGCTCAGACAAAAAATTCTTTGCAGCATAACTTAAAGCAATGCAATGGAATGGAAGCAACGCCGATTCAAGTTGCAGAAGAACTATTAAATATATTGGAACTAGAAAATACAATCTCACACACCCGATTCGGGTACTCTAACAAAGGAGATCGAGAGGACGCACTCCGTCGATGTTCATCGAGACTGGAGGAAAGTCTAACGGATTTAAAGACGAGCACCAGCGGCAGACTCTCTAGCCGCGAGGAGTTCGACGCGCTGCGGGCCAAATTAGGCGAACGCCTTGCCATTATACACTATCTTCAAGGGCGCAAGCGACGCACCATTCTCGCTGCGCTAGCCAGAGTAGCTTCATTGGGCGCGAACGCATCAGAGACCCGCGCCCTCGCGACCAACGACGAAGCCTTCGTACGAAACCTGTAATGCTAACATTCGGCAAACTGATTGTTGGAGCTAGCAGCGCGGCAAATTACCTCGACGAGATCGTCCCGCAGGATGGCTGCCCTGCTTGGGCCCCCAGCGCGCAAAGAATCGTGGAACAGGTGCTTGGCATAGATTTGAGCCGACCGCCTACCAGCACCGAACTGGCGCGATTGCTCTTAGCTTGCCGCGCCGATAACGGACGAATGTGGCCGGCAAGAACCAGACGCCGCACGGTTTGCGGCTTTGATTTCGTTCTGCAGCCGCACAAATCTGTGGCATTGGCATTAGTGTTCGCCCCAACTGTAGACGAGGCATCTGCAATATGGGGCTGCATAAGCCGTGCCAACAACATAGCCATGGAGCTGCTCGCTTCTATTCTCGGCCAAGCCCGCAAAGGGAAAATGGGTGCGGGCGGAACTGAGCCCGGCTGCACAACATGGCTATCAATTCGGCATCGGACTGCATGGGGTACTCTTGCCGCTAAGGTGGGCAGAAATGGTACGAAGGCAGACTCCACGGTGCGCGTCCAGGGTGATCCAGCTGTCCACATTCACAACGTTCTTTTCAACCTCGTGGTCACGCTCGACGGCCGTATCGGCTCACTTGATAGCCAACGCCTTTCAAGGGCCGTAGTCCATCTCTGTGGCGCGCGCTTTCAGGTCGAGCTCGCATGCGAGTTGCGCGCACTCGGTATACATGTGACATGCGGGAAAGACGGCGCTTCAGCTGTCTTGCCAGCCGTCGACTCCCGAGCAGTGGAGTTCTTTTCGAAACGCAATAGGGTCATCGGTTCAATTGCGCGGCGGTTTGCCGAGAGAGTCGGACGCCGGTGGGAGGATCTCAGCGAGAAGGATGATCTTGCTTGGTTGCGCAGATCTGCAGAAATATCGCGGCTCGGTGGTTTGCGTACCCTACCCAATATGCAGGGCTGGATCGAGGACGCTAGCGAAATTGGCTGGAAGCACAAAAGCGTCGTAAGAGAATTCAAGCCACGCCAAATGTCAAAAGCAGAGCGGATTGAATGCGCGTGCACTAATGCTACAGCCCAGGCAAAAGCTACGATAGCATCGGATACTGCGTTGAACGAGGTCTGGCTAAGGGTATTCGCAATGCGCGGACTGATCGGAGCCGGACTTTGTGAAAAAGCTGATATAGAATTAGTTTCTGAACATCTACGCGATTTTTGTGAACACGCATCATCAACTTCAATATACCGCACTTGCAAACGCGACCACAGTTTTCAGGGCGCTATTCTTGACGCGCTTTGGTCCAACTTGGCGGTAAACCGGCAACCTCACAGTGAGTGTGGCACCACCTTGCATGCCAATAATGTTGGGATCAAGCGGCTCGCTGTCGAGAGAGAGATTTCCACAATCGAGGGTCATCCTTATGCAAGATCGGCAAAGAATGGACGCGGGATGGCGCGGCAGAACACCCGCTTTGAGAGTAACATGAAAGAGATGGAAAACGATTCCCAAATGCTTGACCGCGCTGAGAAGATCCGGCGTGCCATTGCTCCTTCAATCATTGCTATGGCGCCGGATGATAGTGCGAGTTCGGGCTGATGGGTTTGACCAGCCCCCACGAGGGGGTCCAGGCGGATTTTTAGTGGAGCATGGCTGCAGCTTGGCCTGAGTTGGAGAATGGCGGGCCAGCGGGGGACGGCGGAGTTGGTGTCAGGATGACGTCTGGGGCAGGCGGTCGGTAGCGCAGCGAGGAATGTGGATGGGCGGTGTTGTAGTGCCTGCGCCATTGCTCGATCAGGATCTTGGCTTCAGCGAGCGTGTTGAACACCTCCATGTTGAGCAACTCGTCGCGCAGCTTGCCGTTGAAGCTCTCGACATACCCGTTCTTCTCTAATCGTGGGCACGTGCGTCAAGCAGTGGTGCTGTCCCGCGTGGGTTTCACGCTTCTCTTCGGGGTCGGCGCATCGGCCGCCCCAGGATGGGGTTCTAAAAGGGGGGGCGGGACCAATCTCCCTTACGCGCCCTCGGCACCCAGGGATGCCCGGAGCAGGAACGGCTTCGTCCTCGCCTCACCCTCGTCCCCACGGGGACACCACTCCGCGACGCGCGCGGATCTCGTTGGAGCGGCTGGTCCGATTACGCGGCGGCCCTCCCGAGCGGTTGGAACGTGGTTCCGTCGGACCACATGCGGTGCAGGACCACAGCCAGGCG
>NZ_JQKB01000191.1 GCF_000745835.1 Belnapia moabensis DSM 16746 | reverse complement strand
AGCTTCCTTCAGGATGACCTTCTCGAGCGTCAGGTCCGACACCGCCTTCCGAAGCCGTGCGTTCTCGCGCTCGAGTTCCTTTAGCCGCTTTACCTGGTCCAGCTTCAGTCCGCCGAACTCCGTCCGCCAGCGGTAGTACGTCGGCTCCGTCACCCCGATCGCCCGCACCGCATCCGCCACCGTCTTCCCCTGACCGATCAGCACCTCCGCCTGCCGGAGCTTCGCCACGATCTCCTCCGGCGTGTGCGCCTTCTGCCTCGCCATCCCAAACACCCCTTCGCTGCCGCCGGACTACGATACCGGCGGACCGCTTCTAGGGGGGCAGGTCAAGAGCGCATTGCCGCCCCCCGCAGCCCGCTGCCGCAATGTCTGAATTAAGCGTCATGTTGAGAAATCCATCACAAAACCTATGCAATCTCATGAAAGACGGACAGCGTCTGCGAAACATCGACAAAGATGAAAGCATATTGTCTGCAGTCTTATCCCTCACGCATTCCGGTACTGTCCATCGATTATCGCTTCAAGGTTGAGAAGAACAGATATGGAACTCGATATTCTCATTCGCGGTCAGTCAAATGCATTTCTCCTCCTCAGCGATGATTTCGGCGGCGTCGGCGCCGCCACGCTGATCGCCGACCTGCAGAAGCTGCTCGGCTTCGACGGCGTCAACGACAAAATCCGCCTGACCGCCGACTGGTACACGCCGGGGCAGCAAACGGTTTATGGCGGCACCTCCTTCATCGGCGACTGGGTGCAGCGCGGCACCGACGGCAGCTGGCAGGCGAAGTCGCACGAGCAGGACCTGCTGAACTACATCGCCAAGAACCCGCATCCGCAAGCGACGGAGACGGCGGTCCTATGGCTCCATAGCGAGTATGATAGCCTCAACACCTCGCTCACCAAGGCCGAGTGGGAGAGCGCCGTCCGCACCGATGCATCCTGGGTGCGCAAGGGCCTCGGCCTCGACGCCGCCCACAGCCCCTATGTCTTCGTCAGCGCCATCCCCTTCGTCGGCGCCTCCAACGCGACGACGCAGGCCATCCGGCTCGGCATGGAAGAACTCTCGGCCGATCCCTCCTTCGGCGCGATCGTCGGCGCGCGCGACCTCGACCTCGACATGAGCTACAAATTCCCGACGGAGACCACGACGCTCAACTACGGCTCCGCGCACATGTCGAAGCAGGACACGGTGCAGACCGGTCATCGCCTCGCCCTGGCACTCGCTGAGGAGTGGGCGCAGTATGCCCGCCCGAGTTCGCCAGTGGCCCTGGCCAAGGGGAATATCGCGGATGAGGGGCCGAAGGTGGTCAGCGCCACCCTGCAGGATGCGGCCACGCTCCTGGTGAAGGTGGCGCATGACCAGTCGGCGGGCTTCGCCGCGCTGGACCCGCAGGCCGCGGGCGGCATCGGCTGGTCGGTGCGCAATGCAGCCGGCGCCGTCACCGCCGATTCCGTCAAGGTGGTGTCGGCCGACACGCTGCAGGTCCACTTCACTGCCGCCCTGCCCACCGATGGCGTCGCCAATTACGGCTATGGCTATGGCCGTCTAGCCGCCGCCAACCAGCCGGGCGAGGGGAATGCGGTCTATGACCAAAGCGGCCTGCCGCTCTGGACCTCGGCCAAGGGCGTCGCGCTTAGCGCGCCGACGCCGGCGCGGATCGCGCTCGGCACCGGCTCCGACACGCTGGTGCTGCGCATCTCGCAGGATGCCTATCAGGGCAGCGCGCAATACACCGTGAAGGTCGACAACGTGCAGATCGGCGGCGTGCAGACCGCAACCGCCCTGCACCTCTCCGGCATGTCCGACACGGTGACGATCAAGGGTGACTGGGGCGTCGGCAGCCACACCGTCGCCGTCACCTTCCTCAACGATGCCCTGGGCAGCGGCCCGAGCGCCGACCGAAACCTCTTCGTGGACGGCATGACCTTTGACGGCGTCGCGGTCGCCAAGGGTGCGGCGGCGCTGACCAGCGCGAGGACGGCGAGCTTCGCCCTGCAGGACAGCACCGCGATCCCCGGCTCCTCCACCGCGCCGGCGCCGGCGCAGATCGCGCTCGGCACCGGCTCCGACACGCTGGTGCTGCGCATCTCGCAGGATGTCTATCAGGGCAGCGCGCAGTACATCGTGAAGGTCGACAACGTGCAGATCGGCGGCGTGCAGACCGCGACGGCCTGGCACTCGTCAGGCCTGTCGGACACGGTGACCATCAAGGGCAACTGGGCGACGGGCGACCACAAGGTCGCCGTCACCTTCCTCAACGATGCCTGGGGCGGCAGCGCGGCGCTGGACCGCAACCTCCATGTCGATGGCATCAGCTATGACGGCGTCGCGGTCGCCAACGGCTCAGCCGCCCTAGTCAGCAACGGCGCGGCGACCTTCACCGTGCACGACACCGACCAGATGTTCGCCTGAGGGGGCGGGCTGCCCGCGTCAGCCGCCGTGGCCGACGAAGTCGCGGGCGAGGATGGCGTAGATCTCCGCCTTGAACGACACGGCCAGGGACGGGAGCGTCGCCAGCGGCACCCACCGCCAGGCGTCGAATTCCGGGTGGGGGTCGAGGTCGAGGCGGATCTCGGCATCCTCGCCAAGGAAGCGGGGGGCGAACCACTTCTGCCGCTGGCCGCGATACCGGCCGCCGAGCGCCTTGCCGAGCAGCTGCGGCGGCAGGTCGTAGCTCAGCCAGTCCGGGTGCTCGGGGATGATCTCGGCGTTGCGGGTGCCGATCTCCTCCTCGATCTCGCGGAAGACGGCGACGGCCGGGTCCTCGCCCTGGTCCATCCCGCCATGGAGCAGCTGCCAGCCGCCGGGCGCGCCCTTGGTATTGGCGAGGTCCGCGCGGCGGGCGACGAGGACGGTTCTGTTGCATCGTTTGCGGATCGAGGCGGTCGCAGCCATGCTGGGACATCGCAAGACGGCGGCTGGCGACACTTCGGGCGGACCTGACCTTCAAAGGCCGCCAGTTCACCGCCGAGGTGATCCTCTGGGCGGTCCGCTGGTACCTCATGTTCCCGATTAGCTACCGCGACCTCGCGCTCATGCTGCAGGAGCGCGGTGTCGACCTCGCACACACTACCATTTTCCGCTGAATCCAGGCCTATGCACCGGAGCTGGAGCGGCGGCTCCGCCCCCATCTGCGCATGTCCAACGGATCGTGGAGGGTCGATGAGACCTACGTTCGGGTGAAGGACCGCTGGATGTACCTGTATCGCGCGGTCGACAGCCGTGGCCAGACGATCGACTTCCTGCTCTCGGCCAAGCGGGATACCGACGCCGCAAAGCGGTTCTTCCGCAAGGCGCTTGGGCAGCCGCATACGGTGAACCCGCGCACCATCACAGTGGACAAGAACCCAGCTTACCCGTGCGCCACGGCGGATGTGAAAGCAGACGACGAGTTGTGGCGCTTCGCTCAGCTACGACAGTGCAAGTTTCTTAATAACATTGTGGAACAAGATCACCGGCGCGTAAAATGCCTGGTCAGACCAGGGCTTGGCTTTGGCAGTTTCCACACGGCGCGACGAACACTGGCAGGCTACGAGGCGATGGCGATGATCAGGAAGGGGCAGGTTCAGGGTATTGGCGGGCGCGACATCAAGGCTCAAGCCACCTTCACCGCCGAGCTGTTCCAGTCTGCCGCTTGATCTCCTGCTATGCAGGCCATGTGCGACCCGCAGCAAACGCTGCAACACAACCCCTCGAGAGCCTCGTCATTCACGGGAAAAGCATTGCGGCCGACGGCACCGAGACCATTCTCCCCGATACCGTTGTCTCCATCAGCTATAACGTCGCCGGCGCCAGCCTGCCTGGCCCCCTTTCAGCAGGTGCTTATTCGAGCACCGCTCCCAGCGACGAAATCAATACAAGTTCAGTGCATCTCGATGGTCTGAATTGGGCGCGTGCCCAGTACATCGGAAGCTGATCTGGCTCTGGCAGCATCGATCTCCACCCATCAAAAGCCGAGGTCACCAGCCTTGGCGGCAACTTTTTGGTTTCGACCTTCCAGCAGATCCATGCGGACCTGGCCGCAAGCGGTTCTGCGGTCCACGCTGTCGATGTTATCAGTGGCGAAAATGGATCGGTCATCGTCAGCGACGGCGCGCAGTCGGTTCTCTGGTCGTTCGCCCATGCCCCGCTGGCGCCAGACGTAAACAGCACAATCTCCACCGGGGCCGGAAATGACACCGTCACCGTCACCGCCATCGGCATTGACGGGCACACAGATCTGCTGAACCAAGCATCGACCCTGCCCTACGCAATCTATCCCAGCGATTTCCCACGGGGCCGAGCACCTACAACGGCTCTGCGTCCAAGGCCGTGATCGACGCGGGAACCGGCAATGACCACCTGATGTTAAAGGCGCCAGTCGCTACGACCATTCGGCTCGAGGTGCCGTCGCGGGGTGTGTTGGAAATGGCCACGCTGTCTCCGGCGCGATGACGGTATCGCGTCAGGCGGCGAGGTCAATCATGCTTTTGGCGGACGGCTGACCGAGGCTCTGCCAACCGTCAACCTTGCGCATGCTGATCTGACCTGACGCGAGCAAGGCCCAGAACAGCATGGCCGCTGTCTCGGCCGAGGGCAGCACGGTCTGCGTCTTGATGCGGCGC
>NZ_JQKB01000190.1 GCF_000745835.1 Belnapia moabensis DSM 16746 | reverse complement strand
AGCTCTACGCCGATGGCGGGTACCAGGGCGCCAACTTCCAGGCCGGGCTGCGCGCGACCTGCCGCCACATCAACCTGGAGATCGTCAAGCGATCCGAGTTACGCAAGTTCGTCGTGCTGCCGAAGCGCTGGATCGTCGAGCGCACCATCGCCTGGCTCAACCGCTGCCGACGATTGGCCAAGGATTGGGAGTGCCTGAACCGTCGCGCGCTTGCCTTCCTGCAATGGGCCTCCGTCCGACGTATGCTTCGAAGGCTATGTCAGAGAACAGAATGATCCCGGATGGACTCTAAGCCCCGGCAGAGTCCAGTCTCGGGAGGACTCTCTGGGAAACTTCAGTCTAACCGTCCCGCCAAAGTCCAGCCTCGCCTGGAATTTCAGCTCTTCTCACAAATCCCGCACGCCAGTCTCCCGCCAGAGTCCAGGGGCGGGGACGGCGGAAGCGCACTCCCCTTCCCTACCCTGCGGCGCAGGCCTAACCGACCGTCTCAGCCTCACCGTCGATCACCGGCGACAGCAGCTCGTCGATCTGCGCGATCCGGCGATCCACCATTGCTAACTCCTCGGCCAAACGCGTGCGCCGTTCACCGAGCCGGGCCCGCTCCTCACGCAGCCGCGCCCGGTCCAGGCGCCCAGGAGGTGGCGGCTCAGCCCCATCGGCCGCCACCTCCCGGCGGAGCTGCATGATCTCGCGCCGGGTCACGTCGGCGCGGATCAACCCTCTCTCCCGCGCCACACGCAGCTGTGGCTCGGTTAGCAACGTGATCTGGTAGGCGGTGCCGTAGCTGCCCGGGCAGGCGGTCACAGGGATTCGCCCCCCGTCCACGGCGCGCGCGATCTGGCGGAGCTGCGTTGCCGTAGCATCGGAGAACGGGAAGAGGCGTTCCGTGCCGTGTCGCAGACGCGCAAACTCGGCCTTCGTCAGCTCGGACTCTAGCGAGATCAGTGCCCGGCCTATGGCGAGGAAAGAATCTCGGGCGTCGCCCCATTCCTTCTGGATCTCGCTGCGGGTGCGGAGAATGCGGCGGACCTTCTCCTGGTCGTCAGGTAGGCTCGTGCCGGCGAAGACCTCGCGGATGGCTTGGAGCGTGGCCGGGTCTTCGGCACCGAGCGAGCGGAGCTCGACCGCCCTTGGGTCAACGACGGCCACCTCAGTCGCGGAGTCCTCCTCCGCCGCGAGAAACGCCTTCAGCGCAGCCTTCGATCGCTTTCCAACCGCCGAGCTCACAGCTTCATCTCCCGGCGCACGTAGGCCCAGATCTCCTCGAAGGGCTCGATCCCACGCGACTTCGAGTAGTCCAGGAGCGTCAGCCCCTTTGTGGAGGGCACGTGGATGTCCTCCAGCTGTGGCAGTTCTGTCGGGCAGACCGAACCTGCCTTCACCAGGACCCCACGCATTCGCGCGTAGCTTGTCGTCCGGCGGTTGGCGCGATTCAAGACGACTGAGGTCGTGAAGCCCTTGCCGGTCAGCGCCTTCACCCAAGGGGCAACGGATTCTACATCGTCCTGCGTACAAACGGCAGGAATTAGAATCAAGTCGGCCGCCTCACCGAGGCCGTCGATCGCCGGCAGGTGATCCTCTACACTCGGCGGCGTGTCGAGCACGGCGAGCCGGTAGCCCTCCGTCCGGCGCAGCGCACCGCGCCAGTCACCAAGCGACACGGGCTCGACGAGCGTATCTGCGAAGTCTGGGAAGGCCTCGCGCGTGCGAGCGCGCCGCGCCGCCCACTTCAGCAGCGTCTGCTGCCGGTCGAAGTCGAGCCCGATCGCGTTGATGCCCGCCTGTGCTGCGCTGACAAGGATGTGGCGGCTGAGCACCGACTTGCCAGACCCGCCCTTCGGGCTGCTGATCAATAAGACACGGCAGCGCGTCTCCTTCGCCTCTACGGCGCGCTGTCGCGCGGCGGCCTGCGGCATCGCTCGATCCCCCCTTAACTTCCGGAGCCGCAATACATTTCCTTACTGCGCCGTGTCCACGATCACGTGAAGGCGTGGGATAGAAAGCTGTAATTAGACATGTCAAACTGGATCATACGTTCACGGGCGGCGAGCGGCTTTGTCCTCAGGGCAGCCAGCGCCAGCGTCACCTCTAGCACCTAGAGCCCGGCGCATACGAAGGGCGCTGCGACCATATAGGTTCACACCTGCACCAGCTAGAGGAGACGCTGCATGGGCCGCGCGTTGCTTGACCCAGATCGGATGAAACCGTGTTGTCTGCGCGTCTAACCCCTATGCGCCATCACCAACCTTCGGCTCATGCAGCAGCGGGGTAACCCCTTAATGAACGAGATGCCGAAGACACCGCGGATTGGAACGGCTGGCTGGTCGATCCCGGCAGCGCAAGCTGATCGCTTTCCTAAGGAAGGCAGCCATCTCCAGCGCTATAGCCAGCGGCTTCCAGCTGTCGAGATCAACTCGTCCTTCTAGCGGCCGCATCGGGCCAGCACCTATGAGCGTTGGGCCGCCAGTGTTCCGCCCGACTTCCGTTTTGCTGTGAAGATCCCGAAAGAAGTTACACACACCCGAAGGCTCGCCAACACCGCAGAGCCGCTAGCGCGGTTCCTGGAGGAGGTCCGCCTGCTTGGACCCAAGCTTGGGCCCCTGCTGATCCAGCTTCCACCCAGCTTGGTCTTTCAACAAGATCTTGTAGCCGATTTCCTTCGGCATCTGCGCACCAGCTTCGCCGGTGATCTGGCCTGCGAGCCGCGGCACCCAAGCTGGTTCACTGACGAGGTCGATGCGGTGCTGGTTGAGCACCGCGTAGCGCGCGTCGCCGCCGATCCGGCACCGGTCCCGCGCGCCGCCGAGCCTGGTGGATGGCAGGCGCTGACCTACTTTCGGCTGCACGGCTCGCCACGCATGTACTACTCGCCCTATCCACAGGCCTATCTCGACCGGCTGCGGCACCGACTCTCCAGCCTCAACGTGGAGGTCTGGTGCATCTTCGACAATACGGCCGAAGGGGCAGCCACACACGATGCGTTGGTGGTAAAATCCGAAACGGTTTGACCTGGCGTCGGAGTGTCGCTAGGATTACCCGAACCGGCCGTATGATGGACCGAACGCGGGCGCCGGCATGCAAGACGTCACCGCGACGCCTTCGCCGCCTTGCGGGCCGTGAACTCAGCGACCAACCGGTCCGTCTCGACTTGGGAGGGTGGCTTCACCGGCCGCGTCGGCTGAACGGCCGTCGTGCGGCTGGCCGGCCTGGAACCTTTGAATCGCCCTGACACTGCGCCGGCCTCGGTCAACGCCTTCGGAATCTCGGCCAGGAAGCGTGATGGCTTGCCGGCCCAGCCGCGGCGTTGCCGGACCCAGCTCAGCTGTAGCGAATGCCGGGCGCGGGTGACGCCGACATAGAAGAGCCGGCGTTCCTCGGCGATCGCGCCCCGCTGCTCCGCCTGCCAGTTCGGCCAGACGCCCTCCTCGAGCCCGGCCAGCAGCACGTGGTCGAACTCCAGCCCCTTCGCCCGGTGCAGCGTCAGCACCTGCACGGCGTCGGCGGGCTCGGCTTCGCCGGGCATGGCACCGAGCGCTGCCCCGTCGCAGTAAGCCGCTACGCTGCCGGCCTGCTCAGCTGCCCGCAGCGCGACCGTCCAGGCATGACCGAGCTTGCCGTCCAGGCCCAGCCGCTCCGCGATCTCACTGGCCTCGGCCGCCAGCCGCAGCGCATCAGCCGGGCCGAGCGTCTTGCGGGCCACACCGTCCGCGATCTCGCCAGCCACGCCGAGCACGGCCTCAAGCCCCTGCCGCTCCGCCGGTGTGGCAGGCAGGGTCGCCACGGCCGCGGCCAGGGCGAAACCCCGCTCCGCGGCGTGCTCACGCAACCGCCCGAACAAAGCCCCGCCGATGCCGCGCGCCGGAAAGGCGCAGGCACGGCGGAAGGCATCATCAGCGGCGGGATCCCAAACATCGGCGCCGAGCTTGCCGCCGTGGCTACGGCTCATCGCCAACCGCAGCCAGGCCATCGTGGCCAAGACCTCCTTTGGAGGTTCCGGCTCCCGGTCTGTGACCAGCCGCACCGGCACATCCGCTTGGCGCAGGGCGGCCAGGATCGGTTCCGCCACGAAGCCAGCCCGGACCAGCACCGCGCACTTGCGCCAGAGCAGCTCCGGCTGTCGTCGCCGCAGCGCCTGCAGCCAGGCCAAGGCACCGCGGCCCTCATCCTCCGCTATCGGTGCTTCCCGGATGGTGATCGAGGGCCCGGGCGGCGCCTTCGGGTCAGCTGGGCGCAGGATCTTTGGTAGCGCCTCCGGGTCCTCGGCCGCGATGGCATTGGCGGCGCGCAGGATCGTCGGGGTCGACCGGCTCTGTTGCACAAATGGCCTGAGGGGGATTCATCTCGTGAATCCAGCGTGATAGCTGGACGGCATGAGCAGACCGACACCGCCGACTTACAAGACCAGGAACTGGCCTGCCTACAGCGACGGGCTCAAGCGACGCGGCTCGCTAACGATCTGGCTCGATCGCGAGATGACCTGGGAAGCCGCGCCGACCGGTAAACGGGGCCGACAGCCCCTCTATAGCGATGCTGCTGTCCAGACCTGCCTGACCATGAAGGTGCTGTTCGGCATGGCGCTGCGCCAGACGACTGGCTTCGTCGAGAGCCTCCTGCGGCTGACCGGCCTTGATTGGACTGTGCCAAACT
>NZ_JQKB01000189.1 GCF_000745835.1 Belnapia moabensis DSM 16746 | reverse complement strand
ATGTTGGTGCCATCGATGAAGGTCATGCCGAGCGCGATCCCGCGCTGCTGCACCAGGTCCAGCAGGCGCTCCCACACACCCTGCTTGGCCCAACGGATGAACAACTGCGCCGCCAGCCACCATGGGCCGAGTTCTGCCGGGATGCTGCGCCACTTGGCGCCGTTCTGGTGCCGCCAGAAGATCGCCGAGATGGTCCGGCGCAGCTCCTTGGGCGGCGTTTTGCCGTGTGGGCGGACCTCCTCGATCAGCGGCTCCCAGAGCGCCCACGCTGCGTCGGTGAAAACCTCGCACCCGTTCCCGTCCGTCATGCCCCGAATATGGGAGTAGCACTCAAGCTCTAACAGACCTTAGGCTTCTGGGCGGCTGACTGGACGCTCTGGCCGACTATCCGGCAGCTGCGCGAGCGCTGGCCGGCACTGCGGATCGCGGTGCAGCCGCACTACATCGCGATGCAGCCGCACTACAATGACGCATGAGGCGGACAGCGCCGAGGCCTTCCTCAAGGCAGCGCCGACCGCGGTTGGCAACAGCGGCGCGCCGGCGCTGCGGCTCGGGGCCTATGAGGGCCCGCTCGACCTGCTGCTGGAGCTCGCGCGGGCGCAGCGGGTGGACCTGGCGCAGATCTCGGTCGCCGGCCGCCCTGGGCGCGCAGTTCGAGGTGGTGGTCGCGGCGGCGATCGAGCCGCGGGCGGTGCCGCTGCCGCGGTTGGCGGACTGGCTGATCATGGCAGCGTGGCTGACGCTGCCGCGCTCGCGGCTGATGTTGCCGATCGCGGCGGCGGAAAGCGCTGAGGCCGAGCGTGAGGCGCAGGGGCTGCGGCGCCGTCTGGCCGACCGCGGGTGGGCGAGCCGGTTGGCGGACTGCCTGGAGCGGCGACCACAGCTGGGGCGGCAGGTGTTTGCGCGAGGCGAGACAGAGCCATACGCTGGTATCACCGCCGGCGCACCGCCGCCCGCGGACACGGCAGAGCTGCTGCGGGCCTGCTTGCGGCTGCTGCAGCTGCCGCACCGCGATCAAGTGTATCGGCCGCGGCCGCCTGCGCTGTGGCGAGTGCCGGATGCGCTGGAGCGCATGCGGCAGCTGCTGCCGACACTCGGCGAGGGAGCTGACCTCAGCAGCTTCCTGCCGCCGCCGTCCGAGGCGCGGCCCCAGTCGCCTTGGCAGCGGAGGGCAGCGCTGGCGACGACGTTCATGGCGGGGCTCGAGCTCGGTCGGGACGGATTTGTAGCGCTCGCTCAGGACAAAGCGTTCGAAGAAATCCGACTGCGACGGAATGGTGAGGCTGTCGTTCTGAAATAAGCAATCGCCAACAAAAGATACGACCGGGGTCTTTGCGGGTGGTGCTGACGGTACACCTATCGATGTTTATGATTTCAAGGCAAGCTTCCAGCGCGGTAACGCTAACAGCACGAAAAGGCCGGAGCGCGCCATGCAGGTTGGTGTCCCCAAGGAAGTGAAAGTCCACGAATATCGCGTTGGCTTGATCCCCGCCTCGGTACGAGAGCTGGTGCAGCGCGGCCATCATGTCTTGGTCGAGACCGGTGCTGGCATGGGCATCGGCTTTCCTGACGCGAGCTATACTGACGCCGGCGCCACCATCGCCCCGGACGCAGCCGCCGTCTTCGCTGCAGCCGACCTCGTGATCAAGGTGAAGGAACCGCAGCCGGCTGAATGGGCACAACTCCGGCGTGGCCAGATGCTGTTCACCTATCTACATCTCGCTCCTGATCGCAAGCAGACCGAGGGCCTACTGGCCAGCGCCTGCACCGCCATCGCCTATGAAACCGTGACCGACCCCACAAGTGCCCTGCCGCTGCTGGCACCGATGAGTGAGGTGGCAGGCCGTATGGCCATCCAGGTCGGCGCCCGCTGCCTGGAAAAGGAAGCGGGTGGCGCCGGCATCCTGCTTTCGGGAGTACCTGGCGTTTCGCCTGGGCGTATTGTTGTGCTCGGCGGCGGTGTCGTCGGCTCGAACGCTGCTCGAATCGCGGCCGGGATGCGAGCCCAGGTCACGGTGCTGGATCGCAACCCGAGGGTACTCGACGCATTGGACCGAGAATTCGCTGGCCGTGTCGCCACCGTCTTCGCCACGGTGGAGGCAATCGAACAGGCGGTGATCGAGGCCGACCTAGTCGTCGGCGCCGTGCTGATCCCTGGGGCTGCGGCGCCTCGGTTGGTGAGTCGCGCTATGGTCGCCGCCATGCGGCCCGGGAGCGTGTTGGTCGATGTAGCGATTGACCAAGGTGGCTGCTTCGAAACGTCCCGCCCCACCAGCCATGCCGACCCAACCTACCTGGTGGATGGCGTGGTGCACTACTGCGTCACCAATATGCCCGGCGCGGTGGCCAAGACCAGTACCGTCGCGCTGAACAACGCGACGTTGCCATATATTTTGCAGTTGGCCGACAAGGGCTTCCCGGCCGCTCTGGCAGAGAACCCACATCTCGCGCAAGGGCTGAACGTCCACGCGGGGCATGTTGTCCATCCTGCGGTGGCTCAGGCGTGCGGGCTGGCCGCTTTGCCGTTGCCAAAGGTGCTGGGCGGCTAGCGCTGCAGCACACTTCTAGATTGAGCGCTGTCACAGGGAGCCCCTGCAAGCTTGGGCAGCATCCTTTTTCGGGGGCCTGACTGTGGGGTTGTGGGCGGGTGACGGGAAGGCGGCCTGTTGACTTATTTTGTATGGATATTGCCAGCACTGCTTGTCATCGCTGCCATCGCAAGCGGCCGGCTTGGCGTACTCGCCGCATCAGCCATTGGCTTGACTTCCGCGCTTGTGGTCGCTCTCGCAGCGGCGCCACATAGCTTCCAGCTTTCGGATGCCGCTGTCTCGCTCGCACGAGGTGTCTGGATCGGTTGGATCATTGTCCCTTACATCGTAGGGGGGCTTTTGTTCTGGCAAATCGCGACGGGAACTGGCAATTCCGGCATGCCCTCTTCGACGCTTGTGCCGAATGCCCGCGCCGGGCGGCGCCTCCTTTTCATGGCCTGCTTTCTGGTCGGCCCTTTCGCAGAATCGGCCACCGGCTTCGGCGTCGGAATCATTGGCACCATGGCGCTGATACGCCGGCTGCAGATCAAGCCGATCCAGCTTCTCGTCTTCTCCCTCCTCAGCCAGACCATGATTTTATGGGGTGCCATGGGCAGCGGCGCGATCATCGCTGCTGCATTGGCTCGTACGAGCCCGACTGCGCTCGCCCTTCATGCCAGCACCCTGGTTGTCGCCTTCAATATCGCGTGGCTGGTGCTCTACTGGCGCATGGCCGACCGAGCCGGCTTTGCCCTGGGCCATCGAGAGCGGCTGAATGAGGCATTGTGGCTTGGGGCCAGCTTGGCCCTCGTGATCGCTGCAACGGCAGTGCTTGGTCCCGAAACGGCAATGCTCGCCGCCTACGGTCCAGTGATCGCATTACGCTACCTGATGGACGAGCGTCCGGATTGGTGGACCCTGGATCAGATGTTCCGTCGGATGCTTCCCTTTGGCCTCCTGATCGCTTGGCTAGGTGCTACCCGACTGGTGGCGCCGCTTGAAGGCTTCCTGCTGCAAGCTGGACGCCTGCAACCATTTGCCGGCGCGCCGGCTTGGGCGCCCTTATTCCATGCCGGGACTTGGCTCCTCATCGCGGCAGTCCTTACGGGCCTATTACGTGGTCGCGCCCGAGCCTTCCCGGTGGAACTGAGAACAGCCTGGACAACCGGCCGCCTCGCCATCCTCAGCATCTTCACTTTCTCCGCTATGGCGGAAGTGCTGTCCGGCTCAGGGATCGCTACCGGCCTCGCGCAGGGCCTGTTCCAAACATTTGGCCGTGCGGCAGTGGTGGTGATGCCGCTTGTCTCGGCGGTTTATGGCGTATTGGCCAACAGCAGTAACGGCCCTAACGGGCTTTTCATGGCTGCGCAGGCCAGCCTAGCGACGGAAGCCGGCCTCAACCTCGCCGCTGCGGTCGCGCTGCAGCACGTCGCAGCCTTTTCGCTCAACATTGTCTCGCCTGTACGCATGTCCATTGCCTGTAGCCTTGCCGGCACCCCACACCACGAGCGCGACGCTTACCGCGCCATGCTGCCATTCGCCCTGGCGGCTGTCGCTCTCCTTCTGGTCGCAGCAGTCTTGGTTGCCTCAGGCTGGGTATGAGGTGATCCAGGCCGGAAGCTCCCGCGATCCGAGGAGGAAGGCAAGTGGCGTCCGCCGTTGCAGCTGTCAGGCCACGTCGGACGCGCCTTGCTATCCTGCTGGTTTTTCCGGCCTTCCCGCCAAAAGTAGTCAGCCCCGCCGCCTGGGTAGCGGCGGTCGGGTTTCCGGTTTGTCGAACGATAGCGTGGCTCCCCGTCCGGGTTGGTGAAGCCCGTTCCCGCCCCTTAAAGCTCAGTTCGTATCCGTCTGAACGGTCACGGGGATGGCGGCAGCGACTATTACCAAGTCTCGGAGAGCGTGACTTGCTGGGGATTCCCAGGAGGACGGCGCTCTGATTCAACGTGGCGAACAGGGGAGCTTCGCCATGCCCATCCCACTCCGAGCTGACTTTAACGCGGCTGGGCTCCGTAGTGCGGCTCGACGGACCAAGGATGCGGCCCAGGCACGTCGCCTGTTGGCCTTGGCAGCCATTTACGATGGCGCATTGCGCACGGAGGCCGCCCGGATCGGCGGGGTGACGGTGCAGATCGTCCGGGACTGGGTTGTTCGGTTCAATGCCGAGGGTCCGGCTGGGCTGATTGACCGTAAG
>NZ_JQKB01000188.1 GCF_000745835.1 Belnapia moabensis DSM 16746 | reverse complement strand
CGACCCCAGCCGGGTGTCGAGCGTCCGGTCACGGAAGCCGTTGCGGTAGGTCAGCCGCTCGCCGGTGCGCTCATGCCGCCCAGCCCCGATCAGGCCTTCCACATCGGCCTCCATCAGCATCTGCAGCACCGCCTCGGCGACACTGCGCAGAAAGTCACTATCCCCGGCTTTCGCCAGCAGGTCAGCCAGTGGCAGTCTGTCCTCGGTCATCGGGTCCTCGGCCGGTCAGGGGTGGGAGCGTCGCAACTCCACCCTAGCCGCCAGGTCCGATGGCCACCCCAACTCTACACCCCAGCCAAGGCCGGATTTTCCACCACCTCCGTAGACGCTACCGCGGAATACTCAAAGGGCCGCCCGGAAGATCCAGGCGGCCTCAGTGGGGTCAGCAGTATCGAGGCAGAACGGTGATTATTGACGGGGGAGGCAGACGGAGAGGGACCATCTGCCGCTAGGGATGGCTCCTAGCCCGCCCCGCAGGGTGATAATGCTCGACCTACATCAATCGAGAATAGCAACGGACGCGCGAGCAGCCATCACAGACGACGGCGCTCTATTGGTCCGACCCCCACACCCCCAGCCGCGCCGCTGTGGCCTTAAGCAGCGCCACACCGCCCTCGCGCCACTGATGCCGGATTAGCGCTTGGCCGCCTCGGCCGGCGGCATCCCGAGCGCAGCGCCGATCTCGGCGGGTGTGGTGCTGCCCCGCTCATCCAACTCGCGGCTGATCGGAGCTGCCGAGGGACACCCTATTCACCCAACCAGCGCGAACATAATCCAGCGCCTCATCCATGTGATGAGATTATTATCGCCGATCAATGCAACGAATGCCACCACCCGACGCGTTAGGTCGGCTTCCATCAACCAGGAATCCCCCCAATGAGTCGTGCAAATCAGCCAGAAGGCCCGCAGAGTCAGCGCCCTACCGCAATGGACCTGAATGTCGGTGCTCGGATCCGAGAAAGACGGGTGACGATGGGCCTGTCGCAACAGCAGCTGGCCACCGTCATCGGCGTGACCTACCAGCAGGCGCACAAGTACGAGCGAGGGCTCAACCGTATCTCCGTTGGCCGTCTCTTCGCCATATCACAAGCTTTAAACATGAAGCCCGAGTGGTTTTTCGAGAGCATGTCCGCGGACGGTGCGGGTGAAGAGATACCGCCACGGCAGCGCATGCACCTGGAGCTCATGCGCAACTTCGCTCTGATCAAATGCGAGAAACAACAGCAAGCCATCAGCAACATGGCCCGTTCGATGGCAGGCTCGTAGTGGAGCTTCGTAGGCTGCCAAGCACCTTTCCCTCAGATGCCTCGCCCGTAATACGCCTCAGCATCGCCCGGGAGGCCACATAAGAGGGGCAAAAGCAGGAGCGGCGCCGTCATTAAGCCTTGCTCAACATCATGCTGCAGTGCAGCATGAGGGCAAGTGAGGGGAGGGACAGGCATAGGAGTTTTGCCATGGTCGCCTTCCTACTCGTTACCGCAGCAATCCTCGTGGTGAGCCTCGTGCTCCGCGTTGCGGTAGATGAACTCGCATTGCAGTGGACGAACGGAACTCTGGATACCTCCCGTAGCCTCCAGGGGTCCTAACCGGTCATGTCAGATGACGAGACACGCGTTCCAGCCGCTGCCCCGAACCTTATGGAGCGCGGTATGATGCAAGTGTTGGCCCAAGCTCAAAAGGCTGTCGTCAGCGACGACCCTCCTCAAGTCTATGGCCTTGAGGTGCGGTTTTCGCTCGAGGGTGACGCAGATGTCGTGTGGGACATCCGCACGTCGCCGGAGAAGCCCGCGCCGTAGCTCAGGCCTACTCTTCCAACGTCACCCAGGTCGGCACTGGGGCTCGAAATACCGGCCCGGCTAGCGCCGCATTCCGCGATCACCGAAGACGCTGGGGTTCATCCGGGCGAGTTGCCGCCGGCGCAGGTTGAGGACGAGCCGGGCACCTCGGGGCCGCGGCGATTGAGCACCCGATCTGCTCTAACCGGCGCGGACATAATCCAACGTCACATCCACATAATAAAATTGCTATCACGGAACAATGCAACGGATGCCGTTGCGAGTTGAGTTAAGCAGGCTCCATCGATTAGGACATCCATCGATGAGCCAGGCCAAGCAACAGGACCAACCACAAAGCCAGCGCGCCACCATGATGGACAAGCATGTTGGCCAGAGGATCCGCGAGCGGCGGCTTGCCATGGGGCTGTCCCAGCAGCAGTTGGCCCACATCATCGGCATAACCTACCAGCAGGCGCACAAGTACGAGCGAGGGTTGAACCGCATTTCCGCCGGCCGCCTGTTCAGCGTAGCGCAGGTGCTTGCCGTTGACCTCGCATGGTTTTTCGAGGGTATATCCGAGCAAGGTGGGGCTCAAGAGCTAGCTCCGCGCCAGCGCATGTGCTTGGAGCTGGTGCGCAACTTCGCTCTGATCAAAGACGAGAAGCAGCAGGAAGCCGTCGCCACCATGGCCCGCTCGCTGGCAGGCTCGTAGCAAAGCTTCCACTTCCTGGATGCCCTGTTAGTCGATTGGTGGCCCTAGCAGCTCGATGCCGTTCTCGGCGCAGATTTTAGCCAGTTGTGCCTGCATCTCCGGTGTGGGCACAACTGGGTCCGGCAATCGCACTGCGTCGGCCACTACGGACCCGCTGCGCAGCATATTTTCAAAGCCGCCCGTGCTGATGACGAGGCAGCGGCCGCCAGAGGGTGACGTGACCTTGAACCCATGCGGCACGCCTCTCGGCAGGTGAACGACGTCCCCTGCCTTGGCCGTGCTAACCCTATCCGCCAGCTTGAAGCGGAACTCTCCGTCCAGCACATAGAATGTCTCATCCTCATCGGGATGCACATGATACGGCGGGCCGAAATTGCCTGGTAGCAGATGCTCGGTGATTGAGATGCCTCCGGCATTCTCCGCCATGGCAAGATGAATGGTGACGTGGCCGTTCAAAAACCAAAGGCTTCTCGCATCAGCGGTTCCAGGCACTGATTCCTCCTTCAAATATCCTCATGGTTGCACTTGCCGGGCGGAGCCCGATCTTTTCTATAAGCGTGCCGAAAGGCTATTTCATTATCGATTGCTTGCAAATGCGTGGCTCTTGGCGAAGTGCGCGGTATGTCACCCCAGGTTCTGTTGCATCCTTGTGGTGCCGTCCTGGGTAGGTACAAACAAGGGCATGGCGAGACGGCGGAGAGTGGCCTCGGCAAGGGCAGGCAATCCTACAAGGGGCGGCAGTTCACCGCCGAGGTGATCCTGTGGGCGGTCCGCTGGTACCTCATGTTTCCGGTGAGCTATCGCGACCTCGAACTGACGCTGGCCGACCGCGGCGTGGAGGTGGCGCATACCACTGTCTTCTGCTGGGTGCAGACCTATGCGCCGGAGATTGAGAGCCGGACCCGGGCCGCACCTGCGCCTGAGCAACGGCTCACAGCGAGTGGACGAGACCTACGTGCGGGTGAAGGGCCGCTGGATGTACCTGTATCGCGCCGAGGACAGCCGTGGGCAGACCATCGACTTCCTGCTCTCGGCCAAGCGCGACGCTAACGCGGCGAAGCGCTTCTTCCGCAAGGCGCTGGAGCAGCTGCACACGGTGAACCCGCGCACCATCACGGTGTACAAAAACCCGCCCTATCCCTGCGCCATCACGGAGATGAAGGAAGATGGCGAGCTGTGGCGACGCTCGCAGCTGCGGCAATGCAAGTTCCTCGATAACATTGTGGAACAAGAACACCGGCGCGTGAAACGCCTGGTCAGACCAGGGCTTGGCTTCGGCGGTTTCCACACGGCGCGACGAACACTGGCAGGCTACGAGGCGATGGCTATGATCAGAAAGGGGCAGATGCGGAAGGTTGGCGGACGAGACATGCGGACCCAAGCCACTTTTGTCGCCGAGTTGTTCCAGGGCACCGCCTGATCTTGGGCCTGTCGCGGCCATCTGCGACTTGCCGCAAACTTTGCAACGCAACCACCGAACCCGCCTTCCGCACCAGTGCGGCCCAGCGGATCGCGCTTGAGGCGCTGGCCTTGAAGCGGGCCGTCGCCTAGCAGGACTCCCCGGCGGCCACTACCGTCACCACGCGGTCCTGGATATCCATCGACAGCACCTTGGACATGCCTCTCGCCCCTTGCCAAGGGCGAGCTCCAAAGTGGCCAGCAGCGCCTTTTAAGGCAGCCATTTAGTCTGCGAACTGTCCCGCAGCCTCGATGATGGGTTTCCAACGTGCCACCTCCTCAGCGTGGAAGCGGCGGTGGAAGGCAATACTGGCGCGCTCGGGCGTGGCAGGCTCGGTGAGGAGGTCGGCAAAGCGGGCGCGGAGCCGCGCTTCGCCGAGCGCCCCCCGCAATGCGGCCGAAATCCGCTCTTGCGCCGGCTCAGGCGTACCGGCTGGCGCGTAGAGCCCGTGCCAAGTGCTCATAGTGAGGTCGGGAAAGCCCGCTTCGGCCGTGGTCGGTATGTCTGGCAAGCCCGGCAGCCGCGCGGTGCTGGTCACGGCGAAGGCGCGCAGCCGGCCGTCGCGCAGGAATGGCACGGTGTTGGTGGCTTGATCGCAGAGCAGATCGATGCGCCCCGCCATCACCTCGGTGATGGCAGGACCGGTGCCGCGGAACACCACCACCGTCGCCCGCGCGCCGGCTGTCCGATGCAGCAGCAGAGCGCAAAGGTTGGCCGCCGAGCTGAGCCCGGCCGTCGCCAAGTTCAGCCCCTCGCCTTGCTGCTTTAGGGCGGCAAGATACTCGCCGAAATTGCCGGCCGGGAAGCCGGGCCGCGCGATGAAGGTCATGGCCGCGTCGGACACGAGGCCGAGCGGCGCGAAGTCGGTGAGGACGTCGTATGGCAGGCGGCGGTAGAGCGTC
>NZ_JQKB01000187.1 GCF_000745835.1 Belnapia moabensis DSM 16746 | reverse complement strand
CAGTGGCTGTGGGAGGAGCACCGGGTCACGGCCGCCAAGCAGACCATGAGCCGCGAGGTGCGGGCCCTTGGCTACCGCAAGCTCTCGGCACGTCCTCGCCATCATGCGCAGGCGGAAGACGCCATCGAGAATTTTAAAAAACCTTCCCCGCCCGCCTGGAGGAAGTTGCGCGTGAGAAGTGCGTCGCCGCCAGCGCCATAGAGATCTGGTTCGCCGACGAGGCCAGAGTGGGGCAGAAGAACAAGATCACCCGGCGCTGGGCCCGGCGCGGCACCAGGCCCGTGGCGCCGAATGCGCATGCCGTGTTGCTGCTCGACCAAGCCGGATGGCACCTATCGGACAGGCTCGAGGTACCGCCGAACATCACCCTCATCCCGCTGCCGCCCAAGTGCCCTGAGCTCAACCCGGTCGAGAACACCTGGCAGTTCATGCGGGACAACTGGCTCTCCAACCGCGTCTTCCGCTGCCACGACGACGTCGTCGACCATTGCTGTCGCGCTTGGAACCGCCTCGTCGAGCAGCCCTGGACTATCATGTCCATCGGACTGCGCGATTGGGCGTATCGGTTCTGATCAGTGGGATTTGGTATTAGTCATCCCTTGCGATCGTCCGGCCCAGCCTTACCGTTCGAGTCTTCCTCCACTTGCGCCGCTGCGGCTTCCGTCGCTGCGCGTTCGTCGCCTCCGTAGCCTGCCTTGGGCATTGCATCGCCCGCTTCGCCTGCCGCGCCCACCTTGTTGGAGGTTGGAGCTCCTTGGCCCTTTTCCTCCTTCGTCCAGCCAGGCTCTCCAGTTCCCTTCTGCTTATCGGTCGGCATCTCCGGTTCCTAGAATAGATAGAACGAAAGATCGGACGTTGAGGGCAGTTCCGATCTGTCGTGCCGCCGGCGACCGCAGGACCGCGTTCCGCTTGCGTTAGCGCGACGCCCGTCCGCTATGGTCGAGCGCCGCTACGCCGGCCTCTTGCGCGCGCTCTGCGGTCCCGATCGCCCTGTCTCACCCGCCGCCATGTCATACCCTCCCGCGGATACCGTCCGCTTGCCGGTTATCTCAATCAGCCGTGTGCGGGAGAAATCAATTTTAACAAGGAGAGCTTGGTACGCAGTTCGTTAGCAGGTTGCTGAAAAGCCTGCGAACTGTGCCGGATCGTGGCCCTTTCCGGCGCTGGCGGAGCGCCGCGCATGGCGGCGGCGAACTCGGGCAGGGGCGCTTTCCGGGCGCCCGGCATCGTGCGGGGGTCGACGGGCGTCACGCCGCCGCGCCGAGCAGCTTTGGCAGGCGGACCAAGTTGTAGGCGGCCATGGCCAAGGTGAACTGCCAGTCGAGCTTGGACAGGCCGCGGTGCCGGGCCTTGCGCAGCCGGGCCACTGTCTTGGCCCAGCCGAAGGCCTCCTCGATCCGCTTTCGGATGCGCTGGCTCACGGCGTAGCCCGCGTGCCGCGTCGTTCGCCCGTCGATGGCGGACTGGCGCCCGCTGGTGTTCTGCGCCAGGTGCGGCGTGACGTTAATCTCGCGTGGCTCGGCGACGAAGTCGCGCACGTCGAAGGCCTTGTCGGCGCCGAGGGTGACCTCGCCGGGCCTGTCGGCACGCGGCGCGATCAGGTGCAGCGCAGCTAGGCGCTCGGCATGGCCCGAGGCGCGGGTGGCGACGGCACCGACGATCAGGCCATGCCGGTTCTCCATCAGCGCGTGCCCCATGAAGCAGAGCTTGGCCTCCTTGCCCGGGCCCTTGCGGAATAGCTTGGCATCGGGGTTGGTGGTGGAGGCGTGCGTCTCGTTGCGGCGCTTCTGGCCGCGGAAGTCCTGCTCGCCGTTGCGCCCCGCATCGGGCGGCGGGCCGGAGCCTCCTTCGGCCGGAGGCTCTTGGTGCTGGCCCAGGCCTCAAGCAGCGTGCCGTCGGCCGAGAAATGCTCGGTCGAGAGCAGAGCGCGCACCTTCGGCTGCGCCACCACGGTGGCCAGGAAGCGCCCGGCGATCTCGCCGCCCAGCAGCCGGTCGCGGTTCTTGGTGAAAGTCGTGGCGTCCCAGACCGGGTCGTCCACATCAAGGCCGACGAACCATCGAAACAGCAGGTCGAAGTCGATCCGCTCGACCAGCTGGCGTTCAGAGCGGATCGAGTAGAAGGCCTGCAGCAGCAGCCCCCGCAGCAGCCGCTCGGGCGGGATCGAATCCCGGCCCGTCGGCGGGTAAAGCGCGTCGAACTCGGCCGACATCTCCGCCAGCGCCGCGTTCACGATCGCCCGGATCGCCCGGATCGCCCGGATCGTCCGCAGCGGGTGGTCGGGACGGACCCGCTGTTCCAGGTCCACGTAGCTGAAGAGCGAGCCCCGCACCTCGTCCTTGCCCCGCATCCCAACCTCGTCCCATTGACGAGGACCAGCGAATCACGATCCGCAGCTAGTCGCGAGCGGGAATTTCAGCAGCCTGCTAGGTAAGGGGTAAGCGGAAGCGACGCCCGCCGCCGTTGCGCATCGGCCGCTTCGATACTTTCTACTACACATTGAACTGCTGCTCGAGCAGAACCACCCAGACCTCGGACGCAGCGCGTGAATGTTCACTTCATTAGCGACTAACCTGCCTACTTCCGGTGCTTCTTGCGTTGGGCTTTGTGGTCGTACGGTCCGAAATGGTCATGGTCCCATGTTAGTCTTTGAAGTATTGCTCGGCCTCCTAGCCGCTTCCGTTGCGCTGGCCCTCGTCGCTCGCCGCCTGCATACACCGCTGGCCGTGGTGCTCGTGATTGGTGGCATGACGCTGGCTTTGGTGCCGGGCTTGCCCACCATCGAACTCGACCCCCAATTGGCGCTGGTCATGTTCCTGCCACCGCTCTTACAGGCGAGCGCCTACCGAACCGACTGGCCCGCATTCCGCTTCAACCTACGACCGATCCTGCTGCTTGCCCTCGGCGCGGTCGTATTCACCACAGCAGCCGTGGCTGTAACCACAAAACTTCTCCTGCCTGACCTACCATGGGCTGCCGCTGTCGCGCTTGGCGCAATCGTTGCTCCACCCGATGCAGTAGCGGCAACTTCGGTGCTGAAGGATTTCCGAATCCCTAAGCGCCTTGTCACTGTGTTGGAAGGCGAGAGCCTGCTCAACGACGCCTCTGCGCTGGTCCTCTATCGGTTCGCGGTCACCGCAACGATGGCGGGTGGGATCTCGTTTGGCGAAGCATCACTGTCTTTCGTGCTGGCAGCCGCTGGCGGCGCGGCTTTGGGGTACGGCGTTGGGCGGGTCGCTATGTGGATCTTCGCCCGTCTGGAGGACACGCTCCTCGATATCCTTGTCACCTTTCTGGCCGGCTTCGCCGCCTACATTGCGGCCGAACAAGTACACGTCTCCGGCGTCCTCGCGGCTGTGACCTGTGGCCTCGTGCTTGGGCAACAGCAGCACGCAGCCTTCACAGCACGCACGCGGTTGGAGTCAGGCGCGGTTTGGAGCTTTGTCGAGTTTGTACTCACCGCCCTAGTGTTCATTCTCATTGGCCTGCAACTGCGCGACATTCTCGCGCGCCTTGAGCAGTACGACCCTTGGCAGCTTACGAGTCTTGGCCTCGCTGTCTCGGCTGCGCTGATTGCCAGCCGCTTCATCTGGCTTTTCCCGGCAACTTGGCTGCCACGGGTGCTTTCCCCGAGGTTACGGGAGCGCGATCCGATGCCGCCCTGGAGCCATGTGACGGTGCTGTCCTGGGCTGGAATGCGGGGCGTCGTAAGCCTTGCGGCGGCCTTGGCCCTCCCGGCAGAGTTTCCGGGGCGCGACATCATCCTCTTTCTTGCCTTTTGCGCCATCCTGGCAACGCTCGTTCTTCAGGGAACGACGCTTGGGCCGCTGATCCGGCGCCTCGGCGTCAGTGAGCCGCAGGATGAACCCGCGAATCCGGCCGTCACGCCAGAGGCGATCACCGCGCGGAGCGAGGCGACGGTTGCGGCCATGGATGCCGTGGCCGAGAAGCTTAACGATCCAGAGCAAGCGGCCGCTGCCGATGACCTCCTGCGCGACCTCCGGGTCCGTGCCAAACAGGCCGACCAAATGCGCCGGGATGCCGAGACAGGCTCGCAACGTGACGCGACGCGGCTCGGCTTGCGGCTGACGGCTGTCGAGGCTGCACGCGCAAAGCTCCTGGCCGAGCATAAGGACGAACTCGACACCGAGGCTATGGCAGCGCTGATCGCAGAACTTGACCTGGAAGAGCAACAGATCAGGGTCGCTATGGGTGAGCGCTGATTGACAGGATTAGCGGGCAGAGCGAGCGGCAGGTGTCCGGCATGCTCCAAAATGGATACAGATCAAACACCCGCTTTGGAGCTATTTTCCTGCGCTGTGATGACGGCGAGCGATCAACGCCAAGTGCTCTCCGCCCCGTCTCGGTCGGCGACGGCGTGAGTTCCTACTGCTCCGTAGTGAAGGCCGGCGATACCTCGGTTACGGTCAAGATCGAGACCTGGGCACGCGGGCGCAGGCATGGCAAGGATCGGCAAAAGGTGACGGAGGGTGTCTTAGAGCGTCTATTGAGGCGGCCCCCATTGTCTTGACTACGCGGCGTAGCGGAATTGCGGGTGCTGAAAGATGGAGCGGATCCGCTGCGGCCGCTTGGCAAGGCTACGCATATGGCTGATCGCCGCACGTTTCAGCTGCTGCTTGCTGCGCGCCGGCGCCTTGCGCGGGACCGCCTGCTTGAGGTCGGCGTTCACTCCCTCGTCTGGGTTCAGGTCGGGGCTGTAGGGCGGCAGGTAATGCACCTCGATCCTGGAGCTGTGCCCGGCAAGCCAGTCCTGAACTAGGCGGGCGCGGTGCACCCGCAGCCGGTCCAGGATGAGGAAGACCTTCCGGCGAGCGTCGCGGATCAGGCGCTC
>NZ_JQKB01000186.1 GCF_000745835.1 Belnapia moabensis DSM 16746 | reverse complement strand
CCAGGTTCAAAGAAGCGGCAGCAGTTCCGCCCTTCGGCCTTTGCACGATAAAGGGCTGCATCAGCGCGCTGTGCCAAAGCGTCAGCTTCCCAGTCACCGGGTAAGCCCATGGCCACCCCGACGCTACAACCCACCTGAACTGTTATGCCTCGAAGGTCGAATGGTGTCCCCAAAGCCGTGACAACCCGCTCCGCCAAAGCATGAGCACCTTGCTTGTCATCAACCCAAGCCGCGATTACGAATTCATCACCGCCAAGCCGAGCTACGACGTCGGTTTCACGTGACGCGCCTAGTAGCCGCTTTGCCACCAACTGCAACAAGGTGTCACCTGCTGCATGACCATGAAGGTCATTGACAGGTTTGAAGCGATCCAAATCGATCATCAGAAGCGCGATGGGGTGCTTTCTTCGGGTCGGTCCCGCCAGCATCTCACTCAGCCTCTCCTGTAGCCTCCTACGATTTGGTAAGCCGGTTAGCGCGTCATGTGTTGCCGAATGAAGGAGAACAGCCTCCTGTGCCGCGCGCCACCGCCGACCGGCTTGCAAGGTCAGAAAGATCAGGCACACGCTGGTCAGTGTGCCGAAAGCAACGATCACACCTAGATCGCGCCACCACTCTGCCCAAACAGCGGACAGACTCAGAGCGGACACGATATACAGCGAATGTTGACCGACCCGACTGAAGGCGACTAGCCGCTCGGTCCCGTCGGACCGTAATCCCATTTTGAGCAGACCGCTGTCGGCCGAGTTGATGGCTTGCACCAGCTCGCCGTTTACGGGCGATGCAGTTTCGAACGTAGATGCTGGCGAAAACTGAGCCAGAGACTGTCCATCCGTGCGTAGAAGCGCGAGGCGAATGCTCCTGCCAGCTACAAGCGTCTCCCAGTGACGTTGAAAATACTCCGGCAGGAAAGAACCAAAGACGATGCCATCGAACTCCCCATTGGGGCCAGCGCGGCGGCGTGTCATGGTAAAGGCCAGCTTGCCAGAGATACGGCTCACAATGGGGTCACCGAAAAGCGGTCCTGCTTCACCAGCCGCGTGGCGCTTGAAGTAGGAACGGTCGGTGATTGGAACCGCAGGGGCAGGAAAAACCGTGCTAACGGCTGCGATAAGCCCGTCGGGTGTTACCAGGTGGAGAGCCGCAATCTGCTCAATCTGCTCGTCAATGCTACGAAGGTCGTGATGCAGGGCCTGCTGTCGACGCAGGATAGTGTCCCAAGCTAGACCGTGCACTCGATCTTCAATGCGGTCGAGCACCAGCAGGTTAGTCTCGGTCACCTTCAATGCGTGTTCCCGGGCCAGCGCGGTGGTGCGCTCAAGGGTATCGTGGGCCGCAGTCATAAGATGTTTGTGGTTTTGCCAAGCAGCGGCTGCGGTCACTAGCCCAGGAACCGCAATCGAGGCGAGCAGCAAAAGACGCCAATAAAGTGTGACTTTACGAGCCGCGGCGGAATGGAAAGGAGCCACAAGACACCTCCGGGTAGGTTCGCATCACTCTCAGCCCGGAACGGTAACATCAACCATAATCTGGGAAATTTGTGCCTAATCCAGCATGCGGTAGGAAGTGAAATTGGCAGAGCTGGTGCGGCCCGCCCGGCAGAGCCCGTTCCACCCCCCGCCGGATCGAGGTCTGTCCGTCGCTGATCACCCTCCACCGGCACCCCGATCGCCGCCGCCACCTCGGCGGGCAAGGACGCCAGGTCCTCGGCCTGGCCTGACAACAGGCTGCGCGCCAGCAGTACCTCGCCCAAGAGGCACTCGCGCACCACCCAGAGCACCTCATGACCCACATTCGGCTACATGCCGTCCAGCGCCAGAATGGCCCTCCCTTGCTCTGCCAGAACGCGACGCAGCCGCCGGGTATTGGTCAGCGAGGTGACCAGCAACTCGTCATAGCGGTCCAGCAGCTTGGTGAAGCTCCGCTCGGCAGTTTCCACTCCGCGCCGCTGCAGGGCGGCATGGATCTCCGGGACGCTGCGGTGATCCTGGTGACGCAGCACCCCTACCAGCGCCACCACGTCCAAGCCGAACTCATGCTGGGGCAACATCATAGCAACGGCTCGAGGTCGCCGAGGCGTGGTCACCCTCGCCATGATCCGCCTCATGCTCCATCGCCTGGCTCACCACAACCGCAGGCGACTTCCTGCTCCAGCCCGGTAGGTGTCAAAACAGCCTGTCAGGCCAGCAGGGAAACCCCGGCGCTGATCCCGCGCCCGTTCGCTATGGCGAGCATCCGGAGGACGAGGTCCCGCCGTACCAGCAGGGCGGCGTGCCGCGCCGCCTCCTCGGACATGTCCGCCTCCACTAAGGAGGCCACGCTGCCGTCCAGCATGTCCGCTAGCCGGCCCAGGAACGCCTCCTGCAGCCCAATCCTCGCCTCCACCGAGCCGAAGTAGGTCGCGGCCTTTGTCGCGGTTAACAGCGCCGCATCGACTTTGCCCAGGAGCCTCGCAAGGTCGTCCCCGGGACCGCGCACCGCTAGCAGCGCGTCGCCGTCGGGCAGGTGGTCCGCCCTGATCCTCAACGTGCCGCCGTCGCTGTCGACTTGGAGGTTATCGCCGGCGGAGGCCGCCTGGGCACTGAGACCCAGCCCGGCCTGGGCACCGGTCTCGAGCCGGAGGCCGTCTAGACCGAAGTAGTCGCTCGCGCTCAGCCTCAGCTCGTCCAGGCGGGCGAAGCTCTCCCCGTCCTCCTCGAACAGCACCGGCGTCGGACCGCCGCGATTGATCTGGATGATCTTGCTGCCGACCACCTGCCCGTCCCTCACGCCCTCGACCGTGACGGCGAGGCCGTCCACGAAGGCGGAGCTGAGGTCCGCCCCTAGCGCGCCGAACCTGCCGCCGTCGGTCCGCCGGATCACCATTGGCGTGCCTGCGGACCCGGGATAGTCGTCCCAGGGCGTGCCGGGGTAGTCGGCCCCCCACCCCCGCGCCTCGGCGAAAAAGGCTATGTTGCCGCCGGAACTCGCAGCATATCCCGTGCTGCCGTCCGGGCGGTACACTCCCGTCTTCGACCAGTCGAAGCCCTCGTAGCCACCGGCGAGCGCCGCCTCGTCGCCCATCGCGAGCGGGACGTCGTCAAAGTCAATCCTCCTCGCGGACAGCAGCGCGTCCCGCAGCGCAGTCACGATGGCGGCTGCCCGCACGCCGGGAACGCCGACCTCGTCACCGTCGACGTTGATCTCCACGGCGGTCGGGGAGCCGACGCCGTCTGTGGACCGCACCGCCCCGGTCTCCCCCTGGCCGACCCTGAGAGTGACGGTCCTGGCCACGCCGGCGAGCCGGTATTCAAGGGTGATGGCGTCCCCCAGGAGCAAGGGGCGCCCGTCTCGGAAGGTGAAAGTGGCCTCGGAGGCGCCACGCAGCTCGGCGTCGCAGGGCGCCGACAGATCGAGATCCCGCAGCGGTGCCAGGGCGCCGTCGAGCGTGAGGTCCTGCCCTGCGACATCGAGGTACTGCGGTTGGTCACGCCCCGCGGCGTTCCGCGGAACCGCCGACAGGATCGGCACCACCTGCCCGCCCCCGAGGAGGTTGACGCCGCGGAAGGCGGATGATGCCACGATGGTCTCGACCTGTTCCCGCAGCTGGTTGATCTCGTTCTGGATCAGCCCCCTGTCGGCCAGCGGGCCTTGGGCCTCGATCAGCTTCGCCCGCATCTGGCCCACCAGGCCCGTCACCCGCTCGGCGCCAAGGCGCGCCGCGCCGATCATCGCGGTCGCCGCGGACAACTCGCTCACGACGGCCCTGGCGACGGCCGCGTCTGAGCGCATTACGGTGGCGGCCGCCCAAGCGGCGGGGTCGTCCTTTGCCGTACTGACCCTCAGGCCGGTGGCTAAGCGGACCGAGGCCGCTCGGAGCGCGGCGGCGGCCGTGTTTAGGGCGCGCGCCTGGGCCCCGACGCGACCGGCCTGCGTCCGCGCTGCGCCCAGCGCGGCTAGAGCCGTGATCGAGTCATTTGTGCGGAGCGCGTTGATAAGGCACCTCTGCTTTCACCAGCGCCCTAGCCGGACCGACCCGGAGCAGAGCGGCGTCCCGAACCCGGGTCCGGGAGGGCCGACCGGCTGCCGGTCCCGCCCCACACACCACCCGAGGATCGGCCGACGATCCCCGCCGGCACAGCCATTGAACGCATTACGAGAAATCATTACAAGAAACATACGCGGGAGGTGTGTCCGATCTGGAGGGGCGCGATTGCGGGACGAGGGGCGCGGTCTGGCGAGTTAGCCACGCAGCTGGCAATGGCGGCACAGAAGCGCAGCAAGGCGTCCAAGCGCCGGACCAGCACGATGAAGGCTGTCGGCCGCGAACGGCGGCCACGTTGGGCTCGGCGGCACCAGTTCGCTGAGGCCGTAGGCAAGCGGCGTGTAGGGATACCGCTACTGTTATCACCGGCTGCGCGGACACCGAGCTTCCCACCCGAGAGCGAGGTAGTTGACAGGCCCTTCGACCTAGACACCCTCGCGCAACGGATCGAGGCGGCATTGGCGAGATCTTGAGGGCCGTCGGGGCCACTGCTTCGGTGTGGGGTGCGGCACGGTTCGATGAGACAGCCGACTGCGGTAGAGGTCACCGCAACCGGAGGTCAGACCGATGGACCAGAACCACAACGACGAGCCCGCGGGGGCGCCGGCGTGCGCACAGAACGCTGACGCCGGCGCCTCCACGAGCGGTGCCGGGCCAGAGCGTCGCAACTCTGCCCGGCGCAAGCTGGCCGCCGTCACCCGGCTGCTGCGCGGTGAGCCGCTGGAGACCGTGGCCCGCGAGTTCAACGTCACCGTCGCCCGCCTGAGCGAGTGGCGCGACCGTGCCCTGGTTGGGGCGGAGGCGGCGATGAAGGAGCGCGAGCGCGACAGCCGCGATGAGGAGTT
>NZ_JQKB01000185.1 GCF_000745835.1 Belnapia moabensis DSM 16746 | reverse complement strand
ATCCTGGACCGGCTGCGGGTGCACCGCGCCCGCCTAGTTCAGGACTGGCTTGCCGGGCACAGCTCCAGGATCGAGGTGCATTACCTGCCGCCCTACAGCCCCGACCTGAACCCAGACGAGGGAGTGAACGCCGACCTCAAGCAGGCGGTCCCGCGCAAGGCGCCGGCGCGCAGCAAGCAGCAGCTGAAACGTGCGGCGATCAGCCATATGCGTAGCCTTGCCAAGCGGCCGCAGCGGATCCGCTCCATCTTTCAGCACCCGCAATTCCGCTACGCCGCGTAGTCAAGACAATGGGGGCCGCCTCAATAGTGCTCAGAACCAATCAGAAATTACATACCTTCTTGACGCAGGCCACTGCCATTAGGGAATGCTCAAGCCCGGACGCAACTCCGCCCGGCTGCACCATTTGTCTGGGTCTGAGCACTAGGCAGGAGAACGGTGGGCCGGGGCTGCATGGTGCCGCCCTATCTTTGCCCTCTCGGCCAGAATCAATCGTGCTTCGTGGTGCTCGGCTGCGTGATGGTCGGGAGGCTACGCTAGCAGGCAGCATAGTCAGCCGGCGGTGCGATAACGCCGGACCTTGTACATGGATGGTCTCCACGGTCTGGAGGCGACACCTGATGGGCTTTGCGGGTCCTTCTCTATAAGTCACCCGCGAGACACGAACGACAACCGACGTTGCCGATGCTGATGACGCCAGCAACCTTGGCCAGAACCGCGGGCGGTAGCAATTGGCTATCGCACGAGGTCCGGGCGGCCCGCACGATCCACTCCGATATGATCGCTCTGGCCCCCAACTTCCAAACCGTTCAAGAGCGGGTTCCACCCTGGAACTGGTGCGGCCCAGGATTTCCCATGCCAATATCTTTGGCCTGCTCTGCTGGGCTCGGAACAGGCCGGGGACCTTGAACATCCTTGGATGTCAAACGAACTGCGGTGTTCGTTACGCTGTCTGCCGCACCGGGCGCACTACCTGTTGGAAGACCGTCGGAGGTCTTTGGCTTGTCGTCCATACTGTCGGGCTCCAATCGGTTCAAGGAACATCGGACATCAACGCTACCGACGCGGCGTAGCCCATCTTCGAGCCATTCACGGACAGGTGCGTGAGGGCGAACATGGCGATATCCGACGGGAACGCCACTGCGCTGCGGCGTAAGTGCCGATTCACCGAAACCACCATTATCGGCAAGCTTGGCGGATTGGTAGAGTGGCGCGGGAACCGACCAGCCCCTTCGTCGAGATCGCTGTCCCACTTGCGCGGGTAGCCACAAAGGTGGCCACGGCCTCAGTCAGCCGCCCCTGCTCCTGTCCACTCACTTCGTCGTATCGGCAGACACTTCCCGTCGTTGCTACCTAGGCACCCGGCTCGTCCGACCGTGACGTACCGGTCGATATGAGACTGGAGCAATCGTTCGTTTTGACCTCAGGCCATCTCAGAAGCCAGGAGCCAACTTGCTAGCCGGAGCGACCTTCAAATGGACCATGCTGACTTCTACCGCCTGCCGCTCCCTCTGCCATCGCTGGCGCATGCAGGTCGAGGTGTTCGAGGTCGCCGGACCCTGCCGGCGTTCGCCTTGTAGCTAGGACCGCTCAATGCGGGAGGTTTCGGAGCGAAGGAACTCCGCTGCGCCTGCCTCTCTGCCACGTCCTCTGTTCCACCATATCGCCTCACTCCGCGACGCTCTGCTGGCACTTGTCCGCAGGCTGTTAGCTGTCAAAGAGTTGGCGATAGCCCAGGATGGTAAAGCTGCCATTGTCTTCGTGCCGCAGCGTCAGGACCATTCGCTCTCCGTCACTACCCGCGAGGCCAATCTGCGGGAGGTTAGTGACCTTGCCCGCGCTGTTGACCAACATGCGCTTCCGCTGCGGACCTTTGAGGACATGGACAACGATACCGTGCTGAGAGATCGGGAGCCGCTGCCCTGCTTGATCGACCACCTCGACCCGCAATTCGTTGTTACGCTGGATTCTGTTCTGCATCGGCGGCAAACGCGTAGATAGGCCAAGGGTCGCATCGTGGCGCGGCTAAGGGGTGAGGATGGCGCTGGCGCTCCCGGCCGACCGAAGGATCATGCACCTTCCAGCCCTAGCAACTCAGCCCCCGCCCTTTCGCCTCCGTGCCAGTCATTTGCAAGTGTTGAGCGCTGCCCGCCATACCCTACCCTGTCGCCAGTACCACTGTTTCGCCCAGAACCACCCGAGGTGTTCCGTAAGCCATGGCCCCCAGTTGGTCGCGCATGATGGCCACCACCGCCTCATGGGTATGCATGGCTTCCTCGCGGGTGTCGAACAGAGTGACTGAGATTGCCCGGTTCGGATCAGCTTCGTCCCGAAAGGCATAGAAGCCGCGGAATCCCTTGGCTTGTTTAATGGCCGGGAGCGTGTGTTCGCTCACCAGGGAGTGCATAGTCTCGGTCTGACCGGTGAGGCCCGTATAGCTGCGGATAATGACGAAGAGGGAGCGCTGGCGGCTCTTCTGCTGCTCCTGAGGGTGCGAGACCTCATGGAACACCGTCTCTCCGGCAACCAACTCGGACTCGTCCTGCATGAGGTCGCTCATATTGGCGCCTATCCACTGCTGGACCCGCTGGTCGGCATCTATGGCAGCTTCGCGCTCATCGAAAATGCTGACGGAATAGGCGATGTCGCCTTGCTCAGTGATGAAGGTGCAATAGCCATGAAAGCCTGCCCGTCCCTGGATCAGCGGTACTATGTGGTCTCGCGCCCGTTCGGCGACCTTCTCAAGAAAGCCAACCAACCCAGTCTTCCTGATCACCACATACATGGCACCGCCTCCTCATCTGACCCCAGAAGCGAGGTCCGCCCATTCTGTTCCTGCCGGGCGTAGATTGTTGAAGATCAACGTGGCATGAAAACAACCACAACTTGGAATGCCAGAGGCTCACCCGCACCTTTGCTTTTTGGCTGCACCGCTCTCGCTGAAACTCCGGAGCATCCAACTGAGTGTGGGCGCGCCAGCGGCTCAACTCGGGCACCGCGGAGGCGTCTGGGGTTGTTATCGGACCAACGGCGCGCCAAATCATTCCCGACCGAAATCGTTAAGCTCTCGAAGATCGAGCGCGGTGTTGGTTGTGGGGCCGTATCTGCGGGAGTCACGTCCGTGCGGTATCGGGGCGCTCTGGCTCGTTGGCTCCGGCAAGGAGGCCTCGGGTTGGTTGGAATGGATAGACGCCTTGAAAGCGCAAACGAGCAGCCGTCGAGCGACTTCCGCTGAATACGGCCGCCGCCCCGCTCCCCGTGCCATCAGCACAGACGGACATATGACGCAAACCATCGTCGCCCTGTTCGATACCACCGCAGAGGCCGAGCAGGCCATGCAGTACGTCATCATGAGTATTGGAGGCGTTAAAGCGCAGGTCTACTGCTCAAACCGAGTTGGTGATGTCTCCTCTTTGTCGATCCGCGGTAGCGACATAGCTGCCATTCACGAACGCATTCGCCGAGGCTGCGCCGTTGTAGTTGCGAAAGTCGAGGATGAGAGGTTCGATGGCGCCATTGCTGTTTTGCAGGCAAGCGGCGCCATAGTGGTCAACGAAACTTAGGAGGGTTCATGGCACTCAGGCTTGTCGCCTCCGGGGATGACCGCGCCCTGGCCATCCGGGACCACCTCGTGCCGTTGGTCCGCGATGCCGGAGCAATCGAGGTTCAACGCGACACGATGAGGCTGATCTCTCTTCAGGTTGGGCCTTGGAGCCTCGCGCACTGGACGCCGTTCAACGAGCTAGGTGCTGGCGAGGCATCCTCACCGGGCTACCGCCATGCCCTTGAGCGGCAGCAAGTCGAGCCGGGGTTGCCCTACGGCATCGAGGTGTCGCGCGACGGCGTGAAGGTGCTGGTGGTGTCATGGGCGGATGACGGCACATCCAAGGTCGTCACCTTTGTCCGCGGCACCTGGGAGGATGACGCGCTCGCGCTATGATAATCCAGCCATCCTCACGGCCAGCCCGCCTCTTACCGGGTCTTCCCAAGCGCCTCTGCGATAATGACCGCAGATGTGCCGACCTCGGCCACGACGGCTTTCAAACGTTCTGGCGTGACATGCCACTTGTTGGAACAGCCGATGACCTCGGCAGGCTTTGTCACGTCTACCGTGGCACGCTCCCAACTCGTTAGCTTTCTTGGTGCCGCTTCCATATCCGCCCCCACTGAAAGGCCCTTCGGTTCGGGCCGGTCCCCTTGTAGCGGCTGCGGGATGACAGGCCGCAACGCGACTACGTGTTCGAGAGTGCAAGAGCCTTCGCGGGGGCGTCAGGGAGCCGCGAGACTGCCAAGTGACCGTCGCCGCCAACATCCCGCTGAACGGTCGCCCGTTTGGAATACCTTGCTGCTAGGACAATGCCGATGGCGTCCTGGGTGAGGTATTTGCGAGCCACAGCCAAAGGCAGCGCCCGATCTTCCAATCATGTAGTGGATTGCAGAATTGGTGCTCTGCGCTGGAGCAGCGTCCTGATCGCAATGGTGAGTTCCAGTGCAGTGAACGGCTTTGGCAGCACTGGGAATTCCTGCACCGCGGAGTGGCTGTCACCTACATAGCCGGTGACGAGGAGGACCGGTAACCCGTCCCGGTGCCGTCGAACTTCCCGCGCCAAATCGATGCCGCTCATACCGTGCGGCATGATTACATCCGATATCACCAAATCGAAGTGGCCTCCACTGGCGAGCAACTGGAGCGCCACCTCCGGGTCGGTGGTCGTCATGGGTCGGTGGCCGGCGCCTTCCAGCATTCCCGCTGTAAGGCGGCCCACAGCCGCGTCGTCGTCCACCACAAGGATACGCATGCCCTCGGGCAGCAGGGGCAGTTGGTTCTCGCTGCGGCTCCCATCGGGATAGTACCGCGCTGCTTCGGCCCGCGACACCGCGGGGAGTAGGAGGGTCACTTCGGTGCCTTCGTCC
>NZ_JQKB01000184.1 GCF_000745835.1 Belnapia moabensis DSM 16746 | reverse complement strand
AGCGAGGCGGTGCCGGACCCGCTCCGGCGAGCGCGGGTCGTCGATGCAGGCTGCCAGCCGGTCGGCAATGCCGAGGCGGCGCTCGACCTCGCGCAAGGCCAGCAGGCCGCCGTCGGAGGAGAGTTGCCCGCCGTCGAAGCGGGCGATCAGGAGCTTGCCGCCAACCGATGACAGGCCGGGCAGCGGCGGGGTAGGTTCAACCGTGACGGGCATGGTCTCCGGACGCGGCTGGGTTTGAGTGTCGTAGCCAAATTCTACGTCCGCACAACGGCTTGCGCCATGCCCGTCAGCCCTCGCGCATAATCCGGGCTAGTCAGGCAGACTGTCTCTTGCCAAAAAAAGGAACCAAGAAAACAACGGACTCACCTTTTGCTTGTTGTTTCCAATCCTGATATTCGCCTTATGTCAATTGTTCTTTCGCTTGCTGTACAGGCTGTAGCCTGCTTAAATACCGCATCGTGTTTCGCCCCCTTGTTTAGGCTTCCGTTGAAAACGTAGTTCAAGGAAAGATACAGCGATGTCTGCTCGTATATCGGAAAACCATCATGATGTTAAATCGAGCAAGCCTCATGCCGCTGACGATTCACAGACAGTATTTAACTTTAGCACACCTGGGACCGTAACTAAATTCACTGTTCAAGAAACCGGCTTGTACAGTATCGAAGCTATTGGCGGGGCAGGTGGCACTGGAAATGCCCGGACAGGTAGCAGCAGGGACGAAGCGGTTGGCGGCCTCGGCGCACAGGTAGTAGCAACCTTTGACCTGACTTCGGGTGACGTTTTAACGGTAGTCGTGGCTGCCCAAGGTGGGAACTCCCGTGAAACCATCGGGCCCGCAGGTGGAGGCGGTGCGACCCTGGTAATCGGACCAGACGATCTGCTGGTGGTTGCAGGTGGCGGTGGCGGCGGCGCCGTAGGCGGCAACGAGGCACAAAGCAGAGGGACGGACGCTGGTCCTGATCAGGATGCGACCAGCGGCAAGTCCGCAACATTTGGTATCGGCCAAACTGTGGCGGGCGGAGCGGCCGGTTCCAACGGAGGCGGCGGCCAAGGCGGCACCTATGCCGGAAACGGTGATGGCTACGGTGGAGGCGGCAGTGGTGGTTATCTTGTCAATGGAGGCGATGGAACCATTCCCGCAAATGCCGGTGGTGGCGGTGGCTCCCTCGGCAATTTGGACCTTGCTGGTGGGACTGGTGGGGCCGGTAACGGCGGCGCCGGAGGGTTTGGCGGCGGCGGCGGCGGTGGCTATCTCGGCGGTGGCGGCGGCGGCGGCGGATATAATGGCGGGGGCGGCGGCCCGGCCGTCGACAATGTCGGGGGTGGTGGCGGTGCTGGTGGGTCGTTTGTCAGCAGCAACGCCATAAGCAGCGGTTATGATACAGCTTCGGCACGCGGCAACGGTTCAGTGGTGCTCACACTACTGGATAATGGGTTAGAAGGCCCATCAGTCGTCGACTGGAATGCTCTCGCTGCCCGGGTGACAGCAAATTTCGAGGCGACTGGACATTGGTTTCTCGATCCTGTGTCTTACGATGAGAAAACCACGGATTGGAATGCGCTAGCGGCACAAGTTACTGCCAACTATAACGCGTCAGGTCATTGGTATTTATAGTACGATTAAATATTCGGCTTCGATAAGCAGATGATGAAGTGCCGATTATAGAGTTCCGATCGCTGTATCCGGGATCCCGATGGTATCGCGGCAGCCGCGCAAGCGCCGGATACCTCACTCCAGCTAGGTTCTGTGACCGGAGTGGCTGGCTCACCTTTCGACGTTGCATCGGTCTCTGGCTGTGGGTCTTCGGACATTCTCCCGAGTTTTTGGGGAACACAAACATAATCAGTACAAGCCTGACGACGCCCAGTAGGTGTCGCTGATGTTGGTGCTGCGGCAGATCCCGCTGGCGTAGAAGGGTGATGAGGCGGCGCTGCGTCGCTTTGCCGAGGCGGCACTTTGGATCTGCCGAACCGGTGCGCCGTGGCGTGACCCGCTGGAGGCGCTGGGCTGCTGGTCCAGGGTCCACACCACCGCTGGCGCCGCTGGTGCCTGCGCGGCTGGTGGGAGCTGGTTTTTGAGGCGCTCCGCCCGAGCCTGCCCGCCGACGGGCTGCTGCTGCTCGACAGAACCACCTGCAAGGCCCATCACGCCGCGAGCGGGGCGGCGAGCAGCACGGGCCGCCGCCGATGCGCTAGGCCCAGCCGTGACGGGCTGTGCTCCAAGGCTGACGCAGGTTCGGGCTGCCGGGTAGCGTCTCTGCGGGCAGCCGCTTAGGGTGAAAGGCGGACCTACCCGTCACCCAAAATGGCACGACGGCGTTCCAAGCTCTCAGCAGGCCAGAGCGTCGCCATATCGTAGTAGATTGGGAACGCGGGTGCCTTTTTCGGCAGATCGACCCACGGTAGCTTTGAACGCGTAAAAATGTGTGCGGCCGGTGCGATCACAGAAGGGTTGTCCAGCGTGCAAACTCGCACAAAGCGTAGGGCTGGCCGCCTGCCGTAGTCGCTCCACATGGCAGTCCAGCAGGCTGTGCAGCGGTAGATATCGTGTGGCCGACCGCTGTCTGTGGGCATCGAAACGGCCTCCGGCGCAGTGCCTTCTACCTCGATGCGATCAGTCTCAATCAGCGCGTTGACGACAAATGCGCTACCCACTTGCCGCTGGCAGTCACGGCAGTGGCAACACTGGACGAACATTGGCGCTGAGCGCAGCCGGTACCGGACCCTCCCGCACGCGCAGCCACCTTCGAGTTGGTCGTGTCGCATGTAGTCGCTCGCCATCCATGTCGTCACCTCTCATGATCGCGGACTTGGCGGCGGGTACGCAAGGATCGAGGCAGCATCACATCCAGGTTGCGAACTATCCGCTTAGGGTCGCCTGCCCCCTTTAGAAAGTCTTATCCGACCGACCATTGCACCGGCGTCGGCACCCACTGAAACTGCGATTCTGGCTCGGCCCGGAACTGTGACGTGGACAGTTCGAACACTGTGACGCGCTCCGCGACCTATGACACGGCTCCAATAGGAACTGTGACGCAGCGCGTGGAGTACACCGTGACGCGGGTCAGCCTGAGCACTGTGACGTCGTCCGCAAAGCTTGCCGTGACGGCATCGCGGTCGGCACCTGCAAGGATTAGCCCCCAAGAATTTTGCGTTGCGCGAACTTGCTAGCGACGCCTTGGCTCGGCGGCGGCGCTGCGGCAGTGCCGCCTTCAGGTGGACCGGCGATCGTGGCCCTGGCATGCCTGCAAGGGTAGAGGAATTCGGGCGGCAGGGCATGGAGTGGACTGAGGCTGAACGGCGGGCGATTGCCGAGGGTGAGGTGGCCGCGGACAACTCCGGCGCCATCCCGACCGGCCTTCCGGAACCGGAGCGCGCCGCTTGGCGCCAGGGCTACGCCAGGGGATGGAACGCCCTTGGCCAGCCACGGCAGGTCGACATCCCCGAGCACACCTTCGAGCGCGACGCCTGGAGCCTGGGATGGCAAGCGGGTTGGGCTGTCTGCAAAGCAGAGGGACAGGGCTACACCGGGCGGGTCCACGAGGCGTTGTGGGATCGGGTATTGAAGCTTGAGGACGTCGACGTGAGCCGGTGGTCGCATCCCGAGCGCGACGCCTACGCGGACGGCGCGGCTGCGGCTCGGGCAGAGTTGGAGGGCGTCCCGACGGCACGATACCGCGGGCGCCTGCTCGAGTTCGCCCAACATTGGCTCGGTGGCTGGCAGGACGCCTACATCGAGCTGGTCGAGGGTGATCTCGCCGCCGCACGCCGCGCGGCCGAGTTCAGGCGGCAGGCTGACCTGGAGGAACAACGGGCAACCGCACCGGGATCCGCAAGTGATCGCCCACGATCGGGCGCCGAGCGCCAGCGAGCCTACCGGGAGCGCAGGGCCACCGCATGGATCACCCTGTCCGCGGCAGCGCATGCAGGCTTCAGGGAGGTTTCCTCCCAGAAAGGCACGAGCTTCGACCGGACCCTGCGATCAGTTCTGGAAGCGGCTCTGAGGGTACTGAATGGGTGGAGCGAGGACATGGGCGCTCGGGATGCCGAGGCGCCGGAGGGAACACGGTCATCGGCAGAGGTAAGGGCAGCTCCGGCTCCCGACCCGGCCGCCGGAGCGGCGCCGCTCAGGACACCTAAACCGGCCGCCTCGCCGACGCCCTCGGACGGGCGATCGGCTGCCGCTCGCAAGGACTCCGTGCAGGTCGAGATCTCCGGGCAGACGCGCGAGCTGCTCGACGAGGTCTGCCGCCGCGTGGCGCGGCCGCGGGAGGTCGTGCTCGTCCACATGGCCCAAGCCATGCGGGAGCAGCTGGCACGAGGCAAATTCTGACAGCCCAACCGGGCAGCACGCCAAGGCAAGGAACCTCCCACAATGGACCCCGCCCCTGGCGAGGCAATGCATGCGGCGCCGCGCCCGCGGTTTGCTCGACGTGCGGCACGGCGCCAAGGTCGCGGCCTTGCGCCCGCGGCCGGACCTTCCGCGCCACTGATGCCGGGCGGCGCCATACAGGAGCCCGCAAGCCTGACAAGGATTTCACGAAAGCGGGGCATATTCCCTCTCTGCTGGCCCGGGCGGAGAAAAGGCCGCCTGTCAGGCCCGGCACCAACGGCGGCTGGCTGCTGTAGCTGACCAAGGGCCAGTGGCAGGTTCTACTTCTCCGCGAGCGGCTCCGCCGCATCGTCCGCCTCAACGGCTCTGCGGCGTTGCGGCATCCGGCCGGGAACGTGTTCCAGCCGGTCACGATCGTCATGCCGACAACGAAGCCAAAGAGCTGCGGGCGAGGCTGCTGCGGATCCTTGCATCGTCGTCGCTGAGCATCGTTTGGACCGGCAACGGTCGGCACCGATCCGAAGCGGGTTCTTACAGCTGAAGTGGACCTTTGGCTCAGCTTGTCGCTGGCAGGCTGCTATTCGAGGAAGCTGCGGAGTGCCCGCGACCGTGTTGGATG
>NZ_JQKB01000183.1 GCF_000745835.1 Belnapia moabensis DSM 16746 | reverse complement strand
TCCTTGACAACTACGCCACCCACAAGCACCCAAAGGTCCGGCAGTGGTTGGCTGATCATCCGCGCTGGGTCTTCCACTTCACGCCGACATCGGCGTCCTGGATCAACGCCGTCGAGGGCTTCTTCTCGGCCATCACACGCAGGCGCATCCGCCGCGGCGTCTTTCAGTCAGTCCCCGACCTGCAGGACGCCATCACCCATTACATCCGCGACCACAACAAGAAGGCCAAGCCATTCGCCTGGACCAGGCCTGCCGACACCATCCTCGGCACGCTGGCCAGGCTTCCTGCACCTTCCGTTTGAGTCAGTGCACTAGATATCAGGCGAGGCCCTGCACGGGTGCCGCAGGGGCAAGTGCGTGCTCATTACCGATCAGGTTCTGCGGCAACCAGCACAGAGCGCCAGGCGGCGCACCGCAAGCAGGAACTACAGCATGGTCCGCCTTTTCGGTCGCAATCCTGGTAGGCGGCGTTAGATCGGGCGGAGTCCTGGCGACCTCGCGGAGCGATCACTTGGGTGGAGAATGCGACTTCGAACACTGGGCAACGGAGGTGGTAATTCTGGAAGGGATCGATGATCGATGCGGCCCACACCGGAGCCGACAGCCCGGTGCCGGGGAGCTCTGGGCACAAGAGACTCGGGATTTCGCCGAGCTTGAGGAGTACGAAGCCTACTTCCCAGTGACAGCGCTCTGCCGACGCATTGACCTCGCCTTTGGTATGGGCTGCGAGTTGCCGACCATTCCAGCAAGCGGAATGCCGCTCATCGGTGGCTGGACACCTCCGCACTCCCCAGCGGTGACCGACATGGCATGTGCTGAACAGGCCGCTGATGTACTGCTCCGATTTGCGGATTCGTGGCCGGCTCCGGCGTTGACGGCCCAAGGCCTGGCAGACAAGCGCGCGGCGTTTCTGAAAATGATGCCGGAGCTATGGGCGGCGCTTGCGACGGTTGGGCTGCGGTGTACAGGTGAGCGCTGTGCAGAGGTGACGAGGGCTCTCGTACTCATGCGCCACCCTGCGCCCCCTCCACCAGGCGGGCATGAGTTGTGGCTGCGGCGCCGTGCCGCCGTACTCTGGTGTAAAGCTGTGGGTTCCAGCCGACCCCTGCGCGAGCACGAAACGGAGCTTGGGGAGGATCTGGGCGACTACGTGGCGTTCCGACGTGCCGGCCCTTGAATGAGCAGGCTTGCCCCTATGCGGGCCATACAGGGTGGCTTGTAGGGCGTTGCAGCTCGGCTGCGCTGCTTCGCAGTAGCGTCCTCTATGAGCCTCACAGGGGCTTGTGAGGAGCATGCCCTTACCGGCCCTATGCGGGCCAGAGAGCGTATTTGATCCTTTCTGGCTGCAGCACTAATACCAAGTCTCCGAGAGCGTGACTCGTTGGGGATTCCCAGGACGACGGCGCTCTGCTTCCCGTGGCGAACAGGGGAGCTTCGCCATGCCCATCCCACTCCGAGCTGACTTTGACGTTGCCGGGCTTCGTGCTGCGGCTCGCCGGACCAAGGATGCGGCTCAGGCCCGTCGCCTATTGGCCTTGGCTGCCGTTTACGATGGAGCGTCGCGCACGGAGGCCGCTCGGATCGGCGGGGTGACGGTGCAGATCGTCCGGGACTGGGTTGTTCGGTTCAATGCCGAGGGTCCAGCTGGGCTGATTGACCGCAAGGCGCCGGGCCAGGCGTCACGGCTGACCAGTACCCACCGTGCGGCCCTGGCGGCGGTGCTCGATAGCGGCCCGATACCTGCGGTCCATGGCGTCGTGCGGTGGCGGCTGGTCGATCTCTGCCAGTGGCTGTGGGAGGAGCATCGGGTCACGGCCGCCAAGCAGACCATGAGCCGCGAGGTGCGGGCGCTCGGCTACCGCAAGCTCTCGGCGCGTCCTCGCCATCATGCGCAAGCCGAAGGCACGGTTGATCTTTTTAAAAGAGCTTCGCCAGCCGCCTGGACAAAGTCGCGCGTGAGAAAGGCGTAGCAGCCGGCGATATCGAGGTTTGGTTCGCTGACGAGGCCAGGATAGGCCAGAAGAACAAGATCACCCGGCGCTGGGCCCGGCGCGGCACCCGGCCCGTAGCGCTCAACGACCAGCGCACAGCCTCGACCTACATCTTCGGCGCCATCTGCCCCAAGGAGGGTAAGGCGGCGGGCCTTGTCCTGCCTCACTGCAACACCGCAGCCATGAGCCTGCACCTCGCCGAGATCGCCGCCGCGGTAGCGCCTGGTGCACATGCCGTGCTGCTGCTCGACCAAGCCGGATGGCACCTGTCGGATAGGCTCGAGGTGCCGCCCAACATCACTCTCATCCCGCTACCGCCAAAGTGCCCAGAACTGAACCCGGTCGAGAACACTTGGCAGTTCATGCGAGACAACTGGCTCTCGAACCGAGTCTTCCAGTCCTACGACGACATCCTCGACCACTGCTGCCGAGCTTGGAACAGGCTATCTGAGCAGCCTTGGACAATCATGTCTATCGGGCTGCGCGATTGGGCACATCGGTTCTGATCAGCGGGATTTGGTATAACGCCAGCACCTTACAGGGCGCCGCACGGGCATCGTAGGGCAGGGGGCGTCAAGCGGGCATGGACAGCGTGGCGCTGCGCCATCGGAAGCGGTCGAATTGGCAAACAGGTTCGCTCGGTCCACCTTTTCGGTTGGCATTTTGTGCCACGGCTGTAGAGCAAGTTGGGTAGTGGCTGTTCGGAGGCTGTCGGCGTGCCTAACGACCGACTGCGCAACATCGCCAAAATGCGGACTGTCAATGACGGCACTCGCACGCTGACCGAGTCGGTAATAATGCCCGCGCTTATCGACGTGCTCCGTGACTGGAGCACCGCAGGCGCCGGCGGGGTCCTTATCGGGGACGTCGCGCTCTCTTTCCACGCGCGGCCACGCGCTGCATCGGACCTCACCTTCTTGGTCCTGCAGGAGAACGCGATCCCTACGTCGTTCGATGGCTTTGAGCGGACCGGCGCACATACCTTCCGGCACCTGACCACCGGCATCGAGGTCCGCGTAGCAACACCGAGCCCGGCACGGGCGCCGCTGGAGATCGCCGAGATCGTCACTGCCACGTCCGTCTTGAGCGACGGCATCTTCATCGCCAGTGCTTCGGGGCTAGTCGCGCTACTACTGTTCTGCCCCGGGCTTCAGGCCATGGCCGACATCGTGACGCTCGTGGCGACCGGCAGGGTAGACCTCTCCGGCTATCCTTTTCCTGCCGACAAGCTGGCCGCCTTCGCCACGCTCACCACCGGGGAATAGTACAGGCGCTGTCATATGGCTTGCGCCGGGCATGCCCCTTCTAAACTCCCGTGCGCGTCATACAGGGTGCTGTGCCTCTGTGCGCACCCACTTAGCACATATGCGCTGACAACCCCTGCACAGGGCTCGCAGGGCGTCTGTGCCGCTGGGGACTGCGTTGAGCTGCCGGCCACAGCGGCAAGCTCCCGGGCAAGGAGAAAAGGTGAGCTTGGCCCCGCCTTTTCGGTTGGCCTTCCGAACGACGGCTGTAGACCGATTGGCACGGAATCTGAACAGGAGCCCCGAATGTCCGTGCTCAAGACGCTCAAGTTGGGCAAGGCTGCGCCCACCACCATGCCGGCCGATGCCAAGGGCCGCGCAAGGGCAAAAGTGATCCAGCATCTGGAACAGCAGAAGCAGCTGCTCACTGCACACCTAGACGGCAAGGCGCTCAACGCGACGCGACCGGTCTACAAGACCAACGATGCCGGCGAGCGTGTGCGGGTGATGCAGCCTATGCATGTGCGGCGCGAGTGGTTCGAGGATGCGGCGGGCACCTTGCATTTCATGGTGCGCTACGGCGCCAAGCCACTGCCGCTGGACAAGGCTGGCAGCATCAGCGTGGAAGTGGGCACGCTGGAGGCGCTGCCCGGCGTGATCGACGCGCTTCTCGCGGCAGTGCGGGCTGGTGAGCTGGACGCGCAGTTGGCGACAGCGGCGCAGGAGCGCAGCAAGGCGTTCAAGCGCCGAAATAGCGCGATGAAGGCAGCCTGACAACCAGGTCCACGTCTCGCAACGGGGCCGGCCAGCAATGGCCGGCTGCCTCGATTGCCAGCGAGGAGACAATTGCATGGACGAGTTTGTGGCAGTCGTGCGCCTGCCCAACGGGCTGACCCAGCGGGTGACGATTCAGGCCGACGGCAGTGGCAAGGCCCGGGCTATACTGGAGACGCAGTATGGGCGGGGATGCGTGCTGACGCTTGATCAGCCGCAGAAGTGGTGAGGGCGGCCGGATGAACGGCCTGATCGTCGCCGCCATTGAGCAGCGCCGGCAGCTCAAGCTGGTCTACTCCGTCGGCAGCCGCATCGTCGAGCCGCATGTCTACGGGCTGGCCAGCAACAGCAAGGAGCTGCTGCGTTGTTACCAGCTCGCGGGCGAGAGCGCCTCGCGGCGTCGTGCCGGCTCGAAGCTGCTCCGGGCCAGGAGCGTCGTCGCCGTAGAAGTGCTGGACGTCCGGTTCGAGCCGCGGGCGGGCTACAAGCCGGGCGATCCCCCCATCCGGGAGGTTATTGCCCGCGTCTAGTGCACTGAGCAGACGGAGGATTCCCAACGGGGCACTGCGCTGGAATTCTCCGGGCATGGCCCAGACCGTCAGCGTCATCATTGGATCTGAAAGGCTGTTTTGAAAGCCACCCCTGGCGAACATGGGCCTGAAAAGGCAGCGTAGGAGAAGCGTTCTGGGCGGCTTTCTCGGAAAGAAGCTGCCATGTGGACGCCCGATACCCGCGCGCTGGTTGGGGACTACGGGTCCGGTCAGGCCCTGAGCGACGAGCAGTATCGCCTTCTCGAACCGCTCATCCCGGCCGCCAAACCCGGAGGCCATCCGCGGACGACCGACATGCGGCGCCTGCTGGACGGGTTGTTCTACCTCGTGCGGACCGGCTGCCAGTGGCGGCATCTGCCACCCCCTCCGGTATTCCCGCCGTGGCCGACAATCTACGGCTATATGCGTGCCTTCCT
>NZ_JQKB01000182.1 GCF_000745835.1 Belnapia moabensis DSM 16746 | reverse complement strand
GCTGAGGCTGGAGCGGCATGGTGGGCAGTGGAAGATTCGAACTTCCGACCAATGGCATGTAAAGCCACTGCGCTAACCGCTGCGCCAACTGCCCAAGCCAAGAACACCACACCGCAAGGGCCGCCGTCGAGAGAGGACGAAGGTCTTTGGGGCTCAATCCCGCGACCACCGACTGATGCTGCTCCAGCAATGCTAGATGCTGCCGCTTGTGAGCACAGCTCACGCTTGTGTTTCACCTAGTAAATGAAAAGCAGGGCAAAATGCCCTCGCGGGGAACTAGGTTTTGTCTCACCCTAGGCGCGGATCGCCATCAATCCGCGTCCCCGCCGCCTCTGCTACCTGGAAGGCAGAGGCAGATGGCGCTGTTCGCTCGCAGCATCGCACCCCGGCCGCGATCAGGATGTAAGCATCTGAGGAGCGCCATTTCCAACTCCCGTAAGCTTATCCTTGGAGCGACAGATCTCCAGCCTTGCGGCGACGTGTCGCGGCAAAGCCAGCAAGCCCTACAACCCCGGTCAGCAGCATCGCCATGGAAGCGGGCTCAGGGGCTGGTATCAGCGCCCATACCTCCGGTGCATTGCCGAAGATCCCGATGGCGGTACAGCCTCCTTTGTCGTCATGGCAGGTTGCGCCGCCCCCGAAGCTCATCGAGCTGGAGAAGCCGTCGAGCGTGAATCTCATGTCGCTACCGTTATGGTCCTCGAAGATCAGGCCCCCTGTGACCGGCTTGCCCGGCTCGTAGTTCAGCCAAAAGTACCAGAACGGATTTTCGTCGATATTGCTGTCGTTGACGACTTGGCTCGTGCCAGCCAGGGATGTTGCCTCGAACCCAAACCGGAGACCGTAGGCCTTGAAGAAGTCGATGCCGGGATCTGCCTGCCAGTTGGCTCCAATATGCCCGTCGGTTGGGAAGCGCGTTTCGTCAAACCGCACATAGCCCCGCGACATGACCTCCTGGCCGCGCCAGGTGGCAAAGGCGAGATCCATATAGGCGCTGGCCGGTGATGCCGCGACCAGAAGGCTTCCCACAGCCGCAAGGGCCGTGATCCATCGTTTTGCCCGCATTGCCCCACCCTTACTTCAATTGCCTGGGCGGAACTATGCACGAAGGATCTCAGATGCCCAGGATGAAACTAAGCGGCTTGCCTCTACGTCGGCGTGAACGCCGTGTTATGCCTGCGCCAAATCTGATCTAACCTCATAAGGACGGTAGCTCTTCTGCCTCAGCCCTTCGCCACCTTCGCCCACGCCCGCATCGCCGCCCCGCACATGGATAGCGGCAGGGTCCGTCCCCATTGCCCATGATGCGGAAACGGCAGCGTGTCAGCGTCGCGCCCAGAGCGGCGGCACGGCGCATAGACTCGGCCAGCCGCATAGGTGGCGGTGATCCACTCAAAGCCCGGCGGCAGTAGCGTCCGCGCTGCCGTCTCGTTGGTCGTGTAAGGCGGCGCCGGGCCGGAGCGATCAATCGCCTGGTGGATGGTCCTGTCCGCAACAGAGCTGCCGGTTTTCACCACAGCCAAACGGTCGGCAATGCGGCTGGGACTGCTGGTACCCCGGGCATGGCGGCGGACCGAGCCTCACCCGATCCGCGCGTCAGGCCCTGGTGGGCAAGGCGGCGGGGAAGCGGCGAAGCCGGCCCCAATAACGGTTGAGGAAGCGTCGGCAGGGCTGCTCGACGACGTAGAAGCTGATCAGACCGCAGGCCACAGCGCCCGCGAGCAGCGCCAGCCGCGCGTCGAGGGAGCGCGGCATGTCGTCCTTCAGGACGTAAAATGCCTGCTGCCAGACGTAGAGCGAGAAGGACCAGAGGCCGAAGCGCTGGAGCACGGGGTGCTCGATGAGGCGTGCGAGGAGCGGATGCCCACGGTCGAAGATGGCCACTGCGAGCGCGAAGCACGCAGTTCCGGCGCTGTACTTCAGCCAGTCGGGAGCCGCTTGGACGTTAAGCGCGAGGCCGAGCAGGCCGAGGGCGAGCGGCGCCGCCCCCCACCAGCCCGGGAGGACTAGCCCGGCCTCGCGGACCCTCAGGTAGACGGCGCCGGCCATTAGGATGGAAGCGATCCGCACGTCAGTACGCCAGTAGACTTGGAAGTAGTGGAGGCCGCCGATCAGGGTCTGCAATGCGCCGTTGGCCACGGCTGCGACAGCGAGCGCGCCGAGCAGCATGGGCACGTTGAGGCTCCAGCGGCGAGCGGCGAGCGCGAGCCCTGCCAGCAGGACGTAGCTGTGTTCCTCCACCGAGAGGGACCAGACGTGGTCGAACACGGTGGCCACGTTCTTGTAGAGGTTACCGTAGTTCACCCAGAAGGTGAGGGTGGCCGCGATGTCAAAGGCATCTAAGCGCCAGGCCTCGAGACCGAGCGGGTTGAGAGCAATGACCGCTACGAAGACGGCTAGGGCCGGCCAGACGCGCGCGATCCTCCGCCGAAAGAAGGGGCCGAGTTCGGCCTTTTGCACAAAGAGGATATCGGCCATGAGCCGGCCGCTCAGGACGAAGAAGAGTTCGACGCCGACGCGCCCCATGTTGATCCAGGGTAGCGGTGTGAAGTGGCCGAACAGGAGCACCAGGATGGACACGCCGCGCCAGCCGTCGAGGCATGGCAGGCGCTCTGCGGGATGGAGGGCATGAGCCTTGGCATGGTGCAACATGTGCCCCACCTTTACTTACGGAAACAGTACATTACGATATAATTTATATACCGTTTCCGTAATTTCAAAAGGCAAGGAGTGCCTATTTCCATGACCATCCGTTCGATGGTTCTCGCATCGGTGCTGTTCGCGGGAGGCGACTTGCGGGAGGCGGCGTGTAAGGCCCTGCTGGCCGCCCGTTGCCGCTGTCTCGACCAGCTCCAGGCGTTCGGGATCAGGAGGAAAGAAGGGTGTCGCTCATCCGATCCAGCGCCACTACCGTCCGCTTTTCTGAATTAGCGTGCCCCCTGCCGGCAGGGGCATGTAACCCCTACCGCACCCCCTACCGTGCCCTCTATCGTTGCCACCGTCATGGGGGCACTCAGCCTTGTCCGAAAAAACTGCCGAATGGATGACCTACCGAGAGTTGGCTGATGCCCTTGGGATCACCTACCGGGCAGCAGAGGCACGCGCACGACGCCATGTTCGCGCAGGCACATGGCCGCATCGGATCGACAATACCGGCGCACGGGCGGCAAGGGTCTTAGTCCCCTTGGCCGAACTAGAAAGGATGCGCCAGGAGTTGACCGACCCACCCATAGCCCTGCCGGTTGGGGGCACGGTAGGGGATACACAGGGGGGCACATATGCTCCCACACTCAACGCTTTGCTGACTGATTTAAAGGCAGCGCATGAAGTTATCGTCAGCCTGCATGAACGAGTTGGCAGAGCCGAAGGGGAGGCGGGGGCGCTGCGGGATGCTTTGGCTCATGAGCGGACCAGCAGGGCAGCAGCAGAGGCGGAACGACTAGCAACGGCAGCAGAGCGGGATGCGGCCCAGGCGGCGGCGCAAGCTGCCCAGGCAGAGCGCGACACCCTTGCCGCTGACTTGGCTGGCTGGACGGCGGGCGGTCCCTTAGCGCGAGCTTGGCGGGCCTTCACCCGACGGGGCACGCAGTAGGGCATATCACTCGGTCGCGGGGTGTCTCAGCTCGTCGCCCCTCCGTCACGTGTTGTCGCACTCAACGGCAATCCACGACGTTCAATGCGTTCGGTTGTGGAAAGGTAATGTGTAGGGAGGCATATATGCAGTCCCCGTCCGGGCGCCGAACCAGGCGATGCGGATGACGCGCTAAACAACCCGCCGCGAGGTTGGTACGTACCCACTTTCGGAGGTGGAAAAAGTATTTACGTAAATACTCGTTCCGGGTTCAGCGAAAGTCCTTCCGGGAGAACTTTCCAAAGCGGAACAAGGGGACGCGTGTCTCCTTGTTTTGAAATCAGAAAAGTAAGTACGTACTTGCTTGTTGCGAAAACAAACGGGAAAGTTGGGCGCGAAAAGTGGGTCCGGACCCACTTTCGGAGGCGGGGAAAGTACCTCCGGAGGTACTCGTTTCGGGTTCAGGGAAAGTCTCTTCGAAGAGACTTTCCAAATCGGAAAAGTAAGTGCGTACTTGATTGTTGCAAAAACGAACGGGAAACCTTTACGCGCGTAAACTTCTTCCGGAAGAACCTCCCGACGTCGGGAGGTTGGGAATGCAAACCAACTCCGTGGTTTGTGTTCGGTTTGGCAACCGTTCTCTCCGGAGAGAACTGTTTCAACTTACGTTCGCTGGCTTTAGGGTTATCTCAAAAAAAGTTGGTACGTACCCACTTTCCCAAATGCTCAAAAGTTAGGCTGGAAAAGTAACCCCGGAGTGACTTTCCAAAGCGGAACAAGTCCGCCCGGACTGACCTGTTTTGAAATCGAAAAATAAACGAGAAAAGTTGTCCCGAAACAACCTCCCGGCGCCGGTTAGTTGTGAAAGTACGCGGCGCCGCGAAGTTGGGAACGCGGAACGTCAGTCCCGCCGCTCCGGCCGCCATCTCGCCAGGCACGCCGCCAATGCCTTTGCGGCCGCCAGCATCACCATGGCTTCCGCTTGTAGCTGCGCCTCAGAGCGCGGCCGGTCCGGTGCTGGCGGTGCAGGCGCGGCGGGCGGCATGGCTAGTCGCCCAGGATCAGCGGGGCCGTGAGTTCGCGCGGCACATCGCGCCGGGCTGCCTCGCCCGCCTTCCTGCCGCCATTGTTGTCAAAGACTGGCAATGGCTCCATCCTGGCCCTCCGTGCAGCCTCGCACGCTAGCGCGCTAGGTATCGAAGCCGCGAGCCATCCAAGCCAGTCATAGGCCGTAGGGCTCCCAGCCTGCCGATACCCGAGCCTCGTCATAGTCCAGGCGGCATCGACCACATGCGGCGGCACCTCCTTGCCTTCAAAGCGCACCGCGACGGCCGGAAATTCAGCGCGAGGGCGGCTCAGGAGGTCCGCAACGGCATTCCGGGTGCGGCGGGCCTCGCGCTGCTGCATCTCGGGCGGCATGTGGTCATAACTGCCAGGAACGCGATTGAGGGCGGCGAACGGGTCCATCGTCAGCGTCCCCGACCGCTGCGGGCAATGCGCTGCTGCATGGCGGCCTGGGCGGCGGCCGCCGACCTGACACCAGACGCGGCGCATCATCTGCACCTGCGCGGCCTGCTGCGCACCC
>NZ_JQKB01000181.1 GCF_000745835.1 Belnapia moabensis DSM 16746 | reverse complement strand
GTCCAGCTCGACACCTTGCGCCTGCGCCTGATCAAGCTTGCCACGCGCGTCGTCGCACGGAAGACCCGGGTCATGCTGCACCTGCCCAGCGCTTATCCGGCCAAGGCCATCATCCACCTCGCCCTTGAGCGCATGCCTCGTCTGGTCTGCTGACCGCCGGGGCATGTGCCCCAGCCGCGCCCTCCAACCCGCAACCCCAAGCTCCGCGATCTGCAACCAAGAGCCGGCTCTGAAACCGGCATCGGCCGAACGCGCCCGCACAACCAGAACGCGAGCGTACCGCGGCGTCACCAGGCTTCTCGCCCCGCCTCATGAATTTTTCGGGCTAGGTGATTGCCAATTAAGTGGCTTTTGACACCGAATACATACTCACGCCCGCAACATTTCAGCAAGGAAGCGGTCGGCTGTTAACGCCTGAGTAAGCTTAGCGATGGACTTATGCTGCCTGCGTTCGGGACCCCTGTCCGGTCGCACATGCACTTGCGCAGGATTTGTTGATTTGTGAGTTTAACTAAAAGAGGCGCTCAGCAAAATGTTGACGGGTAGGCGTGTACTGATAGTCGAGGACGAGGCATTATTGGCTTTGTCGATTGAAGATTATCTGGTTAACGCTGGTGCTGCAATATTAGGACCGGAAGCTTACGTTGATCAGGCTATCAGCATTGTCAAAGAAGAGATGGGGTCCGGTGGCATAGATGCTGCGATTCTCGATGTCAATCTTAATGGTGAATTGGTTTGGCCCGTTGCTGAACTACTCACACAGTTTAGGGTGCCATTTCTATTTCACACAGCTTACCAGGACTTAGTCGTAAGTTTCGGCAATGCACTTTACCATAAGCCGTGTTCATTTGACTTGTTGGTTGAAGCTGTCCACGGATTATGTAGCGAAAGCGTTTCAAACATGCTGGGGGCGCGGTAAGCAGCGAAATCGGGTCACCAAGAGCAGCCCGCTCGCGATTTCGTCACAGAACCACTGGTAAAAATTCCTAGGCCTCCTATATTCCAGCTCAGAGAGGCTCGAATCGGATGCTCAAAGGAAAGCGTATACTTATTATCGAAGATCAAGCTTTGCTCGCTCTCTTGATTGAGGATGTCTTGATGGCTGAGGAAGCTGACGTTGTCGGGACGGCAGCGACGCTGACGGTAGCTTTCGACATGGTGTCCAGCGCGCTGCGGGATCGTGGCCTTGACGCCGCTGTGGTTGATCTCGATCTTGCAGGTCAGTCAGCATTGCCAGTCATCGACTTGCTACGGAGCAATGACGTGCCGGTTGTGATCCAGACCGGCTACGCGGACTTTCGATCGGACGCTCCCATTCTACGCAAACCTTATGCAGTGGATGATCTTGTTGCGACGCTTGTCGAAGTCACTCGCGCAATGCGCTTAGCTGCATAATAGTCATAGATCTAAAAATCGCGTTGGAAGAAAGCATTCAAACACAGATCATTAGGTAAATATCGCGGGTAGCTTTCGTAACTTGAAGTTCACGGATGGCTTTTTGTTGAGAAACCCTAAATGAGTTTTGATGACCGGCATTACAAGACATTGCTTCGTCGCTCCCATAGGTGCGACCCTCCGCGACGTCGTTGCACCGGTCGCCTGATCTGGAGGTGTCGGGCAGGCTGGTGAGTAGCGCGGGCCCTCGATTATCGGGGGTGGACCAACCTTGGTTTTCAAAGCCAACGCTGATCGTCGGCATTATATCCCACGTCAACGTCTCAGGGTAACGAACCGGGCGGAGTATGATGCGGGCCTGCGGGCCCGGGGCAGCCTGACCGTGTGGTTCTCCGAGGCGGCGGTCGAGGGCTGGCGCGCCGAGGCGCGCGCCGGGCGTGGCGGCCGGCGGAAGTACTCGGCCTTGGTGATCGCCACTGCCCTGACGCTGCGGGCCGTGTTCCGCCTGGCGCTGCGCCAGACCGAGGGGCTGATTGATACTAAGCCGACGAAGTTCCGATCTGCGTCCCGTAAGGGCCGAGGCGCCGGACGGCACTCCGGCGATCGAGGGCGCACGACGGTTTCACCTTCGTGCGCTTGGTATGATTCCATCTTGCAGCTGCTCGGCCTTGACCTGCCAGTGCCGGACCACAGCACCCTCTGCCGCCAGGCTGAGACGCTGGAGGTGGGATGGCCGCGCTGCGGCCGCGAGGCTATGCATCTGCTGGTGGACAGCACGGGTTTGCAGCTATGCGGTCCCGGAGGGTGGCTGGAGGAGAAGCACGGCACCAAGCAGCGTCGGGCTTGGAAGGTGCTGCACCTCGCTACCGACGCCGGCACGGGTCAGATCGTCGCCTCGCTGCTGACTGGCAGGGATGCCGACGACGGTTCGCAGGTCGGCCCCTTGCTCGAGCGGGTCGACGGCTCCGTGGCGTCGTTCAGCGGTGACGGTGCCTCCGACTGGAACGATGTCTATGCCGCGGTCGCGGCGCGCCATCCCGACGCGGCCGTCGTCCCGCCACGTGCGAGTGCGGTGCTGAGCGCCATTGCTGAGACCACGCCATCGCAGCGGGATGAGCACCTTCGATGTATCGCTGAGCGCGGCCGCATGGGCTGGCAGTGCGCGTCGGGCTACAAATGGGGCGCTCTGGTGGAGTCCGATATCTCGCGTTGGAAACGCGTCATCGGCGGTGGACTAGGTTCGCAACCGGATGGACGCCAGACGACGGAGGTGGCCATCGCCGCCGACGTACTGAACCGCGTGCTCGCGTTGGGGCGGCCGGAATACGTCCGCGACGCTTGATCCCAAACGAGGGTAAGGCAACCGCTGCGTCCAGGCCCCAGACCCCCGCAACACGCTGATGGGCCGCATGTTGTGGAGTGTGTATGTCAGGGCGGCCTCTTCGGCGCGCATGACCGTTACATCACTCAACGTCGGTCCTCCGGCTCCAGCAGTAGTTATACTAAGCCGACGAAGTTCCGACCTACGACCCCTAGGGCCGGGGCGCCGGATGGCACCCAGCGCACGAAGGTCCCAGAGGTGAGACCTTCGTGCACTTGGTGTTAGTTTCTCTCCGGAATGAAGCGACCCGCCGAGGATGAAAACCAGTCACGGCCCGCAACCGAAGGGGTCAGCAAGACGCTGTTTTCTGCCTATTTACTCACCGGAATGGACCGACCCGCCGGGGATGAAAACCGGTCACGACCCTCAACCAAGGGGGCCAGCAAGACGCTGTTTTCTGCATAGGCATGTTTTCCAGCGGCGGTGAAGATGAGGCGGCGCGGCTGGTGCGTTATCTGCGCCGGTCCTTCACCTCGACGCCAACGGGCTTGCGGCCGCAGCGATGGCAACCCATCCGCTCGACCACCTGGTAAAGGCGGACCGTGCTGGCCAGCTCGTGCTGCAGGGCCAGGGCCCCGATATGCAGCGGCGCCCGATGCCCGCAACGGCAGGCAAGCTGCAACCATTCCTGTTTCCTATACCACACTGGATTGACCGGCTTTGGGCGGCCGTCCAGGTGCTTCGACATACAGGAACAAAAATAGAACAGAGGCGTCGGCTTGGCTATGAACCCCGATATCAAACGACGGCTGGCGATTGAGGCCGAGGCAGATCGACTGGCCGGAATCTTTGAGCGGGTCCAGCTGCTGGCCCGGGCCAGGCACATCGCATTCCTCGATGCGGGCCGGGAAGCGGTGGCGAAGGGCCTGGTGTCGCTCTCGGACTGGGATCTGCTGCTCAAGGCCGCTCATGACGGGTCATGAGGCCCCTGCCCTGCCGGTAACATGCCATAAAACCCTTTCCAACGCGATTGCAGCTAGCGCTACAGTTGAGGTATGCTCTGGCTACCGCGTTGGAAAAGCTCATGGCCGATCTCGTCCCGCTCCCCGCCTCCGACCTGGCCCGCGCCGCAGACTACGCCCGGCATGCATTATCGCCTGCGACCTTGAAGGCCTACGCGGCGGACTGGGAGGATTTCGCCGCCTGGTCCCGCTCGCGCGGCGTCGAGCCGCTTCCGGCCGATCCGGCGACCGTGGCGGCGTATCTGGCGTCCATGGCGGTCAGTCACGCGGGTCCGACGCTTCGCCGCCGTCTGGCCGCCATCGGACGGGCGCACCGGATGAAGGGTCTGGCCTGGGACGCCTCGCATCAGGTTATCCGCGATACCCTGTCCGGCATCCTGCGCCGCCATGGCACGCCGCCTCGCCAGGCCGCTGCGATCGGCATCGCCGAGGTTCGGCGTTTGGTCGCCACCTGCGATAGCGGCCTGACGGGGATGCGCGACCGAGCCCTGCTGCTCCTGGGCTTCGCCGGGGCGCTGCGGCGCTCGGAGCTGGTGGCGGTGCACCGGGAGCACCTGACCTTCACCGCTGACGGCCTGCGACTGATGATCCCGCGCGCCAAGGGCGACCAGGAAGGCAAAGGCGTCGAGATCGGCATCCCGCGTGGGATGAAGCCGGAGACCTGCCCAGTCCGGGCGGTAGAGTTCTGGCTGCGCGCCTCGGATTGCCAGTACGGCCCGGTGTTCCGGAAGGTGAACCGGTGGGGTGGCATCGAGCCCACCGCTCTCCACCCTCGGGCCTTTCCCGAAATTCTGGCGCGGCGCGTAGCGCTGGCGGGGCTGAAGGCCGGGAGCTTCGAGTCCCTCTCCCCCCATGGGCTTCGCGCCGGCTTCATCACGCAGGCTTATCAGGCCGGGGCGAAGGATGAAGCGATCATGGATCACACGCGGCACAAGGATCTGCGAACTATGCGCGGCTACGTCCGCCGGGCGAAGCTGGTCAGTGAGAGTCCGGCGAAACTGGTGGGCCTCTAGTGCACTGACGCAGACGGACGATTCACACTCCTGTTGAGGCGTGCCACGCTGGGCGAATGGCCCAGGAAGTATGCGTTATCGTTGATGCTGGTGATCGTGCCCGGCTGGTGGCGATTACCGCTGACCGGGTAATTACCCACCCCCCTGACTTTTGCGGACGAGTGGTCAGGCCGTGACGGTTGTCAGGATGGTGCCAAAGATGCTGGTGCCGGGCACCAGGCGGGCGGTGTCGACCACGGTGCGCACGTCCGCCTCGCCCTGGGCGGCCCACATCGCGCGATAGCCGTTGGTGACCTTGCGCTGGATCACGGCGGGACGGAGATCGCGCTCGCAGGCGTTGTTCGTCGCCTCAACCTGACCGGGCCAGTCCACAAAGGTCAGCAGTTGGTCGCGCGCTCGTCGCAGCTTCGCTTGCAACGCCCGCGTCAGCTCGCAGCCGCTGGGGGGGCGGCCAGGATCGGGTCCAGCCTGC
>NZ_JQKB01000180.1 GCF_000745835.1 Belnapia moabensis DSM 16746 | reverse complement strand
TGGGCGACACTGAGGACTGGGTTAACGACATGATGGGATGGCGGGCAGCAGGTGACCGGTTCTGCCCCCGCAGTTAGGCAAGCGCGTCTGACATCTCTGGATGGCGCTGCGTTGATCTCGATGTCCACTCCAAGTGCGAACGCCGCTTTCCACCGCGATGTCTCGCTTCCAACTGGGCTGCAAAGGCGTGCATCATCGATCTGGCCAAGCAAGAGAGGGAGGACGCCAGTGGCCGAAGCAGCGGGTGATGTGCTCATCCTGCCGACATCGCATGGGCAGGCTGAGGCGAGGCGGATGGGGCGCGCCGAGGATGGGGCGAGCCGCTGGTGCATTAGCCACCCCTGGGGAACCGATATCTTCTACGGCACCGCGGAGCAAGTCGTGGCGCACATGACGAAGCGGGTGGCCGAGCGGGAGGCTACGGAGGGCGAACGGCCGCCGCCCGAGAAGAGAGACATCAAACGGGGAGCGTAGCCAATACCATCCGGACGAATGGGCCGTACATCGTCAGCGGGACGATCGAGATGAGGTAGGCTGACGGGAACGTCTATCCCGGCAAGGAGACAGCGGCACTCTGCCGCTGCGGCGTGCCGGGCTGTAGGGGTCGTGAGGCACGCATCGGAGTCCGGAGCCGTCACCTCGTTGCTCGTTGCACCTTAGCCAACGTGCAGCCGGCACCCGAGGCCATACTAGCTATCCACCGAGACTGTCGGGCGCAGGAACCCGCTTGGTGCTTCTTACCTCCCCGGCCGGGTCGGCAGCTTCGGCATAGGCGTCGATGACAACATGGCCGATCGGTGGAGTCTCGACAGCACTCGCTCCTGCATCATCGGGCAGCAATCGAGGTGGCGATATTGGCCCACTAACTGCGCCCGGCACGGGCACGGTGGAGCGCTGGAAGGCAAGCAGGTCGAGGACGGGTGCCTTGTCGCGCCCCAGCGCCATCCCGACGAGGTGGTGAGCTTGCCCGCGGTGGTGAGTCTGGTGATTGAACAGGTGGGCGAGGACGTGGTGGAGCGGCTGCGAATGCGGGGCGCCGCTGCTCGTGGCGTAGTCAAGGGATTCGGCGAGGCGCTTCTCGCTCAGCCCGTGGGCGTAATCCACGAGCTTCCTGTCCTGCACTAGCCGTGCCGCGCGGAGGTCGTCGAAGTCATGGTGCAGCACCTCGTCGAGCCGCGTACCGGGCGGGCTCTCCTCGTCCAGGCGGCTCATCCATAAGCGATCGGTAACAAGGAGGTGGTTGAGCGTCCCAAGCAGGGAACCAAAGAAGGCGCCGCGGTCCTCGGCTAGGCTTTCAGGCGCGATCTGCCCGGCAGCGGCATAGAGGCGGCCATTGGCCCACTGGTTGTAGAGAGCCATCATGCGGAAGTGCTCCTGCCGCGGTCCCATTGCCGTCCTCCCGCTTATGCCTGCTGGTTGTCGTCACGGTATCACCCGCCGAACCTCGTTCACCAGCTTGCAGGGGAGACGACCGCGAGATTTGCGAATGGAAGGACCCGAAGCCGTTCAGGCGGCGACGGGTCCTTGCAAGTGCGCTTCCTTCTACCTCCGCCGGCTCGCCCTCTTCCGCGAAGCGTTTAGGCCGGTGCCGCCCGGTGCTGCTTGGGCGTGACCCCCACCAGCATCGACCGTCACCGCATGTCGCGTCCAATTTCTGATCGGGTTTGACGACGTAGGGGCACATCGAGGCGAGGCTGCACGACTCTGGTTGCAGGCCCCTTTGCCAATACTGGGCGGACGCTCCCGCTTGGGTTCGCCTTCATTCAGGCACGAACCCAATGCATCATCCGGTAGCTGAACTTCCTGTGGCGGTGTCCGGGAATTCCTGCCCGACGCAGCAGCGGCCGGGAGCGCGAGGAGTTGCTGCGCCTGATCGGGATGCTGGTCGAGCGCAACCCTTTGCGCACCTGACCAGTGCCTCGCCGTGTTACCAGCTTTGTATGACTACGCGCGCGCCCACCTCCGTAGTTCTGACTGACCTTTTCGGCCATGAAGCCCCTGAGCAGGTGACGCTCGCTTGGCTGCTGGACCGGTTGGGCGACCGCTCGTTCGGCATCGTCCTGCTGCTCTTGGCTCTGCTCGGCCTGCTGCCGGGTGTTTCTGCCCTCGCTGGGGCACTGCTCGCGGTTCCGGCGGCCCAGATGATCTTGGCCCGGCGCGGCCCAGTGTTTCCTCGCCGCATCGCGGCCCGCCAGTTCGAGACCCGGCGGCTGGCTCGGCTCGTGGATCGGCTCGTGCCGGTGATCCGCTTTATGGAACGCTACATCCGCCCGCGCTGGGCGACACCATTCCGGGCGACGAAGCGGGTGGTTGGCGGTGTCGTGCTTCTACTCGCCGCCAGCCTTCTTGCTCCCGTTCCGCTCAGCAACATCCCGCTCGCCCTGGTGATCGGCTTGGTTGCTTTCGCCTACTTGGAGGAGGACGGGGTACTGCTCAGCGTCGCCCTGGCTGTGGCGCTGGTCATGCTCTCGATTGCCTCGGTCGCGGCCTGGGAAGCGCTGAGCGCGACCGGCTGGGTGCCGGGGCTCCTGTAAAGGGCCACTGCATGGACCGGCTCAGAACCCTTGGCGCGGATGCCAGGGCGCGACCTAAGTCATTGTCGGCTGTCTCAGTAACGCATCGAGGGATGGCAGCGCGGACAGCAGGCGTTACCATGAGCCTCAACAAGGGAGGACATGCCAGAATGGCGATCGGCGACCCGCGCTTCTTTGCTCGGAGTGGGCCACACCCGCTCGCCACCGTCGCCGAGGCGGCATGCGGCACGGCACCGGGAACCGGGCTGCTGCTAACAGGCGTCGCTCCGTTGCAGGCTGCTGGGCCGAACGAGGTGAGCTTTCTCGACAACCGGCGCTACGCCTCCGCATTGGAAGCAACCTCGGCAGGCGCGGTGATCGTGCATCCCAACATGCTCGAACGGGTGCCCGCAGGGGTGGTGCCGATCGTCACGACGGAGCCCTACGCGGGATGGGCGCGGGTGGCTGCCCTATTTTATCCAGCACCGCCCTTGCGCTCAGGCGTACATCCGACCGCTATCGTTGCCGAGAGCGCCTGGGTCGATCCCTCGGCAGAGGTCGGCCCCTTCGCCTTGGTCGAGGCTGGGGCGGAGGTCGGCGCCCGCTGCCGCATTGGTCCCTACGCCGCGATTGGCGAGAGCGTGGTGATCGGCCCCGACTGCCGGATTGGCGCGCACGCCAGTCTCAGCCATGCCCTCCTGGGCGCGCGGGTCTATGTCTACCCCGGCGCGCGCATCGGCCAGGAGGGGTTTGGTTTCGCCGCCACGGCCTCCGGATTTCTCTCCGTCCCTCATCTTGGACGCGTGGTGCTGGGCGACGACGTGGAGGTCGGCGCGAACAGCACCATCGACCGAGGCTCAACCGGCGATACGATGATCGGTGCCGGGTCGCGCCTCGATAACCTTGTGCAGATCGGCCACAATGTCCGCCTCGGCCGCTGCTGCGTGGTGGTGGCGCAGGTCGGGATCGCGGGCTCGACGGTGCTCGAAGACTTCGTACAGGTCGGCGGACAAGCGGCCATCGCCGGGCATATCCGCATCGGCCAGGGTGCGAAGATCGGCGCCCAGGCAGGCGTGATGTCGGACGTGCCCTGCGGGGTGGCGCTGGTCGGCAGCCCCGCCCAGCCGCGGCAGGAGTTCTTCCGGCAGGTCGCCGTCCTGAAACGCATGGCCCGGCCGCGGCCCTAAGTGCTTCCGCCTAATGCACAGGATACGGGTTCTCAGGCACCGGTTTGGGCGGCATTTCAGGCTGCGGATCGGGATCGGGATGGCCCGTCGGCGGCTTGGGGGGCATCGGGTCGGTTGGCGGGATAGGTAGACCAGACATAAACGTCCCCCTTGCTGACCTTCGGAAGAACGCTTGTGGTTGTGAATGGATGCTCTGTGCGAGCGGGCTCGGACCATATCGAGGAAGCGCTGCTCCTCGCTGGTCTTGTCCGGCAGTTCCAAGACCAATGCAGGACCAGGGGCGAATGCTCGGGGATGATGTAGGTCCGGACACCGGCACAGCGCCACAGTCCGTGGCCGATGCTGAAGGCCCGGCCGATGGCGAAACCGGCGCGCCTCACGCCTGCCGCTAAGGACGCCCTACCATCGTGCCTCTCCCACAAGCTATCGTAGTCTGCGCCGCCGCAGTTGTTGCCGAAAAGCCCTTCTGTCGCTCACGCCGCGATCTCCTCGTCATCATCCTCATCATCTACCACGTCATTCAGGTCATCATCCTGAAGTCCGCGGTGACGCCGAGTTGCGCCATACAGCCGCGCCGGGGCGTCCTTGGGATGGCCGCCGTCGCTGCGCGCTCGACCATCCCGCCCGCGGTAGATGAGAACCGCAGAGGCGAGGGGAGGCAGCGCCATAGTCGCCGCAAGGTTTACCGAACTGGCTGGCTATGCCGTGCCGATCCAGTATGCCCGGATGGGCTCGCTAGCGCCACCCGAAGGCGTCGGTCTTCGTGCTGGCTTACGGGATTGGCGCGAGAGGCCATGTCTGCGAAACCGTAGGTGCCTTCCTGTGGCTTGAGGACGTGCCGGCAGCGATCGGCCTGCTGGTGCTGGCTGCGCGGGTCATTGGAATAGCGCGGGCCGTGGCGGCTGCTTCGTAGCCGAAGCAGACGGGGTGAGTGTCGATACCCGCTTCGTAGCCACTTCTCAGGCTGGGGCTTACCCTGAATATGTCGCTGCTCTGATTGCCGTGCAGGCGGTGAGCACGGTGTACACCGGGGCATTTCGCCACGGCTGGCCTTATGCGCCGCATTGGGTTCTGCGCTTGCGCGTTTCCGGGGCGGAGAAGTTCGTGGGCGATGTCGTTGTCGAGTTCGACCGGCTAGATGGGACGCCAATGCCAGTTCTCCGCTTTGGGACCGCGACGGGCGATCAATCGGTCACCAGAGCCAGCGGGGCTACGGCGCTTGGGGCCGGAGAGGCGGTTGGCGGAGTGACCTAAGCGCGGTCGGCGGCTGAGGTTGCGACGGAACTCGCCGAAGGTGCGGAGATGATGCCGCCGAAGCCACTCTCCGCATGGTCTTGGACGGTGGCTCTGCTGCGGCCCGGGCTAGATATCGGTCCGTTCCTTGGAGGCCACCAATGAACGCTCCAGCCACGCTTCGGCTACTAGGCCCCCGATTAGCAGTACGCCCCAAAGCGGCAAGCTGATGACGATGGCCAACGCTGCCGAGGAAGGCCAGTA
>NZ_JQKB01000179.1 GCF_000745835.1 Belnapia moabensis DSM 16746 | reverse complement strand
CTGACCCATCACTCAGATCGTGGGGTGCAATTCGCAGCTCACGAGTACCGCAAGCGATTGCAGCAGCACGGCATGCTCTGCTCCATGAGCCGCAAGGGAGATTGCTGGGACAATGCGCCAATGGAGAGCTTCTATGCCACGCTGAAAGGCGAACTCGTCGAACAGCGCGACTACCTGACGCGCGATGAAGCTACTGCTGATGTGTTCCTGTTCTTGGAAGGCTGGTACAACCGACGCCGCTTGCATTCGGCTCTGGGCTATCTCACACCAGAGCAGAAGGTCGCGGCGTTCCATGCGGCTGCTTCAGTCGCGTAACGCTGTCCGTGAAGGCGGGGCAAGGCCACCGCATCATCTCTGCGAGCATACGCCTCATCTGCTGGGCGTTCTGAGCCTGAAGACCGGCTCCTGCGTTCGCTCCAACCGCGTGTAGAGGCGGTGGCCGTTATTGCCGCGGACCACCTGCACGGCGTATGGCCTGACCAGCACACCTCGGTAAACCAGGGCAGCGTAGGCGGCGGTGAGGTCGAGGAGGGTTGCCTCATAGGTACCGAGCGCGAGGTCTCCCGTCTCCTTATCAACGTCGGCCACAACCCAAAGCCATTGAGCAATGTCGCGCATCCTGCCCAGGGTCCCTTGAAGCCGACCGCACGGCCGCTGTGTTCGTCGAGCGCGTCAGGGCCGGTTCGGGCGTGACTTAGCGGAGGAAGCGGTCGTCGAAGTTCCGTATCGGCCGCCCACCGACGCTGAGACGGTCGTCGCTCACCCTGCGTTCCGGGGTTAGGCCCCGTTCAAACGCGACGAGATACGCGAAAAGCTTGGCCACTAAGCCGGGCTGCCGCCGCACATGGGTGGCGCGGCTTCACTTCTTGGCCCGATTATGCGTCCGAGGCTGGTAGTGCTGCGTGGCTCCCATACCGAATGCCCGGTCGATATCCAATCCGTCGGGACAAGATGCGTGGTTCTGACGCTTACTGCCCTCGCTGAGAAGCTTGGGCTGCCGCGGCCGCTCCGGCGCGAGACGCCTCCGCGGCAAAAGAGGAGACTGCATTTTATGTTGGCTGCCGCTATCTCTACGAGATGACTTGGCTTGGCCTGATTAGGACGTTGATGGCATGCAGCATGCGATCTGCATTGCGGCTCGTTTGCAAGTCTAGTCCCGATCGACAATGACCCAGTCTGTCAGCACAATTGATGCGGTTGACTCCCCCTCTCCAACGCCTTTAGCACCTCTTCGTGTGTGCGGAGAACCGTTCACCTTCCATGACAGAATGAGATGTGAGTTCGTAATTTGGCAGACTTCTATGAGAGCTTCGATAACGGTGTCGGTATTCTCAACCACACCTGGGGCAGCGTCGATACCAGCAAGGACGGGCAGGTTACGCTGACCGGTTATTCGGGAATCATGCAGCGGCCAACTGGCGATTCTGCCGGCAACGGCTATGGAACTTACGAGTTCACTCTCTCGATGAAGGGCAATCAGCAGGGGCCTGCTGCGCTGCTCTGGCCGGGCAATGACGAGTGGCCGGGTACGGAGATGGATGTGGTTGAAATCCACAACGGCCGTGCTTACGGAACCGCGCATCACGAAAAGTCAGATGGTGGCGACGGCTACCGGACCGTCACCTATGATGGGCTCGACGAGAGCAAGGTGCATACGTATACGCTCGACTGGCAGCCAGGGAAGCTCACCTACGCGGTCGATGGCGAGGTCTATGGGACGATCACCAAAAACGTCGGCGAGGATTTCGCCCATGGTGGCGTTGATGCTGTTGTCGGGGCACTGAACATCAACCCCAACACCTCGATCACGCTCTACGATGTCAGCTACACGGCCTCGGATAGCATCTGGTAGTAAGCTTCGGGGCTGGCCGGCGAGTCCGGCCGCCTCTTGAAAGCGGTGTTTGGATTTGGTTTCTCGCCAAGGGCGAGCCGCACTGGACCTAAGCGGGCTACCCACCGCGCGGCTGTTGCAAGCGCAAGAGCGCTTGCATGATGCAGCGTCAAGATCGCAGTAGGGACGTGTTCGCCCACATTCCTGTCGATCGAACGGGCGGCCAGACGCCGATGCTCAGTTAGAGGAACGGCACCAACACGGGCCATTGCGGTGCGCGCAGCAGGCGGTCCCCAAGGATCGTGTTAAGCGGCATCGTGTGGTGGTGTTGAATAGTACGATCCCAGCGACCTCACGGCTGAGGAGGTCGTGGAATATAAGGTCAGGCCCGTCATGTTGCCGGTCCTTTGGCCGGGGTATGGCCCCGAGCCTGCCGGACGATGGCACCCGGGTTTTGCTTGATGTCACGCACGCCAGTAGGCCAGCCCAGCGGTCCGGCCGATCTAGACCAAGGGTGGCCAAACTCGCCGTGGCCTTGGCTACGTCCTCGTTGCATGCTTGCGCCGACCCACGGCTTTATGGAGCTTGAGGCTGGATGTGGCGATGAAGGTCCAGTGATCCGCCTCTGTCGTCTGACCTCGCAGCCCGCCTACCCAAGCTCGAAGCATGGTTGGATCGAGAGCATAATGTCCGGGACGAACGCTTACCGTAGTGCAGCAGAACAGCGCGTCTTGGTAGTCGGAATACATGATCAGGCTGGCCACGTCGCACCGAGCCAATGGCGCCTCACTTCCGCCCATAGATCGTGGACGCCATTGGCAGGGCTGACCACTGCCGTTTTGGATGGCTGATCCCTATAGGCGCTGGCCCTGCCTAGATGCAGCAAATCGGAAACAGTGCTGTCAGCATGCCCGCGTGAGTTGAGGGTGGTTGAACCCGTCTGCCCTGCCATCACGGCTGAATTCCACTGCATGCTAGATTCCTGGGCAACTGAGGTGCGAGCGACGGCTGTTTACCGAGCCGCGATATCGGCGAGGTCCAAAAGGTGGTGGCCTGCCTCGAACACCTCGGCAGCGGAGGTCAGGGCTTCCACCCATTCTCCGTCTGGCGTTCCAAGATCAGGCTCAGCCGCAACGAGGCGCCTGATCTCGTTCAAGGCCTGCCTGTAATCGGCTTCAGTGAAGATCGGCGCGACCTGCATGGTGCCACTTCCCAGAAAACAGAGGTTTACTGGGTGTCTCTCTATCAGCGGTAGAGATTTCTCGTCCAACACAGCCGCAGGGCAATCTAAGATGGTTCTGCTTAGTGTGCTTTTCCTGCATCACCGCTGACGGTTGGTATGCCGGACGTTGTATATGCGCCCAATCACAACTTATGATTGAGGATGGCAGTTTAGGAAACCCAACATGCGGCGCGGCGCCGTCCTCCCCTTCCCTTATCTACGAAGGCTTCGGGACGCTGAGCGCGGCTGTTTGCAGCGCTTTGTGGCAGCGGTTCCGGGTGCGAGGGCCGACATCCTCGTCGACCAAGGTCGCAGAAAAGTTGCCATCCTCACCCTAGCCGGGAGGTATTACTGGATTACTCGCGACGACACCGAAATCGGGGCTCGTGACGCATCCAACGGGCACCTCATAGCCAAAGAACCCTGCATCGGCCTGCTCCTGGCGACGATGGCGGCCAAACTGTTGCCAGATGGGGCTACGTGCAGTGGCCTGCCCCAGGTCCCCCATTCAGCGCCATGCGGACCGGCGAAGCCTCCGCGGCCTGAAACAACCTCCAGCCAGAATGACCGCCCGTGATGGTTGGGTTGAGTGCAACCACGCCGCCGTTGAGCCTGTTGTGCAGTAGCGAGAAGCTTCTATGCATCCTGCCGCCGAGGCATGCTACGGCCGAGAGCGCATCGGCTGAGATCGACGCGCTACGGGACTACGCCGACCGGCTCGGGGTTCAGTTGACGGTGCAAGATGGGCTGAACGGCATCGACCTCGAATGGCTCTGCCGCCGCCCGTGTGCGCCGCCAGGGACAGGCACTGAGGTACTTAGTGCATTGTGCAGCTATGCCGACCGCGCAGGCCGTCCAGTTCGCCTCATCGTATTGGCTGGCCGCGAACGGCTACTCACTTTTTACAATCGTTTCGGTTTTAAGGTTGTGCGTTCAGCCGAGAACGATTGTGACAGCACGGAACTCGTACGCACGCCAGCAAGGTGCGGCCCTTCGCATAGGATGCCACCCTATTATGATGGCGCGATATTTCCGGAGTGACCGCCACGCGGACACTGCCGTGCCGCGGCATCGACGAGATTGTCACCCATGTGCCTGAGGCACCATCGAGACCGCACCGTTGGTGCTGATTGTAGCCGCCAACATCCCACGAGGAAGTGCCTATCCGGATCAACCTGCCAGCCGTTGCTGAGCTATACGTGCCCCCAAGCCTGATCCAGCAAGGCACTATGGCCGTGCCTTTGGGGGTGCTTCCTGCCACTCACTTCGATGACCTCGAAACTCTGGTCCTCTTCCCAAGCACAATGCTCGTGCGCCCGTGTCATGCGGACGATGGCAGCTACATCAGGGTAGGCAGTGGTGCCGTCCGTGGTGATGCGGCTGGCAAAGTTGAGGGCAACTGTGAGGGTGGGGAAGTATCTCTCACGAGGAGAGCCCATCCACTCGACGACGTAGATGACCGCAAACCGCTCCTGCATTGAACTGCTCCCCCTAGGTATCTTGGACGGCGCCATACAACGCTTGGAGATACGCTGCCCAAGCATGTTGGTTTGCAAGAACAACGGATTGTTGAGTGAGTAGGTGATCACTCTGCACGAGATGCCGTCGCTTGCTGGGCGGGTCTATAGCCACCGTCCCGCTCCGGTCGTGCTGCAGCACACCGGGATACCCATATGGCTGCCGGAACGCGGTTCGCCTGCTCGCAACACCGCCAGCCGGCGTCTTCGGGCGATCTAACGAGCCATGCCTGCCAAGACCACTGCACCCTGTCGGACGAAATGCACCGTGATAATCCCCGGGCATCCCGAAACTGCGGTGTACTCCACCGTGCAGTGCTCACGTCTAGCAATCTGCCGAAGGAGAGCGACAAGCTCCGACACGTCGCCGCCGCCATATGCAAAGGAGAGGCAATCCGCTTTCCGTGCAGCCTCCCTAAGCTTGAGTTTGCACATGCTGTGACGATCTCGTCATGATGCATGGATCCAGAAAAAGCCCTCGGCGGCGATAAAGGCGAGAGCGTCGTCGAGCGGCATGACCTCGCGGCCGAACGGGCCCGGGTTGCCCCAAGCCTCGCGGCGCCACCAGAGAACCTGAACTCTGTCACCCTGGCCGGTTAGGCGCAGCCGGGCGACAGGTCCGCCGGTGCGCTGGCTGTAGAGCGTGTAGCCCCTGTTGGCGCGCACCACCTCGATGCCACCGCGCCCGGCTGGCCAGGGGTAGGCCTCGATCCGGGCGCGCAGGTCATCTGGGGTGCTGGCCATGAGCCTTCCTCCTGCCTT
>NZ_JQKB01000178.1 GCF_000745835.1 Belnapia moabensis DSM 16746 | reverse complement strand
CAGGTCCTTCGGCAGCGCGGCCCACTGGCAGCCGGTGGACAGGATGTACATCACCCCGTTCAGCACCGCTCGTATGTCCACCGTCCGTTTGTTGCCGCCGCTCTTCGCCAGTGGGATCAGCGGACCGATGATCGACCATTCCTCGTCGGTCAGATCGCTCGGGTAGCGCAGTTTGCTGCGGTCGTATTTTGGCCGGCTCTCGGGCGTCCACATGGACGCCCTTCTTCCCGCACCCGCCGCTCGGAGCCAATCACAACCGATTCAGATGCCTCGATTTGTTCCCGGATGGACACTCAGCCCAGTTGGTCACCCTATGGCGCTGCTTGGGGATGTGGTGCCGGCGATCAGCGTTGGACTTGAACGGCACGGCGGGGGTCCCTCACTGCTCGAGGGCTCGCCCCTGCGCCAGCCTACCCGACCGCACCCAACTGCGCGACCCACGCAACAAGATGGCTCGACGACCCACCTGATGGCACCGTCAACTTGTCGCCTTCGGGTCGAGCGCGCTGGCAAGCTGAGGACGATGCGGGCAGGACTTCAGGCTGCCGCAGCAACCCTGCTGATTTCCGCCCACATCTCGAACGCCCGCACCCTTGCGGCTCGGTGTTCACTGGCGGAGACATGGTCGCGGCGGAGATGGAAGAGGTTGGCGATCTGGTCGTGAGCGGAGAGGAAGCGCTGTGCCTGCCGCGCTGACGTGAAGCGCTTCATCTGCCGTTCTCGTCGCCGCGTCGGCTGGTGTGAATTCTCCGCCCGATTGTTCAGGCCCTTGTGCTGGCGATGCTCGACACCGGGCATCACCTCCCGCTTGGCCGCCCCGTAGCTTGAGAGCTTGTCAGTGACCATGACGCGTGGCGCCCGGCACTGCCGCTTGAGAAGTTTGCGGAGCAGACGCTTCGCCGCCCGCTTGTCGCGCCGGCTCTGGACCAGCACGTCAAGCACCATTCCGGCCTGATCGACGGCCCGCCAGAGCCAGTGCTTCGCCCCAGCGATCTTGATTGCGACCTCGTCGAGGTGCCATTTGTCGCCGACACGGGGCAGTCTCCGTCGGATCCGGTTGGCGAACTCCTGGCCGAACTTGAGGGCCCACTGCCGTACCGTCTCGTGGCTGACCACGATGCCGCGTGCCGCCAGCATCTCCTCGACCATGCGCAGGCTGAGCGGGAAGCGAAAATACACCCAAACCGCGTCGCTGATGACCTCGGCGGGAAAGCGGAACCCGGCATAGAGGGAGCCGGCGGCTGGCGATCTCATTCCGGACGTCTACCGGACCTGGGGGCAAGCGGCCAACCCCTGCCAAGTTGACGGTGCCCGTGGCGCACCACCTGACCAACAACGCCTCCGACCAGGATGCGCTGACACCCCTGCTCGACGCCGTCACCGCCAACACCAGCACCACGCCTGCCGAGATCTCAGCCGACAGCGGATACTGCTCCGAGGCCAATCTGCCGACCTCGCCGAGCGCGGCATCCGCGGCTACGTCGCCACCGGCCGTGCCAAGCACCCCGACGGCGGCGAGGACCGACGTCGAGGTCCGCTAGTTTCGGCCAGGCGTCAGCGGCTCAGACGTGCAGGTCGCCGCAGCCGATACCGATTACGCAAGCAGGTCGTCGAACCCGTCTTTGGACAGATCAAAGCAGCACGAGGGTTCCAGCAGGTCCTGCTCCGCGGCATTCACAAGGTGAAGCACGAATGGGCACTGGTCTGCACTGCCCACAACCTCACCAAGCTCGCCAGGACAGCCGCCGCCTAACCCACAGCGGCGGCGTGCACGCCATCAGCGCCGCTCCAACTCCAGCGGCGTCAGCCCCGAGATGCGGTTACCCGGACGCGCTCCTAGCCTGGCGCCATCAGTCTCTCCAACCAGTGTCGTCGGTCTTTATGGTTCTCCGAATTAGCTTTCTGGGTGCTCACGTGATGGTTTTTGGTTCTCTGCAGACCAGTACTTCCGGGCGGTTGATCCGTGCAACACGAGGGCGTGAAACCTGACAAAATCTCCCGAGACACGAGCCGAACTGGCCGAGTTCGGCTCGTGTCGCCTAAGATCATCAAACAAATCAGCGCATTGAATTATGTTCTTAGTTAATAACTATTGGTGTATTGACAGCCGCGACTCAATGTTTTCCAAATTTTCTTCTTCACAGCGCGTATAGTTTATGCTTTCCATTGCCCATCATGAGGGCCAGCGCCGGCCGATTTTTTTAGCGCACTGTGTCAGATGCCCAATCTCGTGTTGCTCAGAAATTTTGGAGGCCGGTGAATGCTGACGGCATGGGCGAATACTCATAAGCGGCTGGACAACGGTATCCAGCCGGCGCGCAGCATGCCCACCAGAGATATTGGCCTCACATGACTAGTAGCGCTCGTGGCAGACAGGCCCCAATGTCTCGAATCAACCGTGACCCCTCACGTATCCCAGAGGAGGTATGGGCAACTGCACATGCAAAGGCCCGGATTTTACTACCTTTGCTGCGGAGCGGATCTCAGCTCACGTCAGCAGCCATTGCCGACGTTGCTCGGCAACTCGGTGTTTCTCCACAATGGACCCGCACGCTTCTCCGCAGGCTCCGAGAAGATCCGCGCGCCTCAAGCCTGGTGCCTCACACCCGAGGGAGACCGCCGGGAACAACCTTTCTCCCTGAGCCGGTAGAGAATGCCATAAGCCACGCGATCAGCCACCATTACCTCAATCGGCAACGGATTAGCCTCAATGCGTTTGTCGGCCTCGTCCAGAATGCGTGTGAGGCTGCCGGTTTGCCACGCCCTGCCTCATCCACGATCAAGCGCCGAGTAAACGCACTCGATCCGATGCGCGTGCTTGCGGCACGTGAAGGTCGAAGGGCCGCGCGCGAAGCCTTCGGCCCCTCGAAACACCATTTCCATGCCAGCCGACCGCTCGAATGCGTTCAAATCGATCACACTCTGGTCGACGCCATCGTCGTGGACGAAATGTATCGCGAGCCGATTGGACGACCTTGGATCACGTTGGCGATCGATGTGTACACTCGTATAGTTCTCGGATATTTCCTGACACTCGAGGCGCCATCGTCACTTTCTGTCGCCATGTGCGTCAGCCACATGGTTTCAGATAAGCGCAAATGGCTCCTGCGGCATGGAATTGCTGCAGAATGGCCGTCTGGAATTCCCAATCTTCTTCACATGGACAACGGTCCTGAGTTCCATTCAGCAGCGCTCAAGCGCGGCTGTGAAGAGAACCTCATCGAGATTAAGCATCGTCCCGTGCGGCAGCCAGAGAATGGCGGACATATCGAACGGCTGATCGGCACCATGATGGGCAAGGCTCGCCTTCTACCGGGCGCGACATTCTCGAACCCCATCGACCGCGGCGTGTATGACAGCGAGCGGCAGGCAGTGATGACGCTTTCTGAGCTCGATGTCTGGCTCGCACGCGAAATCGCGGAGGTCTACCATCGTGATATTCATAGCGGCATCTCGCGTGCCCCATTGTCATTCTGGCAAGAGGCGATCGCAGCCGGTAGTCCCATGCGTCCATTGCCGGACAGTGAACGCATACGGGTCACTTTCCTGCCTGCCGAGTACCGCACGCCACGACGCGACGGGATCGAGCTATTCACACTAGGATATTGGAACGACGCCATCCCTAGGCTGGTTGCTAATGGAGTAAAGCGTGTTCTCATTCACTACGATCCTCGTGCTCTATCAGGCGTTTGGCTCCGCGTTCCGGGTAGCGACGAATTTCTCGAACTCCGGTACAAAGATCTGCGGCGTCCCTGTGTGACACTGTGGGAGTGGAGAGCGGCACGCAAAGGGCTCCTCGCCCAAGGCCGAAGGGATCTGGATCCGGCAGCGCGCTTCAGGGCAGTTGAGGCACAACGCCGACTCCTCGCCAGCGCAGCAGAAAAGACCAAGGCGGCGCGCCGCCTGGTTCAGCGTCGCGCATACGCTCAACGCGACCAAATTCAGAACCTCGAAACGGGGAACGACGCCGACCTCGTCGCACTGCTCGATGCGGGGCCGCCCACGCTCCTTGATGTGGAGGATTGGTCGTGACCGACGGGAACATTAACCTTGATCACCTCCGGCCAGACGTACGCCAGTATGCACTCGCGTCCGACTATATCCGCATACGGCAGATTCGGGCCGAGCGATTTATTCCTTTTAAGCAAATTGTCCGGGCTCTAGGTGAAGCTGAGCGCCTGCTAGGTTGGCCAGATCGTGTCGGCATGCCGAACCTGCTCATCAGCGCAGACTCAGGAATGGGCAAATCCACACTCGTTACGAAATTTAGACGTGATCACCCACCCGGAATGCATGATGAGCAAGGAGTGCTGTTGCAACCGATAGTCACATTGGAGATCCCCTCTCCCGACGAGGCTCGCATTTATACTCATCTTCTAGAGGGCCTGAATGCGCCAATTTTACCTCGCGAGTCCATTCCACAACTTGAGATTCGTGCCCTCCGACTGCTGAAACAAATTCGACCAAGCCTCGTTATACTCGATGAATTCCACAAAATCCTTCAAGGAAACTATCGTAAGCAGAGAGCGGCGTTGGGGCTTGTGAGACTCATTAGTAACCAAGTTCGCTCACCAATAGTTGCATTCGGCACAGACGAGGCACTTACGGCCCTCAGTGTCGACCCTCAAATACAAAGCAGGTTCAGTACGCATACCATTGCGCCTTGGCAACTCGATACTGAGTTCCGAACGTTCGTTATGTCGCTCCTGTCGGCTCTGCCACTGCAGCGGGCTTCGCCATTAGACGAACCAGCAACTCTAAAGGGTCTTCTCAATCGTTCGCGCAGCAATACACGCACGCTGGTAAAAATCATCGAGCGTGCCGCGGAGGACGCTGTTCTATCTGGAACGGAACGGATTGACGCACCGCTGCTCGAGGCGAGTGCGCGCGCGCTTGGCATAGAGAAATGATGAGGTACTCAGAAAAACTTCAGCTTCAAGCCCCTCGATTGCCGGGCGCCATTCCGCGCCGCACCTCTATCAACCGCCGATTGGAACTTCAGCTGTTTGGTCCAAGATGCGTTCATGCGGAGACCCAGCTGACCGCACGAGCTTCCCTCGCCGGCTAAGCACTCCAGCCTCATAAGGCTCTGTGCGTCGTGGATTCATACAAAACCATTCGCGTGTTTCATGCAACATTTCAGGGCTCACGTCTCGGTGACGTTCACGCGTTGCGGCTAAAACCCTGCACTCAGCCTAAGGCCTGTTAGAGCTTGATGACTTTGATCCAGTCTGCGGTGGCGGCGAGGCAGAGCACGCCGAGGAAGGAGCGTGCGGTCTTCTCGTAGCGAGTAGCGACCGCTCGCCACTCTTTCAGACGTGCCCAAAGGTTCTCGACCAGGTGGCGGTTGGCGTAGATCCAGTCCGGACAGGCGACCTCGGCATCGGTGCGCCGGGGCGGGATCGCAGGTCGCGCGCCCATGTCCCAGATGCGCTCGCGGAAGGCGTCAGAGGCAAAGCCGCGGTCGCCAA
>NZ_JQKB01000177.1 GCF_000745835.1 Belnapia moabensis DSM 16746 | reverse complement strand
CGGCCGCCGAGGCCGACGCGCTCCTGGCCGTAGAAGATGGGGCCGCGGCTATCGAGCTTGATGGCCAGCGCCACCAGCAGCAGCAGGGGCAGGGTGCCGAGCAGCAGGGCCAGGGCGCAGGTCAGATCCAACCCGCGGTGCGCCGCCGCCTTGAGTTGCCCTTGGCAGTTGGCGCGGGCGGTGGCCAGCCAGCCCTCATGCAGCTGGTTGAGATCCAAGTAGATCCGGTCCGACATGCTACGCCCCGCGTCTTAAAATTGGCGAAGCGTCGCATTGGCGGCGCTTGATTTGCGCAACTTACCTTCTGCGGAACCGCTTGGGATTAGAAGTTGGTAATGTCGTTGAACAGAAATAAATTCGCAATGAACTGCTGGCGATTTGGTGCGTCGCCTTTTGTGTGGTTTCGTACAGCGAGAGCTGATATCAACCTATGATTACTAACATCCCCGCATTGCACGCGTCTGGCGTCTTGAAGCCATCAGAACGGCGTCTTGATCCTACAACCCGACGCTTCGGCGAAGGCTTGGTAATAGGTCTTGCGTTATCTGCGATACTCTGGACGCTGATCATCTACTTTTTGGTTCGATGATAAGTCGTCTCGTTCAGCGAGGCAGCGTATCCAGGCACCTGTAACCTTAAGCTGGCCGCAGCCGCTTCGAGCAGCTCGACGTCACCAGCCCGCCACTGCTTCCCAGTCATCAACTTGGTCGCTTCGGCCGGCGCCATCCCGATCGCCGCGCCGATCGCAGCCGGGGTTGTGATGCCGCGATCATGTAGCGCCTGGCCGACCAGCATGCGTAACCGGATAATCTGCAACCGCTCGGCATCGCGCTGCCGGCGCTCATCGGCCGTAATCTTCGGCTTTGCAGGCGGGGGGTCGGAGGATGGGCTCATGCACAGAAGCTGGGTGCTGTAGCACCCAGCTTCACTGCGGTCATCAATCGGGGGGGACGCGTAGAGAGCAATCAGAACTGCCGCCGGGGGGTTGGCTTGGCCCTCTCCGCTGCCGCGACTATGGCTGATCGCCATCAACCAAATACAGTCACACAAGCGCGAGCGGCAGCAGACGCAGTGTGCGCTAATTTATGTTATTAAACTTATAGTTGATCAAACATGAGGGCACATCTCAAATGAATGTTCTGAGCACAGTTTGATACTTTATTATCTCAACTATAAGTTTTGTGTTGTAGATAGCTTACTATGGGTTGTGCGAATCCGCGCAGTTTTCCCATATTTATTGAGCCAGCGATGTCGGGGGGCACCACTGGTTGTAGCAACGGCGTCGATGTCCGGGGGGGGCGTCGGCGTCGTTGTCATGGCTAAAGGTCAGGCGTTCGCCAGCCGCAGCAGCACATCGCCATGGCAGGGCTCGGGATGGCACCAGCAATAAAGATCCTTGCCGCGTAGCTCGGGCAGCGCTGCCAGCAACTCAGGCTGATTGCAGAGCCATTGCTCATGCTTGGTGATGACTTCAGCTCGTGTACCGTCGCGGCCGACCTTGAACGGGTTGGCCCATTTACTGTTCGGCCACGGCTGGAACTGCACGCGGCGGCCGATATAGACAGCGTTGGGCGGCAAGGTGTCGGGGGTGAGCCTGCGGCCTTTCAGGTTTAGCACACGCGGCCCGGCTGGTGCTGGCGATGATGCCAGGCCGCTGAAGAGGTCGAGTTGGGTGGACATCAATCAGCGCAAACATCCGGCCATTTAGCGTCTGCTACAGGCGAAATTGGCAACGTGGGTCGAGATCGACCCCTCTGTGAGCTGCCCCATTCGATTGTTTGGGCGGTTTCTGGCTTCCGCGCGGGCGGCTTCTTCGCGCGTATCGCCCTCTCCAAGATAACGGAACGATCGATTTCTACAGTCTATTTCACGCAAAGAGAAGCTGATGCCTGAAGGCCCCTGACGACGGGTAAGGATCTCAACCATACCGTTCGGCTTGGCTTTGATTTCGACCGCTCTGTAGGATACTCCTGGATCCGAGGGAACGGAGATAGGCTGTGCATGAGCCGCTAGAGATAAGGAAGCTCCGGTAAGGGCGAACAGCAGTGTATGCCGCATCACAGCTCCTACTCCTTTATCTCAAACTCCTGCCGATCTTTCCCCTTGATCCAGCCAGGCTCACGCCCTCGCCCCGTCCACGCCTCACCAGTCTCAGGATTGCGGTATTTTGGTGCGACCTTCTCGCCCTTGCCGCGGCGTGGTTTGCGCTCCGACGCGGGCTGTGCAGGCGACATTAGAGCGCTAAGCGATAAGCCTAGTTCGGCGGCCTTATCTCTGAACTCCGCCAGTAGCGCCTCTTTGGCCCCTTTTAGCTTCTCCTCGCGCTTGGCCTGTGCTGCTTCAATCAGAGCTGCCAACTCCGGTACGGTCAGGCGGTCGAGGTCAATGGGTGGCTTTGAATCGGGCAAAGGCGCTCTCCTACCGATGGTAGCTTGCCTTACCTCAATTCCAACTTTCCTGCAAAGGCACTAGAAATTTTACTTTTATCAGCCCAAAGTGGTTGGCCTAGAAGAACCTTACTTTTTTATTTGCTACCCATGGCAAAATTTATATCTTTTTCCCGAGCCACAGAAGCACGGCTCCAGACGCTTCATTGGAGCACCAGTATATGGATTTTTAAATATGTGTGCTGATTTCTGGGAATGAATAATACTCTGATACTCGAATCCAAGGTACGATTTGAGATATCCAACCTTAATGAAGCCAACGTATTCTTCGCCATTAATGTTATAATGAACTGGAACTAATGTTTTGTCGTGTAAAATGTTATTTGGAGGAAGATCCCTTGCTCCAAGCTTAAAATTAAAGAATAGAAATTGGTCTGGGTTATCTTTAAATGATTTCAGAAAATTTTCTGGCAGTTGGAGAAAATTAGATAACACAATCGAAGATTTGTTTTTAGGCACTAAGAGGTTTATTTCAGGAACAAGTAATTTTTTATTTTCTTTAATTATGCCAGCTGAATTTTTGGAGCCGATTATTTCATTCTGGTCGTGATGAAAAACAAAATTTCCATACCTGGTTAAATTGCGCTTAATGTCCCATACTTTACCATCAATCTGCTCAACTCGATGATTTATCTCATCGATTTTGCGAGCGAGAGAATATCCAGTTACCCAGCCGTGTAGGTCACGCGCTGCGCCGATCAGCGTAATACCATTAGCAATGAGTTCAAGAATTGCCATGTTGAGCACCTCAACGGGCACTAGATCGCGTATATTCGGTGATAGCACATCAGAACACAATAATTACACCGGCTTTAGCAAGGCGGCCTTCACTTGCAGGCCCGCGACGCGACGGAAGCGGACGGGGCGGTTGAGCCTCGAAGGGCCTACGGTGGCGCCTGCTAAGGCCCCGGCGGCGGACACGGACCACGCTTCAGCAGGCGCCACGGCTAACAGTACCAAGCAATATCAATGCTTTACGTGCCGCTCTGTGGCCTGAAGTTTTCGCTTGAGCGACCCCGACTCTGTCGCGTAGCGTTAACCCTGTTAACAGGAGTCGAAGATGAAGGCCGTTGTCGGCGCAAGGGTTCGACCGGAGGTTCGGGAGGCGTTGGAACGTGCTGCTGCACGCGAAACGCGAACGCTTGGAAGTCTGATCGACCACGTACTAACAACATACGCGCGCCAGCATCTCGGCGTCCCAGATCCGACAAGACCTTCCGGCAACGGGGGGGAGACTAAAGCAGCCTAAAACGAAAAGACCGCCGATCCCTGCCAGGACCGACGGTCTGCTTTTCGATGACGTGCCGTGCCTACCGCGAAGAAAGCTTCGACCGTCATGCCAAATATAGGCACCCATTGCGCACAACGCAACGGGACAGCGGTCGCTGCTCACGACTTTTTCGGGAGCTACTCATGACCGCAGAACGATTCACCCAGTTGATATTAAAGGCCAATTTTTGGCCATCAACCACCCATTCCGGAATTGCATAGAGACCTCGGCGCGGGAGAACCCCGGCCAGGCTCGGTAGTCGTTGCGATGTACACTGGCGCCTGAACACCGCTAGGCATAGCAAATTCCGAGCATAGGTAAGTGGATTCTCGCGCATTCATCGCGGATGAATTGCGAATATGTACAATTTTAAGAGTTGGATAGGCCGACTTGAGGCCATGGTGTTGGAGGCGGGACAATGAGTGATCCCTGCTCCGTCACCATCCTTCGCACGCAAGGCCGGCTGCGGATGGCGAAGGCTTATGAAATCAGCTCGAAAGGCCCCGTCACCCGCAGCAACTACTCAAACGCCAAGCATTTCAGCGTAACCGAGCGCACGCTTGGCGGCATTGGTGACTTGCACCGGTTCCTAGTGGAGCTAGAAGCGCAGCCGCAGAGCTGCGTCATCAGGGGCGAGCCCATCGAAGGCACTAACCTGAGCCATACCACCAGGGCCTTGCAGAAAAACGGCGGGCAGTTTGTGGACGTGCCGCGCCAATGGCTGCTTGTGGACATGGACGATATCCCGGCGCCGCCGGGCTTCGATATCCTGGCCGAGCCCAAGGACGCCGCGCAGCGGTTGCTGGACGTACTGACGAGCTACATCCCCGAACTGGCCGGGGTGTCCGCTGTCGTGCGCCACAGCAGCGGCGCAGGACTGGGCGAGCTGGCAGAGGCCGAAGCCGTCGCCGGGCTCCCGAGGCGGTGGGATGGCATCGTGCCACCGGGCAGCCCGGCGACAGTCAGTGCCCACTGTTGGTTCTGGCTGGCCGAACCCTTGGATGGCGAAGCAGTCAAACGATGGGCCAAAGCGATCAACGCTGAGGCCGGGTTCAAGCTGGTCGATCCCGCGCTGTCCGGTGCGGTGCAGGCTCACTACTGCGCCGCGCCCGTGTTCGGGCCAGGTCTCCGCGATCCCCTCGCCGGGCGACGCACTCTGTATATAGAAGGCGAGGCCGATGCCGCCACGCTGACCATTCCTGCCGAGGCCCCACGCGCTCCTTGGAAGCCTGGACAGCAGGCCAGCAGCAGCCTTGGCTATACCGGATGGCTCGATGCCATCGGCGGGGCTGACGGCTTCAATGGCCCCATCATGCGGGCGGTGTCTGCGTTCGTCGCCGCCAACTTCCCGGCGCCTGATCTCGATGCTCTGGTCGCTGACGTGTCGGCGCGGGTGCTGGCGGCCAATCCAGGCGGGCGCGGGCCTGATGAAATCCGGCGGTATGCATCGGATGCCTTTATCCGCGATAAGGCGGAATGGGCGGTGGCGCGAGAGACGCGCAGCCGGGCAGAGCGGGCAGCGGTCGCCGCAGCATCTGCCGCGCAACCTGTCGCGCCGACCTATCCTAACCGCACCGTGCCACTGGCGGAGGCCGGGGGCGCGATGCGGAAAGTCATGACTGGCTTCGCCACCCGCATTGGACAAGGCGAGGCGCCGCATATCCTAGTCAACGTGACGGTGGGCGGCGGCAAGAGTTACGCCGGTATCGAGGGGTTGCCGCTGCTGGTGGACGTGGGCAAGGCGGCAGGACTCGGGCCGGTGCTGTTTCTCC
>NZ_JQKB01000176.1 GCF_000745835.1 Belnapia moabensis DSM 16746 | reverse complement strand
GCCGTATCCAGCAGGCGCTGTTCGTCGGGTTTGCGGCCGCGCGGCTTGCCGACCAGCCCTTTCGCGCCCTCAGCTGCAAAGCGCTGGCAGATGTTGATCACCCCGGTCCGGCTCAGCCCGACCTGCTCGGCAATCTCTCGAAAGGTCAGGCCGCGCTGACGAAGCCCGACCACCTGCCGCCGGCGCTCTTCCTGAGCCGCCGCGGGCAGCTTGCGCATGTCCACGTGCCTCATGCCCGCGAACTTGGATCCCCAGTCAATCAGATCAAGACAATGAGGGCCGCATCAATAATGGCTGAGCGCCTGCGATTAGACCGGGTCGTCCGATGCTACGTCTCGAACGCCAGCCGCGCCGAAACTTCCGCCCAGCCCCGTGGCTTTCCCGCCGCTGCGAGATAGACCGCGGCGACCCGCTCCAGTCGCTCCCGGTCCGACGCCAGCTGCTCTACTGCCACCCATCGGTTCCAATCCGACGCGATGCTCCAATCCGGCTGACCCACCCGCGCTGTCGGCAGGCGGTAATGCAGGACAGCCCGCTTGCCGATCTTCTCCTCCGGTAATCTCGCTCGGACCCGCTGCTCATCGAGGTGCAGAAACAGCGGTAACAGATCGAGGTCGCGGTCTCGGGTGGGATTCGCCGCCAGATAGTCGTTCATCAGGTCGGCAAGATCCGGCCAGTAGTCCGGCGCCACCACCCGCCGCACGTAGGCCGGCGGAAAGCCGCCTCCGAAGCCAAGCCTATGGCTCAGCCGGCGCGGCTGGCTCTCCTGCCGCAGCCAGTCGTTCAGCAGCACGAACGCCTTCAGGATCCCAGTGATCGTCTCTGCGTCGAGCCGCGGCACTTCCGGGTTGAAGTGAAGCCCGAACGCGATAGGCCCCACTTCCCGCGCTCCTGCCCGGCGCAGCGCCTCCACGGCTTGGTCGACCAGATATAGCTGGTCTACTGGGATTGGCCGGGTCACCATTTCCCGCGGCACGAAAGGCTGCGCCGCTGTGCCCAGCAGGGCCGCCCAGTTTCGGCCAAGTCGGCCCCAGCGTGTTCCCTGATGGCGCTGGGGATGAGCGTAGCGCATATCGATCTCGACCATCAGTGTGCCGAGCGCCGTTCCCTCAACGGCGAATGCATGCGCGTCCTCCTCTGCGACGGCGCCACCGAGTTCCTCCGCGATCGCCGTGGCCGCCTGCCGCGCACTGAGCGCCCCGAACTCGACCTCGATGCCGACCCTCCGCAACTGCCCATCCACGTTCTCCCGCACTGGTAGATCTGCGAAGCCGATCACGGGCCGCGATGTTTCCTGCATCGGAGCTATTTACCAGCCCGAGGTCATTGGTCCTGTCGACCAGTCGTCACTTGGCCGTCAGGCGTCAGCAAGTTTGCATGTCGGGAAGCCGGCTTGAACCCAGTGCCATGAGCGGAGTACGTGGCCGTTGATAACTCGGCGCCGCGCTGCCTGTGCGCTACCCTGAACCTTCCGCCTGCATCGATGCGCTATCTTGGACCGATTTACTTCCATCCGGCGTCCTGGCGAAGAAGGCGAGCTGCGCCAGGAGCCTGGAGAATGAAGCGCGTGCTGCCAATCTTCCTCGTGCTCGCCCTGGCTTGGTTCCTCGCCGTGATCCTTCTGTGGTGGTTCCAGGAACGCGCACTGTTTCCTGCTGGAGGTGGCGTCCTGGACGACCCACCACCCGGTTCCCGCTTCTCTGCTCATGTGACCCACACGGCTGACGAGCTGCGGCTGCAGTTCTGGGCCGCAGATCCGGGGCCTGGGATGCCCGTGATCCTTTATCTGCACGGCAATGGCGGGCATGCGGGGCACCGTGAGCAAGCCCTTCACCCATTCGCCACTGCGGGCTACGGGGTCGTCCTGGCCGAATACCGCGGCTATGGCGGCAACCCTGGCTTCCCAACGGAGGGCGGGCTGATCGCCGATGCACGAGCTCAGGCAGACTGGGCATTGACGCGCTGGCCCGGCACACCTCTGGTGATCTGGGGCGAGAGTATCGGCACCGGCGTTGCAGTAGCACTGGCCTCAGAGCGGCAGGTGGCCGGGGTGCTGCTGGACTCTCCTTTCACCTCGGTGCGCCAAGTGGCGGCGGATGTCTTTCGCTGGGCACCCGTCCGGCTACTCCTGCGGCACCCTTTCGACAGCCTGGCGCGCCTGCCGGGCGTGAGGGTGCCTGTCTTCGTGATGCATGGAGAGCGGGACGAGGTCGTGCCCGTGGAGCACGGACGCAGGATGCTGGCCGCAGCACCATGCCCGGCGGGCAGCGCCTTCATGCCAGGGGTGGGCCACCCAGCGTTGCTGGCGGATCGGGGAACGGCTGCTAAGGAGGCGGCCATCGCCTTTCTGGCCCGCCTTCGCGTCCAAGGAGGCCAGTAAGCCATGGTTATGGGCCTTCGCGGCCGGTCCGAAAATGCCTAACCACGTCGCGGCCAAGTGCGGCGATGGTGGCCGGCGGGCCTTGCAGGTCGGCCTCATCGGGGTCGATGGCGAACGACGAGCCGTCGAGCCGAACGAGGTGGTCGCTATACTCGCCGTCGATGTCCTCGGGGTCCGCCAACACACAATCAGGTCCAGCGCCGGGCAGCAGCGGGTGCAGCAGATCAAGCGGACAGGCGTGACGGGGCGCCTCAGGAGCCTTCGCAGGCGGGGTATCCAACGGCGGGTCCAGCTCAAACCAGCGGAGCGGCCCGAACTTCCTCTCCAGCCACGCCAGCGGGGCGGGCAGCCTGGCCAAATCCACGATCCCGGTGGCAGGCCGCATGCCTGCGCCGCGCCGCAAAGGGAGATTTAGCGTCATGGCCTCGCGCCCAAGCTCTTCCCAGGCTCGCCCTCGCCGCCAGTCCCCCGTTTCTCGGGCCAATCAGGTCTGCACCCTGCCGTGGTCCTGCTTGGATTGTGCCACCCCATGCGAGCGCATGGCGGCAATCTACGCCGGGCTTGCGCCGCACGCCCCCGATCAAACCGAGGCAAAGCCGGAGCAGCCAGAATGAGCGCCCGTAATCACAGCAGCCCGACGCGCCGCGTCTTCCTCCGCAGGATCGGCGCCTTGGCTGCGGTGGTCGCTACGCTTCCTGCTGTGCCGGCCCTCGCCTCCCGGCCATGGAGCGGCAATTGCATCTGCGGCCTTACTACCCGCTATGGGCGGTCCGCAATAGATCTGATCCCCGAAGAGGAGCGCCGCCGCGTGTGCGCCTGCGCCTCCGGGCTTATGGCTTCGGGCGCGGTGGAAGGCTGCCCACCAGGTCAATGCTTGGCGCACTGGATGGTGTCCACGTTCGCGCCTTTCGCTTCAAGCGTCGCCGGAATTGAGCCGGCGCGGCTACGCAGGGGCGCCGGAGCGGGTGGCCTCGCCTATGCTGCCGTGTTCTCAGCATTGGGCCTGTGCGCTCGTGGAGGCTGTGGCGCTGGCCCCGAAGCACCCGCCTCCGCCTGGAACGCCGTTCACGGCGCCATGGAGGAGGAACTGATCCGTCTGCTGCCGGAGATCCGCGCATGATGGCCTCCCTCTCCAGCAAGGGGCCGTCCCTCGCCGAACTCCGCCGCGCCGGCTGGCGGGTGGTGCAGGTGCCGCGCCTGATCGACACACCGGACGGCCCTGGCCTGTCTTGGGGTTCCGCCTCGTTCTGGACAGCGATACCGCCAAAGGCCGCCCGCATGCGCCCGAGAAGCTTCCCGCGCCGCTGCGATGCTGTGCGCTGGGCTGGCGTGAAATGGGGTGCATGCATTGAGCAGACGGCGCCGGCCCTGAGGAAAAATGCCGAGCTTGCGGAGAACGTTGAGCGTCTTCTGCCGCGCATGAAGCCGAAGGCGAAGGAGTTGCTGGACCACAGCCCTCCGAAATGGGCTGGAACCGCGACCGTGCCGGCGGCAACCCTCCTCGGGACAGTGTTCATGCTGTGGGAGGCGGAGTGGATAATCAAAGAACTGCACAGCCGAGAGGTTGGCGAATAGGGCCGGGCCGCGACGGGGAGGAGGCGACCAACCTCTCTCCCGCTCAGCTCAAGATCCGAAAGCATGGGCGCGTACGTAAATCATCGGATGCTCAGCCAAGCTGAAGAGCCTCCGTGTTCAGCGCCGGTTAGCCATGGGGCGCAAACTCGCCAGTCTCCTGCACGGAGATCGGGCGGAACTTCCCGCCCATCACGGGTATGGAGCCCCACTTCCATCGAGCCGCAGCGCGTCTGCGCAGCGCGCCCTAACCGGAAATAATATAGGCAAAATGCCTACCCAAACGAGGGATTACGGAACCGATGGGAACGACCGAAAAAAACGTGCATGTCGTCCCCCACTCACTTATCTAGTGGGGGAAAGGAAAAAGCTCTTCGCTGCGGCCAAGCCACGTCCTTCCGACGCTTGAGGCGGAGTGCACCCACGAAGCTGGAGTGTTGGCATTATGGATATTGAACTGACCGATGTGTCGCGGACGCTCATTTTGCAAACCGGACACTTGGCTCCTCACCGTTCATACCAACGGCTTTGGGCGGCAATCGTAGATGGCCGTCTACAGGCGGCGAAGGTGAGCGGGAGATGGCGAATTCGTCGTGAGGAATTGCCTGTGGCGGCCAAGATCCTCGGCATGACGGACGTGGCCGCTGAACCAGCCGAGTGCGCCGCGTAATCCGATCCAGACAAGGAAAAGCCCGTCGTCGCTCCCGAGCCTTGGCCGGGATGAGGAGCGAGACGGGCCTACCAAAGCAGTCAAGGATGTCTCTAATTTCTAGCACAAAGCTGCATCGTGCACACCATCTGTCGATTCACGTCGGCGTGGTTTGCGTGTGTCTGGCTCTGCACGACAAGCACCCGCGCGGTGTGTGGTTGGTGACGTGCTGACCTCGTCTGAGCGGCGCCGACTGCTGAGCGCGCTGGCATTGCTGCGCTCGCCGCACGCTGGTGAGCGTGACGCTGCCCGAGCCGCGACGCTGCGCATCCTCCGCGCCGCAGGACTGGACTGGGCAACAGTTATCCCAGGGGCAGAAGCGAAGCCTCGCCACGAACCGCACACCGGCAACGCCCATATGCAGAATTGGCGATCGGCCGCCGCCGCGCTGTTGCGTTGGCACAGCAGTGCGTTCAGCCCCTCTGAAGCCGGCTTCCTCCGCAACATCGGCAGCTTCCCGCGGGTGTCAGCAAAGCAAGAGGCTTGGCTTGAACGCTTGGCCGAGAGGGCGCGTCGCGGCGCAAAGGCTGCATGAGCTACGACGCGAAGGACCGCAGGGCGTTATTGATGCGGCCCTCATTGTCTTGATCTGATTGACTGGGGATCCAAGTTCGCGGGCATGAGGCACGTGGACATGCGCAAGCTGCCCGCGGCGGCTCAGGAAGAGCGCCGGCGGCAGGTGGTCGGGCTTCGTCAGCGCGGCCTGACCTTTCGGGAGATTGCCGAGCAGGTCGGGCTGAGCCGGACCGGGGTGATTAACATCTGCCAGCGCTTTGCAGCTGAGGGCGCGAAAGGGCTGGTCGGCAAGCCGCGCGGCCGCAAACCCGACGAACAGCGCCTGCTGGATACGGCCCAGGAAGCTGAGGTGCAGACGCTGATCCGCCGTCACACGCCGGACGAGCTGGGCTTG
>NZ_JQKB01000175.1 GCF_000745835.1 Belnapia moabensis DSM 16746 | reverse complement strand
TGGCGGCGGTCGGGCACAAGAAGCGGCGGCTTTGGGCGCCGCTCTACCTGCGCGGGCTGCTGGGCCCGAGCGAGCGCAAGAGCCTGCAGCCGATGGCGGCCTCTCTGGGGCTGAGCGGGCACGATCAGCTGCAGCACTTCATCGCCAGCCCGGCTTGGGATGACGCCTCGCTCTGGCAGGTGCTGGCCGAGCAGGCGGATCGGCTGGTGGGCGGGCCGCGGTCGGCGCTGGTGATCGACGACACGGCGCTGCCAAAGAAGGGCACGCTCTCGGTCGGCGTGGCGCGGCAGTACTGCGGCCACCAGCGGCAGCATCGGCAGGACGCCCGCGCGGTCGTCCGTGTTGGCCGGCTGCAGTTCGAGATCGAGCAGGGATCCGTGCTTGTCGCAGACCGCGAAGAGCTTCACGCCCTTGACCAGCTTGCCGCCATCGATGCCGCGCACCCAGGCGGTTGGGGCTGATCGCAGCGAGCGGCTGTCAGCCACCACCGCCGAGGGCAGCACTTCGTCGCCGCAGGCCAGCCCCAATCAAGCGCGAGACGTTGACCCAGTCGTCGCCACAGGCCCAGGCGGGTCCAGCGTGCGAAGCTGCTGTGCAGGGTGGTGAAAGGAACACCCGAGAGCCAGCCGGCGACGCGCCACTGCAGGCCGCCGAAGGTCAGCGTCCAAATCAGCCCGATCAGACGTCGCCGCAAAGTCAGGTCCGGCTTGCGGCCGCGGCGATGCACGCCGACCCGCTCGCGGTCCATGGCCTCCAGTTCCGCCTCTACCGCGAAGACGAAGACTTCGATGTCGGCCAGGGTATTCCAGCCGTCGCCACGGCTGGGTCGGGGAACATGGCGGGCCCAAGGCAGAGGCAGATCGACACTGCGGCGTAGGACGGTGCGAGACATCGGCCCAACATGGTGAGGCTTGGCCGCCGCAATCGGGCTCCTCCGCGTTTAGAGAACGGGATCTGGTGACAGTTCAGGCCGCCATGGCGGCACCTGCGCCGATGGCAAGCCAGTCCCGCACCTCGGCACAGGGCATGGGGCGGCTGAAGTAATAGCCCTGTGCCTCGGTGCAGCCCGCCTCGCGCACGTGACGGAGATGGTCGGCTGTCTCAATGCCTTCGGCTGTCGTCCTCATGCCGAGCCGGAGGGCAAGACCGGCGATGGAGTCGACGATCGCGCGGCAGTCGGGCCGCGTGCCCATTTCACGGACGAAGGACTGGTCGACTTTGATTTTGTCGAAGGGGAAGCTGCGCAGGTAGCTCAGGGAAGAGTACCCGGTCCCGAAATCGTCCAGCGCAATGCAAAGCCCGAGGCCGCGCAGCTGGTGCAACATCGCCATCACCCTCTCGCCCTCCTGCAACAGCGTCGATTCCGTGATCTCAAGCTCCAGGCGCCCTGGCAACAGGCCGGAGGACTCTAGGGCGCCGCAGATGCTGCGCACGATATCGCCATTCCTGAACTGTACCGGCGAAAGATTGACGGCGACCTTGATCGGCTCCGCCCATTCCGCTGCGTCGGCGCAGGCCCGTCGCAGCACCCAATCGCCGATCGGGCCGATCAGCCCCGTTTCCTCTGCGACAGGGATGAACAGAGATGGGGAAACCATCCCACGCTCGGGGTGCCGCCAGCGCAGCAGCGCCTCGAAGCCGCTCACGCGTTCGCTGGCTAGGTCGATCAGGGGCTGATAATAAACCTCGAACTCCTCGCGTGCCAGCGCCTGGCGTAAGTCCGCCTCAATCGCAACGCGCGCCTTCAGCTCCGCGTCCATCGCCGCCTCGAAGAACCGGTACGCTCCGCGGCCGTCCGATTTCGCTCGGTAAAGCGCCAGGTCGGCGTTCTTGTGCAGCAGGTCAGCGTCCAAGTCAGCCGCATCTGCAACTGCGATACCGACGCTGACACCGATGGTCACCGAGAGGCCTCCAAGATCGTACGGTTCCGTCAGCGCCGCGACGATCCGCTTGGCCAGCGCCTCGGTCTGCCAGGGTTGCGCATCGGTGGTCTGGAGGATGGCGAACTCGTCACCACCGAGACGCGCTACTAGATCCGTCTCGCGCGCACAGCTCCGAAGCCTCTGTGCAACGGCCTTAAGCAGCGCGTCACCAATCGGGTGTCCCAGCGTGTCGTTCACATGCTTGAAGAGGTCGAGGTCGAGGCAAAGGAGAGTGACGCCGTTATCTGACGTTTCAACCAGCGCGTTTTCCATCCGTTCGCGAAGCATAACGCGGTTGGGAAGCCCCGTAAGTGCGTCGTGGTGGGCCATGAAGCTGATCCGTGCTTCGAAACGCCGGCGTTCCGTGATGTCCTCGTAAGTGGCAACCCAGCCCCCATCGGCCATGGGACGGTGGGCTACAGCTACCGCGCTTCCCTCCTTGTCCTCTTGGAAAAATGTTGCCTGGCAGCGTTCGCTGGCCAGGCTTTGCTGTCTCAGCCGGATGGCATTAATCATTTGGGTGTCGTGGCCGCGGCCGGAGCCTATGATGCGAAACAGCTCTGTCGCCGAAATCCCCGGCTGCACGAGGTCCGGAGAGAGCTCGAACAGCTCGAGAAAGCGGGCATTGCATACGATCAGCCGTTCCTCCGCATCGACCATGCAAAGGCCTTGCGACATGTTGTTCAGGGCTGCATCGAAGCGTGCGTACTGTGTGTGCAGATCCTTGTCGCGTTCCTTCAGAATACGATTTTGGAGCTGCGCCTCTGCCGCCGCCTCCCGAGCCTGATCCTTTGAGGAGGCCAGACCGTTTACCAAGTTCTGCACCTCACTGTGCGCTCGCCGTAGGAGGCGATTGTTCCAGGTCAGCATACCGGTCAGGGCGAAACCACAGAGAATGAGACCGACAAGTAGGCCCGAAAAGGTCCAATGAATCCTGGCGAGATCCAGGAGATTACGTGTTGCGAGATCACTGTCTCGGACGTATGCCGTCGACGCCAGCCACGTAAGCTCCGAATTAAGCGGCCAGAGAAGCGAGAGCAGGCGCTGCACCGTCCCTCCACGCTCGAGTTCCTCAGCAAGCGGCCATGCGGCGGCAATAGTCGCCCGGAGTCGCGCGATGACGGCTGCAGCTTTCGGGTCGCTTTTTACAAAAGCCGCGATGTCCCTACCTTCGAGGGACTTGATGCGGCTCTCGACGACACTCAGCCAAAGCTCGACGGCGTCGCGTTCCTCATTCGCGCCGCTCACAGCGAAGGCTCCAACAGCTGCTTGTAGGCGCGCTACCTCCACCACGCCCTGACTGACATTCCAAGCCACGCTGATGCGGGACGCGTCGAGAAGCGAATCCTGTCGCTGAACGGTCAAAAAAGATGCACAGGCGGCGGCGGCGGCGAGCAGCGCCGAGAGGCCGAGGACGGCCAGGGTCAGGGAGCGTGACTTGCCTCCCATGGACCGTCTGGTTTCCGGGCGGGAGATCCCAAACGGCGTTCGCATGGTTCGTTCAGCCGACGATCAGCCGTGCCACTTGCCACGCGGAACGGGCATAGTAGCGGCGGTTCTGTAGCTCGGGCTGGCTGTCATACGGATAAATGATGAAGAGCGGGCCTTTATCCCGAATAGACATGTACTCGCCATTCCGCTTCAAAGCGAGAATTACGCCAAAGCGGTCAAAGTCGGAAACCGGGATTTCAGTCGTATAGTCGTTTAGTGCCACCGCGGTGATTTTGTCGCCGGACGCTCCGACTGCATGCAGGAGCCTTGTCATCGGCACCCCCTCGAACTCGACCGCGCCTTCGAACCACGGTGTAGTCGCTTTAAAGGATGTCGTCCCCAGCGCCTCAAGCATTGGCCGGTCGAAGCGGGCCTCGTCACCGAAATTGCGAACAGCAATCATCCCGGAGATGGCGAGGATTGGCCTGACGGTCGGTGCGGGCAACACGTCAGCCCAAGCATTGCTCACCGAGTTCATCGCAACGGCAGAAGCACCAGCCAGCAGTGCACCCATGGACCGCTTCGTAATCATTGGAGCGCTCATCTGAATTTCCCTCCTGTTCCACAGGGACGTCCCAGGGGACTCCGCGGCGCAGCCGTAGCTAGTCAACCTGACAAGCACGCGGCAAGTAAGAGCAGAAAAGTAACGCTACATTCTACGTCTTCCGGACGCCGGTTCGGTCCGACAGAAGCGCGGCCACTTCCCCCTTCAATGTAAGAACAGCCTCGGCACGAGCACTTCCGCCCTGCCGGAACTCGGTTGAGTCATGAGTGGGCAAGAGGAGGGTTGTGCGAGTGCGGATAGCCCGACAGTGTGTGGGCAATCTTCCACGTACATCCGAGAGCTGCTAAGCATTTGTATTGCGGGCAAGGCCGCTTTCCTCAGCTTTGTGTCGATTAGAACTTATCGCTACTCGCTCATACGGCACAATAAACCCTGTGCCTCAACCCGCTTCATCCACCCGTTCCCGAACAGCGCCAGGATCATCAACTTGGGCCCCGCTACCGGCCATGAGCGGTTATCAACGTTCGAGATCGCAAGCGCGGACATTAGATGAGCGGGTGCATAAACATGCGCAGGAGCGCCGAGCCACGACGACGATGGCTTCATCAGAAAGCGTTCAGATCCTTCGTGGCGACTGATCCGCCGGCGATAATCACTCCGCACGCCGCCACGCGCAGCCCCTCCAACGCGCAGGACGGCAACGGTACGCTCGCCCACGCTTTGCCGCGACTTGAATCCGGGTCGGTGATGGCGCCAGCCGAACCTATAACCTGCACTTGCAAGGCGCTGAAGTTCGGCCGGTGAGCGACTTGCGCTCACGCAGCGAGCGCAATCACTACCTCATCGGCCCGCCGCCGCGGACCGCCCTCAACGCCTCGGTTGATGCCATCAAGGCGCGTTGGGAGCGCGGGCGGGCGCACCAGTAACTCAAGCAAGAGCTGGGCTTGGGGCACTTCGAGGGGCGGCCCTGGACCGGCCTACACCGCCACCCGCTCATGTCCTGCATCGCCTCTGCCTATCAGCAGCACCTTCGCCTAGTCGGGCAGCACCTGGCGAGGTCGGAGGAGATATCGGGTCAGGTTCCGGGACGGCCACCACCGGTGAGCCTACCAGCTCCGCGCCGCGTCATCATGACTCGGCCGTTCGCCGACCTAATCACGCTGATCCCCTGTCCGCACCGCCGACGCAAGCTTCAGCCCCCCCCCCCCGTGGTTGAGACTGCCCAGGTAGTGCTAAACTGTATCAATAAGACTGCCCCACAGCTTCGGTTTCCGAAACCGAGCGAGAACCTCCAACGGCGCCTGCACTACTAGCAAGCATAGCTGTTACCGCTTCGGCTGACAGCGCGCGACCAAACAGCCAGCCTTGGCCGATGTCGCATCCCAACTGTGACAAGGCCTCGGCTTGCGCCGCCATCTCGACACCCTCGGCGACAGTGGGAAGACCCAAGCTATGTCCAAGACCCACCACCGCAGCCACGATCTTGCGGCTCTCCGTACTGGTGCCCATCGAATGGACAAAAGCCCCGTCAATTTTGAGTTTGTCGAATGGTAGTGCCTGCAGGTGTGCCAAGCTGGAGTAGCCAGTGCCGAAGTCGTCCAACGCGAGACGCACTCCAAGCTCTTTCAATTCGAGAAGAAGCTCACGGGC
>NZ_JQKB01000174.1 GCF_000745835.1 Belnapia moabensis DSM 16746 | reverse complement strand
CATCACCCCAGTCATCCAACAGCCCGGCCAGCCCGCCCCGGTTGTAGCGGATAACCCAGTCCCGCAGCGTCTGCCGGGCCATGCCGACAATGCGGGCCGCCACCTCGCGGCTCAGACCCTCAAGGGCCGCCGCAATCGCCAGCAGGCGTCGCGCCTCCCGCAGATCTCGCTCCGCTTTCGCCAATCGACGCAACTCACCAGGCGGCATGTCTTCGCGGATCATCAGTGCCGGCATGGTCCATCCCCATATGCCATGCCAGCCGATGAATCACGTCCGTCCGCGTCGGATCAAGCCCCAAGAGGCAGACCTTCAGACGCCGGGTATAATCTGCATCAAGTTTGAACTTGGTCGTCAAACTTATGGACTGGCGGGAGCGTAACTGATATTAAACGAGATAGTCTCCGCCAGCGCACCCTGGTGCGGCATCGTGCCTCGTGGTCGCATTCTACGCATCATCAATCTGTGCGGGCGTCAGGTTGATGACTTCATCTGCGCAATGCAGCGGAACCGGAGGAGCGGTACCATGCCCCCAGTACGATAAAAGCAGCGGGTACGACTTCCCTGACGACCGGGCACGTTCTCTATTCCGACATTGCACGCCCGATCCTCACCATCGTCGAGGATCAGCTCGGCGGCCACGACACAATCGGCGGCTGCTGCAGCGTGCCGTCCAACCACATGCTCTATGGGGTGGAAGACTGCCCGGGCTGCCGCGAGAACTTCCTACCCTGCCTGGGACGGCGGGACATTTGCCTAACGTGACTTTCTTCACGCAGGTGCTACTAGACGCTAACGGCGGCGCCGCGTTCGCGCATGGCGGCTCCCCGGCAGGTTGTAAGGTAGCACTGCGGGCGGAGATGGATGCGCTCGCTGTGATCTCAAATTGTCCGCAGGTGAACAACAGGCTTCACGGAGGGCACCGCTACCCGCGGCTCAGGTGATGCCGGTGAGGTAGTAGACGGCGATGATGACGAAGACCGCCGCGGTCTTGGTCAGGGTGATGGCAAAGATGTCGCCGTAGGACTGCCGGTGGGTGAGCCCGGTGACGGCGAGCAGCGTGATCACGGCGCCGTTGTGCGGCAGCGTGTCCATGCCCCCACTCGCCATGGAGGCCACCCGGTGCAGCACCTCCAGCGGGATGCCGGCGGCCTCCGCCCCGGCGATAAACTGGTCCGCCATTGCGGCGAGCGCAATGCTCATGCCGCCCGAGGCAGAGCCGGTAATGCCCGCGAGGACCGTGACGCTTACCGCCTCGTTGAGGAGCGGATTCGGGACCGCCCGCAGCGCCTCGCGGATCACCAAGAAGCCCGGCAGCGCCGCAATCACCGCGCCGAAGCCGTACTCTGCGGCGGTGTTCATGGAGGCGAGCAGCGCGCCGCCCACCGCCGCCTTGGAGCCCTCGGCGAAGCGCCGCGCCACCCGCCCGTAGGCGAAGGCGAGCACGGTGAGGATGCCGACGAGCAGCGCGCCCAGCACCGCCCAGATCGCGGCGACCGAGGGCACCTGCGTCACCAATGGCTGCGTCATGCCAGCCAGCGCGACCTCGTGCCGCGCGCCGTACTGGGCGGCGATCAGAGAGGTGAAGAGCTTGTTCAGCACGCCCACCGCGACCAGGGGTAGGATGGCGATGGCAGGGTGCGGCAGCGCCTCCTCGTCAGCCGGCTCCGGCTCGTTCGTGTGGCCCTCGCCGTAGCCCTCGCCCGCCGCGGCGGCGCTCCGGCGGCGCCATTCCAGGTAGACGAGGCCGACGGCCAGGATGAACGCCGACCCGATCGTGCCGAGGACGGGCGCGGCCCAGGTGTCGGTGCGGAAAAAGGTGGTGGGAATGATGTTCTGGATTTGTGGGGTGCCGGGCAAAGAGTCCATGGTGAAGGTGAAGGCGCCGAGGGCGATGGTGCCGGGGATCAGTCGCTTCGGGATGCCGCTCTGCCTGAACATTTCCGCCGCGAAGGGGTAGGCGGCGAACACCACAACGAACAGCGACACGCCGCCGTAGGTAAGTACCGCGCAGACCAGCACGATGGCCAGCATGGCGCGCTGCCGTCCGACCAGCCCGATCACTGCCCGGACGATGGACTTGGAAAAGCCCGACAGCTCGATCACCTTACCGAACACGGCGCCGAGCAGGAATACGGGGAAGTAGAGCTTTACGAAGCCGACCAGCTTGTCCATGAAGACGCCGGTGAAGACCGGCGGCACGGCCGAAGGGTCGGTCAGCAGCACAGCACCCATCGCCGCCACCGGCGCGAATAGGATCACGCTGAAGCCGCGGTAGGCGATGAACATCAGGAAGGCCAGCGCGGCCACCGCGATCAGAAAGTCCATACCGCCACTCCAGTGCTGGTCGGGTTAGACCGCCGGAGGAGATCCCCGGCAGCGATGTCGCTTCTGGGCGGCGGGGCCGCCGGAGGCTGAGCCCCCGCGGGATCAATAGGCGCCGGTGTTGGTCGTCATGACCAGTCGGTCGGCCTCGAGGCCCCGGATGTGCTTCTCGGCCTCCGCGGCCGCGTCCACCAGGATGTCACGGGCGGACACCATGCTCACGACCCTCCCGTCCTCCACCACGACCAGATGGCGGACGCGATCCGCCCTCATGAGGACGGTGGATTCAGGTGGTCGTCGCAACACCGAGGTGGAGGGTGGTTGCGATGGCTGGTCGGCGGCGTTCGGATCGGGCTTTGCGGGCGAAGTCTTCTTCACCTGGCTGTCCGGGCGTAGCCCGTCGTGAGGACCGGCGACGGTTCTGGGCGTTGATTGCGGCGGGACAGTCGAGTTGGGACGCGGCGATCGGCGTGGGGGTGTCGGAGGCGGTAGGCTCTCGTTGGTTTCGGGAGGCGGGTGGGATGCCACCATCGACACTCGGGCGGTCGTCGAAGCCGCCCTCTGGGCGGTACCTATCGTTTGCAGAGCGCGAGGAGATCGCGCTGTGGCGCGCGCAGGGGCATGGTGTGCGGGATGTTGCCCGGCGCCTGGGTCGTGCGGCCTCGACGATCTCGCGCGAGTTGCGGCGCAACGCTGCGACGCGCAACGGCGAGCTGGAATATCGGGCGACGACGGCGCAGTGGCATGCCGAGCGGGCGGCGCGGCGTCCGAAGCCGGCAAAGCTGGTGACGCGGCCGGCGCTAAGGGCGTATGTGCAAGATCGGTTGGCCGGCGCGGTGGTTGCTCCTGATGGGGTTGGGGTGGCCGGACCGGCGGTGCCATGGAAGGGCCGCCGGCACGGGCCGCGACAACCTCGGCGTTGGGCGAAGGCGTGGAGCCCGCAGCAGATCTCACGGCGGCTGCGGCTCGACTATCCGGATGATAGGGCGATGCGGATCAGTCATGAGGCCATCTACCAGTCGCTCTATGTCCAGGGCCGCGGCGCACTGCGCCGAGAGCTGACAGCGTGCTTGCGAACGGGGCGGGCCCTTCGCGTGCCGCGGGCACGGAGCGGTGGGCGGGGAAAATCGCATGTCGCCCCTGAGGTGAAGATTAGCGAACGGCCAGCGGAGGCGGACGACCGGGCCGTGCCGGGGCACTGGGAGGGGGACCTGATCCTCGGCCTTGGCAGCTCAGCAATCGGCACCCTGGTGGAGCCCACGACGCGGTTCACGATGCTGCTGCACCTGCCGCGCATGCCGGGTCATGGAGGCGGGGTTCGCGCGAAGAACGGGCCGGCGTTGGCCGGGCATGGCGCCGAGGCGGTGCGCGACGCCATCACGCGCACGATCACCACCCTGCCGGAGGCGGTGAGGCGGTCACTGACTTGGGATCAGGGGGCGGAGATGACGGAGCACCTGCGGCTGCGGATCGACACCGGGCTGCACGTGTACTTCTGCGATCCGCACAGCCCGTGGCAGCGCGGTACGAACGAGAACACGAATGGGCTACTGCGCCAGTACTTCCCAAAGGGAACAGACTTGGCCGCACACAGCGCCGGCGACCTCGCAGCCGTAGCTGCGGCGCTCAACGCGAGACCGCGCAAGACGCTCAATTGGCTAACGCCGGCCGAAGCCCTCGATGCGGCGCTGCGGTCAGCGCAAACAGGTGTTGCGACGACCAGTTGAGCCCAGGCTCTACCCGACCAAGGCGCGGCCGGAGCAGAAGATCGACGCGGCCGTTGCGCTCATCATGGCGGCCGGTCGGTCGATAACCGAGCCGGAGCAATTCACCAGCATCTTTGAACGGGCTGAGTTGTGGCAGGCGTAATGCAAAGAAAACTATGCATGCTCAGCGATGCGGTAGCCAGATCTCAAACCGTCGGTCACCGATGGCATTTTCTGAACGGTCGATTCTCCAGGTATTTCCCCAGCGACGTTTGAAGCGCTGCACCAATTCGTTGGCTTCGGCCGCGTCAGTGTGACTTGAGTATCGCACCTGTCGTGTGGTGGGCACCGCTGGCTCGGCGCTGATGCTGATAATGTCGCCGCCTACTTTACGTACCTCCCGTGCGATTCTCATTGCTGCCTCTTTGCCAGCAGAGGATCCTTGGCGATGATGAATGCGCACGAGTGGCCCGTTAGCCGGCTGCGTATTAGTTGCGGAATCGCTGCCTCTGTCCTGCGACAGCGTGACCGCAGAAGCTGCCCAATCTAGAGTACGGACTGCACTGCTAGACGCGCTGCCTGGTGACGAGGTTGGGTGAGGCCACGCCTCCATTCCTCTTTGCGTGAAACCAACAGTCGCCGAAGCAGGGAACTGGACAACCAAGCTGCTGCTGACCTCATCAACAACGGCGTTTCGTCTCGGTGCGCTGGAGCCGAGAAAGGTCGTGCAGGTCAGTAGAGCCAAAAGGCACCAGCCAAGACCGGCAAGGGCCAAAGCAATGCGCGGGCCCCGTGTTAGATACGTGGCGGTTTCTGAGGCAGGGGCCTTGTTGCCAGACAAAGATCGTGTGCGCCACACGGTCACGCCTCCCTAGTTTCTTGTGATTCTAGCTCCGACTGTTCGATGTTTGTGAAACAGGATTGAGGTTGCGCTCAAAGAAAATCAGCGGTCGTAGCTGCTGTTACGGGTGGATGTTGCACGGTGGTCACAGATTCTTGCCAGCAGGCGGGTTTTCAACTTTAGATATATTGTTGGTTGTTTGGCTTGTCGTGCTGGATGACATGCCCGTAAGCGCGAGCGGCAAGGCGATCGGGGCTGCCCAGGCCGCGCCCGGAGCAGAAGATTGATGCTGCTGTTGCGCTCATCATGGCTGGTGGTCGGTCGATGACCGAGCCGGAGCAGGCTACCAGCATCTATGAATGGGCGAGGTTGTAGATGGTGTAATGCAATGGGGCGAAGCTAGCGATAGTCATCGTCGCCTACCTGCGGACTTATACCAAGTCCCGGTGATCCCAACCTGTCAGCAGCGGAGGGGCGCGCCCTCGACGCAACCCGCTCCGGCCTCGGAGGAGCCGCTTTACTGCATGGGTTCTCATCAGCGGGATTTGGTATTAAGGTCTGTTAGAGCTTGAGTGCTACTCCCATATTCGGGGCATGACGGACGGGAACGGGTGCGAGGTTTTCACCGACGCAGCGTGGGCGCTCTGGGAGCCGCTGATCGAGGAGGTCCGCCCACACGGCAAAACGCCGCCCAAGGAGCTGCGCCGGACCATCTCGGCGATCTTCTGGCGGCACCAGAACGGCGCCAAGTGGCGCAGCATCCCGGCAGA
>NZ_JQKB01000173.1 GCF_000745835.1 Belnapia moabensis DSM 16746 | reverse complement strand
GCTGCAGATAGCCGTGCACCGTGCTCCGCGGCGGCAGGTCGCGTGGCAGGTGACGCCACTGGCAGCCGGTCTCCAGCACATACAGCAAGCCGTTCAGCACCTCGCGCAGGTTCACCGAACGACGGCGCCCGCCGCGCTTGCCGGGCCGGATCAGCGGCGCGATCAGCGCCCACTCCGCATCTGTCAGATCGCTCGGGTAGCGTAGCCCCTCGCGCCCGTACCGCTCTCGATCCGCTGCCGTCCACATGGCAGGAGCTCCGCTGTCTCCATCAATGTCCTGCCACAACGCATTCAGAATGCAGCAGTTCTTCGTGGACGGGCTCTTATACCGCTCGACTTGAGCGACAGACCCCGATGGTCTCTGGTTATGAACTACTTCGGATTTTGGTCCCCACGGCCTGCGGACCGTTCCTAAACCCGCAGGCATTTACCGGCGGGCTGGCACCCGACCTAGGGTTCAATAGGCCCTTATGACCCAGTGAGGCCGCGCGGCTGCGGGATGCCGATAGAGCGACGTTGCAGTTCAGCCAGCCAAACGCTCGCACCTATAAGACCTGTCAGCGCAGCACTGATCCAAACCGCCGGATGGATGAGGCCGACAGCGCTCAAAGTCAGGATGACCGCCGGCAGCCGATACGCAATCCGGGAGGTACTGGCCTGAGGTGGGTTGAACTGCATGGTGCTGCTCCGGTCCTAATTGCTGTGGCGTATCATTCTGGATTCAAAACTGCCCGGGTGGTGACCCATGCAGCATCTGAACTGGCCAAGCAAACAAGAACTGTCTGAAATTTAGCCAAAAATCTCGGGTGTTTGAGCAACCTATGTTCACATGCGCCCATGTGCCCAACTTTGCGGCAAAATCTCTGTTGCGGGCCGGACTGGCCGGTTGCACTCTGGAGATGCGAAGGGATGTTCCCTTCGGCCGTGTGACTGGCGTTTCCTCCCTAAACTCAGGCCGCCCTTCGGGGCGGCCTTCTTTTGTTGCGACAATGCTAAAGCGGCTGCGACATGGTGCCCGGCGCCCTCGCGTTACCTTTCGTGCTCGACAGGCTCGGAGGGCCTACGCAGGCGCCAGCGCAGGGTGTTGATCGCGGCTTCTGGCCAGAGCAGCAGCAACAGCGGCCCTGAGTTCACCGCGGCTGTAGGGCTTCCTCACGAAGGTCATCGCGGGAGGCAGGGGCCTGCCGCTCAGATCGCCGGCATGACCCGTAGTCAGGATCACCGGAAGCTCCGGAAAACGCACGCGGGCCGTGCTGGCGAACTCCAGACCATCCATGCTGCCCGGCATGGAAAGGTCAGTGAGGATCAGGTCCGCCGGGACATCGCCTTCCAACAGGGCCAGTGCGGCATCGGCATCAGTGGCCTCGACGACATGGTAGCGCAGATCGCGCAGCGTCTCTGCCAGCGCCATGCGGACCAAGGCGTCGTCCTCCACAAGCAGCACGGTCTCGCCCAGTCCGGCTTCGGTTTCTGCGGCGGCGAATGGCGGCTCAGGGTTCCGCCGCATGGGCTGGTCGGTTCTGGGCAGCAGGATGGCAACCTCCGTGCCCTTGCCCGGCGCGCTCTCGATTACAGCGGTGCCGCCTGACTGGTGCGCGAAGCCGTGTATCTGCGCGAGACCAAGGCCGGTGCCTTTGCCCGGTCCCTTGGTGGTGAAAAACGGCTCAAAGGCCCTGCGGCGCACATCCTCCGGCATGCCAGGGCCATCATCGCTGACGGCGATCCGCACATAATCCCCATTGGGCGGCCATCCCTCGGACGTTGCCTCAATTCGCTTGGAGCGCAGCGAGATGCTGATGCTTCCCGCGGCCCGGCCGATCGCATCCCGAGCGTTGATGGCAAGGTTGAGCAGCGCGGATTCCAACTGACTCACATCCGCAAGGCATAACCCAATGCCCTCCTCCGGCAGGTCGATGTGCAGCGCGATCCGCTCACCTGCCGTTCGGGCCAGGAGGTTGCGCATTCCCGTAATCACCTCAGCCGGATCGAGAGGCCGCGGATCGAGGCGCTGGCGGCGGGCGAAGGAAAGAAGCTGCGAGGTCAACCCGGCGGCCTTTGCTCCGGCATCCAGGGCGTTGCCTGCAAGCCGCGCCACATCGGGCCGCTCCTCACCGACCCGGCGGCGGATGAGTTCAAGGTTGCCGGTCATGGCTTGCAGCATGTTGTTGAAGTCATGCGCGATGCCGCCCGTGAGTTGACCGATGGCCTCCATCTTCTGCGCCTGGGCAAGCTGCGTCCGCGTGATCTCCAAAGCCTCCGCAGCCGCACGCTGCTGGGTGATGTCGCGCGTCACCTTGGCAAAGCCGACAAGCGTCCCGTTCTCCCGGATGGCGTCGATCACCACGCTGGCCCAGAAGCGGCTCCCGTCTTTTCGGAGGCGCCATCCCTCGCTCTCGTACCGCCCCTCCTCTGCGGCGATCCCCAATGCACGCTCGGCCGCACCTGTGGCGCGGTCCTCCTCGGTGTAAAAGCGCCTAAGGTGCTGGCCGATGATCTCAGATGCCGAGTAGCCCTTGATCCGTTCAGCGCCGGGGTTCCAAGTGGTCACTATCCCGTTCAGGCTCAGCATGTAGATGGCGTAATCGGCGACACCATCCACTAACAACCGGAAGCTCCGCTCGCTTTCGGCCAGCGCCGTCTCGGCCCGCTTACGTGCCGTGACATCGACAAGTGCCGTGATGAGGTGGGTCGGCACCCCGTCGGGCGCACGTTCCAGGCGCGATGAGGCCAACACATCGAGGACCGCTCCATCACGCCGGATGAAGCGGCGAGGCGTGTCCCGCAACTCCGCCGCGGCGGCGAACACTGCCGGAAGCGCCGCCCGCGTCGATGCGCCGCCATCCTCCTGAAAATCACCGACTGACCGGCCGATCACCTGCATCCGCGAGTACCCAAGCAAGTCCAGCCAGCGGTCGGAGACCTCGACGATCCGCCCTTCGACATCGAGGATATGCAAAGGCACGGGTGCGCCGACGAAGTTCGCGCGGTGACGTGCCTCACTCTCGCGCAGCGCCTTGTTGGAGGCCTGCATCAAGCTCGGCGATGGCAAGGCGAGCGCCCTCGGCATCAGCGGCCAGAGCACGATCGCCGCGACGAGGGAGACGGCGGCCGTCAGCGCCTTGACCAAACCTTCAAGCCCGTAAGCCGGAACCCAGAGAGTTAGAAGATCAAGCCAGTGACCGGCGCCGCAAAGCAGAATGAAAGCGGCAAACAGCCACAAGACCGGTTTGAACACGAGATCGCGGCGCCGCCGGGCAAACGAGATCAACGCTAGCGGAATGGAGAAGTAGGCAAGGCCGATAGAGACATCAGACAGCGCATGCGTCCAGATAAGCCAGGGCTCCCAGAGCAGGCAGAAGCCGTGTGGGGTCAAACCGAAAGGATCGAGCAGCCAGCGCGCAAGATCAGACAAGCGGTCCTCCAATCGCCTTGTTAGGTAGGAGGAGCACCGGCAACTCGTCTGAAGGCGACTTTGAGGAGGCCGTGCTGGTCCGGAACTTCAGCGCATTCGGCCGTGCAGTTTTCCCGGGCAGCGATATGCTGGACCAAGGCGACAAGCTCTGTGGGGTCACCGCCGCCGTATTCGACTGTGGTCTCGGCTGCTTGGTTGGCGCCACTACGCAGCCGAGACAGGATGGAGTTGCGGGCATGTTCCAAAGTGGCTCTCCTCGCAAGAGGTTGTGGGTGCGTGTGGTTTGACAACTATAGATTGCATAACTCGCGATTGCGTGCAAGGCCTTTGCGGCAAGACGCCGATTGCGTAATCATATCGCTCAATAAACTATAGGTTGTGTGCAACCATACGCCGAGCCGCACAGGAGAGTTCAGCCATGCCCCTAAGGGTGCTCCTAGCCGAGGACGAGGCGCTGGTCGCCATGGCGCTTGCGGATTGGATGGAGGCCGAGGGGCATCTGGTTGCGACCGCAACGGATGGGATCGAAGCCCTGTCGGCTTTCCGAGAGGGTGACAGCTTCGACCTGCTCGTGACCGATCTGCGCATGCCCCGGCTTGGCGGCGAGGCTTTGATCCGCGCACTGTGGGACGAGCGGCCCGGGCTTCCGGTCCTTGTGGTTACTGGCTCAGCCCCTTTTGGCGGTGCCGAGGCGCTGCGTCGCGAGGTAGGGCATGGTGGCCCTCTCGCTTTGCTGCACAAGCCGCTCGATTTCTCGTCTCTGGCCCAAGCATTACGGGGTCTGACGGCCCTTGCGCCTGTGTGAGCCCGCCAAGGGTGGAGAGCCGATCGTACCGCAGCAGGCGTTGATGGAGCCGATCCCGAGGCACAACTAGCGCCGGCTTACCAACAGCCCGATTCCGCGGCTGTCCCAGGGTAGTGTGCTTCGCTTTGATCCGGAGCACTGTGGCATTTCAGGTGACGGCCTCGGTGGCGACACCAGCCTTTTGCCGAGGTCCGCGCGGCGTCATTGCCGACTTCCGTCGCTGCCCAGCCTGTCGGAACGAGGTGGCGCCATCGACCGCTTTGGCTCTGTTCTGGGCGGACGCACTGCGCTTTGGTGGGATACCCACCTGCGCGCCGTGTCCCTCCCCTACCTCCCTCTGCCATTCTCCATGGTCACCCTGCACCGCCGCTTCCAACGCGGCCGCACGCGCCCAGAACTCCTCGGCCCGCCCCTCGGGGCGACCCTCCTGCTCCCACAAGTAGTAGGCTCGCTCGCGGACACGGCTCTCAAGCTCGGTTGCTGTAGCAGACATGCTCTATCCCCCTGCACGCGGATCAAGGGCAACTTGCCCTCACTTGGGATTATGCCCAAGCGGGAGTGCAGAGGAAAACAGGCAAGTTCCGAGCGGTGGGACCGAGTTCCTTTTGCGGCATGCTGGAGCGGCAGGCAGACGTAAGCCCCTCGACCTTCGGCGCCAGGGCCTCGTGTGGGCTAGTGCGCCCTCTGACGGTAGGTAGCGGTTACTGCCAGCTATATGAGAACTTGGCCTGACGACCGGCTGCGGACCATTGGCCCGACGCCATTTGGCCTTGTTACCTGCTACAGACTGCTGCCCGCGCTGGACATTCCTGGCGTAGCGACAGCGACAATGCCCATCGGGTAAAAACCGGATCGCTGTGCCATCCGGGAAGCGGATCAGCCTTTTCGCACGAGGCGGCTCAACCGCGCATGTAGGCCGATGCGGCGGTGCCAAAAGGCTCCTGTTGCCGGCGGCAAGGCGGCTCCCGGGAGCCCTACCGGCTTCTCCATAGCGGCCTTCGCAGCATCCTGCGCGCGCCAGAGCGCTTCAACCAACTGCCGCAAGGCGGCACCATGCTCGGTCCGTAACCGCTCAATTTCTTCGGCATGAGCCGTCCTCAGATGGTCCAACTCCTGTTTCAGACGCGCTATCTCGGCGGCGTGTTCCGCCCGCTTCAGTGCCTCCCATGCGTATACCCGCTGCTCGGCTTCTAGTGCGCGTTGCCGAGAGCCCGCCACAACGGTGTCTGGGAGCGGAGCGACAGGATACTGGGTTGCCGGTGCCATCTGGTTTGACGCCATCCGCCCCGCAGGCGGAACCGCTTGCTCCGGTGCAGCGACAGCTTTGCCGATGTGCGACAACCCATCCATAATGGAAACACTAACTCGCAAGTGAGCGACCGCGCGAGTTGAGTCTTGGCCCTCGCCAACAACCCATACAAGTGCGCCATCTACGCCACAGGACCGCCGGGCACCTGCCAGCCAAATTACCTATTGATGCGGCCCTCATTGTCTTGATCTGATTGACTGGGGATCCAAGTTCGCGGGCATGAGGCACGTGGACATGCGCAAGCTGCCCGCGGCGGCTCAGGAAGAGCGCCGGCGGCAGGTGGTCGGGCTTCGTCAGCGCGGCCTGACCTTTCG
>NZ_JQKB01000172.1 GCF_000745835.1 Belnapia moabensis DSM 16746 | reverse complement strand
TGGCGATCTGGGTGCCGTTGCCCGGCGTCGCCTGGTCGAAGCGCCAGTCGCCGACCTTGACGCCGTCGACATAAAGCGAGGCACCGATGTTGCTGTCGTTCTCGTCGAGATAGGCGATGCGGACGTCGTAGGTGCCGGCCGCCACGCCCACATCGGCGAGGTCGGTCGAGGTCGTGCCGCTCTGGCCCGAGGGCAGGCGGATCACCTGGCCGCCGGAGGTGCCGGCGATGGTCTCGAAGGTGAAGCCGGTGCGGCGCTCGAAGGCTTCCGCCTCGATCCGCACCGGCGCTGCCGGCTCCTGGTCCTCGGCCTCGATGGTGAGGGCGAAGGTATCGGTGGCGGTCGCGCCGGCCGTGTCGGTGGCGGTGACGGTCAGCTGGTAGGTGCCGGCGGTGGTCGGGGTGCCGGAGAGGGTGCGGGTCTCGGCGTTGTAGGTGACGCCCTGCGGCAGGCCGGTGAGGCTGAGCGTCAGCGCATCGTTGTCCGGGTCGGTGAAGGCGTTGTCCGGCAAGGCGATGGCCAGCGCCTCGCCGACCTGACCGGTCTGGTCGGCGAACGCGTTCGCCACGAACGGCGCGCCGTTCTCATCGGCTTCAGCAGGGCCAATGTCGAGGTTGAAGGTATCGCTGACGGGAGCGTTGGTGCCGTCGGTGGCGGTGAGGGTCAGTGCGAAGGAACCGGCCGTGGTCGGGGTGCCGGTGATCGTGCCGCTCTCGGCATCAAAGGTGAGGCCTGGGGGCAAGCCAGTGAGCGTGATTTCCAGCTCGTCGCCATCCGGGTCGGTGAAGATGTTGTCCGGCAGGGTGATGGTCAGCGGTTCGCCGACCTGGCCCGTCTGGTCGGTAACCTCGTTCGCCACCTCGGGTGCTTCATTCACATCGGCTGCAGCAACCGTCAGCTGGAAGGTATCGCTCACCACTGCACCGGCGGGATCGCGCGCCGTGACGGTGATCTGCGTCGAGCTACCGGCAGCCCCGCTCGGCGGCGTGCCGCTCAACACGCCGTTCGGGGCAAGGGTCAGCCAAGTGGGCAGTTCGGTGGAGGTGAAGGTCAGGGTGTCGCCATCGGCATCGTCGAACACGGTGTCCAGGTCGAGACTGAAGAGAGAGCCTTCCACCACTTGCGCATCGTCGATAATGCCATCGGCCAGGACCGGCGGCGTGTTCTCCGGCTCTTCCTCGACTGCGGCGATGGTGACGCTGTCGATATTGGGCCCCTGGCCGTTGCTGTTGGCGAGCGAGATGATGTTGCGCCCGGCGGCGAGTTCGACGGTGATAGTCACAACCGCCCAATTGTCCCAGCCACCGACGCCGGTACCGGTGAAGTTGAGGGTTTGCGTCTGGCCGCCCGCGGTGAGGGTCATGGGCCGCGGCGCGTTATCGCCACCGCCGCCGTTGCTATAACGGAATGAGAGGGTGTAGGTGCCGGCGGTCGGGATGTTCACCGCGAAGTTCACGGCGTCGCCGGTAGCGCTGCCCATATCCATGTAGCCGGTGCCAGTGAAGCCGTCCCAAAGGCCATCGATGTTCACTTCACGGGTGGGAGGCGAGTACCCGGTACCCAGGGCCCCGACCTTCCGTGGCTGAGTGAGGTCCGAGCCAGTGCCGGTGGTGTCGTTGACGGTGAAGTCTTCGGCCTGAATGGTGAGTGGGACGAGCGTGCCGATCGTGCCGCCGATGGTGACGGAGGTTGTGGTCCTGGCCTCGTTGAGGGTGGCATCCGTGACGATGAGGGTGGCGGTGCTGGTGCCAAAGGGAAGGGCAGACCCGTTGTAAACGAAGTCGCCATTGGCCTTGGGATAGACAGTCGTACGGGTGGTGCCGCCATCGAAGCTGATCTCGGCCTTGTAGATGTCGTCGTCACGGCCGGCGACGTTGAAGGCGATGGAGGCGGCGGCGGACTTATCCAGCGGCGCGGCCGGCCCGGAGAAGGCGAGGATACCGTCGGCATCGGCGGTAGCGTCGGGCTCGGTTCCGGGGAGAACGATTTCAATGCTGTCTAGGTTGGGGCCCGCGGTGGCACCGGTGGGGATGGCGAAGGAGAGGGTATTGGTGCCGGCCTGGAGGGTCACGGTCTGGACGACGGTTTTCCAGACATTGAAGCCTTGGAGCTCGCCGCTGCTGGGGCCGGTGTTGGGGAAGGGGACATTGATGGAATTGCCGTTGTTGACGGCGAGGGCGAGGGGCCGTGTGCCAGCGGTGCCGACCGGGGCAGAGGCGTAGCGGATGTTGACTGTGTACACGCCTGCCGTCTCAACCTCGAAGCTGTAGGTGACGCGGTCGCCTGCGTCGTTGCCGAAATCGAGATAACCCGTGCCAGTGTAGCCGGGACGGAGACCGTTCGGCAGGCCGGCCGTAGTGTCCGGATTGCCTTCATTGCGGACTTGGGTGCTGCTGCTGTCGGACGCGGCCACCAGCGTGATCACACCTGTCTCAGCTTGGATCCTGATGCCAGCCATAATGTCCATCCCTCAGCCAACGACGGCGCAATTGTTGCGCTCTCCGCTGAAGCCAACGGTAACGGGTCAGATAGATTGCCTACTAGCAATGTCGCGATAATCTTCGGAATCCAATATTTTACCTGGGAACCAACCGACATTCAGTTCTCTGGATACATTTATGCTGTATTTATCAACTTATGAGTTAATTTCGAAGTGCGTGTGAAAAATTTTGTCAGTTCACGTATAGATTGCGAGGGCGCAACACCTGAAGGAAGATCATGAGCAGCCCGTAGCGGCGCAAGCTTCGGCTCCGAGTCACGGGCGGCTTCGTGGCGGAAGATGATGGCGCGGGCCCACGAACATCTCGTCCATGTCGAACAGAGTTCGCAGCTAGCCCAGGCGCCATAGGGCGCCCAGAGCGATGACATGGAATGGCTGTTGGATGTGACTTGGCGGTCGATGTCGCCATCGCTGAACTGCTTGTCGCAGAAGGAGCTGGCACTGCCGCAAGGGCTCAACGAGGTTTTGCCTCAACCACTCAGTGGCGGATAGTCAACTGCTCTAACTCATCTCCAACCTTCAGCGCCTCAGCTACCCGCGCACTACCATATGACCCTTGCAACGGAGCAAGGCGGGCAAGCCGCGAGCGCGGGACGGCCAAATGCAACTCCTCCCATCTTCCGGCTTAAGACAGCTTACCAAGCCTCCACCCAGTGAAGACCTTCAGTCACGACGAACGAAACGGTGGAAACCAGTCTTTGCTTTACATAGGCAGCATCGCCCGCGCCGCCTGCACGCTCCTCGGTGTGGACAGCTTCCATGACATAGCGCCCAGCCCAGGGTGTGGCGACTGTGACGCGGCCCTCGGCATCGGTGTGCAGGCGGCGTTCCCAGCGCGGCGGGGCCACGACGGTGACCTCGGCGCGGGGCAGGGGATTGCCGCGCAGCAACAGTGTGAAGCTGTTGGCATTCGGCGCAACGGGTACCAACTCCAAATCCATGAGACCGCGTGTCTCCGTCCGTCCCTCGCGCGTCAGCATGATGGCCGTGTGCGCTGCTCCGGCACGCGGCCATAGGGGGCGAGGCTATCCTCGACTAGCCGCACATCGCTATCCGCGGCAGGCAGGCTGGCCTGGATATGGTCTGTTTCGCGGCGCAAGGGCAGTGGCTTGGACGGGTCCTCAATGAAAATGCGCGGACCGGGAATGCGGTCGAGCAGCCCACCGCTGCGCTCGCGCGTGCCCTCGACCGGTTCACCGAAATAGGCCCGCACGGTGCCGCCCTCACGCTCAAGCCAAACCTGATGCGCCGTGACCGGAAGCGGCATGGCGAGAAGCGTGGCGGCAAGGGCTGCAAGGCGTGCCTTGGTCATGTTCATTATCCTGGTTCAAAAGGTGAGAAGCAGGCCGGCCGCAGCAGGCGCGGCGGGGCGGTCAGCATCCCGCGCAAAGCACGCTGCCGCCGCCCCAGCCAGTGAAAGCCAAGGCAGGGCAAAGGCGAGGCGGCAGTCGCAGCGTGCCGGTAAGGCGCAGCCGCCAGCGGCTAGCCGAGAACCTGCTCTTGGTCCGGCTCATTGCGAGGTAGAGCGCGCCGAAGCCGGCATAGGGTAAAGTAAGCCGAGCAGCATCATCTGGCTGCCTACACACCGGCGAGCGGCGCGTTGGCTTGACGCTTGTTCCATTAGCGCTTTCGCCCATGCCACGCCACCATCCAGGTGATCGCCTCGAGCACTGCGCCGATCGTCAGCAGCCCGAGATCGATGCAGGCGCGGACCCGGTCGCCCTTGGCGAGAGCGATGCCGAGATGGCGCCGGATGACGACCAGGTTGTTCAGCGGCGGCGGCACGAAGAGCAGCGCGCCAGGGCCGAGCTGCTGCACCCAAGTTTGCCGGCCGCGACGCAGCAGCGGATGAAGCAGGCAGAAGCGTCAAGCGCAGAAGGAGGGATGGATTTCCCGTTCCACTCGCACTCCCAGCTAGGCCGGGAGCAGCCTGCTGGCCTAAAAGACGCTGGCTGTGGGTCCGGCTTTCGTTCAGAGCAGCGTTCAGTTCGAGCCCACCGCAGACGGTGCCGTAGCTGCCACCGTGCAGCAGCAGGTTGCGGTAAGGCATATTGGTCAAGCGCTTGTTGGCGAACTTCACCAGTTTGTCCGGACTCGGTTGGGCGTAAATCACGGAAGGCGGTCCGGGCAACGCATCAACCCGTGCCATTCGGAGATGCCGCCGCTGAGGGTGGCGTCGCGGCCGCCGACGAGGCGCATGCCGTCGAGGAGCTGCGGCACGGTGCCGCTACAAATGAAATACTCATCGCGCCACCGCGTCGTACGTGTCGGTGGCGATGCCGTGGTGTAGAGGAACACCACATTGGCATTCCACGCTGCTTGGGACTCCATCCGGTCGCGCGTGACGGTCGACAGGGACAAAAAAATCTTGAGCACTGGCATCGGTCTTGGTGGCTGTGCTGCTGGCGGGTGCGCGATAACACAGGCCAGTCCATGCCCACGGCCACGCTCGGCAGGATATTGACGCCTAGTCACGCGACGGGCTCGGCAAGCGGTCAAGCCGCACCGGCGTGTGCTTCGGCGGGATGCAACATGACAAGCGCCAACGCCAAGGCTCTTCCGAGCCTACGCTGTTTGGTGGCAAGCGAAGATGTGAAGGCCATTAAAGACCCATTCTGAAATAACGAGAGGTGGATTAGCAAAAAGTCATGCGAAATGCAATTGATATTCATTATCAGTTGCGAGCGTTGTCGATGCCCTGTGAAAAGGATTACTCCCGGTACGTTTGTTGCGGGAGGCGTATATCTAGCGTGAGCTTAGCATGTTTGGGCAAGGGACATGTGGCAGTGCGAACGGGAACCGCATTGGTGCTGCTGTGTGCCGCAACGAGGCTGCAAAACGCATTGCAGGTCGCAGGATTGCACACTTTCGCCGACGCGCCGGGCTCATCGTCCTTGCCCGTCACCGTGCCTTCGGCTCGTATGACCGGCTCAATGCCCGAGCCCTCATCGACTGAGCAGGTCCCATTGAGTTTTGGTATAGGGAGTTGGTCTACTTGGGCGACGCCAAAGCCAGGGCCTTCGGCGCTGACTGCAAGTCGAGCAGGACTGGGCCTGGCGAGCTGCCGAAGCACCGCGACCGCCATCGCTGACATCATGACTATTACCAAGTCTCGGAGAGCGTGACTTGCTGGGGATTCCCAGGAGGACGGCGCTCTGATTCAACGTGGCGAACAGGGGAGCTTCGCCATGCCCATCCCACTCCGAGCTGACTTTAACGCGGCTGGGCTCCGTAGTGCGGCTCGACGGACCAAGGATGCGGCCCAGGCACGTCGCCTGTTGGCCTTGGCAGCCATTTACGATGGCGCATTGCGCACGGAGGCCGCCCGGATCGGCGGGGTGACGGTGCAGATCGTCCGGGACTGGGTGGTGCGGTTCAATGCCGAGGGTCCGGCTGGGCTGATTGACCG
>NZ_JQKB01000171.1 GCF_000745835.1 Belnapia moabensis DSM 16746 | reverse complement strand
GGGCTCACCACTTTCCCGAGGCAGCTTCCTTCAGGATGACCTTCTCGAGCGTCAGGTCCGACACCGCCTTCCGAAGCCGTGCGTTCTCGCGCTCGAGTTCCTTTAGCCGCTTTACCTGGTCCAGCTTCAGTCCGCCGAACTCCGTCCGCCAGCGGTAGTACGTCGGCTCCGTCACCCCGATCGCCCGCACCGCATCCGCCACCGTCTTCCCCTGACCGATCAGCACCTCCGCCTGCCGGAGCTTCGCCACGGTCTCCTCCGGCGTGTGCGCCTTCTGCCTCGCCATCCCAAACACCCCTTCGCTGCCGCCGGACTACGATACCAGCGGACCACTTCTAGGGGGCAGGTCAGAGCCAGGATAAGTCCAGCACTCGGTCTTCGCGGGCGAGAATATGATCGTTCGGGATCAGGTCGCGCAGCGAACCCGCCATCAGCAACTCGGTCTGGCCACGAACTCTGCTCCCCAGCATCGCCCACCTCCAAGCTGCCGAGGGCGCCAAGCGAATCAGAATGCTGGGGATTTTTCCAACAGCCCCCGGCGGCAACATTGGCACCACGGCCATCGCACGCTCCGCGCCCGACGGCTACACGATCGGCCAGGTCAGCCAGGGCAACATGGTGATTAACATGGCCCTCTACCGGGACACCGGCTACGACCCGGTCCGCGACTTCGCGCCGATCGCGGTGGTCGCGGCCATGTCGAACGTCATGGTGGTGTCGCGGCAAAGCCCCTATCGCTCGGTCCGTGAGGTAGTCGAGGCGATCCGGGCAAAGCCGCCGGGCATGGTCACCTATTCCTCGAGCGGCGTGGGCACGAGCATGCATGTCGCGGGCGCCATCTTCGCCCGCGCGAACAGCACGGAGCTGACCCACGTCCCCTACACGGGCGCGCCGGCCGCGATGACGGCGATTATCTCGGGGGACGTCGACACAGGCTTCTTCAACATCCCCGCCGCGAAGGGCCTCATCGCGGCGGGAGACCTTCGCCCGCTCGCCGTCACGACCGCGCGCCGCTCGGCCTCGCTGCCCGAGTTGCCCACACTGGAGGAGGCAGGGCTGCGGGATTACGATGTGTCGACTTGGCTCGGCCTCGTGGCGCCCGCGGGCACCCCTCCGGCCATCATCGAGCGCATCCATGGGGCACTCACGGAGGTCCTCGCGCGGCCCGCCCTGAGGGAGAAGCTGACGGCGCAGGGCTTCGACCTTCCGCCCCTGCCGCTCGGGGGACCGGCGGAGTTCTCGCGCCTGATCCGGGATGACCTGGCAAAGTGGCCGGCCATCATGCGGGAGGCTGGCGTGAAGCCCGAGTAGACCGGCGCGGGCACTGTCAGACGGGGCTCCGGCAGGGGCCCAGATCGAGGAGGTATCCCTTTGTCCCCAGAAGCAGCAGGCGCTGGCGCGACGCCTCTCGCCCGGGTCCTGGCCGGGTTCGTCGTTCGCACCCACCATGGGGACATCCCGCCGCTCGCGCTCGAGCGGGCGAAGATGAGCCTGGCCAGCACGATCGCCAGCGCGGCGGCAGGGGTGTCGATCCCGTCCGCGGCAATCATCCGCGCGATGGAGCTGGATGCGGGCGGAGCGCCGGCGGCCGCTGTGTGGTTCACTCCGGCGCGGCTCCCGGCGCGCGCCGCGGCCCGGGCCAATGCCGTCTGCAGCGATGCCGCCGCCGCCGACGACAGTGATATGCGCAGCATTGCACATATCGGCACCATCGTCTCGACCGTCTCCATCGCTATCGCCGAAGAATTGGACCTCGGCGGGGCCGAGGTACTGCGGGCCATGGTACTCGGCTACGAGGTCGCCGGCCGGATCGACGAAGCGCTCACGCCGGGCCGCATGCGCCGCGGCTTTCACGGCTCGGTCTCGACGGTGTTCGGTGGGGCCGTGGCGGCCGGCATCCTGCTCGGCCTCGACGAGGAGCGCATGACGCATGCGATCGCGCTCGCCGCGACCTCGGCCTGCGGCATGGCGATTGCGGCCGATACGAGCTGGGCGCGGGAGTGGCATGCGGGCCATGCGGCGATGCTCGGGCTCGATGCGGCACGGGCGGCAGCGCGGGGCTTCCGTGCGGAGCCTTCCGTGCTTGAGGTTCCCCGGGGATTTCTCTCGGCGATGAATGGCGAGGCGGTGGAGGCGATTACCCAAGGCCTCGGCGAGTCCTGGGACATCGTGACGGACATGGCGATCAAGCTGATGCCCGGGGCACACCCCTTCCACGCCATCGCGGAGGCGGCATCCGACGCCGCTATCGCCGGGAATGTGCATCCCGATGAGGTCGAGCGCATCGTCCTGACCGCGGCGCAGCTTGCCGACTGGCATGGGCCGACCCATCCGACGGACCTTGTCAGCGCAGCCCACAACTTCGTATACTTCGCCGCCGCGGCGGTGGCCGACCGCGGATTCCACTGGGAGCACATCGAGCCGGCCAAGATGGCCGACCCGGTGATCCGGGACCTGCTCGGCCGTGTGACGCTCGACCTGAACCCTCCACCGCTGCCTGACCGCTTCACGCACCGCCACGGCGGCACGGTGACCCTGGAATTGAAGAACGGGCGCCAGATCAGCCGCACCTGCAGGGCGCCGCGCGGGTCGAATGCCGGCGGCCTCGAATGGGCGGATGTTGAGGCGAAGTACCGGCGTCTCGTGCCGCGTTGCGGCCTGGCCTCCGACGCCGTCGAGGCGAGCCTTGCCTATCTCCGTTCCTTCGACACGGCAGGAGGCGCCAGCACGCTGACGCAGAGGCTGATCCTTCCGTCCATCGGGGAGATTGGCCAACACTGACAGGCGCGGGGGCTTCGCTTGCGGCGGCTGGGCTCCGGACATACGGCGCGCTCAGGAAGTGCTTGCCGCTGCTCGTCACCGACGGGGCAGGGATGGCAGGGCGTGCAGCCGGGGTGGCCCCTGGCGCTACTCCTCGATCTTCACCGCAAGCGGGCCGGTGAAGCCCTCGGCTGCGGCGACAATCGCCTCGGCCTCGTGCGCTTCAGGATGCGATCCTTCGGAGTATGCCGCATCTGTAGCGAGCTGCCTTCGACCTGGGCGGAGGCGGCCACCTCGAAATAGGCCTGCGGCACGAAGTTGCGATTTTCGAGCTTGCGCCGGAACACGATGGCCAAGGTCGGCGTCTTGACCTGGCCGGCGCCGATGACGGCCCTGGCACCGCCGGTCAGGGTCTCCGTCGCGGTGTAGGTGAATGAGAGGTTGTGGATTTGATCGGCCTGGGGCGGCGCAACGGCGTCCGCATGGAGCCGCGCATACTCGGTATTAGGTTTGGCGCTAGCAAACGCAGCGCGCATGGTCGTAAATCTTGAGCGGTGAGGATCACGCACATGACGGTGCCGCGAAAGCCGTAATCCTCGAGGGTCTCCTGGCCGATGGACTGGCCCTCGCGGTTGCTCGGAAAAGACGGTCAGCCGCCCCCGTAGATCGTGGAGCGGCTCTGTGACAGGTCCAGAGCGAAGCGGGCGATGGCGGCAGCGATCTTCCGGCCGCCTTGAACCGAGGGCTCGATTGCATTGGCAAGATCTCCTGGCTCGTTGCAGACGAGCCGTAGATCGATAAGCGGCAGGCTGCGCCCGAAGGCCTCGCGCAGGATGGCGTCGTTGAACAGGCTGAGCCCGGCGACGGCCAGCCGCTGCCGCTGCGGATCGGCGAAGCGCGGATCGTAGATGGTGCAGACCGCGGTGGGGAGCCGGCGAGCCAACACCACATTGAGCATCTCGCGGTAGTCCTGCCGGAAGCGATCCGCCGCGCCGGCCAGTCGGGTCAGCCCCTCGCCCACGCTGCGGGCCTCCTGGCCAAGGATGCCTTCCTGCCGCAAGGCGTCGTTGCCGCCAGCGCTGACGACGAGATGGCTTGCCTCCCGCGGCGCCCGTTCAAGTTGGCGGATGACGTCGCTCGCCACGGCGCCACTCACCGCCGCCAGGCTGCCTCGCCAGCCGGCGGGCAGCCGGTTCCGAAGGTGCGTGACCACATCCGGTCCGCCCGTTACATAGCCCTTGTTGTCAAAGATCGAATCGCCGAGCAGCAGCACATGTCCCGGACTGCCGCCCTTTCCGACCGCCTCGCCGGTGGCGAGCACCGTCAGGCCGGCGCCGATTGCCGATCGCCGGCCGGCCGATAGTGCCGTCATGGTCAGCCCTCGCTGCCGGGCAATGCGCCGGCGGCATCGATCGCCAGTAGCCCCGCGGCCAGTCTGGCCAAGCAGCGCGCCGCATGGAGGCGCACCACCGCCTGCCCATCCACCCCCTCCGGCAGCGTACAGCCGGCCAGGGTGATGGCTGTGCCGAGCAGCCGGGCTTCGAGCGCCGCGGTAACCTCCTGGGCCACGGCGTCCCGTCCGAAGCGTCGGTCAATCTCTTCGCCGGCGCGGTCGATCTCTGTCTCCACCTGCGCATCCTGGGCGGTGATGCCGAGGATCTCAGCGGGAGGGTCCGGCTCCTCCCCGCTGCGGATCGCCATGAGGCCCATGGCGGCGATCAGGGTCTGGATTGGCCCGCCATCCCCGCCACGCGCGGCGAAGGCACCGAAGGCAACGGCAAGCGCAGCCTCGCCCAGCACCTCGCGCGTCTCGTCATCCATGGCAGCGATTGCCAAGGATGGCGCGTCAGCGCCTTGCTCTGCCACCGCATCAGCGCCCGGCATGCTGGGAACGCCATCTTCCGAGAAGGCGCGGGAGAGGGTTGCAAGCGCATCGAACAGTCGCTGTTCCGGCATCGTGTGCATGAAATCATCGCAGTTGCGTGGATGGTCGGAGGAGAACCTGCGGCGCCGGCATTGGTTGCCACCTCAGGGACAGCGCCGGCCCTTTGCCGCGCCGTCTATGCGCGGTACTCCGCAAGATAGGCGGCAGGCGATGGCGCAGCGGCCTCAAGCATCGCTCTCCGCCAGACGCGGGTTTCGCGGGCGAGTAGGTCCTGCTCGGCCATCGACCCCACTCGGACGCTGCGGTCTAGCACCCGGCAGGGCGGGTCGCAAAGGAGCAAGGCCGCAGTACAAGTCGGCGCCCTCCCACCAATACGCGGTCAGAGTCAGGGCGCCCGCCGGGACCGCAGCCTCGGCTGAAGATCCAAGCAGAGCGACGGCCGGGACTAGCGCAGGCCGCGGCTCGGCCAAAACGGCCCGGGCGGCGCGGCTTGCCAGCGCCAAGTCTTCGGGCCGCAATCGCGCCGCGCAGAGCTCCGATGCGTAGAGCTTCAGGCACCAGCCGCGCGCATCCAACCGGCCAAACCGCCGGGTTCTGGAGGTGCGGGTCGGGTCGCAGCGCTCTCCTCCATCCCATTCGCCTTGGCCGAACAGCTTTAGGCCAGTGCTGTCGATCACCAGGTGTATCGGGCTGTTCAGGACGACCTTCGGTTGCCGCCCAGCAAAGCTGCGGCTGCGACGGCTGAGCGTGATGTGGTCGGGGACGCGCAGCTCCTGCTTGAACAGCCGAAGCACGCTTAACGCGAAGCCCTCGGCCTGGCGCAAGGCAAGGTGGAAAACGAGCCGCAACACCAGCACCAACTTGATCGCCGCATCCGAGGGCAAGGGCTGGCCGCCGGGCATAGTCCGCGGTGGCGCCTGCCACACGGCCACTGCAGCCTTATCAAGCCAGAGCGTCAGGTCCCCGCGCCGCTTCGGGCCAGCCTCGTAGGCTGGCCAGTTTTGGACCCAGTAGCGGGCCTTCGGGTGCGATGGCGACGGATGGCTCCTGCGTGCGGCTCCGGCTTGAGCGGCCGAACCAGGTCTGGGCGTATGACTTCGTCGAGGATCGCACCCGGGACGGGCGCTGGTTCCGGATGCTGAACGTGGTCGATGAGTTCACCCGCGAATGCCTGGCGATCCGGGTTGGGCGCCAGCTCAAGGCAGCCGACGTCATCGACGTCCTGTCCGACCTGCTCATCCTGCGTGGCGTCCCAGGCCATGTTCGGTCGGACAATGGCCCCGAGTTTGCAGCCACAGCCGTGCGGCGTTGGATCAGCGGCGTGGGCGCGGCGACGGCGTTCATCGAGCCTGGCAGCCCGTGGGAGATGGCGTAATCGGTCTGGAGGCGGGCAACCTCTCCGGACTGCTCCACTCACCCGAAAGGCTTCCA
>NZ_JQKB01000170.1 GCF_000745835.1 Belnapia moabensis DSM 16746 | reverse complement strand
ATGTACCGCACCCGGCTCTCTGGACAATAGGTTGGCTTACGCGGCGCGCCTGAAAGTCTCCTGCTGCCAGGCAGCGCGCATGTCGGCGGGGCTGCGGTGGCCGTTCTTCTCGATCAGCCACTCGGCGTTGTAGCGGGCGATGAAGGCGCGGACGGCGTCGCGCACATCGTCGATGGTCTGGAAGATGCGGTCATGGATGGTCTGCTCTTTCAGCGTGCGGAAGAGCCGTTCGATGCAGCCGTTGGTCTCCGGCTCGGCGACGAAGGCGTAGCTTGGCGCCACGCCCCAGAACCGCATCTGTTTTTGGAACACGTCGGCCATGAAGTTGCTTCCGTGGTCGTGGCGTAGTGCCAGGCCACGGGCGACACCGGGATTCAGATGGCCGAACTGCTGGCGCACCGCCATGCCGAGCGCCTGGATGGCCTCGTAGCGGGTGCCGTGCTTGGCCACGTGCCAGCCCAGCATCTCGGCATTCCAGTGCTCCACGACGCCGAGTCGGCCCGGATGGCCGCGAGCAGGTCGGCATCGGACACCGCCGGCTCGGGACCGCGACGTGCGGGCACAGCAGGCGGGCTGTTAGGATCCGCCGCCGGCCGGCGTGCGGCGTAGAAGGACGACCGCGGCACCTTCCAAATCTGGCAGACCCGCGCGATCCCGTAACGGCGGCCGGTGGCTGGGGAAGTCGCGCCGGCCATCAGCGCAACCTCCTCCGCCCCAAAGGGCCAGGCCGCTCCATGCGAGCGCGCAGCAGTTCGACCTCCATGGTCAGCTCGCCGATGCGCTGCATGGCGGCGGCGAGCTGGCTGTCGGCTTGGTCGGCCTCACGCTCTTTCAGGGCACCCTCGAGTGCGGCCTCGGCCTTCTGCCGCCACTGCTCGAGCTTGACGATGGGCAAGCCGAGCTCGCGGGAGAGCAGCTCCACAGCTTCGCCCCGCATGAGGCGCAGCACCACCTCGCGCTTGCGAGCGGCGCTCCAGCGCTGACCGGGCGCCAGCGGACCCAGGGCAGCCCCGGCCCTCGCCGGCCCGCCCTGGCCTGTGGACAGCGCGGACGGGCTGCGCCCGCCCTCGCTGACCACAGGCCCATCTCCCGTCTCAGCTCGATCGTCCTGATCCATGCTGCATCTCACCATGCCGGTCTCCGCTCGGACAAATGGCTGTCCAGGAAAACCGGGTGCAGCTCAGGTTTTCCTCAACCACCTGACGCATTGGGTAAAAATCTTGTAGTAAACCGCCTCGGGTGAGTCGCAAGCCGGTGAGCATGAGTCAGGCCGCCAGCGCCATCTCCTGCTGGGCAGCATAGCTCAAACTCACCAGCTTCCGGCTAACCCAGGGAGGGTTCACGACCCTGTCGCCCGGTTTGTGCGGGAGCGCCGCCACCGCGCAGGCATGCCCAAGCGCCACGTCCTGACAATGCAGACCCTAGCCGGTCGGGCCTGCTTCATAGCAGAGGTGCAGCTGGCCATGCCGCGCAGCCAGTCGGGTCAGCAGCTTGCGCACCGCATCGGGGCTGGCGTCGACCCCGCCGATGTAGCGCACCTCGCCGGGTCGGCCAGGCTCAGCCACCGCTACCGCGTGCGTCAACTTGGCCGCATCGATCCCGAGAAGACAGTGCGATCCTCTGCCACGGCTCGCCCTCCCTGCGCTGAGGATAGGCCCGCCCACGCGGGTAAACCCTTGTTGACCTGCGCCTTGTCGGGCGAGCCCCCCTCGAAGCGGGCACACTGGTCTTACCTTGGACCAAGCCCGCCAAGACTATTATCGGCATGCTGGCCAGGCTTCCTGCACCTTCTGTTTGAGGCAGTGCACTAACTGCCAGCGGGGCAGGGGGCCATCCCGTAATAACAGAGTGCAACAGGATCAATTGGGCGTAAAAGGCCGCATTTGATGTATGCGCGGTTTCAAAAGCTTTCTGTCAGCGGAGCTGCTTTGCTGAAGCTTCGACGCACGTTACCGCCTCCTCCGCCTCCAAACCCGCCATAGCCAACATGTCACCGCCAACCGCCGTCGTCTGCTTCAACACCGTCGCAGCAGCACTGCGCTCACTATTCTGCAGGTTGCATAACCGAACCCTGCGATTGTATCGCGGCATTGGGGTTGGCGCGAGCGCTGACAAAACTCTGATGACAGCCCGGCTTGCCCAGCGCGTCAGGTGGCCGCGAACAGCTCGTCCACATCGGCCTCGGTCAACCTCAATGCCCCACCATGCTCCGCCTCCAAAACCGAAGCGACCAGCGCGCGCTTGCGCTCTTTCAGCACCACCATCTTCTCCTCGATCGTGCCAAGCGTGATCAGCCGGTGCACGAAGACCCGCTTGTCCTGACCAATTCGGTGAGCACGGTCTGTTGCCTGGTCTTCCACCGCCGGGTTCCACCAAGGATCGTAGTGCACCACCGTGTCTGCCGCCGTCAGGTTCAGACCAACGCCGCCAGCCTTCAAACTGATCAGGAAGACCGGCACCTCGCCGGCTTGAAAGCGGCTCACCGGTGCCGCGCGATCCTTGGTGTCGCCGGTCAGCAGCACGTAGGGAATAGCGGCCTTCTGCAGCGCTGCCTCGATCAACGCCAGCATGCTGGTGAATTGGGAGAAGATCAGCACGCGCCGCCCCTCGTCGAGCAATACGCCGAGCAGATCCAGCAGCCGCTCCAGCTTGGCCGAACCAGCCTTTTGCGCCGACTTCATCGCCAGCAGCCGCGGGTCGCAGCAAGCCTGGCGCAGCTTTAGCAGCGCATCCAGGATGATGATGCCCGAGCGCGCCAAGCCCTTCTCAGCAACGGCCTGCTTGACCCTGGTGTGCATCGATAGCCGGATTGCTTCGTAGACAGCGCGCTGCGGTGCTTCCATCTCTACGGGCTCGGTGATCTCAGTCTTGGGCGGCAACTCGGTCACCACCTCCTCCTTGGTCCGGCGTAGCAGGAAGGGCCGCACGCGGCGGAGCAGCGCAGCCTGTCGCTCCGCGTCACCATGCTTCTCGATTGGTGTGCGGTAACGGCTGCGAAAGCTCCTGGCGCTGCCGAGGAAGCCCGGAGTGAGGAAGTCGAAGATTGACCAGAGCTCGCCCAGGTGGTTTTGCAGCGGCGTGCCGGACAGGCAGAGCCGTTGCCGCGCGCGCAGCTGCAGCGCCTGTCGTGTCGTCTCGGCATTGGGATTTTTGATGATCTGTGCCTCGTCCAGCACCACCAGATGCCAATCCTGCGTCGTCAGGGCCTCTTGGTCCCGCGTCAGCAGCGGGTAGGTTGTGAGCACCAGGTCATGCTCCGCAATTTCGCCAAAGCGGGTCTTCCGAGCCGGCCCGTGCAGCGGCAGCACCCGAAGCGCGGGGGCGAAGCGCGCCGCCTCCCGCAGCCAGTTCGGCACCAAGCTCGTCGGGCAGACGATCAGCGCCGGCCGGTCCAGCCGCCCGGCCGCGTGCTCGATGGCAAGGTGCGCCAGGGTCTGTACCGTCTTGCCGAGGCCCATGTCGTCTGCCAGCACCCCACCAAGGCCAGCACCGCGCAGGAACTGTAGCCAGGCGACACCCTGCGCTTGGTAGGGTCGGAGCGTGCCTAGGAAAGTCGCGGGCAGTTCAACCGGCGGGATCGATCCCGCCGCCGCGCGGAGCTGGGCACCGAGGGCCCGCAGCGCCTCCCCGCCCTGCCAAGCAATGCCAGAGCTTTCCTCAAGCTCGGCCAGCTCCGCGGCATCCATCCGGGTAAAGCCAATGCGCCCTGCCTCCGGATCGAGCCCGCCGCTCTCGAATATCTCCATTAGGGAACAGAGGATTGGCAAGATCTGTTCCCGCGGTAGGGCGAGCAGCCGCCCGTCGAGCAGGGGCAGCAAGACCGGACCTTCGGCGAATTCTTCTGGCTCCACCCCGGCGGCGATCAGGTTGAGCAGCACGGGAACGAGGTCTACTTGCTGCCCGGCTACCGTCACGCCGAGATGCAGGTCCAGCCAGTCGACGCCGGAGCCTTCCTCCAGCCGTGCCTCCAACGGACTTTCGGCCTCGACCAGGCGGATTGGGAAGTCGGGAGCGACTTCCACCTCCCAGCCATCCGCCCGCAGCGCTGGGATCTCCTCCTGCAGCACAAAGAGCCAGTCGGGATCGTCCTCCGTCTCGTCGTCCAGCAAGAATGCATCGGCGCCGGCCTGGGAGCCGGGCGGCAGCGACACCCTTGCCGCGACGAAGCCGATGCCCAGCAGGCGTGCCACCGCGGCGCGCTCCGCCGCCGCGTCTCGCCGCAGGCGGTAGAGTCGCCCCTCGCGCGCGACCACGTCCGTGCCGGGCCGCGACGGGGCATAAACGCCGCGCACGTCAGGGACCACTAACACCGGCCCATAACGGAAGCCGAGCCGCGCCATAGGAAAGTCCATCTCTGGCCGGAAGGGGTCCTGACCATAGCCGCGCATGGCATAGGCCGGCAGCTTGCCGGCGGTGAGCAATAGCCGCGGCACCGGCGGGCCAGGCAGCGTCTCCGGCGGATCGAGCGTCGCCGGCAGCGCCATCGCCGGTGCCGAGAGCCGCCGCCCCAACTCAGCCGCGACCAGGGGCGCTGCCTCGGCCGGGATGGGCGGCGCGAGCAGCAGCCGTGCCGCGACATGCGCCGGCACACCAAGGTCGACCACGCCCAGCTCGCCGCTCACTGGGTCGGCATACCAGGGGGCCGGCAATGCGAGGCCGAGCAGTCCATCCTCCAATTCCAGCGCGGAGCGCTGGCGTCCATCCGCCTCCAGCTGCCAGGTGAGCCTACCCGACCGCACGGGACCCTCCCGCAGCGGTACCCCGTCCACCGCGGTCCAGCGGGCCCGGCCGGTGGCGATGATCCGGCGCAGCAGATCGGGCGGGTCCGCATCCTTGAGCATCCCCTCGGGCGCATAGCGCAGCAGATCGGTTCGCCGCAGGATCGCCCGGTCCGAGGGGCGCAGGTACCGTGCCGTTCCCGCCTGCGCCTGGACGCCCTTACCGGCACCGTAGCTGCCATCCTTCCGCAGGGTAACCGAGAAAGCCGCGACCTTCAGCGAGACTGGCCCCACCGGTCGGGCAAGCGGCGCGACGACGTAGACGACACGCTGTCGGATATCTGGAGGGTAGGCCTCCGGATCCGCCTCGTTGATCGCGGCGAGCTGGCGCAGCCAGTCGGCGACCTCGGGCGGCAATACCGGCTCGGCCAAGGGCGCGACGGGTGTGGGCGGTGGGGCGAGACGCGGCACGTCGCCACGTTCGCGTCGGGCGGCGTAGAGTGCCGCTGCGACGTGCTTGCAGTCGAGCCCGATAGGGCAGCTGCAGACGCCGCTAAAATCAGTGCCGCCGTCGCGCCGCAGCTGCAGCTCGACGCGCAGAGTATAGGGCCGCGTTGCTGTGCCTTTCACCTTCGCCTCGATCACACGCCCGTCCACAGATATGGAAAGGTGGCGCACCGCGCCGCGCGCTGCATAGGCGCAGCCAGCCTCCACTGCCGAGCGCGAGAGGGTGCGGAGCATCGCCGCGTCGTCTGGCAGTGGAGGTTGGGCGGAGATCGGCATCGCCGCGATCCTGCCGTTGCTGAAGAATGAAGGCCATGCTCGGTCGGTATCAGCACACGATTTCGTTATAGATGTCGATCCGAGCAGAAATCCTGCTCCGGTACCGACAGGGCCATCCGCCGCCGCCTTGATAGCACACGATGGCATTGGCAAGTTGTTGGCTTGTGAGACGCGTATAGAGGGCCGACAACGATGGCATGGCAGTCACGTTGCGGTTTGGGCGTCAATCTCTTCGCGTCAGATCTGAAAGGCCCTGGTGCGGACGCGCCGATATAGATCGGCGGACATCCGGCGCCGCCGTGGACGGACATGGCCATAAATCACGGCGTGAAATGACGGAAAGCGCTGCGCTTGCCCCGGCGACGTGAATCACTGCATCTGTCGTTCTCGGCACCGGGCTGGGCGGTGGGAATTCTCGGTACGGTTGTTGAGGTAGCGGCTGGTTCGGTGCCGCACATGGAGCAGAAGGTTGCAGTGCGCCCCGCCACTGCTGCGCAGGCCATCGGTGGCGCTCTTTGAGCCCGTCTGAAAGTTTATGAGCGTGCCAAGCGCCTTGCCATCAGCTTGATCATCGCCAAGCGGATCAGGGCAACCGAGGTTCGGACCAGGTTT
>NZ_JQKB01000169.1 GCF_000745835.1 Belnapia moabensis DSM 16746 | reverse complement strand
AAACGGCAAGCCCAGCTCGTCCGGCGTGTGACGGCGGATCAGCGTCTGCACCTCAGCTTCCTGGGCCGTATCCAGCAGGCGCTGTTCGTCGGGTTTGCGGCCGCGCGGCTTGCCGACCAGCCCTTTCGCGCCCTCAGCTGCAAAGCGCTGGCAGATGTTGATCCCCCCGGTCCGGCTCAGCCCGACCTGCTCGGCAATCTCCCGAAAGGTCAGGCCGCGCTGACGAAGCCCGACCACCTGCCGCCGGCGCTCTTCCTGAGCCGCCGCGGGCAGCTTGCGCATGTCCACGTGCCTCATGCCCGCGAACTTGGATCCCCAGTCAATCAGATCAAGACAATGAGGGCCGCATCAATAACCGTAAGCGCATCGGGCGCGGCGTATGCAAGGGCATCGCGGCTTTGGAGGTCGCTATCCATCGCTACCTCGTCAGACACAATGACCATCCCAAGCCGCTCGTCCGAACCGCCAAGCCCAGCGGCCTTCTCCACAAGGCCTGTCCCAGAAACCAAGTGTTGGAGTTAGAGCATTAGGACAGCAGGGTTGGGTTACGCCAGGCTTGGACACCATCGACCACAACAGGACCAGTGAGGTTGTTCGGATCAAGAATGGCCGGTCGCTCTATCTCCAGCGTCCATCCTGACTGGTGCAATGCTGTGCAGAGGCGACCTTCAATAACCCGGGAGTGAGTTCCAGTCAGCAAATAGGCGACCTTTTCGCGCAGCAAGGGCAGGCTGCCCTCGACCAAGTCGACCTCGCCACCTTGAATATCAACATGTAAAAGATCGACACGGCTATGCTGCGCCACCACATCGGCAAGGTGTAGCATGGGAAGGATTTCGTACTCGCCGGAGCGCTTGGCCGCCTCCCATTGCGCTTCAGTCGCATGAAACACTGGCTCCAAGCCCCAGTGCAATCCGGCCTGATCTTGGCTTGGAAAGAGGGCCGTGCCCGGGGTGGCGGAGGCGATCCCGTGATGCAGGGTGTACTCCGAAGCCCTGAACCCATTTGTGGCTATGGCCTCTTCGGCAAAGCCAAGGTGACCACGATCGCCCTCCACGCCAATGAGGTGCACCGACAGTCCGGCGCGACGTGCCGCAACGCCCGCATTGTTGAGCCAACATCCCCAGCCGCAGCCGAGTTCGACGATGGTGAAGCGATGGCGCGCCAGATCAACAGCACGCAGTGCCGCCCCCCATTCAGCGATGTCAGCGTGCCAGTTGGCAGGGATCGGCATGGATTCCACCAGTCCAGCCCGGTCTCCCAGAATGGTGGGGAAAAATTTGGGGTCGATGATCACACCAAGGAAGTTGGTAAGGTAGCCCGGGCGCGGCGCCAAGTCTGGTACGGCATGACGCCGGATGACTTCTTCCGGATCAAAGCAGGCATTGTAGTGAAAAAAGCGGCTGGCGGCTCGGTTCCGCCAAAGCGCGAGTTCAGCCTCGCGGGCGGCACTCTCGCGCCCTATTGTATCGCGTTCCTGCAGCAGAGCATGACGGTCCAGTAATAGCGCATCGCGTTCCAATAACAGCGCATCGCGCGCTTCCCGCAACCGTCGGAGCTTTGGCAGCAGCAGGGCAAAGTTACGGAGAATAGTCACAGGGCCTCCATAGCGCAGACACCGTTCTCGGCATTCCCTGGCTGCGCAGTGCGCCGGGAGTTTGGTGATTGAGGTGTCTACATTGATCCTGTAGGTGTCAATAGGCTGCTGGCTGTGGGTGGGGGTGGCGCGGCGCCGGGCGCAAACAGCGCGCATGCCATGCTGCGTCGCGCTTGGCACAACGTGGCTCCGGCGTAGCCGGCGGCAGCCTATCTTTGACCATCAATGAGAGCTGTGCGCAGACGTGCTTGCGGCGACGCGACGTCGCCTGATTGCCTGGCGCTACCGCGGGCGGTGACGATGGAACGTCGGTGGATCGGTCAGGACGATCTCATCATGCGTCCGGAGCCGTGGATGTGATCGTCGTTGGCGGACTTGGTCGCGCTGCTCGACTAATCCAAGATTGGCCACCATCTGATTGGCATCCCGACCGTGGTCAAGGGCGGGCTTGGCTGGCCGCCGCTGGCTTTGGTCCATGCGATGGTGCTGGCGACTTGGCACAATCTCGGTGATGTGCCGCTGGTCGAGGCGCTGGACGATCTCGCCGGCTTCCGGTGATTAGGCCATGAGCCAACGCCTGAACGGATGGCCCTTGTTTGGTTCTGCCGGGAGTTGGTCCGCCGTCGCCTGGATCGCGTGCTGTTCAGAGCCGTCGCCCACACCAACTCGAAGTCAGGGGCGTCATGGCGCGCACCTGCACCCTGTTGGACGCTACGCTGCTTCGTTGGCCAGCATCCGTAGGGATGGCACAGCACAGTTGGCCAAGCATTGGCGCCGTAAGCCCGTGCCTGGCGACACGGCGCATGTGGCAACCGACGAGGCCGCTGGCCTGGCACCCGGCGCAGATGTCCCACGGCGCCCATTCACGATGCGGCCAGGCTTGCGGCGGTGCTGCCGAGCAAGCCGGGGATGGTTTATGACGACAGTGCTTTCGGCGGCTTACGCCCATCATGCCAGGGTGCAGCATATCCGATACCGGATCGAGAAGGTATGCGGGCCCGGAAGCGCAGCGACGGTCTGCGCCGGATGCGCTGGCTAAGGCCGGGCTGCAGGTGCGCCTCGCCGCCAGAGCCTACACCCTGCGGCGCACCGTCACCCTGCTATACGCCGCGGCGCCTTGATGCAGGACGAGGCTGCCCGCATCATGTCCGGGGATCCGGTCGTGGCGAGGTCCGTGCGCATCTGGCGCTCATTGTGCCCAAAGCTTGCCGCACCAAGTTATGCACGCTGTCTGGTGCATCCACGCACAGCTCAACCGTCGGTACTTCCCGCTTGCGCTCCCGGTCTTCCACCAGCCCGTGGTCATGCCGCAAGGCGGATCGCTGTGACCGGAGAAGTGCAGTCAGGTCAGCCACTGACTATGCATGGTTCCGATCGCGCTGGCGTAAGGACGACGGAAGCGCTTGGCAACTCTAGGCGAGGACGCGGGCCGCTTTCATGGTGAAAATGGGTGAGGCTTCCGGCTTGCTCGGCAGACATCGGGTGTCCCAGCAAATATCCCTGGCCTTGGCTACAGCCTACACCGCTAAGCGCCTCTGCCTGCTTCTCTGTCTCAATGCCCTCTGCTGTGATGGTAATGCCAAGAGCTCGCCCGAGCGCGATAATCGTCGATACGATCGCCATTGCCTTTGGTTCAGCATTCATATTACTGATAAATGACCGGTCAATCTTTAATTTGTTGAACGGAAAGCGCCAGAGGTAAGCAAGACTTGAATACCCTGTGCCGAAATCATCCATAGAAATCCCACAGCCAAGGTTACTTAAAGCAACCAGCGTCGCCATAACCGCATCCGTGTCTTGCAGCAGCAGGCCTTCAGTAACTTCGAGCTCTAAACGGGAGGGCGTCAACCCCGTGGTTGCGAGAGCATCACTAACAGTCGCCAGAAGCGCCGCGCTGTTGCGGAACTGAGCGGGTGAGAGATTGACCGCAACTTTTACGTCTTCGGGCCAAGTGGCTGCTTCGCGACAAGCTTGGCTCAAGACCCAGGCGCCGATCGGAATAATGAGCCCGGTCTCCTCGGCGAGCGGGATGAAGTGGGCGGGCGGCACAAGACCGCGCTCGGGATGATGCCAACGGATCAATGCCTCAAAGCCGACCAGCTTACCCCCGGGAAGCTCCTGCAGCGGTTGGTAAGCCAACTCGAAGCCGCTTTTTGCTACCGCGCAGCGCAAATCGTGGGTAAGGCGGCGGCGCTCGGCCAAGGCTTCGTCCATACCAGCTTCGAAAAACCGCGCCACACCTCGCCCTTCGGCTTTCGCCCGGTAGAGTGCAGCATCGGCCGCGCGCAACAGTGCCTCCGCCTCACTGCCGTCGCCGGGCGCTACCGCTACGCCCGCACTTGCGCCGCAAGCGGCAGCCCGTTGTCCTCCCGGCAAATCATAGGGTTCCGACAAGACCGCAACCAAACGTTCGGCGAGGCACGCTGCGCCATGAGGCTGGGCAAGACCTACTTGCACTACCATAAATTCGTCGCCGCCCAGACGAGCGACTGTGTCTTCCTGACGCAGCTCGGCTCGCAGTCGTCTCGCAACCTCGCATAGGAGTGCGTCACCAGCGGCATGGCCGAGTACGTCGTTCACCTCTTTGAAGCGGTCAAGATCAAGGGCGATCACTGCGACCTGTGAACCGTCGCGCAGAGAGCGGGACAACGCTGCTCCAAGCGCTTCGCGAAAGCTGGCGCGGTTCGGCAAACCGGTCAGCAGGTCATGATGAGCTAGAAAATGCACCTTGTTTTCTGCGGCCCGACGTTCGCGCGTGCGGCGCCAAGCAATTAAACCAGGCAGCAGCGATGATAAGAGTACCAAGGCAGCAATCGCCAACTCTGCAATTGCGAAAGCATGGCGATAGAGCGCCTGCTTTTGAGTTTGATCTACGTAGACCTCGGCGACACCCACAATCGTACCGCCACGGTAGGCAGGCACGTAAGCTTCGGCGTAGTAGGAAGGGCGCCTTGGCGGTTCGCCCCTGGCAGCCTCGACGTGAACTCCGCCAGCTAGAACATGTGCTGCAATGTCGCTGTTGCCTCGATGCGCAGCGAGCGTTCCTTGTAGCCTGTCGGTCTGTTCAAGATCGTCAGAAATAAAGACAAGATGTCCCTGGGTGTCAAAAAGCTTGTACCGGAACACGTTCCCAAGGCGACGCCCCTGCGCCATGACACTCAGCGCTGTGGGCGAAGGAGGGTGCCGGGCGAGAAGAGCCGGCAATTCGTCGCCAAGCATCTCGTCCATGTTTTTGGCCCAGGCATGCGCTGTGGCCTCTGCATCTCGCCTTAATAGCCAGGCCGCAGCGTACTCATTGATCACGGCACCGCCAACTGCGAGCAGTATGGCTGCTGAAGCCAGGGCGAATGGCAAACGCAAGCCGGACGCCATGCGGCCAAACCCAGATACCAATTTTGCGCAGTAATTCTGGGCCTCACCTGTTCGCTCACGGCTGAGTAGGCGAAGTCGCATGAAGAATCTCCGGCCGCGCAAGGACAGGTGACGCCCAGCAGTCACAGTGCTCCATCTATTACTATTTGTCTCCCACGCACGCCCTGCTTGTGCCTCAAACCGGCTGGTACCTTCTCAAAGGTCGTCAGAAAGCCAGTTCTGCAGCACTCACGCCAAAGGCGACGACGCGAGGTGATGGCCGGGCCCAGCGACGCAGCTGCCCCAGCCTACTGATGGCGCGACGACAGGCTTGCGAAACCGAAGCTGACGATTGCGCAGCGCCTTCAACGCGATGCCAATCGACTGCAGAACATCCGGTTGCAGATGTCGATCGGCCAGGCGCTGCACGACCGCGGCATCAACCACTTCGGCCGCGATCGATGGACGATTAGCAGGTCGAAGGCCGAAGGCACAAAGCGGCTGATGAGCACAAACCGGCGGGTCGGTGACGCGGCACAGCTTGAGGCTGCTGCGACGACGCTGGCTGCAGACCCTTAACCCAAGCTTGGAGCGACAGAAGCGCTCGCTCGGGGTTTTCCTCGGCGAGCGCATCGGGCGTTCAGCCCAAGCATCGTGGCCGGTTTCACCGGCCATTCGTCATTTTCAGGCACTCACCCGCTTGCCCGCAACGATGGCGGCCCGAGCCGGCAGGGATGCGCCGGCTCAGGTCTGGCGCTGGTGGTCAGGCGGCTTTGACGCCGGTGAGGAAGGCGGCGACCTCGGAGCCGAGGCGCTCGGACTGGCGGGAAACCTCCTCGGCGGCCTGCAGGACATGGCCGGCGGCGTCGCCGGTCTCGGCCGAGGCGCGGCTGACGCCGCTGATGTTGCGGGTGACCTCCTGGGTGCCGGCGGCGGCCTGCTGGACGTTGCGGGCGATCTCCTGGGTGGCCGAGCCCTGCTCCTCGACGGCGGCGGCGATGGCGCCGGCGATCTGGTTGACCTCGCCGATGGTGCTGGCGATGCCCTGGATGGCGGCCACCGCGTCGCGGGTGGCGGTCTGGATCTGGCCGACCTGGACCGAGATCTCCTCGGTGGCCTTGGCGGT
>NZ_JQKB01000168.1 GCF_000745835.1 Belnapia moabensis DSM 16746 | reverse complement strand
CGGTGCGGTCAACGCCCCGACCCTGATCCGCTTCCTCGAGCGCCTGATCCGCGACGCTCGCCGGAAGGTCTTCCTCATCCTGGACCGGCTGCGGGTGCACCGCGCCCGCCTAGTTCAGGACTGGCTTGCCGGGCACAGCTCCAGGATCGAGGTGCATTATCTGCCGCCCTACAGCCCCGACCTGAACCCAGACGAGGGAGTGAACGCCGACCTCAAGCAGGCGGTCCCGCGCAAGGCGCCGGCGCGCAGCAAGCAGCAGCTGAAACGTGCGGCGATCAGCCATATGCGTAGCCTTGCCAAGCGGCCGCAGCGGATCCGCTCCATCTTTCAGCACCCGCAATTCCGCTACGCCGCGTAGTCAAGACAATGGGGTCCGCCTCAATAGATAGGCGGCACCACGCCTCGTCCAGCTTCATCAGCCATTGCTTCCTTTGCCGGATTTCCTGCCGGCGCTGGTCCCCTTGTTCGCCTGCTCAACTATCTGTTCGGCGCCTCTCCACCACAAGCTGTCGGCCGTGCTCCTGGCCTCCTCGGCCTCTTGGCATAGCCGCGCGTAGGTACGGCGCCACATGCCCTTTGGCCGCGGTGCTGGTGGCTCATAGCGGGAACCCGCTCCTGCCCTGCCGAGGCGTTGCCGGATCCGAGCCGCTCGGTCGCACGCGGTTTGCCGCGCGCTCTCCAGGGCGGTCGTCCGTTGACTGCTGTAACCGAGGCGCAAGGCCGTCCGTGCGGCGAATAGGTCGCCACCAACGGGCCGATAAAGCTTGGCGCACCGTTGCCCCGAGACCGGGCACGTGAACCAGAGCCGAAAGCCTCCGAAGCGCGGTCGGGTAGCAGTGAGCTGAATCCTGTAGTCGAGCCTATGCCGGCTCCCACCCCTTTCGCAGCTGTACAGCAGGCGCACCCAGGCTGCGGCTGGTTCGGTCAGGTCAGCTTCATATGTGACCGAGCCGACTTCCTGTCCCGATCTCACGTCTCGCCAGTGCAGCGTGCCGCATCTCCGCTGACCGCGGACGACGTGGCCATCGCGAAGCAGCTTGGCGAGGTCGAGTATGAGGCTGTCCTCCACCGTTAGGCGGCCATTCTGCCGACCTGATCCATACCCACCCATCGCCACGCCGTCCGCCAGTTACTCCAGCGGGCATTTTAGTAGATTTCCGAAATCATCTGCGAATTTGCAGATGCTGGTGCTGCGCAACACGCTGGAAGCATGGTGGCGCTCGGCCGAAGCTATTGAGATGGTGCGCCAGATGGCAACGTTGCTGCGGGAGGCGAAGGCGCTGCTCAGACGGGTGAGCAATTCACGGTGACGGCTCTCGGTCGTCCTTCTGCCTTGGCAAGGGGGCAGATCATTGTGCCTCAGCGCTGACGAGGCTTACGGTCCTGTGTGGGCGGGGGTGAGCCATGGCACAAGGATTGTTCGATCTTACCGGGCAGCTCGCTTTGGTGACCGGCGCAAGCCGGTGTCTCGGTCTAGCGATGGCACGCGGGCTGGCTGAAGCCGGCGCCAAAGTGGTGCTGAATGGCCGTGATGTTGGCCGCCTCACTGCGGCGGCAGCTGAACTGGCGACAGCAGGAATCGCCGTGGAGACGCTTGCCTTTGACGTGTGTGACCCTGCGGCGGTCGAGGAAGCGGTGACTGACATTGAGGCACGTCTCGGTCCCATCCACATTTTGGTCAACAATGCCGGTGTCAGCCGGCCCGGTACAGCAACTGATCAGCTCGATGCCGCTTGGCGCGAGGTTATGGCCACCAACCTCGACGCGGTGTTCTTTATGGCGCGAGCGGTGGGACGACGCATGGTCGAGCGCAGGGCGGGTAAGATCATCAATATCGGTTCGATGCTGGGCCTGACGGCGCACCCGAGTACAGCACCCTACACGGCCAGCAAGGCTGCCGTGCACGGGCTCACGCGCGCACTTTGTGCCGACTGGGCGGGCTGCGGCGTACAGGTCAACTGCATCGCCCCGGGCGCCTTCGAGACGGAAATGACGCGGCCGCTGCACGAGAGCCCTGAGGTATCAGCCTATGTGCGTGGCCGGACTCCCGCTGGGCGCTGGGGTAGGCCGACAGATTTGGTCGGGACGGCCGTGTTTCTTGCCGCGCCGGCCGCCGACTTCGTCAACGGCCAAGTGATTGTTGTGGACGGTGGCATTCTCAGCGTCATCTGAAAGCACCGCATAACACCCTGGAGACCACGCCCGATGGCGGCGCTCCTGCGAAAGGCGAAGGCACTGCTCGGACAGACGACCGAGCTACGGTGACGGCCTCGGTGCGCGCCTACGCCCGCATAGAGATACGATGCCGGCAGTAATTCTTCGGGCCGAACTATTGAGTCGAAGGGAGTTCAATAATCGGCCCGAGGTAGCCCCGCGATGCTGACCAGGGGCGCGGTTCTGGTTGTGGTATGCTGGGGCGACCATGCCCGAATGAGTGTGCCACGTGCTCCCTTCGCCCAGACCTGCTGCCACCATCCCGGCCCTCGTGCCGCGAGGGCCGGGGCATCAGTTCGTGCTCTACGGCGACAGCTGCTCCGGCGTTCCAGGCGCGCCTCACGAACGCCTCTTCGCCGCCGTGAACGCTGTTGTCCGCCGGCTAGAGCCGCCGCCCGAGTTCATCGTGTTCCCAGGCGACGAGGTGAGTGGCCTAACCGCCGATCCGGCCGAGCTGCGGGCGCAATGGCGTCATTGGCTGGACCACGAAATGGCCTGGCTCGACCGGGCGAAGATCCCACTTTGGCACAGCACAGGCAACCACACCACCTACGACGTGATGAGTGAGGGCGTGTTCAGGGACATGCTGCCCCACCTGCCCCGGAACGGTCCATCCGGTCAGAATGGGCTGTCGTACTGGGTTCGGCGCGGCGACCTGCTCCTCGTCTTCGTGCACACGCTATGGACGGGCCTGGGAGGTGAGGGCCATGTCGAAACGGAGTGGCTGGAAGCAACTCTGCTGGCACACGGCGGTGCCCGGCACAAGATTGTCGTCGGCCACCATCCCGTACATCCGGTGAATGGATTTTCCGGGCCGTACCAGCGCGAGATCGGGCCCGAGCACGCGAAGCGGTTCTGGGGCGTGTTGGTGGCTGCGGGCGTGCAGGCTTACGTGTGCAGCCATATCCTCGCCTACGACGTCCAGGTACATGGGGGCGTGCTCCAGCTCTGCACGGCGGGTGCCGGGACCGCACACCGCATGCCCGAGGGAGTCGAGTATCTCCACTGCGTGCAGGCGGCGCTCGATGCGGAGGGCCTGCGCTGTCAGGTTCTCGACATGCAGGGGCAGGTGCGCGAGCGCCTGTGCTGGCCACCGGCCCTGCCGCCTGTACAGGCGTGGCGGACACTGGCGCCGGGTTCACAGGATGCGGGGCTTGTTGCCGATGCCGGTGCCGGCCACCTCGTCGCCTTGCGGTTCAGGGCAACCGCAGCCGCGTCCGGCATTTCGGCCGCCCAGACCCTGTTCTGCACGTATCGCCGAGGCGAGACGCCACTGCTTTGGGTTGGGCTGCGGGGCCCCGACCAGACCCTGACCGTCCTTCTCGGCCCACAGCCTGGCCGCAGCCCGCACCTCTGGTGGGGTATGGGTCCAAGGCCAGGTGCCGAATTCGATATCCAGCTCCTGATCCACACCGCCATGGGACCGGGAGGGATCATGGTCCGGACTGCCGAACACGAGCCGTGGTCTTCCCTCGTCGCCGCGTCGCCCTGGGGTGCCGAGCGTCTTGCCTGGCCAGAACGTTGGGCGATTGGGCAGGGCATGAAGGATGACGCAGACACGCCGTTTCGGGGCGAGGGCCTTGCAGTATCGCTCACGATAGAGGGCCACCTGCAAGGTCCGAGTTGGGTCGGGACCGGTCATCCACCAAGGCGGTTGGTATAACCTCGCTGCTGACGGCAGTCATGGCGTTGGCCCGCCTAGCGAATCTCGCCGATGCCGGGCCTGCGCTGGGGATGACGACGGCACCACCATGTGCAACTGACACAACATGAGCTTGCTTCCTGACCATTCGCCCACAACGCGGAAGCCATCTTCGGCCGAGGAGCGTCGCGCACGAGATGCCGATCGGCTGAGGATCATCCGCCTCCGGGTGACGATCGGCCGCGAGCTGGATGACCGCGGCATCACCACCCCAGCCGGCATCGGCGAGGCTCTCGGGATGCCAGCGGCCGAGGCGACGGCCCTGCTCTCCCGCAAGCTACGGCGCGAAGGCGACGTGGCGCTGCTGGAGGCCGCAGCGGCCCGTCTGGGCGTGCAGGTGTTGGAACCAGTAAGCGGTGATCGGTCGAGCTAACCAGCGCCGCTGCTGGTGCGGAACGCTTGCAAACCGGCCCAGCGGCGGCGGCGTTGGAGGGCTGTTCCCAGTGAGAGACCCTGCATTGCCTCAAGGCCGCCTCCCCCCGGGCGACCTTTCCTTTGCATCCCGTCGAACACGGCAGCCTGGATGCCTTGTGAGACGGAAATTCCGCCGCAAGTGCCACAGCCATGACGGACGATGCAAAAGCGCCCTTCGAGGCCATCAGCCCAGCCGCCGACACGGCGCTTGCCCTCGCTCGGCTCTTTCAAGCGCGGTCAGGCTCCTTGAGTTACTATGCCCAGTCGGGCGGGTTAGGCTTCGGCTACGAGATCAAGGCGTCAGGGGAGTTGCGGGTCGTGGTGGAATGGCAAGGCCGTCTCTGCCTCCAGGTCACCCAGCCGCCGCAGCCGGGAGCCCCGCGGGTTGTCCAGCCATTCGATGTTAGTGATCCTTGGATCCAAGAGCTGACGGAGACGCTGCGCGATCTTGAACAGGTCGGTGCCGCCGAAAGAGGCGAGCCCTCCGGCAAGTACTCTTAATCCTTCGCCACTTTCACCTCGAACGTCCTATAGGAACAGGTGCAGCGCCATACTCAGCGCGCCCATCCCCAGCCCAGCGACGAGACACATTGCAACCAAAATCAGAACGACCAGTCCCCGCTGTATGGCTCCACGAGGCTGAAGCCGGGGCGGTAGCGGCAATCTCATCAGCTGGAAGCGCGCCGCCGCTGGGGCTGTTCCCTAAACGCTGACCTTCGACAAGTTCCGACCCTCGACCGGAGTGCCGCATGCGCAAGACTATCGTGAACCGTGGCGCCATCCAGGCTGCCCTGCTGCTGGGCCTGACTGCCACGCCGCTGCTGTACGCCGCCCCTGCCCGCGCTGACGAGATCTCGGATGCTATGGAAGAGGCGCGGCGGGCCTATGGTGCCGGGGACGGCGTGGCTGCCCGAACGGCGCTGGAGGAGGCGTTGCAGTTGCTTGGCCAGCGCGCCGCTGCAGGGCTCGCCGCGGCGCTGCCGGTGCCGCTGGCGGGTTGGACCGCCGAGGAGGCGGAGAGCTCCGCCCAAGCTGCGCATGTCTTCGGCGCCGGCACCCAAGCCAGCCAGACCTACCATAACGCCCAGGACCAGACGGTGACGGTGCGGTTCACCGCCGATTCGCCCATGGTGGCGCAGATCGCGGTGATGCTGACCAACCCCACCCTGGCCGGCGCGATGGGCAAGCTGGTGCGCGTTGGCACCCTGCGCGCGGTACAGGCAAGCGACGGTGACCTGCAGATGGTGGTCGAAAGTCGCATCCTGGTCACGGTCGAGGGCGATGCCCCGGCCGAGACCAAGCTGGCATATGCCCGTGCAGTGGACCCGGCGCGGCTGACGAGCAAACGCTAGAACAAGCCGCAAGCCCAACCGAACCGCATTTTGCTCTGGTTGCCGGAGCGGTTCTCCGGTCTCATGGCGCACACTGCCTCAGTCTGGGCGGAAGGTGGGGGTCCCTTGCAAGCGGCCCCTTGGGGTGGAGACCGGACCTCAGAGCGGCGTCGCGGCCTCAGTTCATGCTTGTTTCGGAATGAGGCACAGACAAGCGGGCCAAAGCGTGGTGCCGGAGTTAGATAGCCCCGATCCACACCTAGCCCGGATTATGCGCGAGGGCTGACGGGCATGGCGCAAGCCGTTGTGCGGACGTAGAATTTGGCTACGACACTCAAACCCAGCCGCGTCCGGAGACCATGCCCGTCACGGTTGAACCTACCCCGCCGCTGCCCGGCCTGTCATCGGTTGGCGGCAAGCTCCTGATCGCCCGCTTCGACGGCGGGCAACTCTCCTCCGACGGCGGCCTGCTGGCCTTGCGCGAGGTCGAGCGCCGCCTCGGCATTGCCGACCGGCTGGCAGCCTGCATCGACGACCCGCGCTCGCCGGA
>NZ_JQKB01000167.1 GCF_000745835.1 Belnapia moabensis DSM 16746 | reverse complement strand
CGTGTCTCGATGCAGATCGCAGGCAGGCCTGAGGCCACCAGCCCGGCGTAGAGCCACTGCGAGAGCGGGCCCGCCTCCAGGCCGAGCCGTGCGACGGAAACACCTGCCCGACAAAGGCAGGCTGCGATCGCGGCCGGATCGGTGTCTACTTTCGTCTCGCAGACAACCTGGCCAGCGCCGTCGAGGACGCACAGGCTCGTCTGGTCCAGAGAGACGTCGAGGCCAACATAGTGCTGGTTCATCCTGGAAGCCTTTCGGGTGAGTGGAGCAGTCCGGAGAGGTTGCCCGCCTCCAGACCGATTACGCCATCTCCCACGGGCTGCCAGGCTCGATGAACGCCGTCGCCGCGCCCACGCCGCTGATCCAACGCCGCACGGCTGTGGCTGCAAACTCGGGGCCATTGTCCGACCGAACATGGCCTGGGACGCCACGCAGGATGAGCAGGTCGGACAGGACGTCGATGACGTCGGCTGCCTTGAGCTGGCGCCCAACCCGGATCGCCAGGCATTCGCGGGTGAACTCATCGACCACGTTCAGCATCCGGAACCAGCGCCCGTCCCGGGTGCGATCTTCGACGAAGTCATACGCCCAGACCTGGTTCGGCCGCTCAGGCCGGAGCCGCACGCAGGAGCCGTCGTTCAGCCAGAGCCGCCCCCTCTTGGACTGCCGGGCAGGCACCTTTAGCCCCTCCGCCCGCCAGATCCGCTCCACCCGCTTGTGGTTGCACCGCCAGCCCTCGGCCCGCAGCAGGGCCGTGATCCGGCGGTAGCCATACCGGCCATACCGTCGGGCCAGGTCTACGAGGCGCTCTCTCAGCGCCGTTTCGTCGTCAGCCACCCTCGGCGCCTCGCGCTGCACCGAGCGGTGCTGACTCAGCACCCGGCAGGCAAACCGCTCCGAGACGCCCAGCCTACCCCTCACATGCTCGACGCAGGCCCGACGACGCGCAGTGCTCACCAGTAATGGGATGGTCCGCCCCGACCGGCATTTGGCAGAATGGCGGCGCAGCTGAGAGGAGGAGCAAGATGCTCAGGAACAAGCCTCGTGACGCTGCGGTTTACGGCGTTGACATCGGCAAGACCACCTTCCACGTCGTTGGCCTGGACGAGACAGGGCGACCCATTCAGAAGGCCAAGTTCCGCCGCGACACGCTGCTGCAATTCTTTGAGCGCGCCGCTCCTGCCATCGTCGGCATGGAGGCCTGCGGCGGCTCCCAGTGGCTCGCCCGGAAGATCACGGCGCTCGGACATAGGGTGCGCATTGTCCCAACGCAGTTCGTGAAGCCGTATGTGAAGCCCAACAAGAATGACCTCATCGATGCCGCTGCTATCGCCGAGGCGGTGACCCGGCCGACGATGCGCTTCGTCGAGATCAAGACACCCGAACAGGTCGACCTGCAGGCGCTGCATCGGATCCGCGAGCGCCTTGTGACCGCGCGCACCCGCCTGATCTGTCAGATGCGTGTCTTCTGTCTCGAGCACGGCGTCGCCATGCGGCAGGGCGCCGGGGCGTTCAAGCTCGACCTGGCGAGGGTGATCGCAGACGAGGAGAACGACCTCACGCCGACGATGCGGCGACTGCTGTCCGAGCTGTGGGAGGAACTGCGCGCGCTCGAAGGGCGCATCGCTGACGTCTCCCGCGAAATCGAGGCCACGGCAACCACTCACGATGTTGCACGGCCTCTTGCCACCATCCCCGGCATTGGCCCCCTCGGTGCCACGGCCATCATCGCCGCCGTCGGCGAGGGACGGCAATCCAGGAAGGCGCGCGATCTCGCTGCCTGGATCGGGTCCGTGCCGAGGCAGCACTCGACCGGCGGAAAGACTACCCTCCTCGGCATCAGCAAGCGGGGTAATCCCTATATTCGCCGGCTGCTGATCCACGGTGCCCGCTCGTGCCTGATGCATCTCGACCGAAGCCGCGACCGGCTTGGAGCCTGGCTGGATCAGTTGCGGACAAGGATGCATCCCAACAAGGTCGTGGTCGCGCTAGCGGCGAAGATGGCACGCGTCGCCTGGGTGATCCTGAACAAGCCCGGGGCACTGTACGAACGGCGCGATCCCGCCTTCGTCTAGGCGCCCCTGGCCGCAGCTTGCGAGGCTCGAGGGAGTGATGACGAAGCAGACGATCGGCGCGCAGTAAGCCCTTTCAGGGAAAACGGGCCCCATGCCCTTGCCAGTATCTGGGAACGGCGCGCGCGGATCTCCATCATGGCTTGGCCGCAACAGCGGCTCACTCGCGAGAGGCCGGATACATTGACGCAACTGCTGTCGTGATCACCAACTCGTCCCTTGCTGGGGAGGGGCGGACCATACATTTCCCGAAGCAGCTTCCTTCAGCACCAGCTTCTCCAACATCAGGTCCGCCACCGCATTTCGCAGCCTACCGTTCTTCTGCTCCAGCAGCTTCAGACCCTTCACCTGATCCAGCTTCAGGCCACCATACCCGCTTCGCCTGCGGTAATAGCTCTGCTCCGTCACCCCGATCGTGCGCACCGCCTCGGCCGCCGTCTTGCCCTGCGCCAGCAACACCTCGACCTGCCGAAGCTTGGCCACGATTTCTTCCGGTTTGTGGTTTTTCCTTGCAATCCCAAAACCCTCCGCGGCTCGCCGGCCTCACATTATCGGCGGACCGCTTCTACGGGTTAAGGTCACATCGTCGAAGCAGGCTGCGCAACACGTGTGCGCAGCCGCCTCTATCAATCCTTGGAACAGCACCTGGATACGCTACGGCGGGGGCTCTTCACCGGATTGCTTCTATTATGTCACGCGACTGAACTAGACGAGATCGCAGTGTCCACCAGACCACCGCTAGTCAGCGGCGGCGATTGGCGGCCCGTCGGCAGCGACGAGCAGCCAATATTTTGCACGGAGACTCATCCATGGATTCGGCGACACCGACGCCACCGGCGAGTGACGACGTACCTGCCCGCAACGTCATCTTGATGATCGCGGATGGCGCAAGCCCCACCACCTGGGACGCTGCCAGCTACTACCGCCATGGCGGCTTAGGGCACGAGGCGTACGACGACTTTGCCGTGCACCACCACATGAGCACTTTCCCTCTAACCACTTCGACCACGCCAGCCAACACGGCCGAAGGCGAGGTGTCCTACGATCCTGCTCAGGCTTGGTCCATCGAGATGGGGGACGGCTCTTACGAGGGCAATGTCAGCGAGTATCCGAACTACTTTGCCGGTTACGACTATCTGCGCCAGGGTGTCACCGACAGCGCCGCTGCCGGCACCGCCCTTGCGACAGGCGAGAAGACCTACAACGCCGCCATCAACCGCAACAACTTCGGCAATCCGCTTACCAATATCGGTGAGCTCGCTGTCGGGAGTGGCCGGGAGCTCGGCATCGTCAGCAGTGTGCAGTGGTCGCACGCGACGCCCGCCGCTTTCGGCGCGCACAACGAGAACCGAAACAACTACGCCGAGATCGCTCAGGAGATGGTCGAGAGCGGCAACGCTTCCGTCATTATGGGCGGGGGCCATCCATTCTACGACGCCAACGGTGAAGCTCGGACACCAGAGGGCGAGGACGACTTTCGATACGTCGGCGGTGAAAAAACCTTCCTGGACCTCATCGGCGGCCGCACGAACTACCGCTTCATCGAATCCCGCGAGGATTTCGAGGCGCTTGCCGATGGCACACTTGAGATTCCAGACGGGGAGAAGGTGCTCGGCACTTTCCAGACCGGCTCGACGCTGCAGTTCGAACGCGATGGCGTTGCAATGGGTGACCTCAATGAGAACGTGCCGAGCCTGGCCACGATGGCTGAGGGCGCGCTCAACGTGCTCCAGGACGACGAGGACGGCTTCTTCCTTATGGTCGAGGGCGGCGCCGTAGATTGGGCGGCGCACGCCAACAACTTGCCACGCATCGTAGAGGAGCAGATTGGCTTCAACGAGGCGGTCGAGTCGGTAGTCCAGTGGGTGGGGACGGAGAGCAGCTGGGACGAAACGAGGGTCGTCATCCTTACTGACCACGGAAACAGCATGCTGCTCGGCCCCAACTCGGACGATGAGGCGTTCGAACCAATCATCAACCAGGGTCAAGACTCGCTGCCGCTAGGCCGCTGGCATTCCGACAACCACACCAACGAGCTCGTGCCCGTTTGGGCGAATGGCGCCGGGTCCGAACTCTTCACGGCGGCCGCGACCAGCACCGACCCTGGACTCGCAAATCACGGCGCCGAGGGTGATGAGCAACGCTATCTCGACAACACCCAGATTTTCGATGTTGTGGCCGAAGCCATGGGCCTCCAAAAGGCTTCCGGTCAGCCTAAAGATGAACTGATGACGCAGCCGGAGGTGGATTGGGACGCACTCGCAGCGCAGGTGATTGCGAACTACGAAGCCACTGGCAACTGGTTCGTCCAGGATCTGAGCAGATGCGGCCCGAAACAGCTGGGCCGCATCTGCTCGCCTCGGAGGAAGAGTTGGCCGCAGGTTATGTCGTAAAGTTTTCGGCGGATCGGAGCAGGCCGTGCCCGGCCCGGTCTGGCCGCCTGTCGGTGCGTCGGATGAGAGTCAGCACTCCCATTGGCTCGCGCCTGCAGTCCGGGTTCTTACATGTTGACCAACTTGGTGAGGCGGACATAGCCGCGCATGGTCCTGACATCCTTGTGGCGCGAGTGCTCCATAATGGCCTCGTCGCGGGCACCGGCCTTGTAGGCTTCGGTGATAAAGCCAGCGCGTAGACCGTGCGCGGAAGGCGCTCCAGCCCGGACGCGGTCAGCCCCGCCTTGGCCACATAGCGGGCGAGGATCTTTAGAGCGTTTTCCGTTCGCACTGGCACATGGACCCCGCTCCAGCTTATTGTTTTTGCAAGCAAGTTACTCCGACTCGGCGATTCTACCTGATCGGATTTGCTCTAGGCAGCGCGTCGGGGTGCAGCGGCGTCGGCTCCATCGAGTTCCAGCGATTCACTTCCCGGAATACCGGGCCGTACTGGCGCGCAGCCAAGCCTCTATGGCCCGCACCGGGCAGGTCTCCGGTTTGGCGCCCCGCGGCACGCCGATCTCGGCCCCTGCCCGTCCTGATCGGTCTTGGCGCGGGATCAGCAGCCGCAAGCCCTCGGCGGTAAAGCTCAGGTGCTCCCGCTGCACGGCGGCCAGCTCGGAGCGCCGCAGCGCCGCGGCAGAGCCCAGCAGCAGCATGGCCCGGTCCCGCAGACCCGCCAGATCGCCGCTGCAGGTCGCCACAGGCGCCGGAGATCGGCGGTGCCAATCGCCGCGGCCCGGCGTTGCGGCCTGCCGTGCCGGCGAAAGGTCCCGGCCAGGGTGTCGCGGATTACCGGGTGTGAGCGCATCCAGGCCAAGCCGCTCATCCGATGGGCGCGGCCGATGGCGGCCAGGCGGCGGCGCAGGGTAGCCCGGCTGTGGCTCACCGTCAGCGCAGCGCAGTAGCCGGTTCAGTCGCGAAGTTTGCGGCAGATTGCGAATGGCCCTGACAGGCTTCGGATCAGGCGGCCGCCTGGAACAGCTCGGCGACGAAGGCGGCTTGGGTCCGCATATCGCGTCCGCCAACCTTTCGTACCTGCCCCTTTCTAATCATTGCCATCGCCTCGTAGCCTGCCAGTGTCCGTCGTGCTGTGTGGAAACCGTCGAAGCCCAGCCCAGGCCGGACCAGGCGTTTAACGCGCCGATGGTCTTGTTCCAGTATGTTATTGAGGTACTTGCATTTTCGTAGCCGGGCGAAGTGCCACAGCTCGTCGTCCGCTTTCATCTCCGCCGTGGCGCATGGGTAGGCTGGGTTCTTGTCCACCGTGATAGTGCGCGGGTTCACCGTGTGCGGCTGCCCCAACGCCTTGTGGAAGAACCGCTTTGCGGGGTCGGCATCGCGCTTGGCCAAGAGCAGGAAGTCGATCGTCTGGCCGCGGCTGTCGACCGCCCGATACAGGTAGGTCCCGCTGTACCGCCCGCGGATGCCGAGACACCGTGCTGCAGCCTACGCGGCGAGTGCCGCGGTTGAAAGCTGATCCTGCCGGACGGCGGTGGGTGGCTTGAAGCCGTGCTGCTCGATGAGCCAAGTCGCGTTGTAGGTGTCACGGAACTCGAGCGGCGCCTGGCGGAGCGCTTCGACGGTGTCGAAGGTCCGCACCCAGAGGAGGTTCTCCTTGAGGGTGCGGATGAAGCGCTCCGCGCAGCCGTTGCCCTCCGGCGCGCGCACGAAGGCGGGCGAGTTCTCGATGGACAGGAAGCGGAGCTCCTTCTGGAAGGCGTCCGACATGTACTGGCTGCCGTGGT
>NZ_JQKB01000166.1 GCF_000745835.1 Belnapia moabensis DSM 16746 | reverse complement strand
TGGCCGGGCAGACCGCCAAGGCCACCGAGGAGATCTCGGTTCAGGTCGGCCAGATCCAGACCGCCACCCGCGACGCGGTGGCCGCCATCCAGGGCATCGCCAGCACCATCGGCGAGGTCAACCAGATCGCCGGCGCCATCGCCGCCGCCGTCGAGGAGCAGGGCTCGGCCACCCAGGAGATCGCCCGCAACGTCCAGCAGGCCGCCGCCGGCACCCAGGAGGTCACCCGCAACATCAGCGGCGTCAGCCGCGCCTCGGCCGAGACCGGCGAGGCCGCCGGCCATGTCCTGCAGGCCGCCGGGGAGGTCTCCCGCCAGTCCGAGCGCCTCGGCTCCGAGGTCGCCGCCTTCCTCACCGGCGTCAAGGCCGCCTGACCTACGACCCCGGGGCTGGCCAGAACCGGCCAGCCCTGGGCCGCGGCAGCCTGCTCCAACCGCCTTACGGCGCCTTTGCGAACTGGCGGTGCTGTCCTGAGGCGCGAACGAGCCTCGCCGGCGAACCGACGGAGTTTCTATTTGGCTGTGCCTTGCCCGAAGCGCTGCCGCCAGCCGGTTGACTACCTTCCCGCTCCCCCGCACAGCCAAGGTCGCGCGGCACGGCGGCGCGATAACGGCTGCAGGCCCAAGTCAGGATCTCGAAGGCTGGAGCCTGTGTCCTGTCCATTCCCGTCGCGCCGGCCTGTGCAGAATACCGTGGGTCAAAGATATCGCCAGGAGTGTTCGGACACCGACGCCGCTGCACGCCATGAGGAACATCGGCGTTCCGGTACCCATGCTGACCGTCGCGTCCCAAGCGGCCAATATCGAAGCCCGCTGATCGGAATCCTTGCAGGAAAGCGACCCAGTCAAAGCCGGAGCGGGCCGCCTTTCGCCGCCGATTAGTGTGGGCCAAGGGACTCAGTACAATCTGTTGACGTCGGCAGTGGCAGTGGACGCCCTCGTGACGAGGCCACACGCTCAGTCGATGGTACAGCTCACAATCGATGACCCTGCACCGCCAAAGGCGGTTCAGGATGATACGCAGGATCTGAGCTCGACTTTGGCCATTATGCGGCGTGGCAGATGGCGTAAGCCAAGGCGCGTTGGAGTGCCGGGCGGGGTTTTGCGACATGGCGGTTGCGCCGTGACATGAGTAAACCCTGCTCGCGCCAGATGTGACGTCGCACGACGGCGAGGGTGTCGCTGAAGGTCGGGCGTTGCTTACGGGACCAGCCGCTGCTGGCTGCGGCCTCTCGCTCTGAGGGCCTGAGTTGCGCGGCCAGGAGGGTAACGAGGGAGAATAATGCGAGCAGGCATGGCGTGGTGCGGACGATGGCCAAGTCCGACCACTGCGCCCGGTTTCGACATCAAGATGCGCTCTGGTTTCCTGGAAGGTGACTTCCAGCTGCCAGCGCTGGACGAACCAGCCCAGGATCTGATCGGGCGTGCGGTGCAGGTCGGTGCACAGCAGGGCCTGCGGGGTGAACTGCTGTTGGGGATCGCGGATCAACATCCAGCGGATCGGCACGATGGGCATGCCGCCCTGACGCCAGACGGCGGTTGCGGTGCAGATTTCGACCTCACGCTCGCCTTCGCCGTACCAGCCCTGGACCATGACTGGCTGCCAGCGCGTGTGGGTGCCCCTCAGCACCTCGGACAGGTTCGGAAGCCGGCCGCCCTTGGTGCGGGGCCGGCCGGCGGTTCCGGGCGGCCGGGCGGCGCCGGGTCGTGGAGCGTGGCATCGAGCCGCAGGCGCGTGATGCTGGTGACCTCGTGACGAGCAGGAGCAGACAGCAGCTCCAAAGCGGCAAAGCCGATGTCGCCAACCACCACGATCTCCCGCCCAGGCAGCCATCGGCGGGCCTGCACCGCCAGCTGGCGAGCCCAGTCGGTGAGCTTTTTGTGCCGGAGGCCGCGCATCTGGCAGTACCGCTCCAAAAGCGCCAGGGCGGTGAGGAAGGGCAGTGCCCAGACCCGCCCGGCCTAGGGGACTGGCGCCAGCAACAACAGGCTGATGTAGCGCAAGCCGGACGCCTTCACAAAGTGCCCGTGGCTGGAGCGTACAAGGTCACGGTAGATGCCCTTGGCGGCGATCCGCTTGCCGCGGCGGCGCTCGATGGTGTCGTCGATGCCCAGCACCACCGGCCCGCTCGGCGCGAAAGCTCTGATCAGATGGTCCAGCAGGAAACGCGACGCCGCCCGGGAGCTCAGGTTGCCCGACTGAGCACTTGGTGGTAGTTCACGAAGTGCCGTTCCCGCGCGAGCCCTACGACGCGCAGCAGGCTCGTCACCGTGCGCTTGCCCGGCGGCAGAATGGCCCCGACCAGCAGCACCTCGGCGCGACGTCAAACCCGCTGGAGAAGGGTGGCGCAAAGCTCAGGATCACCGTGGCGAAACGGGTCGGCAGGCAAAGCATGGTGGCGTCTCTTGGCGGGGACGCATCATCCTAGCCGGGCAGCCCGCTCCGCCGCCCTCACCTCAAAAGGCCAAAGTTGAGCTGAGTGGCCAGGACGGTATCTCCGTACCCAGAGCTTCACATAAGCCCTGTTCCGTCGAGCATGCCGTGAAAGCCATGACCGGTTGACCGCCGATGTCGGCCGCGGGATGGCGCCGTCACCTTCCGGCTATAGTTTTCTCTACCCTGCCAAACCGCCAGATTCAGCGTTCTAGGGATGCTTCGCAATGTCGGCAGCGCCAGTGCTTGTCGTCACCGCCGGGATCGGCATATCCGGCTCCGCACTTCATCCACCAAATGCTGGGCAATGAAGTTATCGAAGAGTCTGCTCGGCGACGGACGTCACTCAACTTCCTCATGGAGGGATGAACAAGGATGACGGCTTGGCTGGAGGGCGCTGACGACATGCTCATGCCAATAGCAAGCACTATGGCTGATTGCGTGCTCCTTAACCTTTCCAATTTTAACCCGTCTCGTCTCGCACGCGGCTTTCCATCCTTGGAACCGGCCGGAACCGCAGCACTACAACCAATCCGGCCTGTGAGGCCTGGAGAACCCTGAGAAGTCGCTGCGATGTTGTTTAGGCCGACTGCGCCCACCTCAGAGGCGGCAAGGGAGAGGGACAGGGTCAGCTCGATGTCCTGATCGGCCCCCTGGCTCGTGCTCCACCATGGGCTGCGAGACCCGGAGCTACAAGCGCTCGGCCATCGCCGCGCGACACCTTAGGCTCCTGCATGCCAACGGGCCGGCAAGATGGCTGGTCTAGTCCCGGCTGACGCAATGTCTGGGTTGGGCCAGTCATCCCCGGGGTTATGCATGGAGCGGTACAGGCTGCGGCCAGCGTATCCGCACCTATTGCTACGGCACGACATGCATGTAGCTTGGGAGCCGCCTTTCATCGAGCCACAAATCGATCAAAGGTGTGATGGTGTCGGCAGAGCCAAACCTGCGGCCACTGGGCGGATGGCCGTCCATCAGCAACCGGCAGAATGGCCGCCTGTGTGACAGTCGATCGTAGCACGCCGGTATGTGTAAAATGGACCGCTCAATGGACCTTCGGACGCCATCCGCCCAAGCGCGTGGTACGGCGTCCTTCGACCGGCGGTGGCTCGAGCAGCAGGCTCATGCTGGCAAAGCACGCGCAATGGATCGCCAGATCCCCAACTCCCGCGACATTGCTAGCGACGGGCGAAACCAAGTGTGGACAGGAACCAAGTACCAGGATGGCCGACAGCCCAAGAAGTTGAGTGTTCATTCCCAGTTCGATTCGCCGTGGCGGCAAGGAAGCCGCCTGGCTGTATGGGAGCCGAGCAGTTTCCAACTGAGTCCAAGCCTGCCTGCCAAGCTTGACACAGCATGCGCGATGCCAGCTGTGGAGCGCCGTCGCACCCGTGACGAGCCCTCTCCACTGCGGCTGGCCGAGCAGCGTATCGAATACGATGGGGCAGCGGGTTGTGAACCGCTGCGTACCAGTCCCTGGCGCTTAAACATAGGACGACTCCATGGGAGCCTGTTGCGCAATGCACTGGATCTTCGGAAATGGGCGCGTGCAGGCCCAGTTTGCTTGCCCCCAAGACGCCTGGGTCCATCCGCGTCAGGGGTACAGCTCTCGCGCCATCAAGGCCGCCAACGGGCTGACATCGCCACCTGGCTGGCACGCTGACGATGGCAGGCACCGCGCCGGTGAGGCGGCAACATCTAGCGACAGCGCGGCAGCTTAGTATGCGGAAGCCACGTCTGCAGCGGGCTTACGAGCCGAACCTAGTGGTGCCTTGAAGCTTATAAAGACCTTCGCGCTGCGCCCAATGATTGGTCATGATGTGCACAACAACAAGGGCAGCAGTGGCGAGTAAAAACACCAGCATTGGGGAAGCTCCATACATAAGTTTCCTCCCTACCCTTGCCGCCATGCTGCATTGCGGGAAGCACCTTTACGACAAGCACTTTGTCAAATTCAGTCACAGAATTATTAATCGTAAGCTGCTCTGCCGGCTAGCGGTGTGCCTTGGTTCGCGGCCTATGACACTGCGGCTTCTTCCACAGCGAGGCAGGTCATTCCGCTGACAGCGTTCTGCAAGATTGATCCACCCGATCGGCCAGCGCTATCCACGCGCTCGCGGTTCGGTACCAATCCGCCTCGATTATCCCATGACCAAGGAGACCAATCGCCGGCGGCAACCCGGCAGAGCGGTCACCAGGATGATTCAGCAGCCCGGTGCCGGTTGCGGTGGCGCACCCATCGTGCAACAGGAACGCACCATGTCGTGGGGATTGCCAAAATGGACTTTCGACCTTGAGCATGGATCCCAGCCTTCGTCCTATGGCAGTGGTTGTGCGACACCCCCCCGTTGCGGCGCGCTGCTCCGCTCCAGCGGCGTCCCCCCACCTTTCCTGACACCGCCGAAGCGCCTCCGCCGTTTCCGGCAGCCGGCTTGGTTCACGGACGCCGATAAAACACCTGGCGGTCGCGTGAGTGTGGGTCGCGTGAGTGTGGAGTGCACTCTCGAACAGAAAGGAGGGATCATCGGGGGTATGAAATATGCTGCCTTGGTTGTCGCCTTCGCCGCCCTGCCTTTGGCCTGCCATAGCGCTGTAACATCAGGGCCGAGCCGCTGGATGGGCAGTGTCGTAGCCCTTGCTATGACAGGTGCCACCTTGGCTTTGCTGATGGTGCGATGAAGCAAGGGTTTTGAGGAATATGCGGGGAGACAGCGGGACTGTGACCGCAGGTTAACAATGGCGGCCAAGCGGCACGGAACACACGATCTCTTGATTTCTTATCGCGATGCGGATATCAACCCAGGCGAGAGCTGGAAGGGGCATGCTGGCCGCGAAACACACCCCTGGCATTTCGTAGCCAGAGCAGGCCGGGGCCGGATGGCCCCCTCTCAAAGCCCATCGCAAGGTGCACCGATAGCCACACCGCCCTAGGCGATTGGAGACGCGTGATCAGCTGCTGCAACAGACAGTATGCCAAGTCTGCTGGCGCGGCTTGGCACGACAGCACTGACTGCTCGAGCCGGGCCTGAATCGCCAGACACCACAAACCCGGGCGTCGATACGCTTTAGCTGCTTTCGCACGGACGCAGTATCGGCATGGGGTGGATCGCGGGACGACCCACCAGCGGGTTGCCACACCGGGCGTACTCCACAGTATTGTACGAAATCCGCATTCCTTGCTGGGCGTAAGTCAATGCTGAACCGAGTTGTCTCGCGGCTCGACCTGTTTGCCGCCAGCCTCGCCGCAGCCTGCTGAGGTCCAGCGGCATCGCAATGGGGTGGCCGGCGACGCTCTCCAGATCCTTGGCCCAGAAGGCCTTGCCGAACACGATCGACGCGACCGTGCCAATGGCCTTCGCCGGTTAACCAACCGCCCGTCATGCGGCGGGACCGGGGATCCGGTTGCTGCTGGGTCTGCGCCTGACAACCATACGGCCCCGTCTGCAAACTTGCCTTGTCAGCTCTCCTCCGGGAGGCCTGGTGCGGCCTGGCTGTCTGTCCTGCAACAGTCATGACAGATAAGATTGCACCGGTTTCTGTCGATATAGACAGCAATATCATAACATCTGCCAAGAAGCTGCCATTGAGGCACACGCTGTGGGTGATCAGTTACCGCGGAATGCGGCAGCGTGCTAAAAATGCCTGATCGAAGCGCGAGGATCGAACTCGCCAGTCAGATAGGGTAAAGAATGTCCTTCCTCGGCAACGCGAGTGTCCGCACCAAGCTTATTATTGAGGCGGCCCCCATTGTCTTGACTACGCGGCGTAGCGGAATTGCGGGTGCTGAAAGATGGAGCGGATCCGCTGCGGCCGCTTGGCAAGGCTACGCATATGGCTGATCGCCGCACGTTTCAGCTGCTGCTTGCTGCGCGCCGGCGCC
>NZ_JQKB01000165.1 GCF_000745835.1 Belnapia moabensis DSM 16746 | reverse complement strand
GAACACCGGCACAACGCCGAGCTCACCCTGCCGCATCTGCCGGCGCCAGGTGTAGATCAGCCCCGTGCCGATGCCCCAACGCCGAGCCACCTCGGTGACCAACGCTCCAGGCTGCATCGCCTCGGCCACGATCAGCTGTTTCTGCTCATCCGACCACAGCCGGCGCCGCTCGCCGCGGGTCACCACCTCCACCACCTCGCTGCGAGCACTCGTAAGCGTACTTGTATGCGTACTCGTGGTCTCTACGTCCGCCTCCATACCTGCCTCCATCAGCCAGAGACCGACATCACGGCCTCAAGCCCGGGACGTTTCGCAAGGTGGGGCCGTCACAACAGGTACGACAGGTCGTGCGTAGAGCCCGGCCTGGAAGTTGGCGCCCTGGTACCCTCCGTCGGCGTAGAGCTTCAGCAGGAAGGGGTAGAGGCCGAACAGCGAGCCCATCAGCAGCACGCCACCATCGCGGTCCTGAATGTCGGCCGCGTGGATGATGGCCTGCATCAGCAAGCCTTGAGTGTCGACCAGGACGTGACGCTTCTTGCCTTTGATCTTCTTGTCCGCGTCGTAACCCGAGGGGCCGATGCAGCGCCCCTTTTTCCGCATTTTTCACGCTCTGGCTGTCGGTAATCGCGGCTGTCGGGCTGGCCTGCTCCCGGCACAGAACGTGGAGAGCATGGTGAATGCGATCGAGCGTCAGGTCCTCGTCTCAGCGCCGCAGGTAGTCGTCCGCCGTGCTCCGCGGCGGTAGGTCCTTTGGCAGCGCCGCCCACTGGCAGCTGGTGCTCAGGTTGTACATCACCCCATCGAGCACCGCGCGCACGTCGACCGCCCGCTTGTTGCCGCCGCCCTTCGCGTCCGGGGTTGAGCGCCCAAGGCGATCAACCGGGCCGATGATCGACCAGTCCTCATCGGTCAAATCACTCGGATAGCGCAGCTTGCTACGGTCGTATTTCGGCCGGTTCTCGGGCGTCCACATGCACATTCTTCTTCCGACAACCGCCGCCACGAGCCAATCACAACGGACTCACATCACTCGATCTGTTCCCGGATGAACACTGAGCGGCACGGTCAGCTCGCATATAACTCCACTTGCCTCCCAATTTGTACGAACCGTGCCGCCGAGTTGGTCTCGGACAGTGGCCTCGATCACTCGGGAGCCGAACCCGCGGCGCGCGGGCGCCCCGGTTACCAGCGGCCCACCGGCCTCACTCCATTGCAGCCAAAGCGCGCTCCTGTCGCTTTCCTTGGTGACGCGCCACGATACTGAGATTCGGCCTCCAGGTGCGGAAAGCGCTCCGTGTTTGGTAGCGTTCGTAGCAAGCTCGTGTAACGTCATCGACAGCGCCTGCGCCGAAGCAGGCGAGAGCATTACGTTTGGGCCGTGCAGCTCCGCCCGCTGACCGGATCCAGCGCTGGTCATGGTGCTCGACAGGAAGGCTGCCAGGTCACCCTCGAGCAGAGTGCGCAGCCAGGCACCGGTCCAGCGTTCGGCTGCCAGCAGCGTATGAGCCCGGGCGAGCGCCATCACCCGACCCTCGACGGCTTTCGCATAGGCCTCGGTGTCGCCCTTCGGCGTCAGCCGCAGCGCTGCTTGCACCACGGCCAGCACGTTCTTCGCCCGGTGATCCACTTCGCGTACCAACAGCGCCTGGCGCTCCTCGGCGGCCCGGCGCTCCGTCACGTCTTGGACGATCGCCACGGTGCGCACGATCCGCCCCGCCTGGTCACATACAGGCGCCGAGGTCAGCTCGGCCCAGCGAACCGACCCGTCAGGCTGCACGTAGCGCTTGGCGACCTCGTGTGTCGGCGTTTCGCCGCGGCACACACGCCGGAACCCCGCAAGGTCCTCGGCCCGGTCATCGGGATGCACGAAGTCGGAGAACCGCTGGCCCGCAATCTCTTCGGCAGGGCGTCCGACGAGCCGCGCATAGGCGGTGTTCGCCCGGAGCACGCACCCAGTGGCACAGTCCACCTCAGACATCGCTACGGAAGCCTGTTCGAACGCGGCCCGGAACTCGGCCTCACTCTCTCGCAAGGCCGCTTCGGCCGCCTTGCGCCCGGTAATATCGATATGGGCGCCGTAGGTCACCTTCCGGCCGCCAAGCATGACACCTTGCGCCCGGACTAGCACGTCGCGGATTTCGCCGGCCTTGGTCCGGTGCTGCGCTTCGAACTCTTGAGTGCCTGGTCGGACGGAATGCGCCCTGCCTCGGACGCGGATGGCCTCGGAGGCTCCGAGCGCGTCGATGTCGGCGATTGAGAGGTGAAGGAACTCCTCGCGCGTGTAGCCGTACTCGGCGCAGACCCGCCCGTTGACGTCGAGGATTCGGTGCCTTTCAGGATCAATGATGATCACGCCAAAAGGTGCGGCTTCGAAGAGCGTGCGTTGACGGAGTTCGGCCTCGCGCAGCGCAAGCTCCATCTCCTTGCGCTCCGTGATATCGAGAATGATCCCAGAAGCGCGCCAATATGACACTTGGTCCTGGCCTTTGGTAGTCTCGACCCTGCCGCGCGCCTGCAGCCAGCGCCCGGGCTTGACGCGGAATTCGAGGCGAAACTCGCCGCCCGCGTCTGCTAGCCGACGGGTCTCGGCGGCAAGCGCAGGGCGATCCTCCCGGCACACCGCGGCAAGCACATGGCGCAGGTCCAGCAATGAACCGGGTGACAAGCCGAGGACTTCGCGCAGCCCGTCGGCTCGGGGGGCCACGTCGGCGACCATTCGGCTTCGGCCGGCGATCTCGAAGGCGACGACCCCGGCGGCCTCCTGCGCACGGCGTAGTCGCTCCTCGGCGGCCCGTGCTGCTTCGGCACGCACCGCCGCCTCTTGGGACAAGCGCGACTGCAGCCGCAACTCCAGCTCGTCTGTTACCATGGCGGCAAGGTTACGAAGTCCCTGCCTCTCCGTCTCCGACAGACCTTCGGGGCGCGGCTTGGTGCAGAGCACGCTGACGGTTCCGAGCACCGCCCCACCTGGACTGACAAGCGGCGCACCAGCGTAGAATCGAAGATGCGGGCTACCAGCGACCAGCGGGTTGGAAGCGAACCGTGGGTCGGCCTTCAAGTCAGGCACGACGAACACCCCGTCCGGAGCACCTCGGATGGTATGATCGCAGAATGCCAGTTCACGCGGTACCTCCCGCAGATCCGTGCCAATGCGCGCTTTGAACCACTGGCGGGTTTCGTCGATTAGCGAAACCATGGCTGTCGGAGTTCGAAGGAGGTCGCGCGCAAGCGCCGCCAGTCGGTCGAAGGCTGCCTCTGCAGGCGTGTCAAGGATCGCGTAACCTTGCAGGACCGGCAGCCGCACCGCCTCGGCCTCGGCCGCCTCGGCTAAGGACCCGCCAACCTCCAAGGGCGGAGGGCGGCTAGTACCGCCTGTCGTCGACATGTTCATGCTGCCTCCCACCTTGTTGCAGGGGTCGATGGTATAGACGCGTAAGGGCACGACCTGTATTTCCAGTCACAGGGTGCGGATGTAGTTGGGGTGTCCAAGCTTCAGCATTCGGTTCAGCACGCCAGCGGCGATGGGCACCTCGGTAACTTGCCGCCCGTCCGTTTGCGGACGTAGTCCATCGCTGATAAGGCGCTTCCAGCGCGAGACATCGGCCTCTACCAAGGCGTGGATGTCGCACCTCGATGCCCGCTGCCATCCCATGCAGCCGCGCTCGGCAAGAGATCGCAGGTGCGCATCGCGCTGCGGTGGTGTAGTCTCGGCCGCGCGCTTGAGGCGGCACTCGCGCGAGCCGGCACGATAACAGCCGGCATTGTCAACCAGTGCACGGGTAGATCGAAAAATCGCAATTGGCACTCCGGAGTTCGCAGCTGCACGCTACCTTTGTGGCGTTGACGGTCTGAACCACGACGTGATGGGACAGCCATTTCGGCGCGCGGTCGTCAACTTGGCAATGCCTGTCAGCGAAAGCCAGGAAAGAGCCAATCGTGGGACCGAGAGCATCCGCGAGGTCCGCCTCCTGGATGATCGGGCGGTCACTCACGGCGGAGATGACAGCCGCCGGAGTTCAACGTCGATCGCGACCAGCAACGCCGGCGGTTCGTCGTTCACCGTCGGCCAGAGCCGCGATAACTCGACGCTGAAGTACTGGTGCGTCACGATGTCGCACAGGCCGGCGAAACCCCGGCAGTCGATGTTGCGCTGGGCCGCCAGCACCTCCGGCGGCAACTGCTTGGTGGCCTCGCCGAGCTCGGCCAAGGCGTTCTTGATGGCGCGGTAGGTTCGGCAGTCCGTCTCCGGCAGCGCGGCGAAGGCCTGCTCGTCCAACTCCTCGACGAGGCTCAGGATATCGGCAGCGGCCGTGCGGATGTCGGCGAGGCGAACCGTCAGGTCCCGCATCAGAAGGCCTGCACCGCCTCGTGCCTGGCCCGGTCGAGGACCGGTGGGTGCAGGATGCCCCACTCGGCGAGGTCGACCGGGACGCCGAGGAGGTCCGCGAGGTCGGACCGCAGACTGGCGAGGCCGGTCAGCGACATGCGGGCGGCCGGGTCGAGTTCGGCGACCAGGTCGCTGTCGCTGTCCGGCCGGGCCTCGCCGCGGGCAACGGAGCCGAAGACCCAAAGGCCGGTGATGCCGCGCCGGCGGAGATCGGCCTCGCGCTCGCGCGGGCGGGCGAGAACGGCTGCGAGAGCGGGGGGCTTGCGATCCTGTTCGGCGAGGAAGTGTTCGACGAGACCGCCGACCAGGTCCTGCACGGTCTGGCCGCGCGCCGCCGCGACCGCCTTGACGCGGTTGCGGATCTCCGGTGGCAGCCGAACGGAGAGGAAGGCGGTGCGATCCATGCGGTGATGAAAGCACAAGCGCACTTGTGCACACAACCAAACGCCCTGGCTTGATCTCTGGCCCCTCACCCAGGCCGCCGGCTTGCAATAGCGCGTCCGATGCGCATCCGCAAATTTAGTCGCGACATGGCGCAATGTCACTTCTGTGATTGCGGTCTGCCGCCCACCGAACTTACCCTCGCCGAGCTGGCCGCAGCCTCGGGCCTCGAACCCCGGACGATCCGCTCCTGGGTTGCCCAAGGCCCGATCCCGGCACCGCGCTCCCGTGGCCCCGGCGCCCGCTATCCGGCCGGTGGGTTGGAGCGCCTGATGGCCATCCGCGGCATGCGCGACCGCCTCGGCATGCCACTCGCCGCCATTCGGCAGGAACTGCTGGTGGCGACGACGGAGCAACTGCAGGCCCATGCCGAGCGCGCTGCCGACCTAGCACCCGAGCCGGCTGAGCCGGCACCCGCCCCTCCCTCGGCCCTCGACTACCTCCGCGCCCTCAGAGCGCGGTCGGCGCCCGCCCCCATGATGGATGTATCGCCTTCGCCACCACCGCCGGCGGGCATGCCGCCACCTGCGCCGCGCCAGCAGTCGCTGGCGCTGCCGCCGACCGGCTTCGAGGCGCTCGAACGCCGCCTTGGCCAGGCCCGCCCGGAGGCCGCCCGCAAGGCGCGCGCCGAAGATTGGTTCCGCCTCCCCGTCACCCCCGACGTCGAACTGTCCGTCCGCGGCTGCCTTGATGCCGAGCAGCGCGCCCGCCTGGAACGCTGCGCCGACCTGATCCGCGACATCCTGCTGGGAAAGCACCCATAACCGACACTCCTGACCACGCCATCCACCTCACCTTGACCGCCGGCCTCGACCGCGCTTTTGCCTCGGAGGGCGGCAGCCCGGTCCGCTACCTCGTGGCTGACCCTGCCGCCGACGGCAGCCGGGCCATGGCACGGACGCGCCGCCACTCAACCTGGCGCTGGTCATCGACGTCTCCAGCTTCAGGGCCAGCGACAAGCTCGACGTCGCTCGCCGCACCGCCGTCGCGGTCGCGGTCGCCAAGGCGCTCGGCCCGCTGACTGTCGTCGCCTTCGCCAGCGAGGCCAGCTCGCTGCTGGATGCCCGGCCACCGGGCGACGATCGGGCGATCGGGTAGGTCAGCCGCTCGCCGCTGCGCTCATGCCGCCCAGCCCCGATCAGGCCTTCCACATCGGCCTCCATCAGCATCTGCAGCACCGCCTCGGCAACACTGCGCAGAAAGTCACTATCCCCGGCTTTCGCCAGCAGCTCAGCCAGTGGCAGTCTGTCCTCGGTCATCGGGTCCTCGGCCGGTCAGGGGTGGGAGCGTCGCAACTCCACCCTAGCCGCTAGGTCCGATGGCCACCCCAGCTCTACACCCCAGCCAAGGCTGGATTTCCCACCACCTCCGTGGACGCTACCCAAGGCAAAACTCGGCCAGAGTGCAAGGGCCGCAATGATGGCGACGCAGCTTCGTTTCATGGTGGCCTCCCAGTACCGGCCCGCCGTTACGGGCTGCGGTCTGGCGATGCTTCTTGTAAAGCAGCGGGAATCGCAACAGACCACCC
>NZ_JQKB01000164.1 GCF_000745835.1 Belnapia moabensis DSM 16746 | reverse complement strand
CATGCTCCGTCAGGAGGCTGATCTGGAGGTCCAGATCGGCGCGCTTATCGGCCGTGGCGGCCATGCGGTTCTGGCTGATGAGTACGAAGGTGGAGAGGAAGATGGCCTCTACCGAGGCCTCCATCGCAAGCACCACGAAGGATGGGTCGAACTTGGGTACACTTGGTATGAGCCCGAGATTCACCAGGATCCATGCGCCGTAGAGGGCGAGGTGGATGTAGACGAAGATCATGCTGCCGGTGAAGCGGGTGATGGTCTCGGCGATCCGCTCCTCGCGGGTTGCGGCCGCGGCTTCCTCGCGGCGTCGGTTTTCCAGGGCCTTGATGTTACGCCTGAGGGAGGTGCTGAGGCTGTTCGGTTTCGGTGGCGGCACGGTCGGTGTCGGGCTTGGCATATCGGCGGTGATCCTCGGCTTCGAAGGCACGTGAGCGTCGAGTAGAACGCGCCAAGGACAGACTTGGACGGTAGAGGCCAAAACGCTTGGTGGTCTACGAGGTCAGCTTTGCCCAGGAGCTGCCCAAAGGCGGTCAGTCCGCTCTCGGCCAAACTACGCCATCTGCAGGTTGGGATGCCCGGCTGCAGGCAGCGGAAGCTGGCCTAGTAGGCGCCTCACACCTCGTTAGAGGTGACCGCCACGACCTCGCGCCTCGGGATAAAAGCGGCGGGTGGCGGCGGGGTTGCCCATTTCGGGTAGCTGTAGCACCGAGCGCTGCCGTCCATGCGAGGTAATGTCAGCTACCGCGCATGCTGTAGCTGCTGCAAAGTCGTTACCAGACCTAAAATGCGATCATCGCGCATCAGCCGCACTTCGAGCACGTCCACAAGCCACGCCTCTCTCGTGCCTGATCGATAAGGTACCCGCAGCGGGTGCAATTGGCGCCGTCATCATCCGCGGCGAAGGGATCCGCAAAACGCCGCGTCGTTACCTTGAGCGCGTTTGACTCTGCGTCACGCTGCTCGTGGTGTTCAATGGTCGCGGCGCTGCTCGGTAACTCAGCGGGCTCCTCGTTCGTCGAGGCTAGTTGCTGCACTGATGGCTCCCATGCCGGCATGACATGCACGGCTGGAGATGTGGGCTCGGGCACCACCGGTTGCGCTTCTGGCAGTGGAACAGGCGAAGTGGGCTTTGCACGAAACCCACCAGGCCAACTCTCCGCGCGGGCATCGCGTCGCACTGGATGCGGATGGTCCTTCAGTGGTCTCGGTGTCCGACGTGCAACATGCACAACTTCAACAACCCGGTTCGCCATAGTCCCTGAGCGGTTCTTTCGAGGTGCGGTGACAATGTGCCGCGTTTCGCTGGAAGATGTGGCTCGCCTGTAATGGCGTGAAAAAACGCGATCCGATTCTGACATAAGCGTCCATTGTTGATAGTGGCCACCTCTTAAAGGCGGACCGATTATGACACGACTTTATTTAACGGCACTGAACGGCACACTCCGAACCTGGTTCGTGCCCCAAGCGAGCGTGCCGAATTGCACTTCCTGGAGTTCTTTAACACCACCATTCGCAACCCACACACCCGGCGTGCCTATTGCTAGGCAGCCGGCGTTTTCCTAAGGGGCACCACCGTCGGTTCGCCTGTCTCCCAGCGCCTCAGCCTGCGACAAAACGAAGGATCTCGCTGTACAGCCGTTCTGGTGCGTCGACGCGCATGGAATGGCTGGACTCCTCGACGATGACCAGGCGCGAGCCGCGGATGATCGCGTGGATCTCCTCGGAGAACTCCGGTGGGCAGATCCAGTCCAGCCGGCCGCCGAGGATCAGCGTGGGCGCGGCGATGCGTGCAAGCTCTGGCCTGAGATCAAAGCTGCGGAGGAAGCCGCCCGGCCGGAAGGCACGGTTCAGCGCCTCCGGGCTGTGGATGGCGCGGGCGATGCCGTCTTCGGCTTTCTCCGGGTCATGCTTCGCTGCATAGAGCGGGCCCATGACGCGGTAGTACCGCTTCAACTCCGCCTCGTCCTCGAAGCCGCCTTCCCACACCTTGGCGCAGAGCGCCTTCTGCTCCTCCGTACCGCGCGCCGCGAGGATTTCCTGGGCGCGCGGGATGAAGCCACCATGCGAGGCCGTGACGACCAGGACCAAGTGCGAAACAGCCTCGGGATAGCGCGCGGCATGTGCCATCGCCACCATGCCGCCATAGCTGGTGCCGATGGAGACGATGGGACCGAGGCCGAGATGTCGGCGCAGCGCCTCCATGTCCTCGACATTCTCGTCCAGCGTCCAGCGGGAGGCATCACCGCGCGCCGAGCGCCCCTGGCCGCGGTGGTCAAAATAGACAACCTGCATGGCATCGGTCAGCGCGGTGTAGCCGGGCTTGAAGCCGGTATGGTCGCCGCCCGGGCCACCATGGATGGCGAAGGCAGTGGGGCGCTCGCGCATCCACGGCCCGTCCGGGACGAGACCTTGGCCCTCCACATCGAAATAGAGCTCGGTGTCGCGGATCCTGGCGCGCATGCTTAATCCCTGCTGGTCAGCGCAGCCTAGCAGCGTGGCACTGATCGCGCGACGGGCTTGCTGGCATGTCCCGAATGTTCCTAGGATAACCGACGGGACGGCACGGAGGGTGCAATGGCACGGATCTCGGGCAGCATCGGCAGGAGGCCACTTCTCGGCGCCGCGGCTGCCTCCGCTCCCGCCGGCCCCGCTGTTAGTCAGGGCGCCGCAGCGAACACGCTGCGCTTCGTGCCACATGCGAACCTCTCCTCGCTCGACCCGCTCTGGTCCTCGGCGCTGATTTCCACAAACTACGCGCTGATGGTGCACGACTTCCTCTATGGCCTCGGTGCGGACCTGCTGCCGCGGCCGCAGATGGTGGAGGAGCACGAACTCTCCGCCAATGGGCTCACCTGGACCTTCCGCCTGCGCGAGGGGCTGTGGTTCCACGACGGTGAGCCGGTGCGCGCGGCAGATTGCCTCGCCTCCATCCGGCGCTGGTCGCAGCGTGACGTCTTCGGCAAGCGCGTGGCGTCGCAGACGGCTGATATGCGAGTGCTGGACGACCGCAGATTCGAAATTCGGCTCACGAAGCCCTTCCCACTCATGCCCTTCGCACTGACGCAGGCCGTCATCCTGCCGGAGCGAGTGGCGCGCACGGACGCCTTCACGCAGGTGACGGAGAGTATCGGTAGCGGCCCTTTCCGCTTCGTCCGCGACGAATGGGTCGCCGGCTCACGTGCCGTCTTCCGGAAGTTCGAGCGCTACGTTCCGCGTCACGAGCCACCGGAGGCCTGGGCGGGTGGTAAGGTCGTGCATCTCGAGCGTGTCGAATGGCAGGTGATGCCCGACGCAGCGACGGCCGTCGCAGCGCTGCAGCAAGGTGAGGTGGACTGGATGGAGCGGCCGCTGCTCGACCTTGTCCCACGCCTTCGTAGAATGCGCGACGTGACGGTCGAGGTTGTGGAGCGGCTCGGTTTCTACGGTTTCATCACCTTCAACACCCGCGTCCCGCCGTTCGATAACCCCGCGCTGCGCCGCGCCCTGGTCCCGGCCGTGGACCAGCAGGAGTTCATGCAGGCGCTGGCAGGCGGCGATACCGAACTGACCAAGACCGGCTTCGGCTGGTTCCACCCAGAAAGCCCTTATGCGAATGACGAGGGCCTGGCCACCCTGATCGGCCAACGTAACCTTGAGCTGGCGCGGAAGCTCGTGAGGGAGTCGGGCTATGATGGTCGCCCGGTGGTGCAGATGCTGCCGACTGACCTGCCGGCGCCGAACGCCATCGGCCTGGTGGCCAATGCCCTGCTCCGCGGCATTGGATTGAATGTGGATCTGCAAGCCATGGACTGGGGCACCATGGTCGGCCGGTGGCGGGCGAGCGGCGAGGGTGCGGACCGCAACCCCTGGCACTGCTTTGCCCTCTCCTGGTCCGGCCTCTGGACCACCAATCCAGGAATGCACACGCCGCTTTACGGGAACGACCATCCGAATCCGCGAATGGAGGCTCTGCGCGGCGCTTGGTTCGACGCACCGGACCTGGACGCGCAAAAGCAGGTTGCCCGGCGTATGCAAGCACTGGCCTTAGAGGAACCGCCGTTCATCCCTGTCGGCCTCTGGATCATCCCGCACGCTTGGCGAGCCTCGCGCGTCAGCGGCATCCTACGCGCGCCGTCGACCGTGTTCTGGAACGTGCGAAAGACTGCTTAGCGGTACATCCGAAAAACTAGGCGGGTTTGGAGGGCACCTCCCGGCACGACCAATATCAGCCGCTTCGCGACATACCACTCGCTCCAATCGCTGACGGCCGCTCCAGTTGCGCTCGGCCACCTTCTACGCAGGATCGGCCAGCATGAGTTCGAGATCGCGATAGCTCACCGGGAACATGAGGTACTAGCGGACCGCCCAGAGGATAACCTCGGCGGTGAACTGCCGTCCCTTGAAGGACTGATCCGGCCTGATCGGCCAAACTGGGCTGCATGACCATTGCCAGCAGCCGCCACCAGATGCGGCGGCTACGTCCCTGATGGCCGCAACTTGCGCCGCCAGGCTCGCAGGACCGATCGCTCGATGCCGAGTTCCTGAGCCACCTGGGATAGCGACCGGCCGCTGCTCTCCAGCAGCGCCACTGGTCCTCATCCGTTTAGCCACACCCATATGTTGTCAGCTGTTCGGTCGGTGCCTCGGCTCACGCCGCCCGTATCAAGCAGGAAACAAGCCAGCAGCAAGCTGTGCACGGGAGGAACAGGACATGAGAAGACCCCAGGGCCACACTACCCTTGAGCCCGCGTCTGAACGCAGGTCGCGCCGCGCCACACTGGGCGTGATTGCCGGCGGGCTCGCTACCTCGATTGTCGGCCTATCTACACAGGGGCGTGCGCAGCCGGGTATGGACTGGCCCAACCGGGCGGTCCGATACATCAACATCTTCCCGCCTGGTGGTGCCACCGATACGCTGTCGCGGCTCTACTGCGCTAAGATGAGCGAGATCACCGGCCAGCAATTCGTGGTGGAGAACCGCTCAGGCTCTGGTGGCAATGTCGGGGTCGACGCGATCGCGAAGTCCCAGCCTGACGGGTACACGATCGGCCTGGGCAGCATCGCTCCGCACGCTATTGCGCCGACGCTCTATGCCAACCTGCCGTTCAATGCAGCGCAAGACTTCACCTTCATCTCCGGCCTCTGGCAGTTGCCCAACCTACTGGTTGTCAATAACGACCTGCCGGCACGCAGCGTGCCGGAGCTGATCGCTCTGCTGAAGGCGAATCCCGGTAAGTACGCCTATGGCTCCTCCGGCATCGGCACCACGCCACATCTCTCGGGCGAGTTGCTGAAGCAGATGGCCGGGTCGGACATTCTGCATGTACCCTATCGTGGTGGCGCACCGGCGCTGCTCGACCTGCTGGCCGGGCGGGTGCACCTGATCATGGACAACATCCCGGGTCTCCTGCCGACTGCGCGCGAGGGGCGGATACGGGCGCTGGCCGTCACCGGCCCGCAGCGCAGTGCGGCGGCACCTGAACTACCGACCATGTCGGAGTTTCTGCCGGGCTTTGAGATCACCTCCTGGGGTGCGGTCTGCAGCCCCGCTGGCATCCCGGAGCCAGTGGTGAAGCGGCACTCGGCCTTTGCAAAACAGGCACTCGATAGCCCCGACCTAGTCCGCAGCTTCCAGGAACTCGGCGCCAAATCCTGGTGGACGACGCCGGAGGAGATCACCGCTTTCCGCGCTAGCGAGGAAGCCCGGCTGGCGCCGCTGATCCGGGCAAGCGGCGCGCGGGTGGAGTAAGCAGGCGCCTTCACCCGGCACGATCATGCTCCAGGCCACGGTGTAGGAGGCTAGGTGACATTGCTGCAGGATCTTGCAGGTCTAGGTGGCCCACATCGAGCGGCATGGCGCCGTCGCAGGCGCGGTGGCCATCCCGTGTTCCTTCCTGAACAGGGCCGCCTGGAGGCGCGCGAACTCGACCGGACGGAGTGCCGATAAGCGAGCGTTCGTTGCCGCCGATTAGACGCCCAGCGCGGGGGGCAACGAGGCGCATCGGGCGCCGTTAGGTGAGTCCTGGCGGCAAGCATCAGAGGAGGCGTGCGTGGCGAGCGGAGCCCAGAACGATAACAACTCCCAAGCGACACCAAATACCGCCGACATGAACCCGGGCGACGATGCGCCGCCCGGCACCCCTGGAACCGGTGAGGATGTCTGCCCCGATTGCAGTGGCAAGGGCAAAGTCCAAGGTGGCACTGAGTGCCCAAACTGCGGCGGAACGGGCAAAGTCATCAAAGGGGTCGCGGGAGGTTAGGCGCGGCAGGTGAGGACACTCGTGGGCGAATGCCTGAAACTCGCACCCCTAAATAGAGGTGCTAGTGCACTGACTCAAACGGAAGGTGCAGGAAGCCTGGCCAGCGTGCCGAGGATGGTGTCGGCAGGCCTGGTCCAGGCGAATGGCTTGGCC
>NZ_JQKB01000163.1 GCF_000745835.1 Belnapia moabensis DSM 16746 | reverse complement strand
ATGCGCATTGCGGTCCTTGGTGCCGGCTATGTCGGCCTGGTCTCCGGCGCATGCTTTGCCGAGTTCGGCATTCAGGTCTGCATCGTCGACACCGATCCGGCGAAGGTGGAGGCGCTGCATTGCGGCGTGATCCCGATCTACGAGCCCGGCCTCGACAAGCTGGTGGTAGAGAATGTCGCCGATGGCCGGCTCAGCTTCACGACGAAGCTCGAAGAGGCGATGGAGGGCGCGGACTGCGTCTTCCTCGCCGTCGGCACGCCGTCCCGCCGCGGCGATGGCCATGCCGACCTGCAATATGTCTTCGCCGCCGCCGAGGGCGTGGCGCGGGCGGCAAAGAAGGACCTCGTCCTCGTCACCAAGTCCACGGTGCCGGTCGGGACGGGGAAGAAGATCAAGGAGATCGTGCAGCGGGTGCGGCCGGACCTGACGATCCATGTCGCCAGCAATCCGGAGTTCCTCCGCGAGGGCAACGCGATCGGCGACTTCATGCGCCCCGACCGCGTGGTGCTCGGCGCCGAGAGCGACGTGGCCTTCGCCACGCTGCGCCGGCTGTACCGGCCTCTGTATCTGATCGAGACGCCGATCGTCGCCACCAGCATCGAGACGGCGGAGCTGATCAAGTACGCGGCGAACGCCTTCCTCGCGACCAAGATCACCTTCATCAACGAGATCGCCGACCTCTGCGAGAAGGTGGGCGCCGACGTGCATGACGTGGCGCGCGGCATGGGTCTCGACGGGCGGATCGGGCGGAAGTTCCTCCACGCCGGCCCGGGCTACGGCGGCAGCTGTTTCCCGAAGGACACGCTGGCGCTGGCGATGACGGCGCGCGATGCCGGCGCGCCGGTGCGCCTCGTCGAGACGACGATCGCGGTGAACGACGCGCGGAAGGAGGCGATGGCGGACCGGATCATCGCGGCGCTGGGTGGCGATGTGGCGGGCAAGTCGATCGGCATCCTGGGCGTGACCTTCAAGCCCGAAACCGACGACATGCGCGACGCGCCGAGCCTCGTCATCCTGCCGAAGCTGGTGGCGGCCGGCGCCAAGGTAACGGTGCACGACCCGCAGCCGCACCAGGCGCGGCAGTCGCTGCCCGGCGCGGTGACCTTCGCGGCGACGCCGCTGGAGGCGGTGACGGGGGCGGATGCGGTGGCGCTGCTGACGGAGTGGAACGAGTACCGCTCGATGGCGCCGGAGCGGCTGCGCGATGCGATGCGGGGCCGGGTGGTGCTCGACCTGCGCAACGCCTGGGACCCGGAGGCCATGCGCGAGGCCGGCCTCGATTACTCCGGCATCGGCCGCCCGTAAGCCCGGCTGATCGGTGCCGGTCTGCCCAAGGATTGGGCAGGGCGGTCGCCAGGGGCTGGGAAGTCGGTGGCACGGGGCTTGCTGCGCATCGAGCCATGAGCGCATCCCCCAGTACCCACACCGCCCTGGATCGCGGTGGCCCGGCCCAGCCGTTGCTGCTGCTCTCCGGGTTGAAGAAGCATTTTCCCATCCGCGGCGGCCTGTTCGGCGCCACCGTGGCGACGGTGCGGGCGGTGGATGGCGTCTCCTTCGCCGTGCGCAAGGGCGAAACGCTCGGCATCGTCGGCGAGAGCGGCTGCGGCAAGTCCACCACGGCGCGGCTGCTGATGCGGCTGATGGAGCCGGATGCCGGCAGCATGGTCTTCGACGGCGAGGGCGTGGGGCAGAATGCGCAGACCGGCGGCATCACGCTGAAGGAGTACCGTCGCCAGGTGCAGATGGTGTTCCAGGACAGCTATGCCTCGCTGAACCCGCGCCTGCCCATCGAGGAGACCATCGCCTTCGCGCCCAAAGTGCACGGGATCAGCGCCAGCGAGGCGCGGGGGAGGGCGCATGAGATCCTGGCGGCGGTCGGGCTGGCGCCGGCCAGCTTCGCCCGGCGCTATCCGCATGAGCTCTCGGGCGGGCAGCGGCAGCGGGTGAACATCGCGCGTGCGCTCGCGCTGCGGCCGCGGCTGATCCTGCTCGACGAGCCGGTCTCGGCGCTCGACAAGTCGGTGGAGGCGCAGGTGCTTAACCTGCTGGTGGACCTCAAGGAGAAATTCGGCCTCACCTACGTCTTCATCAGCCATGACTTGAACGTGGTGCAGTACATCTCCGACCGCGTCCTTGTGATGTATCTCGGCCAGGTGGTTGAGCAGGGGCCGGTGGAGGCGATCTACGACCGCCCGGCCCATCCCTATACAAGGGCGCTGCTGGCGAGCCGGCCTTCGATGGACCCAGGGATGCGGCGGACCGAACCGCCGCTAACGGGCGATCCGCCCAACCCGATCAACCCGCCCTCCGGCTGCCGCTTCCGAACCCGCTGCCCCTTCGCCGAAGGTGTCTGCGCGGAGCGGGAGCCGGTGCATTCGGCGCTCGGCGGCGGGCATGAGGCGGCTTGCCACATGGCGGAGCCGGGCAGCGGCCATTCGCAGACGGGGAGGCTGGCTGCGTGATGAGCGTCATGTCGGAGACATGCCTATGAGCGACGTGATGGAACGGCCCGTGACGGCGACCGCCAACGCGACCCCGCTGGTGAGGCTGCGCGACCTTTCGGTCCGCTTCGTCTCGCGCGACGCCACCATGCATGCGGTGAACGGCGTCGATCTCGATCTCGCGGCGGGGGAGGTGCTCTGCATTCTCGGCGAGTCGGGCTCCGGCAAGTCGGTCACGCTGCGGGCGCTGATGAAGCTGCTGCCGAAGAGCGCCTGCGTCACCGGCGGGATCGAGGTGGCCGGGCGCGACGTGCAGGCCATGAACGAGCGCCAGCTGCAGGACTTCCGCGGCAGCGACGTCGCCATGATCTTCCAGGAGCCGATGACGGCGCTCGACCCCGTCTTCACCATCGGTCAGCAGATCGCCGAGACGGTGGTGCGGCATGAGTGCGTCAGCCGTGCCGCCGGGATGGCGCGGGCGCTGGAGCTGCTGGAGTTGGTGCAGATCCCTTCGGCCAAACGGCGGCTCGCGGCCTATCCGCATGAGCTCTCGGGCGGGCTCCGGCAGCGGGCGATGATCGCCGTGGCGCTCGCCTGCAAGCCGAAGCTCCTGCTGGCCGACGAGCCGACGACCGCGCTCGACGCCACCGTGCAGATCCAGGTGCTGCTGCTGCTGCGAAAGCTGCAGGAGCAGCTCGGCATGGGGGTGATCTTTGTCACCCATGACCTCGGCGTGGCCGGCGAGATCGCCGACCGGGTGGCGGTGATGTATGCCGGGCGCGTGGTGGAGGAAGGGCCGGTCGGCGCGATGATGCGTGGGCCGTTGCACCCCTATCCGCGCGGGCTACTCGGCGCGACGGTGCATGGCGGCATGCGCGGGCAGCGGCTGACCACCATCCCCGGCGCGCCGCCGAGCCTCGAGGCGCTGCCGACCGCCTGTTCCTTCGCGCCGCGCTGCGCCGAGGCGGAGCCGGCCTGCCTCGCCGGCGTGCCGGAGCCGCGCTCGCCCGTGCCCGGGCGGAGCGCGCGCTGCATCAAGGTCGCGGCGGGGTGATGTCCCAGGGAAGGCGCTCGGCCTCCTGCCGGGCGTCCATCCGGCTGATGCCTATATCCTTCAGCATGCGGTCGTCCATCTCCGCGAGGTAGCGGCGGGTGATGGCGGCGCGCAGCATGGCGCGGAGGCTCGGCAGCGCCGGCAGGCTGGGCTGGAGCCAGAAGATGGGACGGGTGCGGGCGTTCATGATGGCCATGACGGGGTTCTCCTCACCCGGATAAGCTGATCTCGGCAGCCCAATAAGGAAAACGAATTGCATTGACGGTTCTCATCAGGATCGCTGATGCTTCATCCATGCTTTCCATCCCGCCTGGGCTCGACCCCGACCTGCTGCGCAGCTTCGTCCTGATCGCCGAGGGCGGCAGCTTCACCCGTGCCGCCCAGGCTGTGGGGCGGACGCAATCGGCCGTCTCCATGCAGATCCGGCGACTGGAGGAGCTTCTCGGCCAGCCGCTGCTGTTGCGCGGAACGAAGGGGGTAGAGCCGACCCAGCACGGGCTCTGGCTGCTGGAACGGGCGCGGCGGCTGCTTGCCCTGCATGACGAGATCCACACCACCTTCCGCCAGCCGGCCGTGGCCGGGGCGGTACGGCTCGGCTCGCCGGATGATTATGCCATCCGCTGGTTACCGGCGATCCTTGCCCGCTTCGCCGCCAGCCATCCGGCGGTGCAGGTGGAGGTGACCTGCGCTCCCTCGAACGAGCTGGTGGAGCGGCTCGAGGAGGGAGAACTCGACCTTACCCTGATCTCAGAGGGCAATGAGCCGCTCGGGGCGCGGCCGCGCTGGCTCTGGCGCGGGCCGCTCTTCTGGGTTGGGACGGAGGAGGTGGCGCGGCGCCGGCCGTTGCCCATCGCGCTCGCCAATGGCGGATGCTCCTGGCGGAAGGCAGCGGTGGCGGCTCTCGATGCGGCGGACCTGCCCTGGCGGATGGCCTATACGGCGGCGTCGCTCTCCGGTTCGCTGGCGGTGGCGTTGGCTGGCCTGGCGGTGACCGTCGCCATGCCGGCGCCGCTGCCGGAGGGGGTAAGGGTGCTCGGGACGGCGGAGGGGCTGCCGCTCCTGCCGGAGTTCGGCATCGGTCTGCTGCGAGGGCCGGGGACTCCGGTTTCGGAGGCGCTGGCGCGGCATATCGAGGAGGGTTTCGCGCTGGAGGCAGGGTTCGAGGCGCGGCTGCGGGCTTGAGCCACGCCGGGAAGCAGTCCAGAACGGCAGCGGTGCATTCATCCCGGGAAACGTCCCCATGAACCGTCGTTCGATGTTGGCCCTGGCGGCTACGGGCCTTGCCGCGCCGCGCCTCCTGCGGGCGCAGGAGGCTTGGCCGGACCGCCCGATCCGGCTGATTGTCCCCTGGCCGCCCGGCGGCTCGACCGACACCATCGCCCGGCTGTTCCAGCCGAAGCTGGCGGAAATCCTTGGCAAGCCGGTCATCATCGAGAACAAGGGCGGGGCCGCGGGCTCGATCGGCGCCATCGAAGCGGCACGGGCGGCACCCGACGGCTACACCTGGATGTTCGCTTATGACAACGAGGCGACCAACCAGACGCTGCTGCGGCTGCCCTACAAGACACTCGAGGCCTTCGTGCCGGTCAGCCTGGTGGCGACCGGGCCGCTGGCGCTCGTTGCCCACAGCACCACGCCATTTCGCAGTTTCCAGGATGTGGTCGCCGCGGCGAAGAAGGCGCCGGATACGATCAGCTTCGCGAGCTCGGGCGTCGGCGGGCTTGCCCATGTGTCGACCACGCTGTTGCAGCAGCAGGGCGGGTTCAACCTGGTGCATGTGCCCTACCGGGGCGGTGGGCCTGCCGTGCAGGATGCGGTGGCGGGGCAGGTACCGCTCTTCATGTCGAATGTGGTGATCATCAGCCAGCATATCCGGGCCGGAACGCTCCGGCCGCTCGGGGTGACGACGCTGAAGGAGAGCCGGCATGTGCCGGGGACGGCGCCTTTCGCCGAACAGGGCTTCCCTGGCTTCGATGCGCCGACCTGGTGGGCCTTCCTCGGTCGCGCCGGTACGCCGGAGCCGATCCGCCGGCGGATGCACGAGGCGCTGGTGCAGGCCCTCGCGGATGGTGATGTCCGTTCGCGGATTGAGGAGCAGGGCTGCGACGTCCGCGCCACCGGACCGGAGGAGTGTGGGCGCTTCCTCGGCCAGGAAATCGAGCGCTGGGGCAAGGTGATCCGCGACAACAAGATCAGCGCGGATAGCTGAGGAAAGGGGCCGGCGGAAAAGTTCGGGTTTCGAGCGCGGAAAGGTCGAATCGGCTGTTGACCGGCCTGCGGGTGGGGCGTAGAAGCCTCTCACCGCGACGATGTCGGGGCTTGACGAGAACGGGCGGAGACGCCAATATCGCTGCCCCGCCGAAGAAGTGGTTCATCGCCGACCAGCCGCTCCGGCTTCCTCAACAGGAAGGCTTCGCGGTTGTGAGGCGGTTTGCTGTCGGGCTTGCCTGACGGCCTTGTTCTTTTAAAACTGTATCTGGTTTTGGAAGCGCGTTTTGGATGTATGCGTGTTTGCTGGTTGATCCTTGGTTTCATGGGGATGGCTGGTGAGCGTTGGGTTTGTGTTGGGTATGGGTTTGGCATTGGGTTTTGTATGCTGGCTGAGAGGCTGGTGTATGAACCTGAGAGTTTGATCCTGGCTCAGAGCGAACGCTGGCGGAATGCTTAACACATGCAAGTCGCACGGGGGCTTCGGCTCTAGTGGCGGACGGGTGAGTAACGCGTAGGAACGTGTCTTGGGGTGGGGGATAACGCTGGGAAACTGGCGCTAATACCGCATGTCTGCTGCGGCAGAAAGCCTTCGGGTGCCTTGAGAGCGGCCTGCGTCCGATTAGCTAGTTGGTGGGGTAAAGGCTTACCAAGGCTTCGATCGGTAGCTGGTCTGAGAGGACGATCAGCCACACTGGGACTGAGACACGGCCCAGACTCCTACGGGAGGCAGCAGTGGGGAAT
>NZ_JQKB01000162.1 GCF_000745835.1 Belnapia moabensis DSM 16746 | reverse complement strand
AGGTCCAGCAGGCGCTCCCACACACCCTGCTTGGCCCAACGGATGAACAACTGCGCCGCCAGCCACCATGGGCCGAGTTCTGCCGGGATGCTGCGCCACTTGGCGCCGTTCTGGTGCCGCCAGAAGATCGCCGAGATGGTCCGGCGCAGCTCCTTGGGCGGCGTTTTGCCGTGTGGGCGGACCTCCTCGATCAGCGGCTCCCAGAGCGCCCACGCTGCGTCGGTGAAAACCTCGCACCCGTTCCCGTCCGTCATGCCCCGAATATGGGAGTAGCACTCAAGCTCTAACAGGCCTTAAGCACGGAAGGAAGGAAAAGACACCGAAGCGTTGCGAACGCCGATCGCATCGTGTGGCTCTAGTTTCCCGTTTTCACCCAAGAGATTTTGGTGTGAAAGCCCGCTTGAAAATGCCACCACGACGCGAGATGTTGCGCTTACCGTGCGGCGGAGTGCCTACCAATAGAACTTTATCGCATTCTCAACCGGGCTCTGAGCAGCAGCCGGGCCACTTCGGTGATTACCTCAGGGCCGCGGCGTAGCGCGTCCAAGTCGGCCAGCGCCGCCAATGGAAAATTTTGGCATATGCGTGATTTGTTGCAATCAGCCCGGTGGCTTGGGCTTAAACCGCTTCATCACGTAGAGGGTTAGCACCGCGAAAAGGCATATGACTGCGCCAACATCGTAGGCGGCAAGGCCCACCGAAACCCCCATGGCACCCGTAGCCCAAAGGCTGGCAGCCGTTGCCGTGCCATGCACCTCGCCGTGGTCCTTCAGAATGGCGCCACCGCCGATGAAACCCATGCCAGTGATCACACCCTCGACGATCCTCGCCATGGCCTCAGGCTCGCCCTTGGTGATCCCTTCTGTAGCTTGGATGAAGCCACAAGCGGCAATCGCCACAAGGGGAAAGGTCCGCACCCCGGCACTACGATCCTCTTGCTCACGGTTCCAGCCAATCAAGAAAGCCATTACATAAGCGATAGAGAGATCACGGATATGCGGCAGGAAGGCCAGTTGCCGGACGTTGGGGAGAAGATCAAATGGGTCCATGCTTGGAGTGTATCGGAAGGAGTTTGGCAGAACTGGTTTTGCCGCAGATTTGAAATGGATGGGCGGGTTCGCAGGTCGATAAGGTAAAGCCAACCTCACTAAGGTCTTAAATCGGATGTAGAACCATCGGGCAATAAGCTAGATCGCGCACTACTCAACCTCGGACCTAGTTGGCGGCGCAGTATCGCTATCGCGCTTGCGGCCCAGTGATACAGCAGGGGGTGCTGTCGGGAGATCATCCACCGGCCTTGTTGTCACTGACGCCTATGCGGAAGCTGCCGACCCTGGGCGGAAAGCTAAGAAGCACCAAGCAGACTCCCGCTGCCATAGGTGTCGAACCAATCGGGGTTTTGAATTTTGAGGTTCACGATGAAGTAGGCCGCCATCTTCGCTCCCTTCCTCGCCGTGGGAATGGTGCCCGGCCACAGATACGCCACCCGGGCAGCAGCCGCCTAACGTCGCCCGCTGGCGATCCTGATATCCGTCTCGATCATAACCGGCCCGCCTTTGTCGCCGACCTCGCGCCGCACCTCCTCGCGCACTGCGCGGCGCTGGTCGTCCGGTAAGGCAAGGTACGCCTGTCCGGTCGAACCGCCGCCACCTTCGAATGGACCGAAGTAGGCGCCGAAGGATGCCAGCGCGAAGCAGTGCGTTACAGTGGTGATCTCCACATCCCGGAAGCCTGCCCCTTCGAACAGCGAGTGTAGCCGCACCTCGTCGCCAAGCGAGAACATGCGCGCGTTGTCCTCCGCAACGGCGGGCGCGTAGCGGGCGATGGCCCGGTTGATCCGCCCATTGTAGGAGCGATCAACAGCGGTGGTGACCGACACCACCGTTCGGCCGCCTGGGCTTAGGACGCGATGGAACTCTGCAAGGCCCGCGCAGCGTCGGGAAAGAACATAAGCCCGAGGCCGCACAGCACGGCCTCGAAGTTCTGGTTGGGGAAGCCCATAGCTTGGCCGTCCTCGACCGCAAAGAGGACGTTCGACAGATTGCCAAGACGTTCCCGCGCCTTGCCAACCATCGCAGCCGAGATGTCCGCGGCTGTGACGTGACCTGACGAACCCACCGCCTCGGCGGCTGCACTCGTGACAAGTCCAGTCCCGGCTGCAATGTCGAGCACCCGCATGCCGGGTGCCACCTGGGCCGCGCGGAGCAGGAAAGGGACGAAGTGCGAGGAAACGTGAGCGAAGGCCCCCTCGTACCCCGCCGCAGCCGCCTCATTAGTAAAGGTCAGCCCCTCTCTCATCCTGCCCTCCTTACCGACAGTTATGCGTATGGCGCCCGCCACCCGCAGTTGGTCCTGACCTCCGTCATCACCTCAGGGCACTATTCCATCCGCAACCCGAGCATGCGTACGATATCCCGCTCCTCCTCGTATTGGCGCCGGGCCGCAACTGCGTAATCCTCGAAGCCAAGATACAGGACCGGCATATCGTACTGGTCCAGCACCGCAAGGTGCGTGGGGTCGAATAGCGCCTCCTTGAGTGCGTCATGCAACGCGCTCACGATCTCCGGATGGAGACCGCGCGGCCCGGCGATGCCGTAGGGCGCCGGGACAACGAGATCGATGCCCACCTCGCGCAGCGTAGGAGCATCGGGGAACCGCTTGATGCGCTCCGCGCCGAAGGTCACCAGCAGGCGCAGCCGCCCAGCCTCGACCAGCGGCGCCCAGGCGCTCCCCCTGCGCGCTGGCCTGCACCTGTCCTGCTAGCAGGGCTTGGAGGTCGTCGGTGGTGCCGCGGAATGGAACATGGGTCCAGTTGACGCCACGGAGCCGTGCAATCCGCTCCATGGTCGCGTGCAGCGGGCTACCCACGCCGGGCGAGCCGTAGTTGATCCGGCCAGGGTTCGCCTGGGCGTGGTTGAGCAGTTCAGGAAAGGTCTGCCAAGGCGCGTTGGCACGCACTACCACACCGAAGGTGTAGCCAGTGAGTTGGATTACCCAGGTAAAGTCAGTCAGCGGGTCGAAGGGCGGGCGGGCAGACATATGCGGGATGCGAAACACGCCCGAGGGCGGCATCTGCGAGAGCAGGTAGCCGTCCGGCCGCGCGTCCTTGAGCGCCACTGCGCCGAGCGAGCCGGTCGCGCCGGGTCGGTTCTCGATGACGATTGGCTGGCCGAGATGCCGGGCCGCCAGTTCACACAAGGCACGCATCTGCGTGTCGGAGGCGTCCCCTGGAGGCCAGGGCACGATCATGCGGATCGGCCGGTCGGGAAAGCGCCCCTGAGCCATGCCAGACCGGGGTGCGGCTGCGGCACTGCCAGCTACCGCGAGCAAGGTGCGTCGGGTGGGAAAGCATTCGAAACGGCTCAAAGCATCCTCCCCAATTTCACGCGGTCACCATCGGCCCGGCCCGTTCCCGCCGTCAGGCATCTCTGCGCACCGTGTAGGCGCAGCAGTTGCACGAACCGAAGCAGCGGCACGTGACGAGGTCGCACGTCGAACCGCCTACGAGGGAGTCCACCTACGCCTCGCCGATTGCCCCCACTTTGAGCAGCAGCACGCGAAACACCGCGCAGAACCCGCGTGTCATCTACCCGATGCTCTTGTCATAACGACCGCGGTGTTCTCGCGGAAGTAGAGGTCGTCTAGCGGGGAGCCGTCACTGCGGTCGGTAGCCGCCATAGCTCATTGTCCCGTGGCCAGAGCCGTGTTGGCTTCCTCGAAAAGGCGCATGTTCTTGGCCACATCGTAGCGCTCCTCCCGCAGTGTCTCGGGGTCCCATTCACTGCGTTCGATGCTGAAGAAGTCTCCGCCATAGACATGAATGGCCCCAGTCAGGCGGGGAATGGGATTGGTCACAGAGTGGATGATGTCCCGGCCCAGAACAGTGCAGTCTCCGGTGCGTAACGCCTTTGCGCCTGCCGCCTCGACCTTGCCGCCCTCCACCCGGCGCCAGAAGATGTTGTCCTCGCAGCCGGTGTAGATGCCGATCACCGCCCAAATGCGGTGGTCGTGCGGCATCAGGGTCATCTTCGGTCCCCAAACGATGTTGAGGATCGTCAAGTCTGGGGCATGATAGAGCTTCTGGACCCCTGCACGGCGGGGCTCACCAAGCCCGGCGAGCACGCTGCTGGGGTCTGCTACCGCCCGGGCAACGACCTCGCGGACCGCGCGGTGTGCACCATGGTCCTGGGCAAGCGCCGTGCGGCAGTCAGCCGCGAACCGGTCGAGGTCAAACATTGCCCTACCCTCCCGCGCGAGCGCTGAGATGAATGAAGGTCAGCGCCTCGGCTGCTGGGAAGCCTAGGCCTTTCTGATCCGCCGCAGCACGCGGGAATTACGGCATAGTATTTTAGCGGAACGGTTGGGAGCGGACCCGGCAGCACCGAAGCCCGTCTCTATGTGCTAACAGCACCAGCCCTATGTCGCAGGCCTCACCCTCGTTGGTTCGCCGCTCAAAGCCGGCTGAGGAGCGACAGCCGTGGATGCAGCGGAGCAAAAGCTCTTGCGAGTTATTCGAGGGAGACCCACAGCCCGAGCGATGGTGCTAGTCTCGTTCATGCGTGGCGCTTTTAGCTTGCTACCGCTGTTTTAGGGCCTCCATGTTTTGCGGTAAGCGGCTGACCGAGCTTCCATTCACCAGGGAGGGGGATCATGGCTCCGTGCATCCGGTCTGTAACGGAATCCGACGCCCTTCAAGTCGGTCGCATCATGCATGATGCCTTCCGCGGAATTGCCGAGGCACATGGGTTTCATCCAGACCTCCAAGATGTTGAGGACGGGATTCGACTCGCGGATACCTTTATCACCTCGCCAACCATGTTCGGGGTCGTTGCGGAGCAAGATGGCCACATCGTCGGCTCCAACTTTCTGGCGGAAGGTGACCCAATCCGTGCTGTTGCCACATTAACGGTCGATCCGCGGTTCCAGGGCCGTGGTGTTGGCCGTGCTCTGATGGGAGCCGTTCTAGATCGTGCCAAAACGGCTGCCAGCGTGCGCCTTGTCGCTGATGCCTTTAACGTCCGCTCCGTGCCGCTCTACGCCTCGATGGGTTTCGAAGTTAAAGAGCCCTTACTGGTGATGCGCGGCACCTGCCGGAGCGGGCCACTGCCCGGTTACGTGACTCGCCCGCTAGTCGCCGACGATCTCGCCGACTGCGGTATGCTTGCCAGCAGAGTTTATGGCATGGAGCGTACAGTGGAAGTGCGTGACGCCCTTAAACACTTCAAACCATTTATTGTTGAGAGAGACGGCAGAGTTTGCGGCTACTTATCCTCTGCGGCCTTGTGGCTAGCAAATCACGGCATTGCGGAGACTGAGAGCGATCTCAAATCGCTGATTGCGGGAGCATCAGCGATGATCGATGGACCGATCTCGTTTTTGCTTCCAGTACGGCAGGCCAGCTTATTCCAGTGGTGCATCAGCGAGGGGTTACGCGTCGTGAAGCCGATGCTCCTTATGGCCAAGGGCGAGTACCATCAGCCAGAAGGAGCTTGGTTCCCGTCCGTTTCATACTGACCCCTCGGCCATCGCGATGTTCGTGGCTTTTAGTTCAAAGTTTGGGCCAATGTCACGGCGGGGTTCCACAAGGCGAGCGTCCGACGCAGCCGGTGCGCTCTGCGAGTTCGTCTTGCTTCGTAAGGTCAGCACCGCTCCGCAGGTGGACGCTTAAACGCTGTACGCGAATAGACGCCTTACTGCGCCTAAATTTGCGCAACGATCCGCCGCGAGATGATGGAGATCATCGCAATCCAGATGTGCTCGGCAAAGAGGTCGGCGGCTTGGCCTGCTTCTTCCTGCGGTACTCAGCCCATCTTCGCCGAGCACCCACGGACTGGGCCTTCTGCATTGCCTCTCGGCGCTCAGGGTCATCCCATACCCGGCCGAACGCCCCCCCCACCTCTAAAGCAGGCTTGCCCTTGGTCGCGCGTCGGTAAGGCGATCATGTTGGCGTCCTGCTTCGGGACAACATGAAGCTCCGGCGAACAGCCGGCAGGCCACCTTTCTGATCATGCGGAGGCGGTCAGTTGCCGACTACCTGCATTATTCGTAGACGGCATGTCGACTGACAGCGGCAACGTGCCGTGGTGCCGCGGACGAGCGACCTACCTAGTGCACTGACTCAAACGGAAGGTGCAGGAAGCCTGGCCAGCGTGCCGAGGATGGTGTCGGCAGGCCTGGTCCAGGCGAATGGCTTGGCCTTCTTGTTGTGGTCGCGGATGTAATGGGTGATGGCGTCCTGCAGGTCGGGGACTGACTGAAAGACGCCGCGGCGGATGCGCCTGCGTGTGATGGCCGAGAAGAAGCCCTCGACGGCGTTGATCCAGGACGCCGATGTCGGCGTGAAGTGGAAGACCCAGCGCGGATGATCAGCCAACCACTGCCGGACCTTTGGGTGCTTGTGGGTGGCGTAGTTGTCAAGGATGGCGTGGATCACCTTGCCGGCGGGGA
>NZ_JQKB01000161.1 GCF_000745835.1 Belnapia moabensis DSM 16746 | reverse complement strand
GGGCGGTACTTGGCGGTGCGGAACAGCGCCTCGGCATAGGCATTGTCATCGCTGACCCGTGGCCGCGAATGCGACGGCACGATGCCGAGCCAGTACAGCATGGCTAGCACGGTGGTGCCCTTCATGCTCGGGCCGTTGTTGCCGTGCAGCACCGGGCGCTTGGTGCGGGTGTGGATGCCCTCGGCCAGCGCGGTGCGGCGGACCAGATGGGCGGCGTGCTCGGCCTGGTCTGTCTCATGCACCTCGTGGCCGACGATCTTGCGGCTCCAGAGGTCGAGGATGAGGAACAGGTAGAACCAGCGCCCCTGCACCCGGGCGCGCAGGAAGGTCACATCCCAGCACCAGACCTGCCCAGGCGCGGTGGCTACATGCGTGCTCGGCGGCCCTATAGTCCGCGGCGGGCGAGCTCGGCCGCGGTGCCGCATCTGGCCATGGTCGCGCAGCACGCGATGGAAGCTCGCCTCACTGGCGACATAGATGCCCTCGTCGGCCAGCGCCGGGACGATGCGGGCCGGCGGCGTGCTGGCAAAGCGCGGCTGGTTGGCCAGCTCTACGATCCGCGCCCGCTCCGCCTCGTTGAGCGCGTGTGCTGGCCGTGACCGGACGGCGTCGGGCCGGCGGTCGGCCCGGACCTGGCCGTCCTCGGCACGCCAGCGCTGGACGGTACGCTGGTCGATGCCGGCCAAAGCACAGGCCGGAGCGAGCCGGGCGCCGGCGGCGCAGGCCGCCGTGACCTCAGCCATGAGGGTCTGGCGGTCCTCCAGGCGGGTCATTCGTCCTCGCCGTCGCGGAAGACCGCATCCAGTTTTATGGGATGGCCCGCCCCTCTCCCCTCCGGCAGTAGGCTGGCAGGGCAACCTGAGGGACGGGAGCTGGTTCGATGCAGATCGCGGTTTTGGGGATCGACCTGGGCAAGAACAGCTGCAGCGTCGTGGGTTTGGACGCCGGTGGGCGGGTAATCCTGCGGCGGCGCCTGCAGCGGGACGGTGTGATCAAGCTGGCGGCAGAGCTGCCGAGCTGCATGATGGCGATGGAGGCTTGCTGCGGAGCACACTATCTCGGCCACAAGCTGCGCACCCAAGGTCATCAGGTCCGGTTGATGTCACCGGAATACGTTCGACCCTACGTGAAGGCGCAGAAGAACGATGACCGTGACGCCGAGGCGATCGCCGAGGCGGCAACCCGGCCGACGATGCGGTTTGTCGAGCTCAAGAGTGAGGCGCAGCTCGACATGCAGAGCCTGCATCGTGCTCGTGACCGGCTGGTGGGCGAGCGAACGGCGCTGATCAACCAGCTGCGGGCGTTCCTGCTGGAGCGGGGCATCATCGTGCCCCAGGGACGGCGCAAGCTGGAGCTGCACCTCGAGACCCTGCTGGCTGCGGAGCAGGTCTCGCTCAGTCCGCGGACCCGGCTGCTGATCGAGGACCAGCGGGCCGAATGGCGCGAGTTGGACCGCCGCATCCTGGCGTTTGACGACGAGTTCGCTCGTGAGGCCCGAACGGATGAGGCGGCTCGGCTGCTGACGACAATACCGGGCATCGGTCCCTTGAACGCCACAGCGTTGGTGGCCGCGATCGGCAAGGCCGAAACCTTCGGGCGCGGCCGGGATCTGGCCGCCTGGATGGGGCTGGTGCCAAAGCAGATGACGACGGGAGGCAAACCGAAGCTGTTGGGGATCAGCAAGCGCGGCAACGTGTATCTGCGCAAGATGCTGATCCATGGCGCCCGTGCCGCACTGCCGACGCTGTCCAAGAGCGAGACGCCCTTGGGCGGCTGGCTGCGCGATTTGGCGGCCCGGGCACATGTGAACACCGTGGTGGTGGCGCTCGCCGCCAAGCTGGCGCGGACGATCTGCGCGGTGCTCCGCACTGGGCAGCGGTTCGAGATGCGGGCTGCGACGGTGTCGTAGCCAACGAGGTCGGCCGTTCGCGCTCACCCGGCGCGAGCGACTGTATGAGGTCTGCGGGTGGTAGAAGCGAGATGGCCTGACAGTTGATCGGCGTTCTGGAAGCCTGGCAGAAAAAATGGCGCTCGACGCCGCTAGTTTTATGAGGACCGGGACGCGCGGATCTCCATCTTGGCTGGGAGCCTGTCTCCGAAGCCGGATACGTTGGCGTAGACTGATCAGACCGGGCCGTGAAAGCGCTTGCAGACGGGGCGGGCCATACGTTTTTCTGAGCACCAGCAAGGCAGCTGTTTCGGCCGATGCCTTGTCCTTGCGGTGCAACTCGCGCTCGAGCTCCCGGACCCGCCGCCGGTCCTGCCGCGCCTCGACGGCACTCACCGCCCGCGGCTCGCCGAGGCCGGCAATCGCATCATGCCTCCAGGCCTCCAGCTCAGCGGGGTAGAGGCCCTGCTCGCGACACCAGGCACTGCGGGCAGCCTCGTCCATCGTTGCCGTAGTGATCACCGCCTCCAGCTGCGCCGCCGGCGTCCAGCGCTGGTTGTTCGTCAGCTCACCGGGTGCAGCCAGCGCCTCAGCTCGCCAGCGCTCCAAAGTACCAACGCTGACCCTGACCTCGCGGGACACCAGATCGATCGCCGCGCTCTCCGGTGGCAGCAGCCGCGCCACGATGCGGTCCCTGAAGGCTTGTCCGTATCTCGCCATTCTCGATCATCCACGCCCCCTCATTGCGCGATCCTATCCACGCGACAACTCGTCTGACACGGGGGGGCTGCTCGTCGCCTCGCTTGCGGTGCGTTGGGCCCTACAGGGGGCCTGTTGCGCCGCGTAGCCCGCCAGCGGGCAAGGTCAGGGCCGTGCTGCGGGGCGGCCGCCATAGCCCCGCGCCACCCCTTGGGCGGCGTCACGGCGTGTCCTGGCGATCGTCTTGTTGTCCGATCCGGCGAGCGAAGGCCTCATGGTGCGCCGCCAGCGCCCGCTGCACCACCGAATGAACCAGCCTGTCACTCCGGCCGTCCCATCCAATCAGCCGCCCTAAACCAAGCTGCCGCGACACGCCCCGCACCGGATCATGCCGCTCAGGCTGCCGAGCCTTTCTGGGATCCGTTTTTCCGCGATTCAGGACCACGCTCAAGAGCCGCCTACTCGATACACCCTGCCTTTGACATTCGGTAATCTGGCTGACGTATTCGTCGAGCAGGTGCTTCGCCGAGCACCAGCCTGATGGCGGTTGTTGTCGAGTTTCTCGCGTCCGATGCATCGCGGACCCCCTGGCGCAGCACAAGCCAAGGCTTCTGCCAAGCGCCATCATCCTGCAGAAATCATTAACAAACGGTTCTTGTATCGATGATACATTAATTTGAGGTTATAGTTACCTATACAGGACATCGATATAGCGATGATGCGGTCCATCAAATCAGCAAAAACGCTTTTCTCCGTGTGCTTCTTGCTGGTTTGCGGCACGGTCAGCGTCATTCTCGTTCTCAGCAATACCATGCACCGAGAACGGCAGGAATTTACCCAGCATGTTCTGCAGAGCAGCATTCAGAATGTCCTCTCTACCATGAGGTTGTTGGGGTCTGAGCCGCGCCTGGCACAAGATGTTTTGTATATTGGAAGCACTGCGATTAACGGAAATAATTCCCTTGTTGATGAAATGCGTCGCAATATGGGTGTCGACGTGACGTTCTTCGTGCGGGATGAGGCAGTTGCGACGACTTTGCGGGATGCCCAAGGGCTTCGCCGCATTGGTTTTCGCCTACCGGCCGGAGCCGCACGGACAGCGCTGTTTCTCCAGGAAGACAGTTATCAGTCGAGTCAGATCGTTAATGGCGAGACATATTATTCGTCGTATGCGCCCATCTTGGACCGCTCTCGCACCGTAATTGGTGCAGTCGAGGTGTCGCTCAAAGAATCTGCGGCAATGACGCGAGACAACCAGTTTCGCGTTGCCTTGATTATTCTCGCTTGTGGCTCCCTGTGCAGTATCGGCCTGATGTTCTGGCTGTATGGCAGGAACGCAACCGAAAAATATGGGAATACCGAGCAAAAACTGCGCATGTCCAAACGCCATCTCGACACGGCCTTGGAAAAAATGGCCAATGGCATTTGCCTATTCAACCGCGATAACGTCCTGATGCGCACCAGTGACCACTATGTCGACGTGTTCGGGCTCCGGAAAGGTCAGCTCAAGCCCGGCATGGATCTGAGAAGCGTCATCGAGCTCCTGTTGGACGGGGAGTCAGACAAAGCCAACCGAGTTGACGTCGCGTATAAGAAGATACTTCAGCACCTGGAAACAAGCTGGGGACCAACGACGCTGGAATATCCGTGGAAAGGCCGCACCCTGGCCGTCCACCACAGCTTCATGGCCAATGGTGGCTGGCTCCTGACCTATGAGGATGTGACCGACCGCAAGGAGGCTCATGCTCGCATTGAGCATATGGCGAAACATGATGCGGTGACCGGGCTGATCAACCGCGCTGTTTTCAAAGACAAGCTAGAGACTGCGATGCAGGCTCCGGTAAAGCCGGCATTGATGGTACTTGATTTGGACCATTTCAAAAGCATTAACGACACTTTGGGCCATGCATCCGGCGACGCTCTGCTCAAAGCGTTTTCTGATCGTATCAGCCAAGCCTTGCCAAAAACGGCCCTGGTCGCACGTCTTGATAGCGACGAGTTCGCGATTCTGCAAACGGGTATCACCACTCAAACCCAGGCAGCCGCGTTGGCTGAGAAGCTTTCGAAGCTCGCGGCAGAGCCGTTTGAACTGGACGGCCGGACGTTGAATATCGGCGCGACCATCGGCATTGTTCTTCCGCAAAAGGGCGATTCCAGCGACATCGTCATGCGCAATGCTGATCTGGCGGTGCGTAGCGCAAAGGATCATGGCCTCGAGGGTTTCTCGATTTACAAACCTGAAATGGGGGAACAGCTTCTCAAGCGCGCGATCTTGGAGAAGGATCTCAGAACCGCGCTGGATGAGGGCCAGTTCGAAATGTTCTACCAGCCCCTCGTCCGCATCAAGTCAGGAAGGATTGTGGGCTTCGAAGCGCTGATGCGGTGGAACCACCCGGTGCGGGGTCTTGTCCCACCCGACGAGTTCATTCCTGTCGCGGAGGAGACTGGCTTGATCGTTCAACTGGGCAGCTGGGCGCTCCGTCAGTCTTGTCTGGACGCGGTTACCTGGCCCAATCTTAAAGTCGCGGTCAACATTTCACCAATTCAGTTCCGCGGGGGCAAGTTGATCCAACACATCGATGATGTGCTGGCGGAAACCAAGCTGCCTCCAAGCCTGCTCGAATTGGAAATTACCGAAACCGTCATCATGAAAGACAAGGAGAGGACGCTCACCGCCCTCAAGCGCCTGCACGATCGTGGTGTGCAAATTGCCATGGACGATTTTGGTACGGGCTACTCCAGCTTGTCTTATCTCCGCACGTTCAGATTTGATAAGGTGAAAATAGACCGTTCTTTCATTGCTGGGTTAGGCGAGCGTCGTGACTGCGATGCCATCATCAATGCCGTGCTCGGCATTGGACGGGACCTCGGCATGCTGGTGCTCGCGGAAGGGATCGAAACCCGGCTCCAACATGATCGGCTGCGGGATTTGGGCTGTCACGAGGGCCAAGGATATCTTTTCCACAAGCCGGCACCGATCGATCAAGTGCCGGCCATCATCGAGCGGCTGAGCGGGATAACCAGTGTCAGCAGCATTCCCTCCGCGGTCTGGAGCAAGACCTAGACGCTGCGGCCCCCGGCACGGCACGGATGGTCGCACCCGGTCGTTCCAATATCGAGGGGCCGCATCACGGTTCGTGCTGTGGCACCGAAGTGGAGCGGCCTGGCGCGAAACGCTCCGCACTGTTGCGGTTGGTCATGGCCCCCGTCGAGGGACGGCGATGAGGGATCCATCGGTCGGGGACCAGTCGATTGCTCATTGTCCTACCTGCATGCGGGGTGACGGACAGGAACCGGTGCGAAGTTTTCACCGACGCCGCCTGGACGTCTTGGAAACCGCGGATCGAAGAGGTCTGGCCGCACAGTTGTTGATCCACGAGGCTAAGCACGGCGCTTGCCGGAAGCGCCTGCTCGAGTTGGGGCGGCAACGTGGGATCGCATTCGGCAGGACCGTCATCGCCGGCATGACCACCATCCGCGCCCCACCAGACAGCGGCGCGGGCCAAAAGCGGGAATGCGATTCCAAAACCAAGATGTGCGCGAGGCGCTTGGTTGGTCTCGCGACGGCTACGGCACCAAGGCCTGCGTGATCGCTGATGGCTCTGGCCGGGCGTTGGCCTTTGCCTTGGTGCCCGATCAGGCTCATGAGCTGCCATGGCACCGGGTCTGCGCCACTGCCCGCTGGACGTGCCCGGCTAAGGTCTGTTAGAGCTTGAGTGCTATTCCCATATTCGGGGCATGACAGACAGGAACGGTTGTGAGGTCTTCACCGACGCGGCATGGGCGGTCTGGGAGCCGCTGATCGAGGAGGTGCGGCCGCTGGGGAAGACGCCACCGAAGGAGCTGCGGCGGACCATCTCGGCGATCTTCTGGCGGCACCAGAACGGCGCCAAGTGGCGCAGCATCCCGGCAGAGCTTGGCCC
>NZ_JQKB01000160.1 GCF_000745835.1 Belnapia moabensis DSM 16746 | reverse complement strand
GGCGAGGTGGTGCGGCTGATCAGCGACATCGCCAGCCAGACCAACCTGCTGGCGCTGAACGCCACGATCGAGGCGGCGCGCGCCGGCGATGCCGGCAAGGGCTTTGCGGTGGTCGCCTCCGAGGTCAAGGCGCTGGCCGGGCAGACCGCCAAGGCCACTGAGGAGATCTCGGTCCAGGTCGGCCAGATCCAGACCGCCACCCGCGACGCGGTCGCCGCCATCCAGGGCATCGCCAGCACCATCGGCGAGGTCAACCAGATCGCCGGCGCCATCGCCGCCGCCGTCGAGGAGCAGGGCTCGGCCACCCAGGAGATCGCCCGCAACGTCCAGCAGGCCGCCGCCGGCACCCAGGAGGTCACCCGCAACATCGGCGGCGTCAGCCGCGCCTCGGCCGAGACCGGCGAGGCCGCCGGCCATGTCCTGCAGGCCGCCGAGGAGGTCTCCCGCCAGTCCGAGCGCCTCGGCTCCGAGGTTGCCACCTTCCTCACCGGCGTCAAGGCCGCCTGACCACCAGCGCCACACCTGAGCCGGCCCATCGTTGCCGGCTCAAGTCGAGATCGTTGCGGTCAAGCTGATAAGTGTCTAAATCGCCTACCGGCCAGTGAAACTGGCCATGACGGCGGGCTGAGCGCCCGATGTGCTCGCCGAGGAGAACTTCACGCGAGCGGCACCACTCGCTACTGCTCTTCAGGTAGCGTAGGCGGCGGGGACGCTGATTGATGGCAATCCGCAACTAGGGTGAGACAAAACCTAGCTCCCCGCCACAGGCATCCTGCTCTGTTGCTTCATTAAGTGAATGCAACACAAGTGCGAGGTGTGCTCACAACTGGCGGCATTCGGCATCGCTGGAGCAGCTAGGGCCTTAGGCAACTTGAGCACTGGGCGAGGAGCCTAGCAGTTCTGGCGAATGCTGCTTCAAGAACGGCACTGTAGCCAAGGCGTGGCCAGCATCGTTCATGATTTCGAAATAGCCTTTTCGAACTGTCCCTGTTCTTTTCAGGTCATCAATAATAAGCTGACTAGCAAGCTCAAGCGCTTTCATCCGAGCTGCATCCAAGCTGCTGAATTCTTCTCCCTCGGGATCGAGAATGACGCCGGTTTCGTCATGCAGATGGAAGAAGAATTTTGTCATCAGAAGCAAGTTAAGCTCATAACTTTGCGGACGCGAACGAAATACCATTCCGACTACCGATTTAGCTGTGACGTGTGGTTAGGCCATTGATATATACTTCGGGTTGTAAAAAAAGTTCCCATAATACTTTATTGGGAAGAGTTAAGAGCCGCTACTGGGTCGGCCTGAACCGCTCTAACTGTGCAGCACCGCACCTAACGAGAGGCCGCATCGGGTACACAGACCGTTGCACCATAGAAGGGGGCGGCCGGCAGCGGCGGCCTACGGACAAAAAAGAGCCCGCCTTCCATAGTCGGGAAGGCGGACTCTGGTGGAACCAAACTTGGAGGAGTGTTCTACTTCCTCGCACTGTTCAACTCAGGATGGGGCGTGCGGTTTCACCGTCTCCGCTAGCCAGTGCTGCTTGACCCCTTGCCCATTACCGCGCGCCTTCCTGAAGGAGGACGACGCGGATGGTGGTGAGGAGGATGCGGAGGTCGAGGCGCAGGCCGCGGTGCTGGATGTAGTAGAGGTCGTAGGTGAGCTTGTGGCGGGCGTCCTCGACGGAGGCGCCGTAGGGGTAGTTGATCTGGGCCCATCCGGTGATGCCGGGGCGGACGCAGGCGCGGTCCTTGTAGTGGGGGATCTGCTGCTCAAGCTGCGCGACGAAGGCGGGCCGCTCGGGTCGGGGGCCGACCATGGCCATGTCGCCGCGGAGCACGTTGAGCACCTGCGGGATTTCGTCGATGCGGCTGAACCGGAGGAAGCGGCCGATGCGGGTGGCGCGGGGGTCTTGCTTGCTGGCCCATTGGGGTGTGCCTGAGGCTTCGGCATCGACCCGCATGGAGCGGAACTTGAGGACGATGAAGCGCCGGCCGCCGAGGCCGATGCGCTCCTGGCCGTAGAAGATGGGGCCGCGGCTGTCGAGCTTGATGGCTAGCGCCACCAGCAGCAGCAGGGGCAGGGTGGTCAGCAGCAAGGTCAGAGCACTGAGGAGGTCAACGCTGCGATGTGTTGCAGCTTTGAGCTGCCCCTGGCAGTTGGCGCGGGCAGTCGCCAGCCAACCTTCGTGCAGCTGGTTCAGATCAAGGTAGATCGGCTGTGCCATGCCCCCCGCATCTCAAAAATCGTGGAACGTCACATTGGCAACGCTTGCGCCGCGCAACTTAGCTAAGACATGGCTGCTGTGTGTGACGATCTATTAATCTTCGCCAAAATAAACGTGTTGGCAATGAACATTTGGTGGTTCAAGGCGTCGCGTTTGGCATATTTTCGTATAACGAGAGCTGAAATCAACCAATGATAATAAATCATTCCGAGTTGCCACGCTTCCACATGGATCCTGCATCTCAGCGTTTTGGTGAAGGCATGGTGATCAGCGTTGCCTTGTCTGCACTTTTTTGGGAAGCACTTATCTACTTTTTGGTTAAATAGTAAGTCGCGCCTAGCGAGACGCCGCATCTGGCACCCGCAGTCCTAACTTAGCCGCTGCTGCCTCTAGCAGCGCCACATCTCCCTCACGCCACTGCTTCCCGGTCATCAGCTTGACCGCATCGGCCGGCGGCATCCCAAGCGCGGCGCCCATGTCAGCGGGCGTCTTGATGCGGCGGTCGTGCAGCGCCTGGCCGACCAGCATGCGGAGCCGGATGGTCTGTAGCCGATCAGCATCACGGCACCGGCGATCCTCGGCTGTCAGCTTCGGCTTGGCCGGCAGGTCGATGAGGGGCGAGTTCATGGCCCGCATGATAGGAGCCAGAGGCCCCATTTTCACCGAGCCCTGAGGGCTTCAGGTCGCTCCGGCGGCGATAAGTTTGGGGGGACGCCGCCGGAGCTGATCGTCGCGCCAGGCAGGGGGGATGGCGAACGACTGCTGCACTATGACCAGCGCTGCGTCTCAACCTCAAGCTCAAACCAAGTTTTAGCGACGCACTTATCGCGTGGCGTCGCTGCCGCAACACCGGTGCACATTTAGCACACCAACGAAAGCGTCGCTTCTCGATGTCTTGGCAAAATGCTGGTAAGAAATTTATGTCTAACTAGCAGCATGGTTGCACCTTCAGCCACAGAACTGCCCAAGCATCGCGGTGTCCGTCCACCGCATCCGCGGCATGACGAAGTGCTGCTGCTTTGGTTATGCGGTAGAGCTACGAGTGAGATCAGTTCGATAACAGGCGTCAGCGTCGGCAGCATTGCCTCCATGGTTCACCGTGGTCGCCGCCGGGGTGATCCTCGCGCTCACAGTCGGTATCTTACTTGCGATAGCTGGCGAGAGGGGGCCATCCGGCCCCGGCAGACTGCACACGTACCTTCCCGGTGGTCCGCCCCTTCCGGCTCTCTGCATGAGGATACCCGAACCATGATGGTCCTTTCTAATTAACAACCTCTGGTGGTGTGTGGGGTGGCAATACTGGTTTGGGAGAAGGTGGCGGGTGCTCGTGGACGGTGACGCTGCAAGTCACCATTCGGTAGCACAAGCGTCGGGGCCGGTGTCTGCCTGCAGCACCATCAGCCAAACGGCGTTGACGAGGTGCATTTGACCAGCTTGGCGCGCAGCCAGCAGCGGCCGCATTGGAGCTCGCAGGGTGTCCCGCTGCGGCTCAAAGCGGGCTTTCCCTTCAGCCCTAACGGCCTGCCTTGCGGCAACGGTTATGGTATCGGCTCAGCGCTGCTGCCGGGGAAGGTTCCTGGCTGGCATGCCTGCCTCCAAACTTGAGTGGATCAGCTGCGATAGCTGCCCCAATCCGAACCGGGTGTTGAAGCGGCTGCAGCCCAGGTAATGGGTGAGAAAGCATCCGCCAGATGGTTCCAATGGCGAAGCGGGTCTGCTGTGTCATGAGATAGGGCCTCTATTACCAACCACATCATACCGAATTGTTTCGATATCGACAAGAGTCTTGGCGCGTCGCTGAAGCGGACCGTTGCCCAGATCTGCCCCGCTTAGTGGCAACCTCGAACTGCACGTCCAGCATCCTAGTGCTGCGGCTGCCGGCACTGGATGCAGACCCACATTGGCCGGCTGGCCCAGCGTCTGGGCCTGCCGCGCTCGACCCGGCTCTACCAGATCACGGAGCGCCTTCGGTGCAGGCAGTGCGAGAAGGCGCCATCCCGCATTGAGGTGGGCCGGTAGCGGTCGCTGTGACTGTCCGCGAGTGCCGTTATCCCCAGTGCATTGCGTCGGCATCCACGAATTCTCGTGGCGGCACCGGGATGCAATCGGCTTCATAGGTGGTGGCGCGGGGACCAATGCACGGCTGACCGACGACCGACAACAGGAGATCGAGGCCGCCCGCACCGCCGAGGGCCACACCCGCCGCCCCGAGCACCACGATGAGGAGCATAGAAATGCAGATAGTGTTGAGTAGTCCGGAGACCGTTGACGCCGTTAGCCGAGGGCTTGTTGCTGTCCTTGGCGCCCTTGGTCAGCCACTAACCCTACTTGGATTGGCGCTGGCCGTGGTGCTGGTGCTGCTAGTCCAACAGGGCAGACCAAGCGGCGGTCGGTTGTCGGAGCGGCTGCGACACCGCTCCGACAACCGCAGTAGGCTTGGGGGTGCATCTTTCCGGGAGTGCCCCCAGCCACACCGTAGATCGAGCTGGCGAGGGTTGTCGATCACGCGTTGATCGGCGGCCTCGGCGGGCGACGCTTTGGCTTCCGCGCAAGGAGACCGCGCGTGACATGCGCGATGGGGTTCATGCCGCACCTCCCGTCAACCGCAGCAGATCGTTCAGCAGGTCCCAGGCCATGCCCGAGGCCGAGCAGTGATCAGGCGCTTCGCCCCCGTTGATGCCACGGCACTCGGCCATGGCTGCCAGCGCCTTCGCCCGCATCCCTTCCAGCGTCTGCGGCTTGGCGTCGCGGATAGCATCCAGCGAGGCGACGTAGGCTCGCCAGGTCAGGTTGCTGTCGTTCAGGTCGCAGTCGGTGCCGTTGACGGCGTCGAGCAAACCGGGATGCGCTTGGCAGAGCGCGATTAGCTCGCCGTCAGGAGGAAGGCTTGCGAGGGCGGGCTCTGCACTGGAAGACATCGATATCGCGCCGCTGGCCAGGGCAGCCACACCGCCCCGCAGGATTTGCCGACGAGCGCTCATGACCTGCCTCCCGTCAGCGCGGCCAGGTCAGCCATGACTGCCCCGAAGATGCCTTCCTCGGCGTCGCTCAGATCGCCGTCATTGCAATCCAGCATCTCACGCAGAACAACGCCTTGGCCACAATGTCGTCGAACGACGTAGCCGGCATCGCCAGGATGCGGTCGACCTCGGCCGCCATCAGCTCGGTCATCGCTGCGACCACCTCGTCGTCAATGCCGCGAACGTTGGCCGTGGCGTGGTGATCGAGGTAGCCGGCGATCGCTGTCTGCAGTGGCGCCTGGGCTCCTCCCGGCACGGCGAGCGATCCCGCCATGACCATTGGGGCGACAGCCGCCGCGGGCGGCGCGTCAGCAGCGCCAGTTGTGCCGTCGAGGCCGGCCAGCATGGCGCGACGCGGGGACATGCGGGGACGACTACCACGGATCTGTCAGCGCTCGCGCCAAGCCTGGCGACGAGAGGTCCCGGCAAAACTTGTCCTATGCTGCTGTGAGGATGGCGAGCGCAGCTGCGGCACGACGCATGTGCACCAGGCAGTGGCGGCGGGCAGGGATGTGCTGGTTGTGGCGGGTACGAGAGCGGAGGAAGTTTCGGAGTTCGTCATAGCTTCGGCAGAAGCGCCTCGCTGAATTGAAGCTTTTGAAGCCCCGCATACATCGCGTGCGGCCTTTAACGCCGCGGTGGTCTTGCTCCAGGCTATTGTTCTTGAAGGCGTTGGCCCGGTGTACGACGCGCCGGCCGAGTGTCGACCGGATCGCCCGCGGGTAGGAGCCATGACCATCGGTGGTGACGCGTTCGGGCGTGATGCCAGTGGCAGCTTTGGCCGAGCGGAAGAAGGCCTGCGCTGCTGCCATGTCGTGGTGCTCGCTCAGCATGGTATCGACAAGGTGGCCGTCGCGATCAATAGCCCGATACAGATAGGCCCAGCGGCCGCGAACCCTCAAATAGGTTTCGTCAACATGCCAGTGCCGGTCTCGGGTGCCGCCCTTGCCGTGCCGGCGTCGGCGGAGTTCGCCAGCCAGGACCGGCGCGAGCTTCGCCTCCCAGTCGCGGACGGCTTCGTGGCTGAAGAGGATGCCGCGCTGGAGGAACATCTCGGCCAGGTCACGCAGGGTCAGGCGGTAGCGCAGTCGCCACAGCACCACGAGGGCGATAACATCGGATGGGTACTGGGCGTGGTTCAGCAGCCCGCCGCTGCGCTCGTTGTACTGCTTGCCGCAATCGCGGCAGCGGAACCGGCGGTAGCCTCGAGCGGTACGCTCCGGCCGCTCCGTCACAGCAGCAGAGCCACAGGCCACACACTCCATCACTACTTT
>NZ_JQKB01000159.1 GCF_000745835.1 Belnapia moabensis DSM 16746 | reverse complement strand
GCCCAGATCCTCGGCTCACGCCTGCATGGCGAGGGCTACCGCAAGATCTGGGCCCGGCTGCGCCATGCCGGCATCCGCACCTCGGCCCGACGGGTCCGGCGCCTCATGGGTCAGCACGGCCTGTTGGCGCCTCACCGCGTCGGCCGTTCCGAGCAGCGCGCTCATGATGGCACCATCACCACCATCGCCGTGGATGCAATGTGGGGGACCGACATGACCGAGACCGTGACCGTCAGAGAAGGCCGGGCCCGGGTGTTCGTGGCCGTCGACCACTGCTCCGGCGAGTGCGTCGGCAACCATGCCGCGCGCTCCAGCAACCGCTTCGAGGCACTTGAGCCGGTGCGCCAGGGCGTCCTGCGCAACTTTGGTGCCATCGAGAAGGACAGGGCCAAGGGCCTCACCCTGCGCCACGACCACGGTTCCAACTACCTCTCCGGCGACTTCCAGGACGAGATCGCCTTCCTCGGCATCGAGAGCTCGCCCTCCTTCGTCCGCCAGCCCGAGGGCAACGGCGTCGCCGAGCGCTTTATCCGCACCTTGAAGGAAAACTTCCTCTGGGTGCATACGTTCGACACCATCGAAGAGCTGCGCCGCGGGCTGCATGAGTTCGTCACACACTACAACGCCACTTGGCCCGTCGCCCGGCACGGCTACCGCACTCCGAACCAGATCCGCGCCGAGCAACGCCGCCTTGCTCAATGCCCATCGGCCAACCTACCCTTGGCCGCCTGAATGGCGCAGCCGACTGTCTCAACATCCGGACGCACTACAAGTAGGTGCGGCACCAAGGGGCAGAGCAAGGCTCCCGGCTTGACAGCGCCGGCCACCCCTGTCCCGAGTCTGCCGATGTCCGGGCGCTGCCTGCTGGTCTGCCACACCTTCCCGCCGGTCATCGGCGGCTCGGCTGGCGTCTATGAAGCCTTGGCGCGGCATGCTGGAGGGGCCATCGCCGTGCTCACCTCACAGCTGGATCCCGCAACGGGGCGCGAGTGGGAGGGCTGGCGGGAGACCGACGCCGTTGCGCCCTACTCGGTCCGGCGGATCGGCTTAGTGCGCCCGCCGTTGCGGAGTGGCGCCGCACGGAACTTTCTCTGGCGGCAGGCAGGCTGGGGCCTACGGGCCCTACGCCTCGCTGCCGCAGTGACGGCCGAGGCACGCCGGCATGCGGCCGAGGCTGTCTGCATCTGCGACGACGAGGCGGTCGGCTGGCTCGTTCCCTTCGTACGCCACGGCCTGGGCCGCCGGGCGCTAGTCTACTGCCATGGCGACGACCTAATGGAGGAGGATCCGGCCGCTCGGCGCGCCCGGCGCCGCTGGCTACTTGCAGCGGACTGCGTGGTGGCAGCCGGCGGCTTTCCCGCGCGTCAACTTTTTACGAATTATGGGCTCCCGACGGAACGCGTTGCGGTAGTGCCAAACGGCGTGGACCTCGACCGATTCCGGCCCCGGCCGCCGGACCCGCAGTTGCGTCGGCGGTTTGGGCTGGAGGAAAGGCGGGTGATCCTCACGCCAGCTCGGCTGGTTCCGCGCAAGGGCGTGGACCGGCTCATCGCTGCACTGCCCACCATCCGCGCTCGCTGTCCGGAGGCGATCCTCCTGGTCGTCGGCGACGGCCCGCAGCGTGCCGCACTAGAGGCCATGGCGATTCCGGCTGGCGGGCCGGCGGCGGTGCGCTTCGCCGGCGCGGTGGCCGCGGCCGAGCTGCCGGGCTTCTACGCACTGGCCGAACTCGTCGCGCTACCCAACCGGGCCGAGCCAGGTGAGAGCGACGGCACGCCGTTGGTCTTTCTGGAGGCGAATGCCTGCGGTCGCCCAGTGATCGGCGGCCGTGCGGGTGGCACACCGGAGGTGGTAATCGATGGCGTGAACGGGCTGCTAGTGGAGGGCGAAGACAGCGCGGCGATCGCCGCGGCAGTGCTGCGGGTGTTGCAGGACGCCGTGCTCGCGGCGCGACTGTCGGCGGGAGGACTGGAGGCGGCGCGGGTGGCGGGTTGGACGAGCCGGACGGCGGCCTTCCTGCGGCTGTGCCACCCCTCCATGGCTGGCGATGGACCGGCACCGGCCTGACATGCGCTGCATCGGGCCCTTGCGGCTAGCTGCGCGCCTTGCGAAAACGCCTGCACCAGACGACCGGAGCCCTCCTATTGCGCATTGTCATCACCGGCCCGTTTTTCTTCCCACAGCTCGACGGGGTGGAGAAGGTAATGCTGAGCCACGCCCGACACCTTGTCCGACGCGGGCATGAGGTGCATGTGGTGACCAGCGGCCTGCGCTATCCCAAGGGCAGCTTTCCCGATGCCCTCGGGCAGGAGGAGATGGAGGGCTTCCGCATTCACCGCCTGCCGGTGCGCATCGCCAATGCGCATTGGCGCTTCTCCTACCTGAACAACGGCGGTGTAGTGGTGGAGGGCCTGGTACAGCGTCTACGCGAAATTGCGCCCGATGTCCTGCACGCCCACCAAATCGCGGCGCCGGCTTGGGCGCTCGGCGCCGCCTTTTACGCCCGAACGCGCGGGCGCCGTTTCTTTTATTCCCCGCACTGGCACCCGGACACGGAGCCCTCGCGCCGCCGGCCGGCGACGGAACCGATGCTGTTGCACGCGATGAACTGGCTGCCGCTGGCCACGGCGCGACGCATCTTCCACCTGACGTCACTCGATCTTGCCCCCTTCGCGCTGGAATACCCCTGGGTGCCCGCGGCTCGGCAGGCCGTGCTGCCGAACGGCGTCCAATCCGGGCTGCCGCATGCGCGCTCCCCGCGCCCGTCCAGCGAGGTCGTGTTGCTCTTCGTCGGCCGCGTGGACGAGCACCGCAAGGGTTTCGACCTGCTGCGCCAAGCCTTCGCGCAGGCACGCCGCCCCGGTTGGCGGCTCGAAGTGATCGGGCGAATTTCCGAGGCGACGCGCGCCGGGCTGGAAGTGGAGTTCGGCCCCGCCGTGCGGGTACATGGGCTGGTTACGGAAGCGGCACTCGATCGCGCCTATGCCGAGGCGGACATCTTCGTCATGCCGTCTCGCTACGAAGGTTTCGGCATCCCTTATATCGAGGCTATGCGCTACGGCACGCCGGTGATCGGCACACGTGTGGGCGGCGTGCCGGAGGTGGTACCCACGGACACTGGCCTGCTGGTGCCGCCCGACGACGTGCCAACCTTGAGTGCAGCGCTGCGCCAGCTTGCCGACGATCCCGCCGGGCGGGCCCGTATGGGAGAGGCCGGACGGCGCTGGGCTGAGGGCTTTGGCTGGGATCGGATTGTGGAGCGGCTCGAGCGGGAATACGCCGCGGGATAGCGCGGTGCCCGACGCGTAGACACCCCTACTTCTCTACAACCGGCTTTCCTACAAGCCGCTGCAACGGCCATGGAGTGCGCCCAATGCCTAGCCCCATCTCGGGCCCTACCCCGGTGCTATTTACCCATTTCGGCGAGGAGTGGCTGACGGGCGCCGAGTACGTCCTTCTAGACCTGCTCGCCCATCTCGATCCAGCCCGTATTTCGCCGGTAGTCTGGTGCAACGGCGCGCCACTGGCTGAGAAGTGCCGGGCGGCGGGCTACCCTACCTACCGCAGCCAGTTCGCCTTCTTCTTGGACTACCCCGAGAGCGCGTCGCCCTTCTCCGCTCGGCACTACGCGGCCTTGGTGAGGGAGGGGGTCTCGCTGATCCGCCAACATGGCATCGGCGTGGTACACGCCAACAGCGCCGCGCCGACCCAGTGGCTCGTCCCCGCTGCTGGCTGGACGCGGCGCCCACTACTCACTCACCTACATGTTCGCTACTTGCGCCGCAGCCGCTACGCCTTGTTGCTTCACCAAGCGGACCTCATCGTCGGTGTGGCGCAGGAGGTCACGCGGGACCTGCCCGGCGACGGCTACGACCCCGCCCGGCTGAGTACGATCTACAACGGAATCGACCCCTCTCGTCTCAAAAATGCCAATCCGGCAGCGCTGCGTGCGCGGCTCGGCATCCCGGATGGCGTGCCGGTGGTGGGCTGCACGGGCTCGCTCATCCAGCGCAAGGGGCACGACGTGCTGCTGCGCGCCTTTGCCGCCCAGCCCGCCCGCGGCCCGCTGCCGCATCTCGTCATCGCCGGGTCAGGCGCAGAAGGCGAAGCGTTGGCGGCTTTGGCAGGCGAGCTCCGGCTCAGCGGGCGGGTGCACTTCGCAGGCCACATCCCGGACCCCGCGTCGCTTTATGCGATCAGCGACGTTTTCGCGTTGGCCTCACGGCGCGAGGGGTTGCCGCTTTCGCTCGCTGAGGCCGGCTGGTTCGGCCTGCCATCCGTGGCAACCGGCGTGGGCGGGGTAGCGGAGATCCTATTAAATGGCGAGACAGGCTTTGTTGTGCCCTCGGAGGATCATGCGGCCTTCGGCGCGGCACTGGCGCGCCTGCTTGACGACCCGGCGCTGCGCGCGCGCATGGGTGGCGCGGCCCGAGCGCGGGTAGATGCCGGCTTTACGGTACAACGGATGGCGGAAGAGTTTATGGTCGCCTACGAGGCGCTGTCCAAGCAAGGCGCACGCTCCCTTCTCCAAACCTCACGGGTTCGCTGTTACCTTCCCAAGTACATAAGAGTTTAATTTCAAAGCGAAGATAAGCTTCCATTGAGATCCCGCTCTCTTCTGTGGGCGCCCTCGTGGACGCAAGGACAATCTGCGGGATGGTGCGGGCGCAGCTGGGTGCTGACTTCTGTCCGGCCTTCGCTGCGTCCGTTCAGTGCCGCGGGCCCGTATGGGAGTTCGCAGATCGGGTTCAATTCTAATCGCCGCGCTCGAGGCGCATAGAGAACAAGTGGTTGACCGATCCCGTTCCCGTCACTGTGCGCCATACCATCCTTTCGACCGCCCTACGTCCGGCGGCCCCAACCGTGGTCAGCTCGAGTCTGTTACGGTCGGAGACCGATAGGTCTCGCCCTTCGCCAGCAAGGCCCAGATCGTTCTGGCCATTTTGTTGGCGACGGCGACGACCACGAGCATGCGCGGCTTGCGCGAGAGTATCTGCGTCAGCCATGAATGTGCGGGAGCGCCACGCCTGGCGGCCTGCTGCACCACCGCCGATGCTTCGATGATCAGCAGGCGGCGCAGCGTGCGCTCCCCCATCTTGGAGGTCCGTCCGAGCTTCTGCTTGCCTCCTGTCGACCGCTGTAGCGGCGTCAGGCCCATCCATGCCGCGAAGTCGCGCCCCTTCCGGAAGGTCTCTGCCGCCGGTGCCAGAGCTGCAAGGGCCGTCGCTGTCACGGGCCCTATACCGGGAATGGTGGTCAGCCGCCGCGCTACCTCATCGTCTTTGGCGCGACGGGCGATCTCGGCATCCAGGCGCCGAATACGATCGTCGAGCGATTTGAGGACCTCGATGAGGATATTCAGCGTCAGACGGGCTGCATCGGGTAATACGCCCGGCCGAGATCGCTGACTCGTAGGTGATGTCCCATATGGCTGAGAAGGTGCTTCGCTGCCTTTGCGGGTGAGCGGAGATGGCGATGGTAGCGGCAGTGGCGATCAGCCGGACGGATTTGGACGCGATGGGGCTGCGTCGGGCAGCAGGACGCGAACGGGATGCGGCGGCGTCGCGGCGGATGTTGGCCTTGGCGCTGGTGCTGGAGGGGCAGTCGCGGACGGACGCAGCCCGTGCGGCGTGGGCTTGAGCCGCAGAGCGGATCAAGGCGGCAGACGCTGCGCGATTGGGTGCATCGCTACAACGCCGAGGGCTTGGCGGGTCTGCGAGCCCGGGTGGGCGAGACCGGGCCGAAGCGGCGTCTGTCGTCCGATCAGGAGGTGGAGGTAGCCGAGTGGGTGCGCCGCGGCCCCGACCCGACAAGGGACGGGGTGGTGCGCTGGCGCCGAGCTGATCTGGCGCGCGCCATTGCCGAGCGGTTCGGCGTTGTGCTGGCCGAGCGGAGCGTCGGTCATGTGCTGCGCCGCCTCGGCTTCCGCCGCTTGGTTGTGCGGCCGCGTCACCCCGGTCATGACGCTGCGGCACAAGCGTCTTTCAGGCCGACTTCGCCGCCCTGGTAACCGCCGCCCTGTCACCCAAGGCGCGCGACAAGCCGCTTGAAATCTGGTGGCAAGATGAGGCCAGGGTTGGCCAGCAGGGCACGCTGACGCGCATCTGGGCGGAGCGCGGCTCGCGCCCGACCGCGCCGAAGGATCGCCGCTATGCCTCGGCCTACCTCTTCGGTGCGGTCTGCCCGGCCCGCGGCATTGGCGCCGGCCTCGTGCTGCCGGCCGCCAATGCCCACACCATGTCCCTCGACCTCGCCGAGATCAGCAGCCAGGTTGCGCGAGGTGCTCATGCGGTTGTCGTCATGGACGGCGCGGGTTGGCACCAGACCGGCGGCAAGTTGCGCGTGCCCGCCAACGTCACCCCGCTCCGTTTGCCACCCTACGCGCCGGAGCTGAACCCAGTGGAGAATGTCTGGGCCTACCTACGCTCCAACAAGCTCGCCAACCGCGTCTACGAGACCTACGACGACATCCTCGACGCATGCACCGAGACCTGGAATTGGTTCACCAGTCAGCCCGAACGCATCACCGCCATCGCATCACGACCATGGGCACAGGTCACTCAATGAGGCCAGGCGTAT
>NZ_JQKB01000158.1 GCF_000745835.1 Belnapia moabensis DSM 16746 | reverse complement strand
CCCACCGTCAATGTCGAAGCCATGAACATCCACCTGGCGGAGATCAGCCTGGGCGTAAGCAAAGGAGCCCATGCTGTCCTCGTCCTCGACGGCGCGGGCTGGCACACCTCACCCAAGCTGCAACTGCCCGCAAACATCAGCCTGCTGCCGCTGCCTCGCTATGCGCCCGACCTGAACCCGGTCGAGAACCTGTGGGAGTTCCTGCGGGCCAACTTTCTCAGTCATCGCGTGTGGGAGAGCTACGACGCTATCGTGGACGCCTGCTGCTCAGCCTGGAACGCGCTGATGCGCAGACCAGAGCAGGTCACCTCCATCACCACCCGTGCCTGGGCTCAGGTCAAGCTCTAGGGCGGCTGGTATGAGCTCGACTTTGGCCAATTCCGAGGGCTGAGGTGGCGGAGCGGGTGAGCAGCTAAGCTGGTGGCGTCCCCGCCAAAGGACGGCCGCCATGCTGCGCCTGCCAGCCCGCTTCGCCGCGCTGATCCTATGCTTTGCGCCGCTCCTCCGACAACGGAGTTGGCGGCATGCCGAGGTGCTGCTGATCGGGGCCATCCTGGCACCGGGCCGGCGCACGGTGGCCAGTATACTTCGGATTACTGGGCTTAGCCGGGAGCGGCGGTTCGTCAACTACCATCGCGTCCTCAACCGCGCTGCCTGGAGCGGGCGATCTCCGGCCCGCGTACTGCTCGGGCTGCTGCTGGACGCCTTCCTGCCGGCGGGGCCGGTGTTGCTGGGGCTCGATGACACGATCGAACGCCGACGCGGTAAGCGCATCAGCGCCAAGGGGATATATCGGGACCCAGTCCGCTCCAGCCACGGCCATTTCGTCAAGGCGAGTGGCCTACGCTGGCTCAGCCTGATGCTGCTGGTGCCGATGTCCTGGGCCGGGCGGGTCTGGGCGCTGCCGTTCCTGACGACCCTCGCCCCCTCGGAGCGGTACTGCCGTGAGCGCGGGCAACGGCACAAGAAGCTGACCGACTGGGGCCGCCAGTTGGTCCTGCAGGCCCGTGGCTGGATGCTGGGCCGGCGTCTGGTCGTGGTGACCGGCAGCGGCTTCTCCGCGCTCGAGTTCCTGGCTGCCCTGCTGCGGCAGGAGGTCACCTGCGTCACCCGCCTGCGGCTCGATGCGGCCCTTTACCGGCCGGCTCCGCCGCGCCCATCTGGCACCATCGGGCGGCCGCGGACCAAGGGCGAGCGCCTGCCGACCCTGGCCGAGGTGTTAGCCGACAAGGCCACACGCTGGCAGCCCGTCACCGTACCCGGCTGGTACGGCGAGGGCGACCGCATGGTGGAGATCTGCTCGGACACCGCCGTCTGGCGCCACAGCGGCCTGCCGGTCGTGCCGATCCGCTGGGTGCTGCGCGATCCCTGCCAGCGCTTCGATCCGCAGGCGCTGCTCTGCACCGACCCCGCGCAGGAGCCGCTGCAGGTGATCCACTGGTTCGTCCAGCGCTGGCAGCTGGAAGTCACCTTCCGCGAGGTCCGCGATCACCTTGGCGTCGAGACCCAGCGTCAGTGGTCGGACAAGGCGATCGCCCGCACCACACCCTGCCTGCTCGGGCTGTTCTCGATCGTCACCCTGTTGGCGTCGCGCCTCGACTGCCGTGCTCGGGTCCAGATCTCGACCAGCGCCTGGTACCATAAGCAGCGGCCGACCTTCGCCGACAGCCTCGCCGCAGTACGACGGGCGATCTGGACCGAGCAGGGTTTCGCCGTGTCCCGGCAATCCATCGATGCCGCAAAACTCCCGCCAGCCCTCCGCGAGGGCATCGCCTATGCCCTTTGCCACGCCGCCTGAATGGCCAAAGTCGAGCTTAGCTCGGCTAGTCGTCTCCAACTGAGCTCGGCACCTGCACCCCCAGCCGAGCCGCTGCGGCCTCGAGCAGAGCCACATCCCCCTCCCGCCACTGCTTCCGGTTCAGCAGGGAAGCCGCCTCGGCTGGCGGCAGCCCGAGGGCGGCGCCGATCCCGGCGGGTGTGGTGACGCCTCGATCGTCCAACTCGCGGCCGATCGCCATCCGCAACCGGATGGTCGTCAGCTGATCGGCGGTTCGGCGCCGGCGCTCGTCGGGTGTGATCTTTGGCTTCGCGGGCGGCATCTGATCAGCGGGCGGCAGGTTCATGCCGCGAATGTCGGATGCCGCAGCCCTTAGCGCCAGCCCACCGCGAGCAATGGGGAGGGGCTGAAGCTGGCGCATCCTCAGCTGCGATAAGTCTCCCGAGGCGCAAGTGAGCGCGCGAATGGCATCTGGCTAACGCAGGCCTCACGGCAACGATCTTGCTCGGCCCAAAGGTGCTTCTCGTAACCGCTCGTCTGCCAGTTATGCTTGACCAGCGGACATTGCAAAGCAGCGTCGGACATTGTCGGCTTTGCGCCCAGTCCAGACATTTGCTTGGGAGACCCGACTCCCTGAAAGCGGACAGAGCGCACCCAGCTTTGCCTAATCGAGGACGGCAGGAATCGGCAGCTAGAAAGCTCTTCTCGTACGCACCTGGAATGCGGTGTACTCAACCTGGCGCAGCCGGCCCGATGCGTACCAGATCGGTACCCTCGGCCATCTCCGGCCGGTGGGCGATGCTGATGCGGGTGATGTTCAGGCGCCTTAGCGCCGCGTTGATCTCCCGTTCCCGCTCGATGTCCAGATGCGCCGTGCCCTCGTCCAGGAAGAGGATCTTCGGCCTGCGGTAGAGTGCCCGGGCCAACAGGACCCGCTGCTTCTGCCCACCCGAGAGCGAGCTGCCCATGTCGCCGATCAGGCTGTTATAGGCCATCGGCATGGCCATGATCTCGTCATGCACCGCAGCCATGCGGGCGCATTCCATCATCCAGTCCTGGTCGAAGGCCGGGTCGAAGAAGCAGATGTTGTCGGCGATGGAGCCCGAGAGAAGCTGATCCTCCTGCATCACGGCGCCGACCTGCTCGCGGTAGGCCCTGGCACCGAGGACGGGCAGCGGTACGCCGTCGATCAGCACTTCGCCACTGGTCGGCTCGAGCAGGCCCAGCATGATCTTCATCAGCGTCGTCTTGCCGCCGCCCGAGGCGCCCATGATGGTCACGAATTGACCCGGGGAGATGGTCAGGCTGACATTCTCCAGCACGAAGCGCTCGGTCTCGGCATAGCGGAAGGACAGGTTGCGGAGCTCGATGCCGCCGCGCATCTCCCGCTCATAGGCCAGCGGCCTGTCATGCCCCGCCTCGGGCTCGCTGAGGGCGATGTCGGACAGCCGTTCGAGATGCAGGCCAAGCAGGCGTAGTTCAATGCCCTTCTCCACCAGCAGGACGGTCTTCTCGATGAAGTGCCGCTTGTAGCTCATGAAGGCGAAGACCATCCCGACCGTCAGCGCGTTGTCCAGCGCGAGCCGGGCCGCGAGGTAGATGGTCACGACGTTCTCGATGCCGAAGACCAGGTCATTCAGCGTCTTGAAGGTGATCCTCGCCCGGCCCAGCCGGACATTGGCGTTGATCACCTCGGCATAGCGGTTGAGCCAGAGCCCCTCGCGTTCGCTTTCCTTGTTAAACAGCTTCAGGCTCTGCACCGCGCGAACGGTCTCGATGAAGTTCGAGCTCTCCTGCGCCCTGGCCTGGATGGCGGCCTCGCTGCGTTGCCGCAGCATATGGAACAAGCCGAGCCGCAGAAGGGCATAGGCGGCCAGCGCGGCCAGCACCACGGCCGCAAGCAGCGGGCTGTAGACGAAGATCATCACCAGCGTCGCCACGGCCATCATGCCATCGACGACCGCTGCGATCAGACCCTCCGCCAGCAGGTTCCGGATCGGCTCGATGGACGCGAAGCGTGAGAGGACATCGCCGACATGGCGCTTTTCGAACCAGGCGAGCGGCAGCCGCAGCAAGTGGTGGAAGAGCCGCGCTCCGATCTGGAAGTGCAGGAAATTTTGTACCACCAGAATGACCTGCGAGCGGAGGGCCGTGGTCGCCACGGTGAGGAGAGCCAGCAGCCCGAAGCCCAACGCCAGCACGAGGAGCAGGTCCGCATCGCCCCGGGCGATGACCTCGTCCACCGTGATCTGCATGTAGAAGGGACCGGCGATCACCAGCAGCTCAAGGATGGCCGAGAGCACAAAGACCTGCACCAGGGGGTGGGTGAGGCCGCGCGCCCCGCCCCAGAAGGCGGTGAAGGGCAGCTTGGCCCGCTCGTCCTGCGGCGCGAAGCCCTCGGCCGGCGAGATTTCCAGCGCAACGCCGGTGAGGTGCTTCGAGGCCTCGGCAAACGGGTAGCTCCGCTCGCCGGCGGCGGGGTCGTGCACCACGATGCCTCGGGCGGTGACCGCCTTCAGGACCACGAAGTGGTTCAGGTCCCAGTGCAGGATCGCAGGCAGGCGCAGCTGGCGCAGGTGGCCGAGTTCGAAGCGCAGCGGCCGGCAGGCGAGGTTCATCTGGTTCGCCACCTGGATGAGCCCGCGCAGCGTAACCCCCTTCAGCGACACTGGATGCCGACGCCGCAGGGTGGTCAGGTCGATGCGGTGGCCATGATAGGCGGTGACCATGGCCAGGCAGGCGAGGCCGCACTCCGCCGCCTCGGTCTGCCGGAGAAGGGGCAGGCGGCTCTGGCCGCCGAAATTGAGCAGGACCTCCCTCATGGCTGCATCGCCCGCGTCCCGGCACCCAGCAGCGGGTTCAGGATCCAGCTCATCAGGGCGCGGCTGTCGAGGATGATGTCCGCGTGCAGGAGCATGTCGGGCTGCAGCGACATTTTCTCGCCATAGGCGTCCACATCGGGCCGGTCGAGCGACACCGACACGCGATAGGCAGGCTGTTTGAGCTCAATCGGCCCCGCGGCATCGGCGGGGGTCAGGACGGTGCGCGAGACCTGCTCGATCCGGCCGCCATAGGTGCCGAAATTCTGGTAGGGGAAGGCCTCATAGAGCAACCGCACGCGCTGCCCCTTCCGGATGAAGCCGGCGGCGCGGGTCGGGACGAACAGCTCGGCCCGAAGAGTGCTGCCATTGGGCAGGATGCTAAGTTGCAGCTGGCGCGGGTCCGCCGGCCGGCCGACCATTGATTGTACCGCCGAGACGCGGCCGGCCACCGGCGCCCGGATGACATAGGCGCGGCGGCCGTTGATCTCCGCGATGCGCTGCTCCAGCATCGAGAGCTCCCCCTGCAGAGCTCGCATCCGGTCCGCCACCATCATCGGCAGTTGCTCAAGCGCGGAGCGTTGCTCGGTGAGCTGATTCCGGCGGGCTGCGGATTGCTGGCCGAGGGCGTCGAGGTTTTGCTTTTGCTCGAGCAGCGCGGCTTCGCGCCGGTGGTATTCGAGGTCGGACACATAGCCTCGCGGGTTCAGGTTCGCCGCAGCGGCGACGAGTCTCGCCGTCACTCGGATGCGCTCGCGCTGGGTGGCGATCTGGCCTTCGATATGGGCGGCCTCGGCCTCCAGGCCCTGGATGAGGGCGGAGATGCGATCGCGCTCGGACTGCGTACGGGTTGCCTCCGCTGCGACCTGCTGGGTGAGGAGGTCCCGTTGGCGCGCCAAAGCCTCGAGCATGGCAAGGTTCACGTCCTGGCCATCGGCCGCAACCTGGGCGGTCGTGACGTTCAGGAGCGGCTCGCCTTCCTGAACGTCCTGGCCTTCCTGGACGTGGACAGCGCTGACGATTCCTGGCTGAGGCGCGTAGATCCGTGCTGCGCCGCTAGTGGGCATGAGGAAACCGGGGACCGTTTCCTTCCGCGCATAGGGTGCCAGGAACAGGAAGACGGCGACGAGCACGACGCAGCAGGCCACGAACCATACGGCGATCTTGGTCGAGAGCGGCTGCAGCAGGGCGACCTCCCCCCAATGGCGGTGCTGCTGCTGGAAATCCAGCGCCTCCTGGCGGAACAGTGCTATCCGAGGCGGCATCTCAGCCCCTTAGCTCTGAACAGGCATGGATGGCTGGACCTAAAGTCCGTCTGATAAGGCCCAGGCTTGTGGTGTCGTGTGCAGGCTTCGGCGCCATCGGAATGGCCCCCTCCCAGCAGGGCTGCCTGGAGGGGGCCGGTCCGGCTACGGGCCGACGACGACCGGGCCGGAGAGAACCGCAACAGCAACGTTGTTGTTGTTGGCGATATTCTCGACATTCGCCGCAACCGCTGCTGCGACGCCCACGCCTGCATTCACCAGCCCGCCAGCGGCGGCTCCTCCGGCAGCGGCAAGCGCCTGCGGGTTCGCACCACCGGCAACGGCATCGAGTTCGGCGTCAGTCAGCTCAACGGGAGCGGCAATAATCATCTCGGCCATGTTGGAAGTCCTCCATTTTGCTTGTCCGGCGCAAGGCACCGGCGGGGTCTAAGTGTCCATCCGGGAACAAATCGAGGCATCTGAATCGGTTGTGATTGGCTCCGAGCGGCGGGTGCGGGGAGAAGGGCGTCCATGTGGACGCCCGAGAGCCGGCCAAAATACGACCGCAGCAAACTGCGCTACCCGAGCGATCTGACCGACGAGGAATGGTCGATCATCGGTCCGCTGATCCCACTGGCGAAGAGCGGCGGCAACAAACGGACGGTGGACATACGAGCGGTGCTGAACGGGGTGATGTACATCCTGTCCACCGGCTGCCAGTGGGCCGCGCTGCCGAAGG
>NZ_JQKB01000157.1 GCF_000745835.1 Belnapia moabensis DSM 16746 | reverse complement strand
CCAGACCGCCACCCGCGACGCGGTCGCCGCCATCCAGGGCATCGCCAGCACCATCGGCGAGGTCAACCAGATCGCCGGCGCCATCGCCGCCGCCGTCGAGGAGCAGGGCTCGGCCACCCAGGAGATCGCCCGCAACGTCCAGCAGGCCGCCGCCGGCACCCAGGAGGTCACCCGCAACATCGGCGGCGTCAGCCGCGCCTCGGCCGAGACCGGCGAGGCCGCCGGCCATGTCCTGCAGGCGGCCGAGGAGGTCTCCCGCCAGTCCGAGCGCCTCGGCTCCGAGGTCGCCGCCTTCCTCACCGGCGTCAAAGCCGCCTGACCACCAGCGCCACACCTGAGCCGGCCCATTGCTGCCGGCTCAGGTCGCCATCGTTGCAGTCAAGACGATAAGTGCCTAAAACGCCCGTTGGCTGGTGAAACTGGCCATGACGGCGAGCTGAACGCCCTCTGCGCTCGCAGGGGAGAAACCTCCAGCGAGCGCTCTACCGTCAGTGTGTTGCACAGGTCAGCAGCCTGGACGCATGGATCCCTGTCCATGTTTGGGATCAGGCGATGCGGACGTATTCTGGCCTCCCAAGCTCAAGCATACGGTTCAGCACGTTGGCGGCGACGGTCACCTCCGTTGTTTGCCGCCCATCCGTTCGTGAACGCAGACCGTCGCCGATGACGCGCTTCCAACGTGAGACATCAGCTTCCACCAGCGCACGCCAGTTGTACCCTGAGGTTCGCTGCCAGCCCATGCGGCCGCGCTCGGCAATGCATCGCAGATGCACGTCCCGCTGCGTCGGCTTGCTCTCGGCCCCGCACTCGGCACTGCGCTCGAGCGTGGCGGAACCACCACAGCTGCGTCGGGATGGTGTGCCAAGACCTCGGCATAGACATCGTCCCGATCGTAAGCACCATCGCCGATGAAGGCCGCCACGGAACCGTCCACCTGCTCGAGCAAGGGACCAACCTGCGAGCCGTCATCGACATCCCTGTCGGTCAGCACCGAGGCGACAATCTGGCCCGTATCGGCGTCGGTGGCGAGATGCAGCATCTTCCAGGCCCGGCGCCGCTTGCTGCCATGCTTTTCTTCCAGCCAGCTGCCGGGACCGCACAGCCGCAGTCCGGTGCTGTCAACCAGCAGGTGCACCTCCTCGCGCCTGCAATGCGGCCGCGGCACCTCGAGCATCTCAGCCCGGCGGCTGAGAGTGCTGTGGTCCGGCACGGCGAGGTCAAGGCCGAGTAGCTGGAGAATAGAGCCGATCAAGCCTTCGGTCTGGCGCAGCGCCAGGCGGAACACCGCCCGCAGCGTCAGGGCCGTGGCGATCGCCAGCGCGGAGTAGGTGGGCTGCCCGCCCCGGCCAGTACGTGGCTCAGCCTTCCAGGCCTCGATTGCTTCCGGCGTGAACCAGACCGTCAGGCTGCCGCGGGCGCGCAGGCCAGCATCGTACTCGGCCCAGTTGATGACCCTGCGCTTCTGCCTGGGAATGTGGTCGCGCCGAGCAGCGTTCGCTTTGAAAGGCAAGAGGACGGTCCCTGGAGGGTGGAGGGGGCACGCCCCAGCCTCATCCTACCCGAAGCGGCCCAAGCCGCCGACCGCTGCAACAAGGTGGACATAGGTGGGTGCTGACCGTCAAGGCTGCCCAACGCCTATCTCGGACCTGGCGCGGTTGGGTGAGCTTTCCCGGAAGCGGACATTGACAGGATCAGGCTGCACCCATTCGGCTGCTTGTTCAGGCTCGTACGCCTTCATTGCCGGCAGAGTTTAGGAACTCGGGTCTCGCAGATCTTTCTTCATTGACCGATACGCTCTTTGCAAGGCAGCCAGGCGACGGCGTTCAACCTCTTGCGCCGTCCGGTCTCTCGTCAGCTCCAACGCTGTCAGTTCCCGGCCCAGCTTCTGGAAGTGCGCCCAACGGTCGGCATCAAGGCGGCCCTCGTCCAGCGCATTGCGTATCGCACAGCCGGGTTCGGTGGTGTGCCCGCAGTCACGAAACCGGCAATTCTGGGCTAGGCGCTCGATGTCGTCGAAGACCGTGCTGAGGCCCGCATCAGCGTCCATTAAGCCCACTTCGCGGATGCCAGGCGTGTCGAGGAGCAGCCCTCCACCAGGGAGCAGGATGAGTTGGCGATTGCTGGTGGTGTGACGCCCCCGGGCATCCGTCGCGCGGATGTCCTGGGTTGCCATCCGCTCCTCACCCAGCAAGGCATTCACCAGCGTGGATTTTCCGACGCCCGATGAGCCGATCAGCACACAGGTCTCGCCCGGCTTGATGTGATCCATCAGACTACCCAAGCCAAGGCCCTGGCGTACTGACACGATAACCACCGGGCAGCCCGCAGCCAGGGCGGCGATCTCGGCGGCCTGGCCCTCGGGTTGCTCGCACAGGTCGGCCTTGGTCAGCACCACCACCGGCCGTGCACCGCTCTGCCAGGCAGCGGCGAGGAAGCGCTCGAGCCGACGCGGATTGAGGTCAGCGTTGATCGAGGTGACGACGAAAACGACGTCAATGTTGGCGGCGATGACCTGCAGTGTCTGCACGCTGTCGGCCGCCCGACGCACGAAGGCGGTGCGGCGAGGCAGGACGGTATGGATAGTGGCTGTACCTTCGCCGGCGTTTGCCGACAAAGCCACCCAGTCGCCGGCGGCCGGATGGCCCGCCTCCCGAGCCTCGTGGCGCAGGCGGCCGGAGAGGCTGGCGCTCAGGGTGCCGACATCCGTTACCGCCAGATTTGCTTGGCGTTGCTGGAGGATGATGCGCCCAGGGATGTAGCCGGCGCGCGCATGCGGCTCGAATGCCAGCCGCAGCGCATCGGACCAGCCATACTGTTCAATCAAAAGCGGTACTCTCACATAGGGCGGGCACTCTAGCACGCACCGAACGGCAAACCGCCCCTTTGGACTGTGATCCGGAAAGTCATTAGCCCAACACTGCGCGGGTAGTTGTGTATTGCGCCGACGATGGCGCACCGCCATGCCCCCTGCTAAGGGATTGGCGTTGACCCGCCAGACAATAGCCCCGTCGGTCGCCTGAGCATAATCACTGGTGGCGCTACATCTCAACGGGTGAGAGGCAGCTTCACTCCGGCGGCAGCCTGAAAGGCGCCGTTCTGCTTCCGGCCAACCATAGCCGTTCGAACTGTCGCCAAGAGGGTCCGCAAAGGGTCGCCTGCCACGGTAGCCTCTCTGGCGGGGCGGTCGGATGCCTACCCTGCTCCCTGCGCCTTCCGCACCGCGTCCAGCACCGCCTCATGCGTCGCCAGGATCCGCCGCAGCGTGGGTTTCCCTTTGTCGCTCGCCTCAGCGATGCCCTCGTGCATTTCCTCGATTTCCGTCGTCATCTGCTCGGCCAAGCCGGATAGCCGCTCCTGTAGCTGCTCGTTGTCGTCCTGGAGTTCAGCTGTCCAGATCGCCAGGACGCGAGAGAATTCGGTGGCAGCGCGGGCCGGTGGGACGCCCGCTTGCAGGAGCTTGATGGGATGGGCCAGCAATTTTGAGGAGTTGCAGCCAGGAGCTTTACGGGAGCCCGCTGCCGCTGGCAGGCGCTCACTTGCGTCAGACGGGTTTTCCGCGGGGCGCTCAGGCAGACGCATACGGACAACCCGCATACCATCACGGTAGACAAGCCCCCAGCCTATCCCTGCGCCGTCACAGAGATGAAGAGGGACGGTAAATTGTGGCGCTTCTCCCGTCTACAGCAATGCAAGATGATGCTCGCCGCAGGACCGTCGGTGATTACAACAACCTTGCCGTGGGCTTGGCCCCGGTTCTGCACGGCGCGGTGTTTGGGCGGCCCGCTGGACTACACGCGGCGATGAGCCTGCAGGCGCGGGCCTGAACCAAGGGTAAAGGAGGAATTCAGGATGACGAGCAGACGCTCCCTACTTGCCGCGACGGCGACCGCCGCCACCATGCCGCTCTTCGGCCGGCTTCGGGCGGAAGGGGCGCCGGTGCTGAGGATCGGCGTGCTGAATGATCAGTCTGGCGCCTACCGCACCAATGGCGGCCCGGGCTCGGTCGCCAATGTCAAGCTAGCTGTGCAAGAACTGGCAGCGGCCCGCGGCCTTAATGTTGAGGTGCTGGTCGCCGACCACCAAGGCAAGCCCGATGTCGGCCTGAATGCCGCTCGCCAGTGGTTCGACCGCGACAGCGTGGATGTCATAATGGACTTCCAGAATTCGGCGATCGCGTTGGCCGTCGCCGGCTTGGCACGCGAGAAGGACAAGGTGGCGATCGCCTGCAACGTTGGCACCAGCGACCTGACTGGTGCACGCTGCTCGCCGAATACCCTGCACTGGGCCTATGACACGCAGATGTTGGCACGCGTTGTCGGCGGCGCGCACGTCCGTGCTGGCAACAATACTTGGTTTTTCATCACTGCTGACTACGCGTTCGGTCACGCGCTTGAGAAGGACACCGCCAGCTTTGTCACGGCAGCGGGCGGCAAGGTGCTCGGCGCTATCCGAATGCCTTTCCCAGGAACCGACTTCGCCTCGCCGCTGCTTCAGGCGCAGCAGTCGCGTGCCAAGGTCATTGGCTTCGCCAATGCTGGCACTGACACGGTCAACTGCATCAAGCAGGCCGCCGAGTTTGGCATCACCCGCCGCAGCCAGAAGCTGGCTGGCATGCTGCTGCAGATCAACGACATCCACGCCCTCGGGCTGGAGGCTGCGCAGGGCCTGACCCTAGCAGAGAGCTTCTACTGGGACCTGAACGACAGGACCCGCGCCTATGCAAAGCGGATTGGTCCGGCCATGGGCGGCGCGATGCCAAACATGTCTCAGGCCGCCTGCTACGCCGCGACACTGCACTACCTCAAGGCAGCAGCGGACCTGGGCGTGGCCGAAGCGAAACGGAGCGGCGCCGCAGCCGTGGCACGGATGAAGGCGATGCCGGCCGAGGACGACGTGTTCGGCCGCAGTGCCGTCCGCGCGGATGGGCGAGTGTTGCACACCGCCTATCTGTTCGAAGCCAAGGCACCGCAGGAGAGCCGCGGCGCCTGGGATTACTACAAAGTAGTCGCCGCTGTGCCGCCCGAGGAGGCATTCAGGCCGCTCAGCGAGGGCGGCTGTGCCCTGGCCCAGGCTCGCTGATCACCGGAACGGCCTGCGCCGCCGGGTGAGGCGGTGCGGGGCCGTCGGGGCTTCCGTACTCCAGATAGTGGTGGCGATCAGCAAGGTGACTCCGCTTAGGGGGAGCCGTCAGAAATAGATGCGGTGGAGGGTCGGCTGTATAGCTGGGAAACAGTCCGCCGAATGGGCATCGCATTGTCGGTATCCATATCGACGAAAATGCCGGTGCCAATCGGCCTGCGGTTGAAATGTTTGAATGGGCTCAATGACTTGCTCTGTGCGGGTCTTTCCGCAGCATAGCCGGGCTTGCCACAATTGGCCTCCAGCGGCATCAGAGCGCCGCAACCCGGAGGCTGACGTGACCATTATCCCGCCCCGCCTGATGGATCAGTACAAGGCAGACCTGCTGGCGCTGCCGGCAGGATCGCCCCAACCGGGTGAGGATACGTCGCATGGGATCGCGCTGACCCTGCTCACGACCGAGATGGCCGAGGACGTTGCCGCCCTGTATGCAAAGCACCTCATGGGCCGGCTGTGGCAAGAGTTGGTGGAGCGGCGACGCAGTGGCACGCCGCTGTCTGGGGTGTACGCGATCGCGGCCGAAATGTACGCGGACCGGCTCGGCACCAAAGACTCGCCAAGCGCGGATGAGATTCTGGCGCCGCTGTTCCCCTGATCTCTGATCAGGCGATCCCGGTCCACTGCGACATCACCACATTGTCGATCTCATAGGTGACGGTGCTGGGGGTCGAGCCATTCGGCCCACCGCCCATCCACGCATCCGCGCCGGTCCCGACATACCCCATGGCGCCGAAGCCTATGGGGCCGTCCGGCACCGCATCCGCGCCGGTTGTGTTGCAAAGTTTGGGGCGGATTGCGAATAGCCCTGACAGGCTCCAGATCAGGCGGCGACCTGGAACAGCTCGGCGATAAAGGTGGCTTGGGTCCGCATGTCTCGTCCGCCAACCTTCAGTACCTGCCCCTTCCTGATCATCGCCATCGCCTCGTAGCCTGCCAGTGTTCGTCGTGCCGTGTGGAAATCGCCGAAGCCCAGACCCGGTCTGACCAGGCGTTTCAAGCGCCGGTGGTCTTGTTCCACAATGTTATTGAGAAACTTGCATTGTCGTAGCCGGGCGAAGCGCCACAGCTCGTTGTCTGCCTTCATCTCCGCCGTGGCGCACGGGTAAGCTGGGTTCTTGTCCACGGTGATGGTGCGCGGGTTCACCGTATGCGACTGCCCGAGTGCCTTGCGGAAGAAGCGCTTTGCAGCCTCGGCATCGCGCTTGGCCGAGAGCAGAAAGTCGATGGTCTGCCCACGGCTGTCCACGGCCCGATACAGGTACATCCAGCGGCCCTTCACCCGAACATAGGTCTCATCGGTTCTCCAGGAGCCGTTGCTCAGACGCAGGTGCGGCCGAATGCGCTTCTCGATTTCCGGTGCATAGGTCTGCACCCAGCGGAACACCGTGGTATGCGCCACCTCGACGCCGCGGTCGGCCAGCATGAGCTCGAGATCACGGTAGCTGACCGGGAACATGA
>NZ_JQKB01000156.1 GCF_000745835.1 Belnapia moabensis DSM 16746 | reverse complement strand
TCCCCAATGTCGCAATCAAGGCGACCGGCGCACCTGGCTACTCGACCCAGCCCTATCCGTTCCGAAACATCCATGATGGACTTCGGCGCATTTACGACGCTTTCGGGCCACACCGCTTCTTCTGGGGTACCGACATCACCCGCATGCCATGCACCTATCGGCAATGCGTGACGATGTTCACAGAGGAACTGCCCTGGTTGTCGGGGGACGACCTCAAACTGGTTATGGGCCGCGCTATCTGCAGTTGGATCGGCTGGGACCTATCGCATGACTGACGCCGACGCTGAGCAAGGATGCAAAGCGCCGCCAACGCCTGGATATTGCCGCCGGCACTGCCGCTGGCCCATTCCTGAAAGAACGACCAGTTGTATCGCTATTACGTGGCGCAGCGCGTGCTGAAGGGCGACGCGGGTGCCAAAGACGACGGCATTGTGCGCCGGGTGTCGGCGGCGGAGATCGAGGCCGCAGTGGTGGACCAGGTCCGGGCGCTGCTGCGGCAGCCTGAGATCGTCGTGGGCACTTGGCTAGCGGCGAGGGCCGAAGCACCAGAGCTGACCGAGATGGAGGTCCGGGACGCGCTGGAGCGGCTGGATCCGCTTTGGGGCGAGTTGTTCCCAGCCGAGCAGGCGCGGATCGTGCGGGCGCTGGTGGAGCGGGTCGTGGTCGGGCCGGGCGGCCACGTTCGCGACCTCGGAACCGCGAGCCCTCGGCGCCTAATCCCAAACGCTCCAGCCCGTCAGGGCTGGAGCGCCGCACGTCAGGTTGGGGCGCGTCGGCTCTCTGCCATCGCGCCGTAGACGAGGTTCTTGAACAGCATCCGGGTCTGCACCCGGTTGCTCGGGCCCTGGGCCATCAGGATGCCGACAAGCCCCTCGGCCCGGTCGATTGTGAAGGAGGTTCCCCACGCGCCCGCCCACATCGCATCGCCAGGGCTGCCTGGGGAGAAGCCCATTCCATCCGCCAGTCGCACGCCGAAGCCAAGGCCAAAGCCATACCCCGGTCCGGTGGAGGCGGAGGGGTTTCCGCCCATGCCCACGATGTGGTTGGACATCATGAAGTTCACGACCGGCGCCGCGAGGTAGCGCTGCCCGTCCAACACGCCGCCATTGGCGAGCATCTGGGAGAAGCGCAGGTAGTCAGCCGCCGTGGAGACCATGCCCGCGCCGCCGCGGAAGTAGGACAGCCCGGCCTCGTTCTCCAGGATGCGGTAGGCCCGCCACATCGGCGCGGTCTGCGGGTCCGTCGTCGGAGCCTCCGCCAAGCGGCCCCGCCTCCCGGGCTCCACGAACCAGGCCGTGTCGCGCATGCCCAGCGGATCGAGCAAACGTTCCCTGAAATGGCGGTCGAGCGGCTGGCCCGACACGCGTTCCACCAGCAGGCCGAGCACGTCCGTCGATATGGAGTAGTGGAACATCGTCCCGGGCTGATGCGCGAGCGGGATGGTGCCGAGGCGCCGCAGCATCTCGTCGCCGGTGATCGGGCCGGCCGAGGCCTCAATGTTGTGTCCCTCGTAGAGCTCCTTCAGCCGCGGTGTCGGCGCGCTGTTGGAATAGATGAAGCCGGCGGTATGCCGAAGCAGATCATGAACGAGGATGGGCCGAATGGGTGCCACGTCTTCCGCCGGCTGCCCCTCGCGGCGCTGTTCCACCTTCAGGTTGGCGAGTTCAGGCATCCAGTTCGTGATGGGGTCGTTGAGCTTCATCCGCCCTTCCTCGACCAGCATCATCGCCGCGACGGAGGTGATGGGCTTCGTCATCGAGGCCTGCAGGAAGATCGCGTCCATCGGCATCGGGCGCGTACGAGCGGCGCCCTGGTGGCCGACCGCCTCCATGTGCACGACCTGCCCGTTGCGGGCGACCGCGACAACGCAACCGGGGAAGGAGCCGCGCTCGGCTTCCCGCTCCAATGCGGGCCGGATGCGTGCCAAGCGCTCACGCGAGAAACCCTGCACCAAGTCGCCGCCTCCTGTGATCGGGCGAGGTTGAGCACCCGGCGTAGTCGTCGCGGGCGCTTGTGCCGACGCGGAGCCAGCGGCAGCAAAGATCCCGGAGACGCCAGCTGCAAGCGCGGCGCGCCGTGAGGCTTGGACGGTGTTCATCGTTTCCTCCACGGTTGGTCCTTAGGTAGCCTGCAGGCGCCCACATTCGCCTGCGAACCATCCCACAGGAACGCTAGAACACGATGCGGCCCGGGCCAAGAACGAGGCCAGTCGGCGCCCCCTGTATGGCGAAACCGGTGATCGCCTGTGTGCCGATCCCGGTTGCGGAACAATCGTCCGCTTCGCCCAGCAGGGTCAGTCGAGCTCGGCGGCGCATTCTCCGCTTTTTAGAGAAGCCAGGCGCGGCCTCAAGTGACCGTTGTGAGTGCGGAGCCGCATGATCGGTGTTGGCCGAAAGCAGACTGGCCGCTTTGGGTCGCGCGGGACGCCCAAGCGGACCCAAACGGCACGTAGCCCCTTGGCAGGTTCCGACCAGAGCAGACTCTCGCTCAGCGCGCTCGCAACCGGACCTTCGCGATGTCCGCCAAGGTAACCCAGGGGCTTGCTCCCGACTGCGGTCAACCTTGACGCGGCCCCTGCAAGCGCAGCAGCTTGGCGCGCTAGGGGACAGGAGGAACGGCGCTTGGAAACTCTTCAGAGCCGTCGTGGCCCGCTGACGCTGCTCGCCGTCCTCACCTTTGCCCGCGTCGCCTACGGCGTGCAGTTCCAATCCGTGGGCGCAGTCGGGCCGGCGATGATCGCCGACCTCGGTCTCGACCACGCCCTTCTCGGCACGCTGGTGGGTGCCTACTCGGTGCTCGGGCTGGCGCTGTCTCTTCTCGCCGGCTGGCTGATCGCCCAGCTCGGCCACCGCCGGATCGTTCTCGCCGGCCTCAGCCTCCTCGTCCTGGGTGGCTTCTTGCTGGGGGCTGCCCCGGGCTTTGCCGTGGCGCTCGCCGGCCGGCTGATCTCGGGAGCGGGCGCCGTGCTGCTGCTGGTCGCCCTCCCGGCCATCGTCGCCGGCCTCTTCACGGGGCCTACGCTTCCCGCCGCAATGGGCACTTTGCTCGCCGGCTACCCGCTCGGCATCGGGATGGGGTTTGTCGCGCTCCCCCTCTTCGGGTCATGGCGCGGGGCGATGGCTGTGACGGCGGTCCTTGCCCTGATCAGCTTGGCCGCAGCGGCGACCACACTGACCGGGACCTCGGGTGGCGGCGGTATGCGGCGCAGCGTCCGGCTCAACGCTAGGGAGATCGGCGCAGTGACCGCCGCCGCCCTGGTCTGGGGGCTGCCGAATGCTGGCTTCGCGGTGCTGCTCGGCTTTGCGCCGGTGTTCTTCGTGGGCCGGGGCATGTCGGCCGAGGCGGCAGCCGCCCTGGTCAGCCTCGTCGCGTTCGCGACTGTGCCGGTCGGGCCGCTTGGTGGGTGGCTACTTGGCCGCCTGCCACGGCCGCTGCTAGGCATCGCTGGGGGCATCGCCCTCGCAGCGGCCGCCACGCTGGCCTTGACGCTGGACGTTGCACCTGCGGCCCTGCTGGTCGTCGTTGGGGTGGCGCTCGGCTCGACCGCCGGCCCAATCGTGGCCCTGCCGGCCGCGGTGCTCGCGCCGGAGCACCGCGCGCTGGGCATGGGCCTGTTCTGGACGATATTCTTCCTTCCCATGACTTTCCTCCCGCCCCTCGCGGGCTTGGCGCACGACCTGACCGGAGATGCAGCGGCACCCCTAGGCGCGGCGGCAGCATTCGCCGCCACGGCGCTGCTCGCGCTCGTTGCGTACGCTAAGTTGCGACAGCCGATCGTCGTGGCCGCGAGTGCTGGGTGACGACTGCGGTTACTCTGGACAGTCACGCTGCAAGCCGGAGCCCCCCACGCGTCGCGACGTGTCAGGGGCAGGAGGCCACCTCCCAATTGAGGATCAGAAAGCAGAACGGTCTGTTTTCCGCCCAACCTGGCCATCGTCATCCCCGTCACCAATGTCCGCTTCGAGGCAATGGCATGGAAATCCTGAGCGGCGGGAGTGGGCGCAAAGCTGCCAATTTGGCTACCGTTCAGCGATGTCGGGCGGGCCATCGATACCGGGTGTACGGTGACCGGCACGAAGGTCGCTTTTGGGCCGATCTGACCGCCAGTTGGCTCCGGGGAGCCCAATGGAGGCGTGGCCGAAGCGGCAAGCATCACGGTCCGGGTGCCGCTGGCCTTTCCGCGGCGGCCGGAGCGGAAGACGGTGGTCATGCCGGTGCGGGAGGGTGTGCCTGCCGTCGCCACACGCGCCGATCCAACGTTGGTTAAGGCGCTGGCGCGGGCGTTCCAGTACCAGCGGCTGCTGGACGCCTCGATCAGCGAGATGGCGGAAGCAGAGCGCATTGAGCGGGGCTATTTGGGCAATCTGCTGCGGCTGACGCTGCTGGCGCCAGACATCGTGCGGGCGATCCTGGATGGGCAAAAACCGGGCGGGATCACCCCACCGGCACTGATGGCGTCGTTTCCGAGGAGGCGGGACGCGCAGTGCTCGAAGTGCACAGGGTTGGAGGTCGCTTCTAAGTGATTGCCCAACTTTCACATTAGGCTGCAATGGGCCGGCACTTGCTTGGGGTGTTGGCCGTGTCCCGCCTAAAAGGCGCGCTCACGGACAGGCATTTATGATGCATAGGCTCGTCGCGCTGGTGCTCACAGTGATTGGGGTGGGCTTAGCGGCATGCGGTGATCCGCCCAAGGAAACGCCTAGCCCTGAGCCCACTCTCGCATCCGCGCGCCAGGCTGCTGAGGCGCAGGTGCGGGCTCGGTTGCGCATGGTGGGTGAAATGCAAATGCGCGCCGTGCAAGCTTGGCGACAGCAAGTACCGAACACCATCGCCGTATGCGGTCAGGTCAACCCGACCGGCGAGGCCACCGACCCCTTCATCCCCTTCGTGGCGCTCGTGACCTTGAGGGAGGATAAGACTGAGCGGGCGGACCTCGTGATCGGCATGTCAAACTCGGAAGCAGGCCGTGTCTTCGTTGAGATGCTCGACCGCTGCTTCGAGGGTGGCGGCCCACCGTCAGGGCGCCCGCAGGCACGTGTCTTACCGCCATTGCCGCTCGACGCTGCACTTGCTCAGCAGCGCGGGGCATTGCCGACCACCACGCCACCTTCGGGAGTAGCCAGCCCACCGGCGCCAACGTCACCTAAGCCGGCAACACTCCCGTTAGCTGGAGAGCGCGTGGTGACCACCACTGCAGCCCACCCGGTGAACATCCGCAGTCAACCGGGTGGCGGCGGGACGGTAGTCCGTATCATCCCGCGTGCCTCAACTGTGCGCATATTCGGCGAGGCGCCGGGCGGTTGGCTACAGGTGGGCGAGGATCAGCCCTTCGGCTGGGTGCATGGATCGATGCTGGATAGGTAGGACGGCACTCGGATGGCCGGAGGTGTGGCCGGGTCCAGCTAGGTTGGCGAGCTTGATCCGCAAGCTCAGCCTCGCGGCCAAGGTGAAGATGACGGCCTCTGAGCGACCGTCTTGCGGGTCAAGCGGATTGCCATGGGGTCTTGGCCCTGAGAATGGCGTTGAGGATACCAAGGAGGCGCCGCATGCAAGCGACGATGGCGACCTTCTTGGGGCGGCCGCGGCCGATAAGTTGCTGGTAGTGGGCTTTGAGGACCGGGTTCCAGCGGATGGCGCTGAGGGTTGCCATGAAGAGGACATTGCGGATGCTCGTCCTGCCGCCGGCGATGGCCCGGTGGCCACGCATCTGACCGGAGTCTCGGTTGACGGGTGCGACGCCTATGAGGGCAGCGGCCTCGCGGCGATCGAGGCGGCCGAGTTCGGGCATTTCGGCAATGAGGGTGCGGGCGGTGATGCTGCCGACGCCGGGGACGCTCTGAAGGAGGTCGTCGGCAGCGCGCCAGGCTGGCGAACCACGGATGGTGTCGTCGATGTCGTGGTCAAGTTCGGCGAGCTGTGCCTCGAGCACCTTGAGTGTGGCGTGGATGGTTTGGGCGACCTTGGGGGCGCGGGTTTGGCGGACGCGATTCTGCTCCATGCCGATCATTTCGATGATTTGGCGACGGCGGGCAACGAGTTCGGCCAAGGTCTGCGTGGCGGCGTCTGGGAGTGGCCTTGGCTCGGGGCGGACGCGCTCGCCGAAAAGCGCGATCGCCGCAGCGTCGAGGCGATCCGTCTTGGCCAAGCGGCCGGTGGCGCGAGCGAAGTCGCGGATTTGGCGTGGGTTGACCACGACCAAAGGCAGGCCGGCGCCGGCGATCGCGGCAGCGACAGTGAGTTCGAAGCCGCCGGTGGCCTCGATAACGACAAGGGCTGGTGGTTCGGCCCGCAGCCGCGCCAAGAGCTGGTCGAGACCTGGACCATCACGCGGGATGGCGAAGGCGTGGCCCGATGGGCGGAGATGCACATCGAGGCGGTCCTTGGAAACGTCGATGCCGACAAAGCTGTGCGCCGCAGTAGGAAGCTGGTCCATGACCCGTCCTTGCAAATGCGGGCTCGCAGCCGTTCGGCAGCGGCCCAGGCGACCGTTCGGGTTCCCGGATGGGATGACGGACGGCGCCCCCAGCTCAGAGACGGGCTCATTCACCCCAGGCGGTCTCGGGCTGCCGTCCGCCGTCAGCCTCGCCGGCTCACCACCGGGAGGCAACTGTGAGATACAAGGCGG
>NZ_JQKB01000155.1 GCF_000745835.1 Belnapia moabensis DSM 16746 | reverse complement strand
GCCGGATCTCCCGGCAGGGCAACGCCATGTTGCGCCGCTTGCTGGTGCTCGGCGCCACTAGCCGCCTGCGCTATGCCCGGCGCAGCCCAGAGGCCTCGGACTGGGCCACGCGCCTGCTGGCGCGGCGGCCCTTCAAGGTCGCGGCTGTGGCATTGGCCAACAAGATGGCCCGCATCGCCTGGACCCTGCTGGCCCGGGGAGGGACCTACACAACAACCGCGACCGCCTAGGCGGTTGCGTCCGAGCTCGCCGGGCGCCGCGTCCGGCGGGGGCCAAGGTGCTGAAGCGACGATGACAGCGAGAGACCGGTGAGCCGGTAACGAGACAGGCCGTTTATCGCAATGCGCCCCCCCAAAGCGCGTTCACCTGATTGCCCCTCGTTCCGCGCAGCTCATCAGGGCCCGCGGCCAGACCGGCCGCATCAGAGGCCGGACACATGACCGCACCCGTGCTCTCGGTGCCTGCGTCGCTGATTCGCCTTGACCCGCAGGGGGCATCCACACATGCGATAAGGGTGGTTTATCGAACATAACAGTAGGCGGAGAGCAGTGTGGCTGGGATGGTCGAGGCTGCACCGTTGCGGGAGGAGAAATGCCCGCGATGCGGCTCGGTCTACGAGGTCCGAGCGCGGCGTCTGTCGTTAATCCGCGAGGGCGGTTTCGACTGCTTGGTCTGCAGAAGCGAGATCGCCGGCCACGACGACACGATGCGGCTTCGTTACATATTGGTTAAGGCTGAGCCCTGGCCGAAGCCGAAGGAGGACTGACTATCTTATGGCCTTGTTCATCCAACTGACTGCCGCAGCGCTGGTGCCGCTCACACCACTGTCCGACACCGCCCGCGGCTATGCGAGCGAGGCCTCGGCCGAGAACACCCGCCGCGCCTACCGCGCCGCCTGGGCTGATTTCGCGGAGTGGTGCGAGGCGGCTGGCCATGTGCCTCTGCCGGCGGCGCCGGAGGTGGTCGGCAGCTTTCTCGCGGCGCGGGCCAGCACGCACAAGGCAGCCAGCCTGACCATGCGGCTGGTGGCGATCGGCCAGGCGCACCGCCTCGCCGGGCACCGGCTCGATACCAAGCACCCGGCCATCCGCGAGACGATGAAGGGCATCCGCCGCCGGCACGGTACCGCCCCGGCGAAGAAGGCGGCCGCCGATGTGGTCGTGCTGCGGGATCGAGCCCTGTTGCTGGTTGGGTTCGCGGGCGCGCTTCGGCGGTCGGAGCTGGTTGCGCTGGACCTGGCCGATATCCGGTTCGTTGCCGAGGGCATGGTGCTCACCCTGCGCCGGCGGAAGACGGACCAGGAAGGTCGCGGGACCGAGGTCGCCATCCCCTTTGGCCAAGCGGAGCGGACCTGCCCCGTCCTGACCCTACGCGCCTGGCTCGAGGCGGCCCGCCTCACCAGCGGGCCGGTCTTCGTCTCGGTGAACCGCGGTGGTGCCATCGGCACAGCCCGGCTCTCGCCAATTGACGTGGCCTGGGTGGTCAAAGCGGCGGTAGAGGCCGCTGGCGGCAACCCGGCCGACTTCGCCGGCCATAGCCTGCGGTCAGGGTTCATCACCAGCGCCGCCCGCGCTGGAGTAGCCGAACGCCACATCCAGAACCAGTCTGGGCATCGCAGCCTCCCCGTCCTACGGGGCTACATCCGGCGCGGCAGCCTCTTCGTCGACAACGCTGCTGCGAAGGTCGGGCTTTGATTGCCCGCCGTGGGGCAGTGGCGAAATTCTACGAGCGGCGGTGGGATTAAGCTTGAAGGCTTCGGTGGGCCTTCGGGCAGAGAGGCTATCCGCCAAGCCGTTTACAGGACTAGCCAAGCGACCAGCAGAAGCGGTGACAACAGGCCGGTTATAGCTGAGACGCGCACCAGGCTAATCGCTAAGTGGACGACGGCTGAGGCTCCAAGGCCGCGAGCAGTGTCGAGAGACGGAGCCAGCCAAGCATCGTCGGTATCGGTGGCGTTGGAAGTGATCGGGAGATCCATCGACGTTTCACTCCTCAGACCATTTGAGCGCTGGCTTCCTGATCTACTTAAGGTTGCAGAACTAGCAGTTTATTTCAAATCACGATTTTCTCGCGATATGCGGAAGTCGGTTGGCTCGGCTCTCGCCAATCGACGTGGCATGGGCGGTCAAAGCCGCGGTCGAGGTCGTCGGCGGCAACCCTGCTGACTTCTCCGGGCACAGCCTGCGCTCTGGGCTCATCACCAGCGCAGCCCGGGCTGGGGTGGCAGAGCGGCACATCCAAAACCCGAGCGGCCACCGCAGCCTGCCGGTCCTAGGGGGCTACATCCGCCAAGGCAGCCTGTCGTCGACAACGCTGCTGCCAAGGTGGGGCTCTGATCAGCAGCCATGTAACTGGGAGTGACAACCAATCCACAGTCCGTGCGTATCGACAATCGGAGGTGGCGCATGACTGATCCCGATACCCGCGAGACTGGATTTTTCTGGATCAGGATCGGCGACCAAGAGCCTGAAGTCGCACAATGGCAGGCCGAATGGGATCAGTGGCTGGTGACTGGCTTGGCGCTGCCACTATCGGACCTCCGCGCCGCAGAGGTGGTGGTGCTGAGCGAAATGCTGGTGCCCCCTACGGTCATCGTTCCCGCCGGTTATTAAGGGCTCGTCACGCTCAAGCCAGTCGGCCGCCGGCTGTCCAGGCGGATAGCTCGTCCTGCAACGCGTCCCGGGTCGTCTGCACTGCTTACTGTCGGACAGGCCATTCTGAGCCTCGATAACAACCCGCAAACCTAGCCGGCGTTATCCTGAGGTTCAGAGCAGGACAGGATATGCACGGATGGCGGATCTGCCGGGGTATGTTCAAAAGACCATCGACCAAGGCTTTCACGCTGGCCGGAATGGTTTGCCGAAGACCGATAACCCGCACAGCGGCATAGATCGAGAGCACGAGTTGTACTGGAACTTGGGCCATGGCCGCGGCGCCGAAGCCCATTAGCGGGAGAGGTCCGGCGAGCTATCCCCCGCAAGGGTAGAGATCTCACGCTCTCAGCCTGTGCAGCGGGATACCATCCAGAAGCTGGGCTTCCTTGGGCGGTTGGCATGGGCAATCCGAGGCGATCGAAATGGCGATCGCTGATACGCCCCAACCAGACCTGAAGTAGCAATTCGGTTGCGGCCGAAGGTCTCCCTTGGTACGAACCCGCCCGTCCATATCGGTCGACTGACCAGTGCTAGCAAAAAAAGGGCGGCACCCGAAGGCGCCGCCGAGTTTAGGGAGGAAACGTCCAAGAAAGGCAGGGCACGAACGTGCCGCTGCCCGCTGGACAGTTTGCGCATCTGCGGAAAACGCACAACTCATTTTGTGCAATGCAACATGTCATTCCGATAAGCGGTATAACCAGATCGGTGCAGAGCGCTGGTGGTCCCGCTCCTACCACCGCTTGATACCGGAGGGTGTCGATGCGTAGGTGCGGCTAGCGTTTATCGCTTCCGTATCAGCGGGACCGCTATACTGACTGCGGAATGGCCCTCTTCCCGGATTCGCCCCCGCCTTCACCAACGCCGGCCTGCCCTGAGCCCGAGCAGACCGCTGCCGAAGGCCCTTGGGGTGGCCCGACATACAGCTATCGCGGCGCCCGCATTGAGTGCGGCAAGGGCGGCCACGTCTGCGGCTTGTTTCTGGAGGGGCACCCACTGGACCGCCAGACTTTCGGCGTCGTGGGGACCATCACGCCCCTGGTTGACCTGTGGCTCGATGAGGGCCGGTTGCCGGGCTACATGCGGCTGGTGGTGTCGAAGCCGGTGAAAAGGTGAGGGGATGCGTAGGCCAAAGCCCGTACCCAAGCCGCCAATCATCTGCGCGAAGTGCAGCGCCCGCTATGATGACCCGGGCGGAGACGTGTCACCTTGGCGCTGTAGGGTCTGCAACGCGGCGCTGTCGCGGGGCCAGGTGGCCTAGCGCCCAAACACACACCATCCGCCACGCGGCCCACGCCCCCATAGGGGTGCGCTAGGCCAGCCCGGATAAGGGTCGCCGCCACATCACTACCCGCCGGCGTCGTCGCAGTCGCCAGGGTCCGGCCATAGCGGTCGCGGCCGCGGCGCTCGAGCGTCAGCCCCGAGGCCGCCAGGTGCTGCAGCATCGCCGTCGCCTGTCGAGCCATGGCTCGCTCCCGAGGACACTCGCCACGGATCTCCGGCGTGTCGAAGCCCATGAGCCGCACCTTCTCGCCCCTGGCCGTCACGACGGTATCGCCATCAAACACCCGGGCGATGCGCTCGGCCGAGGCCGGCCAGCCCGCCAGCATCAGCACCGCCGCCACCATGATCGCGTGCCGCATCCGCAGACTTCCGTTCCCGTTATGTGCTGGGTATGCCATGCCTGCCGCCCGCTTGCGATGGAGAAGCGCCATGCCCGACGATGCCCAACTCCGGCCTGCTACGGCCCAGGAGATAGCTGACAGCCTGTCCTTCGCGCTGCGCTTCGACGGGCGGAAGCGCGTCCACCAGGCCGACGAATTCATGGCCCGCATTACCGCCGAGCGGCTGGTCCAACACCTCGAGCGCTCGGGCTTCGTGTTGATGAAACAGCCGCCGACGCCGGCGCACTCGGCAGGCTTCGGCGCTAAGCCCTGACGCCGCCGAGGTCGCACGGCTTTGTCATGCCGCTTCGAGATCCGCGATGCGTTCGAACCGCGCCATGAGACACCTCTCGCGGTCTCGAACTAACTGCTCATCGTGTAGAGAGCCGGCATGCCGATGACGCTCACGGCGACGCTTCTCAATACAGTCTCTGGCTGGGAGCCGGTAATCTTGTGGGGCGACAAGGTTCTCGCCCGTGCGGACAGGTGGTTCCACCAAGCAGGCTGCTATGGACTACCTCAGAGACTGGCCCACCGGCGCGACAAGCGGAGTGCAACCGTGTGGCCCCGTAAACCCCGCTCCGCAGCGTCAATCCGCCATCTGCGCCAGGTCAGCGTCCAGCAGGCAGACCACAACACCAGTACAAAGGAAAGCCGCCCTCCGGGGAGAGAGCGGCTCAGCTTGGGACCATTTCTTAGGGACACCCTGCCAACGTGGCCCAGGGCGGCCAAGTTCGGGAGCGTTCCGCTGGCGAGCTACGGAGCTGCCAGCAAGCACCTCAGGCGTACAAAGGAAAGGCCGCCCCAGGCAGTAGGGAGCGACCTTCAGGTTGAACCACTCAATCGGTATTCGCCACAACACGGCTACAACCGCTTTGGTTCAATTACATTCTGCGTCCACTATCATGGCGGCATGGCCGCCCCATCCCCCGCGCGGCTGTGCTCCATGACAGCACCAAGCTGATCTAGGCCGTCCATGTGTCTGGGCTTGGATGGGAGGGGGGCATTCGCCCCCAAGCTGTACGCCGCGAGCGCCTCATGCCATCGCGCAACGGCATGGTAGCGGCGCAGCTCCCTCCCGGCTCCCAAGCCCACAGTACCGCAGCGCGTATACCGTTCGCATCAATCCCGCATGAGGCGAGACCCGCACTTCCACTAGGAGCGAGAGTTCATGCCAAGGATCTTGGTTGGTGACCACAACCATTGCGTGTACAAATCTATAAATTCAATCATTGCGCGTGGATTTGTTAAGCTGCTTTACTGTTGCAGGCTCGTGATTGGCTACTGAAACTCGCAAAATGGATGGTAGCTATGAAACATATTATCAAGCTTCCGACAATGATTCTCGGGTTAGCGATAATATCACTCGGAGAAGCTTTGGATTGTATCGGAAACTTTATGGTAGAGATCGCTGACGGTCCGGGTAATGACCTAGGCGACACTGGTCATGTTTTCATCAAAAACCCCAAAGGGCGATATTTCGATTTGTAGTTTGCCTTGTAGAGAATCGATCAAGTGGCGGGCAATGTGTGTTGAACTGACGGCCAGCTGATAAGAAGCTGACAAAATTAGGTAGCTTGGCCGGCAACATCCCGAACGCGGCTCCCTCCTCTCCTTGGGTGGAGTGGCAGGGAGATGCGGACCGATTGCAGCCCGCGATCAGGGTGAGACCATGCTTGGTTCCCCGCCATGAGCACTATGCCGAGCGCCCCGACGGGACGAAGGCAACGAGGGCGCGATTCCTCATCACAAAGTAGCCGCTCTTGGTTAGGTCAGCGGCGCAGCTCGCGGATGCTCCAGTACTTGGCCCCCAGTCGTGCTGCCGCAGCCTCACGCTGCGTTAGCCATCTATCGAGATGCAGGCCAACCCACACCAGCGGACCCGCGCCTCAGCCCACTCGCCGGCCAGGTATGGATCCTGGCTTAGCCGCGCCAGTAACCGCGTGCCCTTGTCAGCTGACGAACCAGAAGGCGCTTACCAGAGCAACAAGGGCGATGCCGCTAGTGACGATGTACGGCACCAGGCCACCGGCTTCATTGCTGAATTCCCGTCGCGGCTTGGAAGCGGCTTCGATCATGTAGCTCACAAACGTAGTCCCTGGTTGCTTTCAAAATCATATAGCAACCTTGAGTTGTAATCAATGCAGATCATGGTTAGCCGGTCGGCGGTTCGACGCCGACTCTGGCCCGCCACGAGCAATGGGGATCGAGGTTTCCGCTGGCGATGTGCGGGGCGGTGCTGCGGGCCTGGAAGAGGGTGGGCAAGGGCTAGGCCCGGAGATACCGAGGGTGCAGCACGGCGTGGCTAGGGCCGCGCCTTTCACCCAGCGCAGCTCCTAGCAGGCGATCTGCTCGGGCGTGAATTGGATCGCGGCCTGCAACCCGGCCAGTTTGAAGCGCAGCTCGACGGCACTGCCGCGCCCGAGGTCAT
>NZ_JQKB01000154.1 GCF_000745835.1 Belnapia moabensis DSM 16746 | reverse complement strand
CCAAACCCTGGAAGGCCGATGGCGCCGGGGCGATCGCACGAAATGAAGCCCTCCGTGCATCGCGGCGCTTTGGTCGGACTATCTGGCGACGATGGAGCGGCTATCACCGCCGAAGCCGCGCAGAGACCAAAATGCACTGCATCAAACTCTTGGGCCAACGCCTGACGGCAAGAGACTTCGACCGCCAGGTCGCCGAGTTCCAGGTTCGTGTGGCCGTCTTGAACGGCTTCACCGCGCTCGGAATACCCGTCACCGAAGCCGTAGGATGAGGCTGTCCGGGGAAAGGGGAACCCTAACCGTCAGCTCATTTGTGCAACAGAGCCGTGGAGGACGGGACTTTCCCGGAGCAGGCGCGCGGGGCGTTTGCCGGGCTGCTCGAGCAGTGCCGCGCGACCGCCGAACGGGTCAAGGCGCTGGAGGCGAAGATCGTTGCACATGCGCGGCGGAGTGACACGGCACAGCGCCTGGTCACGGTCCCCGGCACCGGGCCGATCACCGCTTCACTGATCGCGGCCACGATCGGCGGCAACATCGGGCCGTTCTGGAGCGCGCGGCACTTCGCCGCCTCGCTCGGGCCGGTGCCGCGGCAGCACTCGACCGGCGGCAAGACCCGCCTCGGCCGGATCACCAAGGCCGGCGACCGGCAGATCCGGACCCTGCTGGTGCTCGGCGCCACCTCAATGGTCTACCGCGCCGGGGCGTGGAACAGCGCCGCCGGGGCATGGACCCGAGGGCTGCTGGCGTGGCGTCCCGTCCGGCTGGTGACGGTGACGGTGACGCTGGCGCTGGCGAACAAGATGGCGCGCATCGCCTGGGCACTGATGACGCGGGACGAGGTGTACCGGGCGGAGGGACGTAGCGCGGCCGCTTCGACGGCCATGGCGTGACATCCCGACCCGCGCGGTAGGCGGCGGGCACGAGCCCGCACCATCCGGCGGCAAGTGCCGAGAGGCGTAATGGGAAGGCTGTGGTCCAGACAGCTCAGGCAAAGCCGTTGACGGTGTCGGGCCACGAGCACGCGAACCAGATTGGCGCCTGACACGCACGCGCGCACCCATGATGGCCAGCGGCGAACGCTGCGCCACAGGTCGGACATCAGGGCGCAGCTGGCCGGACCTTCCTCCAACACTGATCGAGGTTCAGTGCCGGCGCTGTGTCACGCGCACCGAGCCTCGCGCAGCCTTTCCGTTGCCGCTCTAGGCCAGGTCGAGCCGATGGTGCATCGGGCCGCAGCGAAATCCGTTGCCATGCTCCGGCCGTCCACATAACACCCTCAGGCTGCCGCGGGCGCGCAGGCTCGCGTGATACCCTGCCCCATTGGTTACCCTGTGCCGCTGCCGCGGGATGTGGTGTCGACGATCAGCGTTGGCCTTGAACGGCAAGATTGGTCCACTCTCGATCATCGAGGACTGGCTCTCCTCGCAAGCCTACCGGACAACCGCAAATCGGGCGACCGATGCAATGCCATCACATCCGGCAGGTTTTCGAGCCGCCGATGATGGGCTGCCAGCAGAGCGGCTCGCCCTCGGACAGCGCATCGAGGGCGAGCCGAGATCCGGACGCCCACTCGGCGCTCAATCGATGCCTGGGCTTGGCATGCCGGCGTCGCCAGGCATCCCGGGGAAGCAGCGGCGGTCGCCGTTTCATGCCCATGACCCTTGTCTGCGCCATTGCCGGTTTCGCGGTGTCCAACAACAGCCGAGACACGACATTCTTGTCACCGCCGCGAGGGCATTGCCGTTGCCTCCTGCAATGCCACCGGATCGGCCACACATGAACTCAGAGTTGGCGATTGTGCTGACCGCGCCATGCAAGGCGGCGCAATCAGGCCATCACTACGCACGACGAACGCCAGCTAAAAATTCTGCCGAGCGCTGGCGCAACGTTCCCGCATGACTATTAAGCTTGCTGGAGGCACCGAGCAAGCCCGCCGAAGCATCCCCGGTCTCCTGAGCGGCACGCTGCACCTCCTGAATACGAGATACGACGGCGTTCGTACCCACAGCGACTTGGCTTGCGCTGCGAGCGATTTCTTGCGTTGCGCTCCCCTGCTCCTCCACCGCGGCAGCGATCGCGGCCGTCATGACATTGATCCGCCCGACTGTGCCACCGATGGATCGGAGGGCATGGACCGCCTGCTCGGTGGCGGTTTGTATACTCGAGATTTGGGTGGCGATCTCCTCAGTGGCCTTTGCCGTTTGTCCAGCCAGTTGCTTGACTTCGGTGGCGACAACAGCAAAACCCTTACCAGCCTCACCCGCTCGCGCCGCCTCTATGGTCGCGTTCAGCGCCAGCAAATTCGTCTGTCCAGCGATATCCCCAATCAACCGCACGACATCGCCAATTCGCTGGGCGGCCTGAGCCAAGCTTTGAACCAGCTCGTCAGTGGCCCGGGCCTCGGTTGCCGCCGCTTGCGCGACCGCAGCACCATCGGCGACTTGACGGCTCACCTCAGCCACACTGGCAGCCAACTCGTCAGCGCTGGCTGCGACCGATTGAACATCGGTCCCTGCCTGATTGGCGGCCATGGCGACAGCTTCGGCCTGCCGTCCGCTGGTCTCCGCCGCAAGGGATAGCGTGCGAGCAGCGGCCTGCACCTGCACAGCGGCTGTGGCCACGGCCTCCACCACCCCGCCAATCTCCGCTTCGAAACTATCGGCGAGACGAGCCTGCGCCGTGGCGAGCGACCAGACCAGCATCGCGCTGATATACTCACCGTCCCGGTTACGAATTGCGCTGACCGATAGATCCAGCACTTCTTCTCCCAACCGAATACGATCCTTGTGCGGCAGCCGAGCCGGATCGGTCAGTATTACTCTTTGCTGTTGTAGCTGGTCATGCATGATATCGATGCTTTTGCCGGGAAGCTCATTCACCTTACATGGCAGCTGATCTTCAATAACGGTGAGTACCTTCATGCTGGCCGGATTCATGTAATTGATGCGGAAGTTATCTGTCGCATCAGTTGTCATAACCGCGACAGGGATTTGCTGCAGCATTTGCTGCTGAGCAAATGCACGTCCGGCTGCGTCACACAAATCCTGTAGCGCCGCAGCAATATTGCCGATTTCGTCCGACCGATTGCGATCTGGGACAACAACACTCGCATCGCCCTCAGCGATCCGGCGGATAGCGGAGACAAGCCGACGAAGTGGCGCACCGATGATACGGGCATTAATCCAGCCAAAAATAACCAGTATGAGTGCAACCGCCGCACCAATCCACAGCACGCCACGCTCAATCTCGGTCGCCGTTATCGCGCTCGCAGCAGCACGGTACTCTGCCTCTTCATGTAACAGGCTATTGGCAGCTGCGACAGCGGCTTCGAGATTTTCCCGTGACGGCGTCCCACGTTGCACGTGTTCTGCCTGAGCAGCTTCTGCCAAGCGGACAACCTCGACGGCAGATGCCGCCACCGCTTCCCCGGTCGCGCTGATGCGACGCAGGTCCGCTGCGGCATTCGCTGCCACCTGGATCGCGGCGACAGCGCGTTGATGCACGCGTAACTGCGCTGCGGCGCGTCGCACCCGTCGTGCTTGGGATCCGTCACCAGTAGCCAGGAACCGTTGGCTGCCGAGCCGCACGTCGTTCACCGCGAGATGGAGGGCCGCCAGGCGCTGACGCGCATCCTCGCGCATCTCAGCCGGGACATCGATCTCAACCAGGCTGGACACTGAGTCGTAGAGCTGATCGTACTCGTTGCTGATGTTCTGCAGTTTGCCATCGCGCTCAGCAATCAGCTGCTTACGCAGCAGCGCTTGATTGGAGGTGGATATGCTGTAGTTCTCCAGCTGCTGGTTGGCTTCGGCCAACTTGGCGCCAACCGCGCGATCAACAGCAACATCAGCCGCGGCCTTCAGATGCGCCTTGGCAGCGCGAACTTCGATATTAACCTGCGCAATGCCACGCTCAGTGGCTTCCGGTGTTTGTGCCATAAGCACTTCACCCACGGCAATCGCCGTACGAGCTACATGGGTTGCTGCTTGCTGAGCGGCAAGCTGAGCAGCGCTCGCTGCGCGCTCGGCTGCCTGTTGGGTTTTAGCACCGTCCATCAGGACCCGAACCAGACCAATCATTCCGGCTAACAGTACGATGGCCAGTATAACACTCGCCGCCAGCTTCCGACCGATTGGAAGGTTCATCAAGAACCGCATAACAGGCGTCCCATCAGCAATATCATTACAGTATTTATATTGGAAACTTTAACACCTTGTAAATTTTGGGGCGGTTCGGATGATATCAGCGTATCCTGAGCTAGCCGGCCTGGCTGAGTGTCCTCTGACTACGCGGTGGCAGTCAGGCGTGGATTGCCCCCGGCGGCTTGGGGGGCGGGGCGGTGGAGCGGGAGGTGGTCATGACCCGAGGGATCGTGGCCTCTGAGATCTGCAGTCGTGCTTCCTGGGCGTTCGCCAGGCGTCGCTATCGCCCAGGCCAAACCAGCGATCGTGCCGCTACCCAACGCCGCGGTCGCACGGCGAAGCCGATGGTGCCTGCGACGCGGCGATGAACGACCAGCGTCAGACCGGCCAGGAAGTAGGCAAGCAAGGCGGCGAGCCGATTGTCGATGCTGTCGGCGACGCCGATCCGGAGCGAGGTGGTCAGCGGCGTCACGCGCATTGCCGGATTCGTTCGGTCATCGGCGCCCTGGATGTCGGCTACCTACATAACCACGTCCCGCAGTCGCCCCGATGGGTCGCCGCGGCATGGCGCTTGCGCTCCTCCCTCGCATGGCAGCTTCTCAGCCGCGCGGGCCGCCGCGCCCCGTCGTCCCTCCGCTCTGGGTATCGACGACTGCCGCGGTCGGGTTGACGTCCCGCCGCCTCGGCCTTGCAGCATGACTGCGATGCGGTGGCGGCTGCTCCGCCCCATCTCGCCGCGGAGCAAGGGGCGCGTGGTGCGGGACACCATAAGCCAGGGCGGGGAGACAGGAGGAGTCGCAGGTGCCGCCACTGTGCGCTGGGGTCCAGCATTCGAACAGGCCGCCGATCAGGCGCCGCCGATCCATGCATTGCGGGCGCTCGCCGGGTGTGGTCGGTGGGATGTACGGCGTTCAGAGCCGGAACTGGTCATCCCTAAGCGCTTGGCTGCGCCCAGTTCCCAACCAAAGCGCTATCTGCGGCCAGCCACATGGCAGTCCCTCGGTATGACGCCGCGCGCCACCCCGCCACAACAACCCCGGGCAGCCCCTCAAACCAGCCGGATACCATGCTTAAAGCGGGAACAGCAAACGACTGGCTGGCGTCAACAGGTAAGACCCCCTGCGATCGGTCTTCCGCCACCAGCGCCGGATCTGAGGCATTTCGCTAACGGTTTAATCTTTTGGCATTTATCAACTCAGAAGGGAGTAACGGGCTGTCAATACAAGTTTGTCATGATGCTGTGGAGTGCAGCGCGGGCATCACCTGCAGCAGAGCAGACGGATCCAATATGACCTTCCTCAGCAACATGAGTGTTCGCACCAAGCTCGTGAGCACATTTGGGGCTCTCTTCCTGGTCCTTGCTGCGAGTGGCGGTGTCGCCGTCCAACAGCTAAGCCAAGTCAATCAGGCGGCAGGAGAGGTCGCGCGCAACTGGTTGCCGTCGATCAAGACACTTGCCTCGATCAATGATAACGCCACCCGCTATCGCGTGGGCCAAGCTAGCCAGATTACTGCATCTGATGCAGCCGTGAGAGCTGACCTCGCACAGCGGAAAGCAGCTGCCAGTGGTCGCTTTGACCAAAGCTGGCGTGTCTATGAGCCGCTAGTGACCTCGGCAGAGGAGCGGCGCCTTGCTGACGCCATCCAGAGCGCTTGGCGGGAGTACCGTGCACTCGATAACCGGTTCGACGAGCTGACGCAGGCAGGCGATGTCGCTGGCTCCTCGAGCTTCTTCAACAAGGAGCTGCTCACCGCCTTCAACAAGTTCCGGGACGCGATCGCGGCGGACCAAAGCTTCAACGAGCGCATGAGCGCAGCTGCCAGTGAGGAGGCTGACGCGATCTTCCGCCGAGCGGTGTGGATGATTGGCTTTGTCACCCTGTTCGCCGCGGTGATGGCGCTGGCCTCGGTGCTGTGGCTGAACGCAGGCATTGTCAAACGGGTGGTCCGGCTCTCCGCTGTCATGCGCCAGCTAGCCAAACGTGACTATGCCTTTGAGCTGCCCTGTGCCGCGCTTAAGGATGAGATCGGTGACATGGCGCGCGCCATAAACGAATGCCGCACGGGTCTGCAGGAGGCCGACCGGCTGGCGGCGGAGCAGGCGCGGCTGCAGGAGGTGCAGGTGCAGCGTGCGGCGCGGCTGGAGGCGCTGACGCGTGGGTTTGAGGGTGCGGTGGGGCAGCTGTCGAGCACCCTGGCCTCGGCGGCGACCGAGCTGCAGGCGACCTCGACGGTGATGTCGGGCAGCGCCGGCCAGGCCAGCGCCCAGGCGGGTGCGGTGGCGGTGGCGGCCGAGCAGGCCAGCGGCAATGTGCAGACGGTGGCGGCCGCCGCCGAGGAGCTCTCGGCCTCGGTTGCCGAGATCTCCCGCCAGGTGGCGCAGTCGGCCAAGGTGGCCGGCCGCGCGGCGGACGACGCCCGGCGGACGGATGCCACCGTGCGCGAGCTCTCGGATGGCGCCCAGCGCATTGGCGAGGTGGTGCGGCTGATCAGCGACATCGCCAGCCAGACCAACCTGCTGGCGCTGAACGCCACGATCGAGGCGGCGCGCGCCGGCGATGCCGGCAAGGGCTTTGCCGTCGTCGCCTCCGAGGTCAAGGCGCTGGCCGGGCAGACCGCCAAGGCCACCGAGGAGATCTCGGT
>NZ_JQKB01000153.1 GCF_000745835.1 Belnapia moabensis DSM 16746 | reverse complement strand
CGCCTGGCTGTGGTCCTGCACCGCATGTGGTCCGACGGAACCACGTTCCAACCGCTCGGGAGGGCCGCCGCGTAATCGGACCAGCCGCTCCAACGAGATCCGCGCGCGTCGCGGAGTGGTGTCCCCGTGGGGACGAGGGTGAGGCGAGGACGAAGCCGTTCCTGCTCCGGGCATCCCTGGGTGCCGAGGGCGCGTAAGGGAGATTGGTCCCGCCCCCCCTTTTAGAACCCCATCCTGGGGCGGCCGATGCGCCGACCCCGAAGAGAAGCGTGAAACCCACGCGGGACAGCACCACTGCTTGACGCACGTGCCCACGATTAGAGAAGAACGGATATGTGGAATCGTTCAACGCGCGCCTGCGCGACGAACTGCTGGATGGCGAGATCTTCTACAGCCTGCGGGAAGCCGAGGTCGTGATCGAAAGCTAGCGTCGGCACTACAATACCGTACGGCCACATGGCGCGCTGGGATACCGGCCGCCAGCACCGGAGGTCGTTCTGCCGGCTCTCGCTACTTGGCCACCGGCGCTACGCCGACTGGCCTTGCCAACCACACAGGTCGTGGCGCCCAGACCAACGCTGAACTAACATTCACTGCGGACCAACCAATGGGGGCTGATCACCTTGGCTACATCACCCCAGAGCAGATGGAGCTCACCGCAGCCTGATCACCCCCAACCCGGTGTCCACACAAGCCGGGGAAGTCCATTCCATGCAACAATGCCAGCCTCGGACACAAGGCTAACGAACTGCTTTTCCGGTTTGTCCTGATACGTTATTGATCTTACTGGAATGCATCTCAGGGTTACCTTCGAACATGGATGGCGACGACGCGAACAGCACTGCAACGCAGGCCGTGCGTTGGAATAAGCAGGCCTTCCAGCAACGTAGCGCGGCGCATTACCCACCTGTGGGTGGTCTCGACCAGCCCATCCATAGCGACGCGTGTGAACGCCGCGCGCGACCCGGCTTAAGGGCGGTACTGGCCGGAGCCTTCGGTGGGCTTGGCTTGCTCGCCGCCCTTGCCTCGTCCTTAGCAGTCGGAAAGGCGGCCGACCGCCGGATCCGAGCTGATATCGGCGCCGAGTTTTCTGCCGCAGCCGAGCGCGCTGCCGACTTGTTGGATCGCGGCCTGTTCGAACGGCTGCGCGACGTTCAAGTCGCCGCCACATCGCTTACTTTGATGGCTGGGTCTCACCAGACCCTAGCTTCGCGTCGCGCTCTGTTACACCGCTTTCAGGAAACCTATCCCGACTACGCCATCCTGTTCCTCATAGGACCAGACGGGCGGGTAATTGCCACCAGTTCGGGCGGGTTTGAAGGCGGCGACGTGTCGCATAGAGAGTATTTCCAGCGAGCGTTGAAGGGTCCCATCGTCGCCGATCTGCATGATGCGTTGCTGATGGCACCCTTCCTTGGCCGCGGTCCAGAGAACCCTCCCCGCTTTGTGGATCTGGCCGCACCTGTGTACGCCGCCGACGGGACCCTGACCGGTGTGGTTGCGGCCCATCTGTTCTGGGAGTGGGCTGAAGGCATCGAGCGCGACGTGATGCAGCCTGTTCTCGCGCGGCACCCTGGAGCGGAGGCGCTCGTACTGTCTCGTGATGGTCGGGTTCTGCTCGGACCGCCTGGGCTGCGCGGGGCCTCGCTCGCAGACCTGGCACCCGGTGCGGTGCATGATCTGTTGGCAGCGCAAAGCGGAAGCACGGTTGGAAAGGCAGTCTCGGCCGACGGTGTGCTGGGCCGCACCTATCTTGTCGGTTATGCCGCCACACACGGCCACCGGTCTTATCCTGGGCTCGGCTGGCAAGTGCTTGTGCGGGATGATGCACAGGCTGCATTTGCGCCTGCGCGGCGCCTTGCATGGGAAGTGCTGATTTGGGGGGTCATCGCAGCCGCGCTCGTTGCGATGCTAGGCTGGCTGCTGGCCGGGCTTATCGCTCGGCCATTGGTGGAGTTGTGCCAAGCCACCGAGCGACTCAAGGGTGATCCCGGCCTTGCCGATGTGCCAACCGGACGCGGTCCTCGTGAAGTCGCCTCGCTCGCCTCCACGCTTGCAGAACTTCTATCTGCGGTGCGCCAGCGGGAAACGGCCCTACGCGATGGCGAGGCACGCCTTCGCTTTGCCACGGAGGGCGTCGGTATCGGCGCCTGGGAACTCGACCTCGACACGGGAAGCATCATTCCATCGCCCCGGTACAGCGCGATTTTCGGGTATGCAGAGCCACTGAAGTCTTGGGGTTTCAATACTTTCCTGAGCCACGTCGTACCGGGCGACCGCAGCATGGTGAGGCGGGTCTACCAGCAAGCTCAGGTGGATGCTGGTGAGTTGCAGGTTGAGTGTCGCATTCACCGCTCTGACGATCACGAGGAACGTTGGATCGAGATACGTGGAGCACCGTTGCTTAATCCAACAACCGGCGCTGTCGCCCGCTACTCCGGCGTGGTGACGGACATCACGGACCGGAAGGCGGGCGAGCGGGTGCTGGAGTTGCTCGTGCGCGAACTGGATCACCGCGTGAAAAACCAGTTTGCGGTATTTGACGGCCTTGTTCAGTTTACGGCCCGTACATCTCCCAACGCACCAACCATGGCAAGAGCGTTACGTGGCCGGGTGCAGGCCTTGGCCGCAGCCCATGACCTGGTGCGGGATGCCGCAGGAACCAAGCCAGATCGTGGCTTGCACCCGACCAACTTAGCAACCCTGTTTGCCGCGATCCTAGGAGGTCTCGGCAACTCCGCGCCTGATACCGGACGGATTCGGTTTGACGGCCCCGAGCTGGAAGCGGGGCCAATCGCGGCGGCCGCGTTGGCGCTCGTGCTGCATGAACTTGCCACCAACGCCGCAAAGCATGGTGCCCTATCCAGTGCCGAAGGGGCAGTCGAGATATCTTGGTCCGTCATGCAGGACAGCGATGAGGTACGTTTGGTCTGGCGGGAAAGCGGTGGACCGCAGATCACTGGTGAGCCTCGGCGCCCAGGCTTCGGCACGATGCTGGTTCGCCAAAGCATTGAGGGGCAGCTTGGCGGAACGGCGACTTTCGACTGGTCATCCTCGATGGGGGTGCTGGTAATCCTGCAAGTGCCGACTAGTCGGTTTGCGCGATGATTGGCTTCGGGGTCTGCCTGACACTGTGATCTGCGGCCGGGTCAGACCGGCCTGGGTATGCCGCCGCCCAGCTCCGGGCGCCCTTCGGCCCCAGCAAGGAGGGGTGCCGTCAACACGACCCGGGTCCCCGGCCTGTTATCCTGAATAGCGAGCTGCCCCTTGACCTGCATCATCAGCATACGTGTCAGCCGTGACCCGAAGCCGCCGGGTCGCTCCGTCTGCTTCATACCGCTCCCTTGATCTGCGACAGTGATACGGATGCTCCCGTTTGGACCGCTGGCGATGGTAATGTCGATCGGGCCTGGTGCCCCGCCATAGGCGTGCTTGACGGCATTGGTCAGAAGTTCGGTCACAACCAGCGCCAAACCAACCGCTGCATCTGTTGGCACCAGCACGGGCACCACCCGGGTCCGGATATGTCGGTCCCAGTCTTTGCCCCACTCCTCGACGAGCCCGTCTCGAAGCTCATTCATGTATGTATCGAAGCGGATGCTTTGGATCTGGTCTGAGCGCCAGAGCCGCCGGTGCACAGCCGAGACAGCAAGAATACGCCGTCGCGCTTCCGCGAAGTGTTTCGCCAGGTGCGGGTCTGCCACTTCCCGTTCCTGCAGCATCAGCATGGAATTGACGAGCTGGAGACTGTTTTGCAGCCGGTGATGGACTTCGCGCATCAAGAGGTCCTTCTGCGCGATCACTCTCTCCTTGTCGGCCAGGGTCTGCCGGAGCCGGCTGTTCAGCTCATCCAGCCTGCGTTGCCGGCCGAGTTCGAAGGCCGCGTCGCGGAACCGGCGCACCGCATCGACCTCCGCAACCGTCCACGGCCGCGAGTGCCCGTGTACGGCCTCCCGCCAAAGTTCAAAGGACGTCCGCGGCGTCAGCACCCGCGAATCCGATCCTGGCTCAACGGGCTTGTGGGGATTACCGGCCCATTCGATGACCTGGGCCCGCTCCCCGCGAAACCACAGCAGGAGCAGAGACTCCTCATGGGAAACTACGGTGGCCAGCAGCCCGCTCGCCCGCGCGCGGTATGCGGAGGCCGGACCATGCCGCTTAGATAGCCGGTCGGTCGCATAAGGGTCCGGCGCGTTATCCCGCAACAGCCAGTCCGCAAGATCCTGGATCTCGGCGTTGGATGGACGGTGGCCAGCGCCGATGATCTCCCCACGTCGGCAGACCGCTACGCCGTCCGACGGCACGACCGTGAGCAGCTCTGCTGTGTGCTCGGCCAAGGCCTCCTCGATTGGCTGTCCCGTGCGACCCAGCAGCATCAGGAGGTCATCGCGCCCCTCCGCCAAGCGCTGAGCCTGGGTATGGGCCTGAGCCTCTTCCCGTGCAGCAATCTGCTGGGAAAGAATCTGGCCGACATGTTTGCACGCCTCGCGGAGCTCGTAGGATACCAGCATGCCCGTTCTATGATGGCAGGCGACCAAGCCCCATAACATCTCATCATGCACGATGGAGATGGACATCGAAGCGCCAACGCCCATGTTTTGCAGATACTGCACGTGAACCGGTGACACGCTGCGCAATGTGCAGTCGCTCATGTCGAGCGGCTGGCCATTTGTTGGGGTCAGCGACGGCACAAGAGAGGCCGGAGTATAGCCGACATTCGGAACAACGCGGATGAGGTTACGCAGGTAAAGCTCACGCGCCTGCCTCGGAATGTCGGATGCCGGGTAGTGATGGTTCAGGAAAGACGGGAGGTCGGACTCCCGGTCCTCCGCCAGGACACAGCCCGAGCCCTCCTCGAGGAAGCGGTAGATCATCACCCGGTCGAAGCCAGTCAGACGACGCAGCATGTGCACTGCGGTTTGGTACATGCGAGGCAGATCGGGCGCGGCCGCCAACGCGGCAGCTATGGCGCGCAGTTCTCCGAGCAGGCGGGCAGCCGCAGGCCGGGACGCCGGGGCAGGCTCAAGTTCAAGGATAACCACACCGCCCCGCGCGTGGGCGACAACGTCGACCTCGGCACCGCTTGGGGCTGGCCTCACTGAGCCGAGATAGACTGGCTCGGCGTCTAGGCTGGCTGCCGATAATCGCATGAGAGCCTCGAGAGAGACGCCCAGCACCTCGCCGACCCGCCGGCCGAGTGGCGGCCGCTCATGGGCGAGCAGGCCTTGTGTGTCGCCCGCGGTCTGAATAATTTCCTCACAAGCGGAATTCACGACCAGAAGGGCACCATGCGGCTGGACCGCGGCGGGTGTTTGGATTGGCTCCCGATCGCAAGCCGTGAGGTCTACCGGTTCCACCCATTCAGTCCAACAATGGTGCCGGTCAATCTATCAGGCCGCTCCAGATCTGCGTAGCCGTGGAAGTTAGCCTCAGCGTTGTGCTGAACGAGACAGCGATCGGCAATCATCCCAGGCGGACCATAGGTCGGATGAGCTGAGATAGTCTGCGGACGATTGTCGGTATCCATATCGACGAAGATGTCGGTATCGGACCAGCTGCGGCAGAAACATCAATCGAGAGCAGCAACGGGTGCGCGAGCAGTCATCACAGGCAACGGCGCTCTATTGGTCCTCCCCCAACACCCCCAGGTGCGCCGCTGCGACCTCAAGCAGCGCCACATCGCCCTCCCGCCATTGGCGCCGGGTCAACAGCTTGGTCGCCTCGGCCGCCGGCATTCCGAGGGCAGCCCCAATCTCGGCGGGCTTGGTGATGCCCTGTTCATCCAACTCGCGGCCGATCGCCATCTTCAGCCGAATCATGGTCAGCCGGTCGGCGGTCCGGCGCCGGCGCTCCTCGGGCGTGATCTTCGGTTTCGCAGGTGGCATCTGGAGGTCGGGCAGCAGGCTCATGTCGGGAATGTTGGCCGTTGCTGCTGCCGGCGCTAGCCTACTGCAGATTCAGAACGGCAGCGCAGATCGATCCCCCCGATTGATCTGTGCTGCCGGGCTCTGATGCGGCACTTAGCCCCCCGACTATGTGCCGCAGCACAACTTGGGCGCGATTTTCCCGCGCACACAATCGATTATATACTTGCGGTAGAAGAAAACTGTGCATAACTGTGGCTATAGGCAAGTCGTCCTGATTCTCCCCCACCAGGACGGCTGAAAGCTCCGGCGGCTTGATCCCCCGATTGTCGCCGCCGGAGCGCCTCTAACCCGAGCGGCTGGTTTTCGCTCATGAGATGATGCGGGCGACAGCGAGGAAACCATAAGCGTTGTTTTCGGTTGAAGTATCAACCGCAGGCAATGTGACCCGCCTGCCTAACCTGTCTCTTCCTGGCTGCCTGACCCCCCTCAGGCGGCCATTTCTTTGCCTGCGGTGCGTCTCATGACGCTGGATCATGCCTTTCCTTGGCCAGGTATTGCTGCGCTTGGCCAATGAGCCGACGGTCTGCAGCACCGGCGACAAGTCCGGCCGCGGTAAAGGCCTCATAGGCTTCGATCGCCGCCACCGCTGCAGCGTGGATATCCACTTTGACCCGATGCTCTGGACCAGCCCAGCCCGCGGTCTGGAGCACCAGCAGCGCTCGTCTGAAGCGATCCCCGGCAATGATCTGCTCTCGGGCCATCATGGCTTGTTCTCTGCTCAATATGGTTATGCCTTGGCTTGTCGTCTCGAGAGGAGCAGCAGACGCCAGGCCACCAGCCGCACCCGCAACGCAAGCGACCGGTCCTCGGCAGCTTCGGTCCGGTTCACTTCTCCCCGCTGCTGGGTCGGAGTTTGCGCCGTACCAGTGGACAGTTCGGCTGCGGCTTCGGCGGGAAGCTGGACGGCTCTGCCAGCAGCGGCTGCCGTGCGGCGCGGAAGGGGCGGGCACTCATGCCGTACCCCTAACCGCTTCCGGCGCCAGCCGCGC
>NZ_JQKB01000152.1 GCF_000745835.1 Belnapia moabensis DSM 16746 | reverse complement strand
CAATGGTCCGACCTGGCCATCCTCCGCACCACGCCCGCGCTGTTCGCCCTGTTCTCACTCGTGACGCTGTGGGCCAACCAACTCGCCGCCGAGCGTGGACCGCTGGTCGAGTGTGTGCGCTGGTACCGCAAGTCGCTACCAACCTTCAGCGACGCTCTCGTGCTGGTGCGCCGCGAGCTCTGGCGCGCGCAGTTTTCTGCTACCTCGCCGCTGGCCGGGACAGCACAGAATGTCTCAGCCGATCTCATCGAGCGATTGCTGCTCATCGTCTGCCGCCCGCCATGATGGCACGCGAGCGTCACGGCACGTGCAAAGCCAAGCTTACAACCCCGGCCTCATAACCGGAAGAGAAAATGCCGCACAGGTTGATAAGGGAGACAGTCTGCTTCGTCTCGACTTCCGATTGCACAGCAAGCGGAAAGTCGAGCTGAGAACTACCTAAGAAGCCTTTCGGTATTCCTACCGTTCGTGCTCGAGCATGTGCTCGAGATAGCGCCCATATCCGCTCTTGCCGAGCGGCTTGGCGATCTTCAGCAGTTGCTCGTCGGTAATGAAGCCCTTGCGCCAGGCGATCTCCTCTGGCGAAGCGACCTTCTGCCCCGTCCGCTTTTCGATCGCCCGGACGAACTCGCCGGCTTCGAGCATGCTGTCATGCGTGCCGGTATCGAGCCAGGCATAGCCCCGCCCGAGCCGCGCCACGCGCAGGCTGCCCTCGTCGAGATAGACGCGGTTGAGATCGGTGATCTCAAGTTCCCCACGCGCCGAGGGCTTGAGCGAGCGCGCGATCGCGGGCGCCCGCCCGTCATAGAAATAGAGTCCCGTCACCGCCCAATCCGACTTCGGCGCCGCCGGCTTCTCCTCGATCGACAGCGCCCGCCCCTCGGCATCGAATTCGACGACGCCGTAGCGCTCCGGATCCGACACGCGATAGGCGAAGACCGCCGCACCATGCGCCGCCTGCGCCTCGGCCATCCGCAGATCAAGCTCGTGGCCATGGAAGATATTGTCGCCCAGCACCAACGCCGAGGGCTCGCCTGCGAGGAATTCCTCCGCCAGCACCAGTGCCATGGCGATGCCGTTCGGCTTCTCCTGCACCTGGTAGACCAGGCGGATGCCCCACTGGCTGCCATCGCCCAGCAGCCGCTCGAAGAGCGGCATGTCATGCGGCGTCGAGATCACCATGATCTCGCGGATGCCGGCCAGCATCAGCACCGAGAGCGGGTAGTAGACCATAGGCTTGTCATAGACCGGCAGCAGCTGCTTCGAGACCGCCAGCGTCGCCGGATAGAGCCGGGTGCCGCTGCCGCCGGCCAGCACGATGCCCTTCATGGGGTGTTCTCCTTCAGCAGCGCATCCAGGCAACGCGCAAGACCTTGCCGCCAGTCGGCAGCCTGGATGCCAAGCCGCTCCGCCGCCCGCGTGCAGTCGAGCCGCGAATTCGCCGGTCGCGTCGCCCGGGTCGGGTAGTCGGCGGTGGTGATGGCCGTCAGCTTCGGCGCCTTCTGCCCACGCTCCGCGGCGCCCGCGAAGATCGCCTCGGCGAAGCCATGCCAGGTGGTGTAGGGCTGCCCGGTCAGGTGGAAGACGCCGAAGCACGGCTCCCCCGCCTTCGCCGCCACCAGCCTCGGCAGCAGCGCGATCGCCGCATCGGCCAGGTCGTCGGCGAAGGTCGGCGCGCCATGTTGGTCGGCGACGACCCGCATCTCCGGTCGCTCCCGCCCGAAGCGCAGCATCGTCTTGACGAAGTTGTTGCCATGCGCCGAGCAGACCCAGGCGGTGCGGAAGGTCACGCTGCGCGGCTGCGCCAGGTGCAGCAGCAGCTCCCCGGCCAGTTTCGAGGCGCCATAGGCCCCGACCGGCGCCGGCGCATCCGCCTCAGTGTAGGGGCTGTCCTTGACGCCGTCGAAGACATAGTCGGTCGAATAATGGATCACCGGCACGCCGGCCCGCGCCGCCGCCTCGCCGAGCAGCCGCGGTCCCGTCGCATTCACCGCGAAGGCGAGCGCCCGGTCATCCTCGGCGCGGTCGACCGCCGTGTAGGCCGCGGCGTTGATCACCGCCTCCGGCCGATGCTGCACGAAGGCAGCGGCGATCTGCGCCGCATCCGTCATGTCGAATTCCGGCGGCTCCAGCCCGACCGCCTTATGCCCTGCCGCCGGCAGCCGCGCCAGCAGCTCGGTTGAGACCTGGCCGGTACGGCCGATGACGAGGACGCGCATCAGCCTGCCTTCTCCGTCATGAGGCCCAGCCGCTCGCCGCTGTACTTCTTCTCGCGCAGCGGCCGCCACCACCACTCATTGGCGAGGTACCAATCGATCGTCGCCGCAATGCCGCTCTCGAAGCTCTGCTGCTGCCGCCAGCCGAGCTCCCGCTCGACCTTGCCGCAATCGATGGCGTAGCGCTGGTCATGTCCCGGCCGATCGGCAACGAAGCGGATCAGCCCCCGCCGCGGCGCGGCGCCCGGACGGCGCTCGTCCAGAAGGTCGCAGACGGTCTCGACCACGGCGAGGTTCCGCCGCTCCGCCCGCCCGCCGATGCAGTAGGTCTCGCCGACCCGACCATGCTCCACCACGGCGACCAACGCCCGCGCATGATCCTCGACATGCAGCCAGTCGCGGATGTTGCTGCCGTCGCCATAGACCGGCAGCGGCTTGCCCTCCAGCGCATTGAGGATGATGAGCGGGATCAGCTTCTCGGGGAAATGGTACGGGCCGTAGTTGTTCGAGCAGTTCGTCACCAGCACCGGCAGCCCGTAGGTCTCGTGCCAGGCCCGGACCAGATGGTCGGACGCCGCCTTGCTCGCTGAATAGGGAGAGCGCGGGTCATAAGCCGTGGTCTCGCTGAAGGCGCCGGTCTCGCCGAGCGAGCCGAAGACCTCGTCGGTCGAAATATGGTGGAAGCGGAAGCGGGCCCGTGCCTCGCCCTCCAGCCCGGCATGATAGCCGCGCGCCGCCTCCAGCATGGAAAAGGTGCCGTTGATATTGGTCTGGATGAAATCCGCTGCGCCCGTGATGGAGCGGTCGACATGGCTCTCGGCCGCCAGATGCATCACCGCATCCGGCCGGAACTCCGCCATCGCCGCGCGCATTCGCGCCGCGTCGCAGATATCCGCCTCAAGGAATTGGAAACCGTGCCGACCCTCGCAATCACGGATCGAGCGCCGATCGCCTGCATAGGTCAGCTTGTCGACCACGAGCACGGTCGCCCCACGCTCCAGCACCAGGAGCCGGGTAACGGCCGAGCCGATGAAGCCGGCCCCGCCGGTGACCAGGATACGCATACCGAAATCCCTTATTCGAAGGCCACCGGGATGTCGCGCAGCCGCGGCGCGCGGCGGTCCTTGTCGGAAAGCTGCACCGCATCGGCCGTGAAGGGCCAGGGCAGCGCGAGATCCGGATCGTTCCAGGCGATGCCGCGATCGCAGTCCGGGGCGTAGTAGTCGGTGACTTTGTAGGCCACCTCCGTCTCCGGCACGAGCGTGCAGAAGCCATGCGCGAAGCCGACCGGCACGTAGAGCTGATGCCCGTTCTCAGCCGTAAGCTCGGCTGCGACATATTGGCCGTAGGTCGGCGAGCGCCGGCGGATATCCACGGCTACATCGAGGATCGCGCCCCGCAACACCCGGACCAGCTTGGCCTGGCCATGCGGCGCCAATTGGAAGTGCAGCCCGCGCACCGTCCCCGCCTGCTCCGAGCGCGAGTGGTTGTCCTGCACGAAAACATCCGCGATGCCGATGGCCGCGAAGTCCCGCGCGCTGTAGCTCTCGACGAAGAAGCCACGATGGTCGCCGAAGCGGCGCGAGGCGACCAGCACCGGCCCCTCTATTGCAAACCGCGTCGCCGTTTGATTGCCGCTGGTTACCATGGAATGCGGGCTCTCCTGCCTGAGCGGTACCGGCACGGACGCGGCCTCCACATCTGCTGCGGCGCAACGAGGCGATGTATAGCACACGAAAACGCGATTGCAATCTTGGATTGCGGCATTCTGCAGAAATATCGTTGATTAAGACATCGGCAATAACCTCTGCAGCGCCAAATCGATCCAGACATATAGCAGTAAAAGACTAAGTGAGAACGAACCCCAGGCGACAAATTGGCCTAGAATTTACGTTGTGCTCAAGGAAATATTTTTGTTTTTTATAAAAACATTGTTGTTAGTACTTCATATTGGCAGGACCAAATTTCGATTTTTTTGTAACCGAACGGATTTCCTTTCAGGCCTGGGTCCGTCCCTCTCCTCCCAGAACACGCCCCGCCTCCGCGACTGCAAGAAAGATGTGGTACAGCGCGCTAGCTGGAATTAGGCCCGGCAACGGGCGCCCCTGCTCATCGACGCGATCCAGCCAACCCGCCGGGATCGGCTGGCGCAGGAAATGGCGGTCGAGCGCCGCCAGCGCCCGACGTGCCTGCTCCGCCGCCCCCGGGATGCCAAGTTCTTCCTCAGACAGCCAGGCCTTGGCCAGTTCCGTCTGTAGCCAGGTCCGCCGCGTGCCCCGGTGCACTCCGCCGCCGCGCAGCACCTCATCGACCAGCAACCCGTTGTCTGGCTCCACCCAGCGCATGGCGGCGTCCAGCAACACCTCCGCAACTGGGCTGCGAGGCAGCCCAGCCAGCGCCTCGTGCCGGCGCAGCAGCCAGACCCATTCGGCATGGTGCCCAGGCTCCAGGATGCGCCCCTCGATCCCCGGCGCCGGCGCCCAGTCGTCGGTGAAATACTCGCCCAGGCTCCCGGTCGCCGCATCGTAGAACCGCGTCTCGAACAGCGCCCGGTGCCGTGCCGCCCGCTCCGCCGCACCGGGAAATCCTGCCTCCATCAGCGCCAGCATCGCCTCGTACCAGTGCATCTGCGGGTTCTGCCGCCGCGGCAGGCTGGGTGGAATGCCCTCCAACAGGCTGCCATCAGCCGCCGTCATCTCCGCATCGACGAAATCGAGCACTGCCTCCAGCATTCTCCGAACCCTCGCCTCCCCGCTCGCCCGCAGCAGCCAAGCGAAGGCGAGCAAGAGGAAGGCATGGTCGTATGCGTCGCGCAGCGGGCTGACGACCCGCCCCTGCCGCGTGACGCTGTGGACGAAACCGCCCTTGCTATCCGGCGAATAGGCGGCCGCGACCAGCCGGTCATAAGCGCCGAGTGCCAGAGCCGTCCCGTCCGGATACCAGCCGATGACGGCCGCATGCGCGAAGACATAGATCTGCCGCGCCTGTACGCGCACCCGCAGCAACGCGTCGGTATCGGGCATACCGTTCGGCAGCAGTCGCTCTTGGAACAAGCCTGTTGCCGGATCGCGCCCATCGGCCGCCCAGAAGGGCAGCACGGTTCGCGTCATCCACTCAGCCAGCTTGCGTTCGATCATGAAATCTCGCGTTTGTGGATCGCGCCACGTTTCGCCCTGACAATGCCGCAGACAGGATGACGAGAATTCCAGCAGCCCACAACTCGCCTGCGTCCGACCGCCGCGGGACGCCTGCAACCGTAGCAGGCAGAAGATCATGATGCAGATTGATGACTGTCACTCTGCTTGCGCCACGCGAACCGAGAGGGGCAGTGCATAAGAACCGGATAGGCGAAGAAAACATTGACCGCCAGCACCATAAGACGGCATTACGCTCGCCGATACGGGTCCTTTGGACGGGAGTTTTTGCAATGCGCATTGCGGTCCTTGGTGCCGGCTATGTCGGCCTGGTCTCCGGCGCATGCTTTGCCGAGTTCGGCATTCAGGTCTGCATCGTCGACACCGATCCGGCGAAGGTGGAGGCGCTGCATTGCGGCGTGATCCCGATCTACGAGCCCGGCCTCGACAAGCTGGTGGTAGAGAATGTCGCCGATGGCCGGCTCAGCTTCACGACGAAGCTCGAAGAGGCGATGGAGGGCGCGGACTGCGTCTTCCTCGCCGTCGGCACGCCGTCCCGCCGCGGCGATGGCCATGCCGACCTGCAATATGTCTTCGCCGCCGCCGAGGGCGTGGCGCGGGCGGCAAAGAAGGACCTCGTCCTCGTCACCAAGTCCACGGTGCCGGTCGGGACGGGGAAGAAGATCAAGGAGATCGTGCAGCGGGTGCGGCCGGACCTGACGATCCATGTCGCCAGCAATCCGGAGTTCCTCCGCGAGGGCAACGCGATCGGCGACTTCATGCGCCCCGACCGCGTGGTGCTCGGCGCCGAGAGCGACGTGGCCTTCGCCACGCTGCGCCGGCTGTACCGGCCTCTGTATCTGATCGAGACGCCGATCGTCGCCACCAGCATCGAGACGGCGGAGCTGATCAAGTACGCGGCGAACGCCTTCCTCGCGACCAAGATCACCTTCATCAACGAGATCGCCGACCTCTGCGAGAAGGTGGGCGCCGACGTGCATGACGTGGCGCGCGGCATGGGTCTCGACGGGCGGATCGGGCGGAAGTTCCTCCACGCCGGCCCGGGCTACGGCGGCAGCTGTTTCCCGAAGGACACGCTGGCGCTGGCGATGACGGCGCGCGATGCCGGCGCGCCGGTGCGCCTCGTCGAGACGACGATCGCGGTGAACGACGCGCGGAAGGAGGCGATGGCGGACCGGATCATCGCGGCGCTGGGTGGCGATGTGGCGGGCAAGTCGATCGGCATCCTGGGCGTGACCTTCAAGCCCGAAACCGACGACATGCGCGACGCGCCGAGCCTCGTCATCCTGCCGAAGCTGGTGGCGGCCGGCGCCAAGGTAACGGTGCACGACCCGCAGCCGCACCAGGCGCGGCAGTCGCTGCCCGGCGCGGTGACCTTCGCGGCGACGCCGCTGGAGGCGGTGACGGGGGCGGATGCGGTGGCGCTGCTGACGGAGTGGAACGAGTACCGCTCGATGGCGCCGGAGCGGCTGCGCGATGCGATGCGGGGCCGGGTGGTGCTCGACCTGCGCAACGCCTGGGACCCGGAGGCCATGCGCGAGGCCGGCCTCGATTACTCCGGCATCGGCCGCCCGT
>NZ_JQKB01000151.1 GCF_000745835.1 Belnapia moabensis DSM 16746 | reverse complement strand
GACAAAGGCTGGGCCGGGTATGGCTCGGCGCGTGGTCGGGCTGCTGGGGGACCAGCAATGGGCGGTAGCGTCTCGGTCGTCTGCGACCACGCCTGGGTACCAAGAAGGGCCACAAGAACGATCATGTGAAACCGTGTTTGCATGGCGCGCACCTCTCAGGATCAACGCAAGTGCCGGGCTACGGTCGCCGCGTCCAGATGGGAATGGAGCCAGTCGTACGCGAGCCAAGCGTATGCCGTTGCGGAGGTCGGTTTGACGAGGCGGACAGATCAAACCGCACGCCGAGAATGGTAACCAAGGCGTTCTGCGGATGACCGAATCGGTGACCGCTTGATTGCTGGCGGCCCATGCCGCGCTGAAATCGGCGTTAGCAGGACGTAGCCAAGCTAAACTGTCTGGTGCGCTCAGTTGCGGGCCGCGCTTTTTAACATAATGCCTTGTCAGTGCGCCGAACCAGCATCCCTCTGGTAAATTCGGCGGCCGTTGGTCTGCGCAGCCGGGCGGAGCCGTTAAATCACTTCTCAACGGCATTTCGCATTCCCGAACGGCGACCGCATTGTGAAGGCTACGGTCGGGGCTTCTTCTGGGCTGGTGCGTTTAGCTCCTACTTTCACAGAGGAGGAGTAATATGATGCGCAACCTTACAGCCGCGCTGCTCGTCGGGTTAGTTTCGCTCAGCTTGACGGCATGCGGCACAAGCCCCGGCAGCCGCGCCGTCTCTGGGGGCCTGCTTGGAGCAGGAGCGGGTGCTGGGGTGAGCGCCTTGACTGGCGGTAGCGCTGGAACAGGGGCGCTGATTGGTGGTGGTGTGGGTGCCGCAGGTGGTGCCCTGACAGCGCCCAGCCGCGGCAGTAGCTACGGCGGCGGTGGATACTCAGGCAGCCCAGGATATCGCGGTTACTAATCTCAAGCACAAACCCAACCTTAGAGGTTGTCTTGCCTGGGTCGTCCTTACTGACAACACACTGAGGGCGGATCGGCGACGAAGGCTGTTGAGTGCATGCCCGAGGGCGAGCGGCGGCGAGTGAGATAGGGCAGCGACCTACGGCCGGGCCTCTGGGTGCTTCCCGAGGCGGAGCGCGTTCCGCCTCCGGATTAGAGCGCGGCATCGTCACCAAAATGAATGCTGGCGGGGGTTAGCAATAGTGAAAGAGAGCGGGAGGGCGGTTAGCGGTGATCTGGCTGCATGGGCGTTGGCACCCGGACGGTGATTGCCATCCAGATCGACGCTGCCGAAATCGTGTCCGTGCTGGGTGGGCGGGAGACGATCAGCATCATCGATCTGCGGCTTGACCCAAGCTGGCTCAACGGCCCGCCATAAGCACCGGCCGAGATGGTGTTCGATGAATACGATTTCGCGGCGCTCCGGCCTGTCGTGAGAGGGACCCGATAAGCTGGAAATCTGAACGGCCTCAGTGCTGACCGTTCCGGCGAGGCGCCACCCTCCGTCGGTTGGTAAGACGGGAACGGTGCGACGAGCAGCGGACGCTGGCGTCGAACGCTATGGAGTGAACTACTTTTTGCTGACAGGCGGCGCCGGTTTCGGGGGCGCCTAGGCAAAGGGCGATGCCGTTGCTGTGGCTTTCGCCTTGTTCTGCCTGGGCTTCTAAACCTCGCGGCCGCTGCGCTTCTGACCCTTGGCCATCTGCGTTCTCCCATATTGGGCTGACTGTCCGGATTGAGCCGCAGCCCTGTCCTTCGCCCACAAGGACCGATCAGCAACCCTGCGGACCTCTGGCACCTTACGCTCTCCCAGCCGAAATTGTCGGTCTATTTGCTGGGCTCATGGGGTTTGTAGTTGACGCCTAGCGAGACCACACTCGCCTGAGAATGCGTCACATCGCCAGCGGCACCGTGAAGTGGTTGAACGCCCAGAAGGGCTTCGGCTTCATTCAACCCGAGGACGGAAGCGAGGACGTGTTCGTCCACATCACTGCCTTGCAAGCTACGGGCCTGAACGGCCTCGACGAGGGGCAGAGGGTCACCTACGAGGTGGTGACCGAACGCGGCAAGCAGGCAGCAGCGAATCTGAAGCTTGGCTCAAGGCGCCAGTACTCATCCTTGGGCCTGTTAGTCCCTAAGGTGCCGTTTCACGGGCGCCCCTGCGCGAGCGAATGCCCTAATGATGGCATTGACCGGAACTGGTTACCTCTACGCTGTAGCCGCGATCTCCATGATCTACGTGGCGTTCAGCACGATCTTCATGTTCTTGCGCCAAATCCGAGGCGGAGCCATGACACGGTTCGAACTCCTCACCGCAGAACTGTCGTCCACCTGGGCTTCATCACGGTTACCGGATCGCTCTTGCCGCCGTTGCTGGGCCTAGTCGGGCTACCCAAAGCGCTGAACTGGCGCCCCGTCGCCACAGCCGCATCAGCCCGTGAGGCGCGGCTGCCAAGTTTGGGCGGCTCTCGACCCGGACTAGCTGATCCCCGCGAGGAGCCGTGCTACCTCATCCGGTGCCGTGACCGGTGCCGCATGGCCGACGGCCAACTCCATCCAGCCCCAGCCTGCTCGGCCGCGCGCCCATTGACGACTGGATTCTTGTGGGGGAGACGCCGGATTGGTGAAGGATACGAAGGTACAGGGTCGTCCGTTGCCAACGGGGTGGTTCAGCGTCAGTGGCGTCTCATAATAGGCGAGCGGCATTGGCGTCATGCGTCGCCTCAGCCAGTCGGCCACCGAGCCCTCGGAAACCCCAAGTGCGCCAATTGCTGCGAGCGGCGGAGGAAGCGCAGGCACCCTGCCGCCTGCCGCCCGCGCCGCCTGCCGCCGTGTCTCTGCAACCTCGGGCGGAAGTGTGTCGAGGAAGCTCCTGCCGCTCTCGGGAATATTGGCGTCGAGATAAACGAGATGCCGGATGCTTTCAGGCAGGCGGTCAGCAACACCTGTGATCGGGATGCCCCCGAAGCTATGCCCAATCAGGATGATATCTTGCAGTTCCTCAGCCCCAATAACGTGCACAACGTCATCCACTAAGGTGTCCAGCGTGACATCGAGTGAGAGGAGATGGCGGCGCTCCCCTAGGCCGGTTAAGGTCGGGGCGAAGACGCGGTGGCCCATGCCGCGCAGCCGCTCGGCCACGGGCGCCCAGAACCACCCTCCCACCCATGAGCCGTGTACCAGTAGGTAGGTTTTGCCCGCGTCAAACTCCGTCATCCCAATTGTCTCCCACTTGCCGCAAGGCGGGCACCTTCCCAGGCAAATTGAGCCGCAGGTACGTCTCGGTACGGTGCTCACTCGCTTCCTCATCGACGAGCCCCGCCTCGTACTCCGCACCCGCCTCCTCAAGCGCGAGGTGTGACGCCATCGAGGATGAGCCCGGGGCGTAGTGGAGCGTGAGCACGATAAAGCCCTCCTACGTAGCCCGTCTCAGCGTCACCGTTGCGGCAACTCCGCCAGAGCCGGATGTCGAGTAGACCAACTGGTCTCCAACGAGCCTCATTTCACGGCGCTGCTCAGCGCCCGCCCAGTTGGGAAATGTCCCGTTCTCGATACGCAGGATCAGGGTCTTGCCAGCGTCCTCCACCGCGTAGGTACCAAAGAGGGCGATGCTTCCCTGCACGACAGCCCGGTTCTCCTCCGGGGTGCCTAACGCGCGGCTATTGGACGCGAACTTCGGCAAGTCACCGCGCAGGAAGATCAGAGCGAAACGCCCGTCGCTGCCGAACATCATGGTGCCGCTCGGTGGATCGCCAAGCGCGGCCGCATCGCGGCCCGGGGCCGCGGAGGTGATGGAGACGGGGGTCCACGAACCCACGAGGTCTCGCGCCGTCTGGGCCTGCGATGGCGCGGCCACTCCGATCAGCGCTGCGATCGTGACTGCGCCTATGCTTCTTCTCAGCACCAGGTTGTCCTTTCATTTAGGCCATTTGGCGTGTGATGTGAATCGCCGAGCATCCTCAAGCGCGCTGTCCACGTCGTCAGTCCACCGGGATCAGGATCGAGTGCCGGAGCTTACCCAGCGCCTCGGAGAGGTGGCCCTTGCCGTGCATGTCCTCAATCAGGGTCACCTCACCCTGGCCAATAGTGCGGGTTTCTCCGTCGCTGGCTGTGATCTTGTGTGACCCGTCAAGGTTGATCACATACTGGCGTCGCGTCGCTGTGTGCCAGTCGAAGTGCCAGTCACCGGGTGTTTTGCGGAAGATGATCCCCACGGCGGGGAAGCGCTTGGAGGTCGTTCCGTCCGGCCCCTCCTCGGCCCACTCGACCTCAATGTCGCGGAAGTGGCTCTCACCTTGCTCGTCGGCATAGATGTTGTGGACGCGCATTACGCTTCTCTCCCTAGTATTGTGAGTTCCGCTGCGACGGCACCTGGGCACAGTGACCTACGCCAACCACTTTCAAAGTTTTTCCGAGGCTAAAGCCGAGCCTCGAGGATCATGTTAACAGGCAGCACTGGTGGACCTTCGCTTGCTGTACGAGTTCGGTGCAGGTATCGGACTACGGACTATGCAAAATTCGATAGAGACCTAGGGCACTGCCCATTCGGACCATCGGCGCGCTCGCTGCGCCTCCAAGGTCACCCAATGTTTTGCCGATGAACTGCTGTAGCTTGGCATTGTCGATCGGGCGTGGTGTTGGCACATGCGTTCGTTCCGACATAGCTGCCTCCGCGGTGCATTGACGGCCAACCAGGGGAGGTTGCGCTATGTGCAGATCACCATGACAAGGCGTCGGCCTTGTCGACGCTACTTCACCGTAGCGAAACTTTAGTGTCCTGCTCATCAACAAAGCACGCGGGAACTGCATTCGAAACGGCACACGCGGACGTTGTGGGCACGAGAATATCTATACATGATCGATACCCTGTAAATATCCATTACCGGGAGCGCCCCACGACAGTCCATAATGCGGAGCGCAGACGCACTTTCCACCAGCCGGAGAAAGGACGGGATCATGCGCATTTTGGTTGTCGGCGCCGGGGCGCTAGGCGGCTACTACGGCGGGCGCCTTGTAGAAGCAGGCCGCGACGTGACCTTCCTCGTCCGCGCCGCCCGCGCCGAGCAGATCGCGCGGCACGGGCTGCGCATTGAAAGCCAGCATGGCGACGCCGACCTCCGACCCCGCGCCGTGACGGCCAGTAGCCTCGACGGACCCTACGACCTGATCCTGCTCTCCGTGAAGGCGTACTCGCTCGACCCTGCGATGGACGACATGACGCCCGCGGTCGGCCCTGACACGGCCATCCTCCCCCTGCTGAACGGGATGCGCCACCTCGACCTCCTGGCCAAGCGGTTCGGTCCGCCGCGCGTGCTCGGCGGCGCGGCAAGAATCGCCGCGACCCTCGGCCCCGAGGGACAAATTCTCCAACGAATGATGCCCAACCACGATCTGATCTTCGGCGAAATCGCGGGCGGCGTGAGCGAGCGCGTGCGGGCCATTGCTGCGGCCTTTGAGACGGCGAACTTCGCCCCGCAGGCCAGCGAGCAGATCGTGCAGGAGATGTGGGAGAAGTGGGTGGCGCTGTCCACGGCTGCGGGCATCACCTGCCTGATGCGTGCGGCGATCGGGGACATCCTCGCCGTGCCCGGGGGTCGAGACGCGATCCTCGCGCTGCTCGCCGAGTGTCGGGCGGTGGCCGCAGCGGCCGGGCACGAACCCCGGCCCGCCTTCATGGACTTCCTGATGGGGGTGCTAACGAAGGAAGGTTCGATGCTGACCGCCTCGATGCTGCGCGACATGGAGCGCGGTGGCCCTACCGAGGGCGAGCACACCCTCGGCGACCTCACGGAGCGGGCAGACCGCATGGGGGTGCCGACCCCCGTCCTGCGGCTCGCCCGCTGCCACGTGGCTGCCTATGACGTCCGCCGGGCGCGCGAGCACGCGGCGGCGTAGGCGTGCCCGCGGCTGGCGTCCGCGCCTCCGCGGCCTCACGCCCTCCCCGCGAAGGCGCCACGCAGCCACGCCCACGCCTCCGCCTGCGCCGCGTCCGCCTTGTCCACCAGCCCGGCCGATGTCGGCGACCACGTAGGGCCGCGACCAGATCAGGCTGAGCGCGGCTTCCGCCAGCAGGCGTGGCATGGCGCGCATTACCCGCGGCTGGGCGATGATGCCTCGCTGCACGGCCCGATCGATCGCCTCGCCCCCATCCGGCGCGTCAGTGGCCAGGGTGAGCGACGCATAGTCGCCGTCGAACACCACCAGCCTGCCGCCCGGCCGGAGCAGCCGCCGCTCCTCGGCCAGTACCGAGGCTGGATCGGCTACGTGACTGACCACGGTATGCACCACTACCACGTCGAAGCCGCCCTCCGGCAGCCCGAGGTCGTACGCATCGCCCGTGCGGAAGTCGATGCGTTCACCCAGGCCCTCCTCGGCTACGAGACGGTGCGCTGCCGCGACGAGGTGCGGGCTGATGTCGAAAGCCGTGATCGAGCCACGCACCTATAAACGGCGGGCGATAGCGCGCGCCGCCACCCCGGTCCCGCAGCCGAGGTCGAGGATGGCCTCCGGCCCCGCGAGGGCGAGATGGTCCATGTAGTCGCCGATAGCTCAGGCAAAGAAGGGATGCCGTCCCCGTGCTTCCAGACGCTCAGCGACAGCGCCGAGCGTCTTTTCGTCCATCTGGTGAGTGCGTCCGTACACGTCGGGCGCCTTCAAATGGGATTGGTCCACCATGCCCACCTCCCGGTCTTGCTCTTGTTTTGCTTCGGCAGTTCAAACCTAGAGGGTGTTAGGCACCTGTGGCCAGTAGAGCGACTTGCTTGAGCATGGGGCAGACGAAGGCGACGAGGTGGAAGTCGGCGAGAGTGCTGGCGTAGCGCTCGTAGTCTTTGACGAGGCGCCGGAAGCGCGTAGTCCAGGCGAAGGATCGCTCGATGACCCAGCGGCGCGGTAGCAGGACGAAGCCCTTCTTGGCTTCGGGCAGCTTGACGGCCTCGAGTTCGATGCCGTGTTGGCGGGCGGCATTGGCGGCCCGCTCACCGGTGTAGCCCGCATCGACATAGGCGAGGTCGACGCTTCCGCCGGTTTCTGACTGCACCGCCTGTGCGAGCTG
>NZ_JQKB01000150.1 GCF_000745835.1 Belnapia moabensis DSM 16746 | reverse complement strand
GAAGCGCTTGGCCGCGGTGGCGTTACGCCGGCTCTGCACCAGAATGTCGAGCACGACGCCATGCTGGTCCACCGCGCGCCAGAGGTAATGCTGCACCCCGTTGATCTTCAGGAACACTTCATCGACGTGCCAGGTGTCGCCCAGCTTGGGCCGGCGTCGACGCAGTTTTCGGGCAAAGGTGCCGCCGAATGTCAAACACCAATTCCGGATGCTCTGGTGAGTGACGCTGATGCCTCGCTCTGCCAGGATCAGCTCGACATCGCGTAGGTTCAAGCTGAAGACATGATAAAGCCATACCGCATGGCTGATGATCTCAGCCGGAAAGCGGTATCCGGGGTAGGTGGCAAGCTCGGGCGTCATCAACCCAGCTTGGCCCAGCTACTTCGTTCCGGATAGAGGCCGACAACTTGGCAATGCCGCTACGAGTGTCAGGCGCTGATCCGCCTGGCCGAGGCGCTGCCCATCCGGATCAAGGTCTGCCTCGTCGCCGACCGCGGCTTTGGCGATCGCAAGCTCTACCGGCTGCTGACCGAAGAGCTGAAGTTCGACTTCGTCATCCGCTTCCGCGGCAACATCACGGTCACCGCTGCCGACGGCGAGGCCCGGCCCTTGCCGACTGGGTCGGCAAGGGCGGCCGCGCACGCATCCTGCGCGGTGTCACCGTCACCGCCGACGCCTACCCCGCTCCCGCCGTCCTCTGCGTGCAGGCCAAGGGCATGAAGCAGCCCTGGTGCCTGGCCAGCAGCACCGACCTGCCACCCGCCGACCTCATCAAGCTCTACGCCCGGCGCTGGAACATCGAGTGCGGGTTCCGAGATGCCAAGGACCCGCACTTCGGCATGGGCATGGGCATGGGCGAGATCCACCTCAGCTCCCCGGCCTGCCGCGACCGTCTCTGGCTCATCGCCGCCTTCAGCATCGTCTCCGGGCGCTGGATGGTGCTCCCGGCCGGATCGGTGGATGACGACGCCCTCATCCATGCCCCGAACAGCGGCGACGGGGGTTGGTGAGGTCCGCGGGGCTCTACTGGTACGGGCGGGGATTCTACCGGGATCCCGCCGGGCCATAAGGGAATCTGGCGCTGGCGGCTGCAGGGCGGGGACTTTACCGGGGCCCTGGGGCGAACCCAGGGCCGGGAACTCTACCGGGATCTGCTGCCGAGGCTGGTCACCTTCGGCGCCACCGGTGGGCGCGAGGGCTGGAGGGTGACGCCCTTGTCGGTGACCTCGACGTGTGCGGCCGGGTAGACCGCCAGCGCTAGCGCGAGGTTCTCTTTGAAAGTCGGCCGGAAGTGGTCCATCCGTGAGAACCCCGTGCCAAACTGGCCCTTCAACGCCTTCCACGACACCGTCCGCGAGCCAGGCAGCACGTGCAGCCGGTAGGCCAGCCAACAGTAGAGGTCGAGCGCCAGGGAGTGCCCGTTTATCGCCCGAATCGATGACTCCTCGAGAGGTACCGGGTGCTTCTTGAGCTGTTCGAAGAAGGATTCCGACAGCTTCGCCCGCTCTAAGAACAGCGTCCCCTGGCCGCTCGCGTTGTCCGCCTCAAGGAAGAGTGCGTTGTCGACGAGGTTCTGGTTCACCAGCCCCGACCGACCATTCCCCTCAATCTGGAAGGACATTCGGCACCGGGAGATGCGTTCCGCTTGGTCCTTGACGTCGCGAATGCTCTTACCGCCCTGCGGGATGCCCATGCGACTCAGCCATTCGCGCAGCGAGCGGCCCAGCTCCACCTCGCGGCTGTTCGTCTCCAGCGCTTTGCCGGTCAGGTAAAGAACGATGAGCCTCGCTTTGGAGCCGTAGGGCACCCCAACGGGGACGGGGACGCCGTCGCGAACCGCGCGCCGTCCTGGCTCGACCAGCAGCATCACCCGCTCGGTCTGGATCTGCCACACCGCGTCGTCGGCTAGCTTTTTATGCGGCAGGGCCGCCTGGGCGAAGCCGGAGTAGATGAAGCCAACCCCGCCCTCCTCGTCGCTCATGTAGTCGTACGCCGCCTCGACCACCCTACGGTCGAAGTCGAGCTGCATCACGTGCTGCTTGCCGTGAGCCTCGATGAGCTGATGGACCGTCCCCATGTCGACCTCCTAGATGCGGAACATGGATCGGAACGGGGTCGCTTGTCGCCGGGAACTCTGCCGGGGACAGTTACTAGAAAAGGTATTTGGATTCTTAGTATTAGTAAGGCCCGGTGGAGTCCTCGGGACAAGCTGTTGACTGCTTGAAATTGTTGACTTCGCGTTCGGCGGCTGCCCCGGTAGAGTTCCCGCTTATCCCGGTATAGTTCCCAGTGCCCCCTGTGGGCAGCGCCCCCTGAAATAGGTGCGGGCGACCCCGTGCGGGCGCGACTCGGGCCGCGAAGGAACCCGGTAAAGTCCCCACCGTAAGGAAGGGCTTCGGTCCGTGGAGTCGGTCAACGAATAGTAGTTCCTGATTACGCGGAATGCTCAGCCAGTTTGAGCAGGCGGTACGGCATGGGCGGGGTCTGTGCGGCGGCTGTGGCGAGGCGTGGCAGCATGGCGGCGAGGTCGTAGCGGCGGTTGAAGCGGTACTCGAACTCGGCGAGGTAGCGCGGCACGTGCTTCGGCGCGATCGAGCGGTAAGTGCCGGTGATCGCGGCCTTGATGTTGCCGAGTGCGGTATTGACCCACTTGAAGGCTGGCGTGCGTGCCGCCCGCGCGCCTGAGCCGGTCTTGATGACCGTGTGCTGGCACCCGGCTTGGTGAAAGCAGCGAAGCAGCCGAGACCGTCGCTGACCACCTCGCAGGCCGGATCTAGGCTGCGCTTGGCGAAACCCTCGACAGCGCGACGGCAGAAGCTCGCCACCTGGCGCAGCTTCAGCCGCACCGGCTTGCCATCCGGCGTGGTCTCGACCGCGGCCAGGAAGGGCGTCTTGCCGGGCGAGCCCCGCGGCCACGCTTGCCGCCCGAGCGCTCACCGCCGAGGTAGGCATCGTCGAGCCCGACACGGCCCGTGAGCAGCCGCTCGGCGTCGCGCTCCAGCATCACCTGCCCGAGCTTGCGCTTGATGGCCCAGGCGGTGGTCTGGGTCACGCCGAGGCGGCGGGCCAACTCGATGCTAGTCGGTCCTGAACAACTCCCAACCCACTGATCTGCTTGGGAGCTTCGCCGGTTTGGACGCTGTGGAATTGCAGGGTTTGGTTGGAAAGGGGCGCTAAGCCAGCGATTCTGACGGGCATGAAACATCGCCCGCGCCCGCCGAAACAGGCCGACCTGCTACGGCCGCGCCTCGTCGACATCATCGACGGGCGGCATGAGCTGGTTCGATTGGCGGCGCTGATCGATTGGAGCTGGTTCGAGCGGGAATGGGCCGGCTTCTTTCCCGCCCAGGAGGGACGGCCCGCCACCCATCCGCGCCTGGTCGCCGGGCTGATGTACCTGCAACACGCCTGCGGCCTTTCCGACGAGGCGGTGCTCGCCCGCTGGGTGGAGAACCCGTACTTCCAGCACTTCACCGGTGAGACCTTCTTTCAGCACCGCCTGCCTATTCACCCGTCCTCGCTCAGCCGCTGGCGTGGCCGCATCGGCGAGGAAGGCGTGGAATGGCTGCTGAGCAAAACCATCGAGGCGGGGCGTGCCTGCGGGGCCGTGCAGGCGCGCAGCCTGGCCGAGATCGCGGTGGACACCACGGTGATGGAGAAGGCCATCGCGCATCCAACCGACAGCCGCCTCTACGAGAGGGCGCGCCGCTTCCTGGTAGAACTGGCTGGCAAGGCCGGGATCGCCCTGCGGCAGACCTACAACCGCTTATCGCCGCGTCTGGCCGCCCGGGTGGGGCGGCACGCCCATGCCCGGCAGTTCCGGCGCATGCGCAAGGCGCTGCGCACGCTGAAGGGCTACACGGGGCGTGTCCTGCGCGACCTCGGCCGCAAGCTCGGCGCCGTTCCCGAAGGAGGGCTGCGGACGCGGATCGAGCAACGCATGGCGCTCGTCACTCGCCTGCTGCGGCAGACGCCGAAAAGCCGGGGCAAGATCTACGCCCTGCATGAGCCGGAGGTGGACTGCATCTCCAAGGGCAAGGCGCGGGTGCGCTGTGAGTTCGGAACCAAGGTCAGCATCGCCAACACGCTCGCCGGTGGCTTTGTCGTGGGCATGCGCTCCATGCCCGGCAATCCGTATGACGGGCACATCCTCGCGGACACCCTCCAGCAGGTCGAGACCCTGACCGATCATCGTCCCAGCCTTGCCGGGTTGATCGCGGCTACCGCGGCCATGGCGTGCAGGGCACGACGGTGCTCATCAGCGGCACACGGCGCGGCCTCACGCCCAGGCTGGCCAAGCTCCTGCGCCGCCGCAGCGCCATCGAGCCTGAGATCGGCCACATGAAATCCGACAGACGCCTCGCTCGCTGCGCCCTCAAGGGCACCCTCGGCGATGCCCTCTTCGCCGTCCTCTGCGGCTGCGGGCACAACATCCGCAAGATCCTCGCCCACCTCAGGGCCCTTCTGCTCGATCTTCTCGCCAGCCTCATCCAGGCAAGCGAATGGGTAGAACGTGACCCGATTACAGCCCAGGCGGCCTGACGGAGTTATTCAAGGCCGACGATGCTAGAGGTGGATTGAGGGAAAGGTTGGCGGCTGCCGCTGACTCCCCTTTCCTTTGGCCGCTTAGGCTTCCTTGGCTTCGCCGTCGATTGTCGGCGGAAGCAGCCGAAGCTCCGCTTCAATCTCGGCCATCTCTTCCCGCAAGCGGGCCATCTGCCGTGCGATCTGCTCCCGGCGCCGAATGAGCGCTTCACGGCGTTTTAGGTCGTCGCGCTGCTTAGGCTCCAGTTCCTTCAGGAAACGCATGATTTCCGAGCGGGCAGCCTGCGGCCTGACTAGCCCGCGGGAGCGCGCCAAGGTCACATGCTCATCGGGTACCAGGGTCAGGTAGTATGCCGCGGAATAGCTCCGAGGGAGTTCCTGCTCCTGGAAGCGGCCGCTCTCCACAGCCTCCGCTACCTCCCGCAGCTGGTATGCGACGGCCCGGCCGAACGGAAGCTGCGGGAGGATCTTCGCCTCAAACTCGCCCTTGTTGGCTCGGATTGCATACCGCAGGTAGCGCCCGATCGCCAGAAAGCGCCGCTGGGCTTCATCCCAGAGCTTCCCGATCTCCCGCACATAGTCCTCCGGCCGGTTCAGCGGCAGGATGGTCGTGCTGAAGTCCTCAAGCCGGGTCGTCGTCGATCGGATAGGCGCGGCGGCTGCCCGGGATTTGATATCCTTAGCCGAGAAGGTCCTCATTGTGGGCTTCTCACTCATCGGAGGCCACCTTGAGCCCGAGGGCGTTCCGGACAAATCCCCAGACTCCGCGGAGATCCGCCAGGCCGTTGGCACCCTTCATCTCCAGAACGCTTAGGCCGATCTCGTCGCTGACCCGAATGCTCTCGTAAAGGCGAATGTCAAACGGACATAGGTCACCCGCCTCGATGAGGCGCTGCTTGGCCCGGTCGAAACTGCCCGCAGCCCGCACAGTGAGGTTGAGAACGAACGCAGACGGCCGCTCCTCGCGCCTGATGAATCGCATCCACTCGATTACAGATCGCAGATCTCCAGCACCCTGGCCCGTCGGGACCAGCACGAAGTCAGCCATCAGCAACAGCTTGCGCATCTCGGCAGGCGAGGCGTCTACGCCTGGAGGAGTGTCGACGAGGACGAGGTGAAGTTCCCCGAGGGCCTCCACCTCCCGCAATGCCCGGGAGAGGTCTGCGAGAGGAACGGCGACATTCGGGATCGCTATCGCTTCCTCCGGACGAATTGCAAACCAGTTCGTCAGCCCCTGCTGCGGATCCAGATCCAGCGTCGCCACTTTGAGGCCAGCGTGCGCGGCAAAGACAGATAAATTGCGCGTCAGACAGGTCTTGCCGCTGCCGCCTTTGCCTGAAGAGCAGACGAGGAACTTTGGCTTGGTTCGCGGGGGAGGAGGCAGCTTCGCAAGATGAGTGGCGGGCTCCGCGCTAAGCGTCCTACGACCAGACTTCTGCCCCGCCGATTGCCTCACCCCCATCCGAGCGTCCCCTCAGCTTACCAGGGAGGCTTTAGTTTACTGAGGCGGTAATGACAACAGAAAGCCGAACGGAGATTCTGTGGCGTAGCATCTAGATGCTGATTTGGGCGGGCGACGGGTCATTTCGTCTGCTTATGACGTGGCTGCCGGGAGCGCGGCCCGAGGTCTTACGCTGTAAGATCTGCTGCAGCTATTATCAGGATGGCGGCTCCCGAATCCAGCCGACTGGAGCGAGGACGCCACGCCGTCCTCGCTCGGTCTCCCAGCGGCTTTCCACGCTCCACGCCCTCATGCTTGCTGGATCTCCGGCTGTTCGAGCGTATCCCGCGGGCCGTTGTGCGCCTGCGACGGCGGGCAACAGGACGCACAGTTACACCGCACCTGGCCGTGATCGGCATTCGGTCCGTAGTGTGCATTCTGATGCGCGGCCCCCGCGGCTATGCTGCGGGACGGGCATCCGCTCGGCTACGACGTCACGTGGGCCGTCGAGCGGGACACAGGGCGTGAGCAGCAGCCGTTCGAGGTGCAGCGCCGCGGCCTCTAGCAAGGTGCGGCACGACAGGACGTTCGGCAACAGCGCGGCCCCGGCTCGGACGTCGCACGGCATTGCCAAGTTGTCGGCCTCTATCCGGAACGAAGTAGCTGGGCCAAGCTGGGTTGATGACGCCCGAGCTTGCCACCTACCCCGGATACCGCTTTCCGGCTGAGATCATCAGCCATGCGGTATGGCTTTATCATGTCTTCAGCTTGAACCTACGCGATGTCGAGCTGATCCTGGCAGAGCGAGGCATCAGCGTCACTCACCAGAGCATCCGGAATTGGTGTTTGACATTCGGCGGCACCTTTGCCCGAAAACTGCGTCGACGCCGGCCCAAGCTGGGCGACACCTGGCACGTCGATGAAGTGTTCCTGAAGATCAACGGGGTGCAGCATTACCTCTGGCGCGCGGTGGACCAGCATGGCGTCGTGCTCGACATTCTGGTGCAGAGCCGGCGTAACGCCACCGCGGCCAAGCGCTTC
>NZ_JQKB01000149.1 GCF_000745835.1 Belnapia moabensis DSM 16746 | reverse complement strand
CTTGGCGGTCTGCCCGGCCAGCGCCTTGACCTCGGAGGCGACGACGGCAAAGCCCTTGCCGGCATCGCCGGCGCGCGCCGCCTCGATCGTGGCGTTCAGCGCCAGCAGGTTGGTCTGGCTGGCGATGTCGCTGATCAGCCGCACCACCTCGCCGATGCGCTGGGCGCCGTCGGAGAGCTCGCGCACGGTGGCATCCGTCCGCCGGGCGTCGTCCGCCGCGCGGCCGGCCACCTTGGCCGACTGCGCCACCTGGCGGGAGATCTCGGCGACCGAGGCCGAGAGCTCCTCGGCGGCGGCTGCCACCGTCTGCACATTGCCGCTGGCCTGCTCGGCCGCCGCCGCGACCGCCCCCGCCTGGGCGCTGGCCTGGCCGGCGCTGCCCGACATCACCGTCGAGGTCGCCTGCAGCTCGGTCGCTGCCGAGGCCAGGGTGCCCGAGAGCTGCCCCACCGCACCCTCAAACCCGCGCGTCAGCGCCTCCAGCCGCACCGCACGCTGCACCTGCACCTCCTGCTGCCGCGCCTGCTCCGCCGCCAGCCGGTCGGCCTCCTGCAGCCCGGTGCGGCACTCCTCCACCGCCCGGGTCATGTCGCCGACCTCGTCCGCGCCTCCCGCCGGCAGTGCAAAGCCATAGTCATGGCGCGCCAGCTGGCGCATGGCGCCGGCCACCTGCACCACCCGCCGGACGATAGCGGCGTTCAGCCACAGCACCGAGGCCAGCGCCATGACCGCGGCGAACAGGGTGACCAAGCCAATCATCCACACCGCCCGGCGGAAGGTGGCATCGGCTTCTTCGGTTGCCTCCACACTCCGTCGTTCGTTGAAGCTCTGGTCTGCCGCCACCGCCTCGCGGAACTTGTTGAAGGTGATCAGGAGCTCTTTGTTGAAAAAGCTGGAGGCAGCGGCGATGTCACCCGTGCGTGTCAGGTCATCGAAGCGGCTGTCCAGGGCTCGGTAATCCCGCCAGGTACTCTGGACGGCATCTGCCAAGCGCCGCTCCTCAGCGGAGGAAACCAGCGGGTCATAGACGCGCCAGCTTTGCTCAAAGCGGGCTAGGGCTGCTGTCTTGCGCTGCGCGACATCGGCCCGCACCGCATCATCCGGCGCTGTGATTTGGCTGGCTTGGGTCAGGCGGTAGCGGGTCGCGTTATCATTGATATGGGCAATGGCTTTGATCGATGGCAGCAAGTTGCGCCCCACCTCCCCAGCGGCCGCATTGACGTGGCTCAGTTGCTGGACGGCAACGCCGCCGCTTCCTGCCAAGACCAGGAAGAGAGCACCGAAGGTGCCAACAAGCTTCGTCCGGACGCTCAGGTTACCCAGGAATGTCATGTCGAATCCGTTCATGGTGCCGGAGGCCCCTCCCCCGCGCGTCAAGCTGCCGGACCTTACTCACACGCTCATGAACGCTCCGCTAATTTCCGGGCGGCGTGTGCCGCAATCGGCGTTGCTGCGCCCAGCTTAGGCGGCCTACAGGTCGACCGGAGAGGCTGGTGCCTGCGCTGTCAGCGATCCGCCCGTGGCGGGCTGCAGCCAGCCTTGGCAAACAGCCAGCAGGCGCAGCGGCAGGAAGACTGGGCCGAGAGACATCCGGCAACCGAGTCTCTCCTTATCTCCATCAACCAGGCTCAGACCCTCGATTGGGACCGCACGCGTGGGCCGCTCGGACCGCGGCTCCCAATACCTGGTCGTAGCATCCGCCATAGGCTTGGCTGACAGTCCGCTCAGCCACCGGATCGTCGACGTTCAGTCCAGGCGTCTGGGCCCGGTGTGAGGCGCTCCGACAGTCGGGCGGTGCCCCTGCTGGTCCTCGTCGGAGCGGCGGTGCTCCGCCATCATCCCGGCGCCTGTTGCCGCCAGCACGGCAGGCGGCGAGGCTCAGCGTGAGCCAGGCTGTCTTGGCAGCCTGGCTCGAGCACATCGGTGTCCCGCAGGTCCGGAGCGGGTCAGCGGACCGGCGCGGTCACCTCGCTGCAGCTGGCGCGAGGATGGATCAGTCTCGCGCCGCGCGTTGGTACTGCGGGGCGTTCAACGCCCGTCAGCCCAACCACTCGTAGACGCGGACGAAATCGACCGAAATGTCGAGATGCCGAGGAGCATCCACGCCGGGCGAGCCGCCATACCAGGTTTCGTTTGGCGCCCCGACATGGCCCTGCAGGCCGACCGTCATCTTCTGCTGCGGGATGTTGTCGGTGTAGGTTTTCATCACCTGGCCATCCACCGTCATGGTCAGCCGGTCAGGTGTCCATTCCAGTCCATAGACATGCCACTGTGTCAGGTCGATGTCGAAGTTGTGGCTGATGTAGGTGTCGCCACCGGTCACCGGGTCTGCCCAATGATTGGTGAACATGCCATTGCCCTTGGGGGTCTCCAGAATGTCGACTTCCGGCGGCCAGACGCCATTCGCTGCGGGCCACAGCAGGAAGCACGGACCGGCTCCCCAGACCTCCTCGCTGACCTTGGCCATAATCTCGACCTTGCCGTAAGTAAAAGCAAAGCCGGGGTTCCATTGGTTCGGCGTTGTCGAAAGGCCGCCCGTTGTCCACATGCCGTCCGCCTGCTTGGTCAGCCCAATGTTCAGGTTCCCGTCCGCGACGCTGACTTCTTTGTTGTCCCAGCGGAACGCACCATTCCAGTAGGTCGAGCCGCCGTAGCCGATTGGCCACTTGGTCGGATCAACCCGGGTACCGCTGAACTCGTCCTGAAACAGCAGACCGCCAAACTGGCCCGAGCCGGTGGACGGCGCATAGCTCCAGGAGGGGTCCACGAGGGTCTGCATCGGCACGTCCGTGACGCCAGCCAGCAATACGCCATCAGCAGTGTTCGAACTGTGATGCACCAAGGTGCCCGTGACGCCGCCAATCGTGGTCGCTTCTGACCAGACCACATAGGTGCCGTCGGTTGCCAGCGAAAGACGATCTTCTCCAGGCTTGAAATCGGTGATCACGTCGAAGCCGTCGCCTGGACTGAACTTGAACACATCGGCACCTGTACCGCCGGTCAGCTGGTCGTTGCCAGCACCGCCGATGATGGTGTCATTGCCACCGGCACCACTGATCGTATCAGCACCAAGCTTGCCCATCAGCGTGTCGGCGGCAGCGGTGCCGGTCAGGGTGAGGTTGGCCGAGGGCGGCGGTGCCTCGAAGAAGGAGAAGGCCTTGATGCCGGTTGCGGTCAGGTCGAGGGCAGAATCCACCACGTCTTGTCCATTGTAGGTGGCGCCTTCGAGATAAAGGTTGCGGTCGGCGGCCAGCGACCCGCCCCAGCCATCATTGAGGAAGTTCACTTCCACCTTGTGCGTGCCGGCGGCCCAATCCCCCTTCAGGGTCAGCGTATCGAACTGGCCAGAGCCCTTCAGGGCTGAGGCGGTGAAGGTGCCGCCGATCTGCACGCCGTCCACCAGCACTTTGTACTGGGCACTGCCCTGCCAGGCCTGCTGCGTCAGCTTCAGGATCAGGGTGTCTGGTCCCGTGCCGGCGGTGAGATTGATGGGAGGAAAGGGCGGCGGCGGCGGACCCTCTGTGAAGGCAAAGCTTTTCGCGCCCGTTGCAGCCAAGTCGAGAGCCGCTCCGGTCACGGCTTGGCCGTTATAGGTGGCGCTGCTGAGATAAAGGTTGCGGTCGGTGGCGACCGATCCGCCCCAGCCATCGTTAAGGAAGTTTACTTCGACTTTGTGGGAACCCGCGGCCCAGTCGCCCTTCAGGGTCAGCGTGTCGAACTGGCCTGAGCTGCGAAGGGCGGAGGCGGTGAAGGTGCCGCCAATCTGCACGCCGTCCACCTTGACGATGTACTTGGCGCTGCCTTGCCAGGCATCCTGGTTCAACTTCAGAACAAGGCTGTCCGGCCCGGTTCCCGCGGTGAGGGTCAGGGGCGCAAAGGCCCCGGCCAGAGCTTTGGCCGGGTCCAGCAGCCACTCCAGCTTGGCGCCCCAAAGGTTTGGGATGAACACCGTATCGGTGGCTGCGGCATTATAGACAACGCGGGTGCCATAAACGCCGTTGATCGTTGTCTCCTGCAGCCAGGGATTGTAGCTGCCGCTGGCGATCGACAGTCGGTCGATGCCCAGCTGAAAGTCGGAGATGGTGTCCGCTCCGCCTCCAACGCTGAACACATAAGTGTCGGCACCAAGGCCGCCGGTGAGCAGGTCGGCGCCTGCGCCGCCGGTGAGAGTGTCGGAGTCGGCGGATCCCTGGAGCGTGTCCTTGCCGGACGTACCTGTGATGACGGGCATGGGTCTCTCGTTGCTCGCGGCTGAGGGTGTTCTCAACTCGCCCAAACAACTACAAGTTGAGGAACCCCTCAAGTAGGTTGCGACCCGGAAATGAGCTGTTTACAGTCACATATCCGTGCAAGAGCAGAACTGTCACGAATACGAACTTAATGCGGGAGATCGGGAGCCGTTCTCTCGCAATCGGCTTGGCTTCGCGTGGTGTTGCCCCCGCCAAGCGCCCACGTTCGGCGACCTGGATGCGGATTGCGCTGGTCTCCGACCCTGGCCGAGGCGGAGGTACCTGTGGGGATGCGGGTTCGTGGCCAAGTCGCATCCCCTGGCTGGAGAGCGGCCCCGCAATTCCGTGCGCGGCGCCGCCGCTGGCCTGCCGGAGGCGGTGGTCCGCAGCACCGGCGAGATCGCGCGCGCCGCGCTGAACCGGCTGCTCACCGCCCGGGTGCGGTTTGGCGTCGTGCGGGCCGATACTGGCGACGGCGCGAGCGCGGTCTTTTGACAGGGTTTGCGCGGACGGGGTGTGACCTGGGCGGTCGGCATTCCGCGGCACCAGAAGGTCGATGGCCCTGACGTGGTGCGCGTCGCGCCTGGCGGCCGCAAGCGCCGCCCGATGCCGGATTACGAGCCCGAGGATGCCGATGCGGTGCTGGCTGGGCTACTCTGGCGCCGCGTGACCTGGCGGTGCGGTACGAGGGGCCCGCCCGCTGTGCCGCCACCCGCATCCAGAACCGCGATGGCGCGGTGCCGGTCACCCTCTGGCATCTGCCCGCCGACGAGGTCTGGCGGGTGGGCGAGTGGCGCCCAAGCGGCGAGCGCCAATACTGCCGCAGCAATTTGCCGTCCCGGACCACGCCCCGGGCCCTAGCCCTCTCCAGCCAGCATCGTGCAGCACATCTCTCGCCGCGTCGGGAAGCAACATCGATGCAGCCTGGATGCCTCCCGATCGATGTCGGCTCATCCGGACCAGCGGAGCCCCCACTATGGCCCGAGCAGTGTCCCTATCCCAGGACGTAGGCCAAGGATGGCCTCAGTTGGGCGTCGCGGTCCGCCGCCTCGGTCCGCGGGGCCCGTCCATTGGTGCTGGAGATCACGCCAGCCAGCGCGGCAGTCAGGTCCTCGCACCCGAAAGGCTTCACGAGGCGGGCGGTCGGACCACCCAGCCCTCGGAGGTCAGCCTCTGGCGCCGCCTTTCCGAAGCCCGTCACCACCACTGCCGGTAGCTTGGGGTTGGCTCTGCGGAGTTCGTGCAGAACAGACCGGCCGTCGATGCCGTGCCCGGGGTGGATCTCGATAACAACCGCGGCGAGCTGCTCCGTGGCACCGGCCCAGGCCAGCGCCTCTTCGCCGCTGTGGGTCAGAGCGACCTCATAACCAGCAGCGCGCAAGGTATCTTCGATCATCATGGCAACGAGCATTTGGCCCTCAACCACCAAGATCATCGGCCCTGCTGGGAGATCTGCTCCGTCAGTGTGGGGATGGCCTGAATGCGCCTGGCCTGGCATCTGCGGCAGCCCTCGGAGCGGCGCCAATCGGCGCGATGCGGAAGATTTGCGCCGCATCATATCAACCGGGTGTTTTGCGGGCAGGTCGAAACTGAATGATTGTGGCTCAAACTGCCAGGGTGGCACCCCTGTCGCCATCCCCCCTTTAGCTGACCTGCCTCTCTGGAACTGGCCCGCTGGCTATGATCGGCGCCGGGTCCATGCCGCCAGCAAGCAGGGCGTGGCCACAACCCTGCCGGCAACGATCACCCAAGCTGCGGCAGTGGAGGAACGCTCGCCCAGAGTATGTCATCACCCCCCAGGCCGCTCGCTCCCGGGCAAGCGGGGCCTGTCGCTGAGGGGACCCTTGGCAACTCGCCTCACCCTTGGCGGTGTCGACGCGTGTTCTGGGCCTTGGCTAGGTCAGGACGATACCGGCGGCCGTAGTGGCCATCGCCGCGCAGGGTGATGTGGGTGTTCGGCCAGTGGCGCCGGAGCTGCCGGACCAAGCGGCGCAGATGGCTCCGGATCTCCTGGCCCGATGGTGTTTTGCCCGGCCGCAGCAGCACCATCACCGGGCGGGAGGTCGCGGTGTCGTAGACGTGGATCGGCAGAAAGCAGCGCTCGTCGTAGTGGGCGTTGAACAGCGACAGCTGCTGGCGCCCGTGCACCACGTCGGCCGTGTCATCGATGTCCAGCGTCACGGCGGCGGGCGGCCGGGGGTAGCTGGCGCAGTAGAGGTCAACCATGGCCCACGTCAGCCGGATCACCTCGCGCAGGGAGGGCGCGTTCTCCCAGCGCGACATGGTCGGCTGCGAGCACAGGTCCCGCCCTGGATCGGGCAGGCGGCCGCAGACCAGCTTGAAGCCGGGATCCCGACGCAGGTGGTCGAGGTCGCCAGCATCCTCGTAGCCACAGGCGATCGCCAGGATCCGCGCTCGCAGGATATCAGCCAGCGAGTGGACCACCCGCGACGGGTCGCGCGGGTCGGAGATCAGCGCCGCCAGCCGATCGCAGATACCAAGCTGGCGCTCGGCTGCAGCCAGCAGCAGCACGCCGCCATCCAAGGTCAGCCGCCCGCCATCGAAGGCGGCGACCACTTTCTTGCGGCCGATCGCTGGAAAGCCGAAGGCTCGGTCGCATTGTCATCCATGGCGGGTGTGGCAAGGCCTGGCGGTGCTGCGGGTTGGTCTCGACACCCAAGTCAGTAAACGCAATCAGCAGCTTACGCCACGCCCGCCAGCCTCCCCGTATACCCGTGGTGAATACGAACGGCTAGCAGGTCCGTCTCGGAAACGGGCGGCTTCTGACCACACTAGGATGGGCATGCGGCGGACCCGGAGCATTCTGCGGCGGCCCGGCGGGCGGTGCAGAGCGAG
>NZ_JQKB01000148.1 GCF_000745835.1 Belnapia moabensis DSM 16746 | reverse complement strand
ACGTGGTGGTCGGCGTCAATGACGACAGTTACAACCCGAGGAAGCACCGATTGCTGACCGCTGCTTCCTGCACCACGAACTGCCTCGCCCCGGTGGTGAAAGTGGTCCACGAGGCCATCGGCATCCGGCACGGCCAGATCACCACGATTCACGACCCGACGAACACCAACGTGGTCGTGGACGCCCCGCACAAGGATCTGCGCCGGGCCCGCTCCGCCATGCTGTCCCTCCAGCCGACGACGACCGGCAGCGCCACTGCCATCTCGCTCATCTACCCCGAGCTCAAGGGTCGCTTGAACGGCCATGCCGTCCGGGCGCCGGTGCTGAACGCCTCGCTGACGGACGCCGTCTTCGAGATGCAGCGGGAAACCACCGAGGTCGAGGTCAATGAGCTGTTCCACTCGGCGGCGGCTGGACCGCTCGCGGGCATCCTCGGCTTCGAGACGCGACCGCTCGTCTCGGCCGACTACGCAAACGACACCCGCAGCACCATCGTGGACGGGCCGAGCACCATGGTGACCGACGGCACCTTGCTGAAGGTCTACGCCTGGTACGACAACGAGATGGGCTATGCCTGCCGGATGGTGGACCTTGCCAACATCGTCATCGAACGGGGGGCATAATGTCAGGCATCCGCAACTACCTCGTCGTGACCGGCGCCTACTGGGGGTTCACCCTCACGGACGGGGCGCTGCGGATGCTGGTGCTGCTGCACTTCTACCAGCTCGGCTACACGCCGTTCACGCTGGCCTTCCTGTTCCTGCTCTACGAGGCGGCGGGCATCTTCGCCAATTTCGGCGGGGGCTGGCTCGCGGCCCGCTTCGGCATCCCCCGCATGCTCTCGATCGGCCTGAGCCTGCAAATCTGCGGGCTCCTCATGCTGTCGGCGCTGGACCCGGGCTGGGGCGGGGCCTTGTCAGTCGCCTGGGTGGTGGCCGCCCAGGGCATCTCCGGGGTGGCCAAGGACCTGACCAAGACCGCCTCCAAGTCAGCCATCAAGGCGACCTCGCAGCAGGGCGCCGGTCAGCTGTTCCGACGGGTGGCGTGGTTCACCGGCTCGAAGAACGCCATGAAGGGCTTCGGCTTCTTCGTGGGCGGCGCCCTGCTCCAGTTCGTGGGCTTCCGCCCGGCGCTCTGGTTGTTGGTGGCACTGTTGGCCGCCGTCCTGGCAGGCGTGCTGCTGTCGCTGCCCCGCGAGCTCGGCAAGGCCAAGGCCTCGAAGAGCTTCAAGGAGCTCATGGCGAAGAGCCGGGGCGTGAACCTGCTCGCAGGCGCCCGGATCTTCATGTTCGGCTCGCGCGACGTCTGGTTCGTCGTGGGCCTGCCGGTGTTCCTCTACAGCCAGGGCTGGCACTACGTTGGGGTTTCGACCTTCCTCGCCGCCTGGACCATCGGCTACGGCGGGGTGCAGGCGTTGGCGCCATCGGTCGTCCGTCGCAGCGACGATGGGCTGTCACGGGAGGTTCCCGAAGCGCGACTCTGGGCCGCGGTCCTGACCGCGATCCCGGCCGCCATCGCCCTCCTTCTGGCCACCGGCAGCGTCGGGCGCCCGGATGTCGTCGTAGTTGTCGGCCTGGCGGTGTTCGCCTTCGCCTTCGCGGTCAACTCGTCCCTCCACAGCTATCTGATCCTGGCTTACGCAGGCTCGGAGAAGGCCGCCGAGGACGTCGGCTTCTACTACGCGGCCAATGCGGGAGGGCGCCTGTGCGGCATCCTGCTGTCCGGCGTCCTGACCCAGTGGGGTGGCCTTCAGGCATGCCTCTGGGGTTCTGCGGCGATGCTGGCGGCCTGCATGGCGCTGACCTTCATGCTGCCCATGCAAGCCCAGGAACGCCCGGTGCCGGTCTGACCGGGCATCACTCCGACCAACGTTGGCACATCGGGTGCGACATTTCGATGAATGCCGTTGAATCCCAGGAACGAGCTACCCATCCTACGACCATGGACGAAATGTCGTAGGGACAGCTCAATGGAATCCAAGCAGGCCGTCGCGGCGCTCGGTGCCTTGGCACAGGATTCAAGGCTGCAGGTCTTCCGCCTTCTAGTCGAGCAAGGGCCGGATGGGCTCCCTGCGGGCGTCATCGCCGATCGGCTGGGCATCCCGCCGTCGTCACTGACCTTCCACCTGCAGCAGCTCCTGCATGCGGGGCTGGTCACCCAGCGGCGCGTCAGCCGCCAGCTCTTCTACGCCATGGTCCCGGAGACGATGAATGGCCTCGTGGCCTACCTGACAGAGCATTGTTGCGGTGGCCAAGCCGATTGCGGCCCCGCCTGCGACCGCGCTGCGGCCAGCGTGTCTAAGGATGCCTCAGCCGCCTGAAGCCCGACCACGTTCGGAGAACCCCGTGACCGTCACCATCTACCACAACCCGGCTTGCGGGACGTCCCGCAACGTCCTCGGCCTCATCCGCAACAGCGGCGAGGAGCCGACCATCATCGAATACCTGAAAAGTTCGCCCTCGCGGGAGGAGCTGTCGGACCTCATCCGGCGCATGGGAGTGCCGGTACGCAACGTGCTTCGGCAGAAGGGCACGCCCTACGAGGAGCTCCGCCTCGGCGACCCAGCCCTGACCGATGGCCAGCTGCTCGACGCGATGATGGCACACCCCATCCCCATCAACCGGCCCATCGTCGTGACGCCGCTCGGGGTGAAGCTGTGCAGGCCGTCCGAGGCGGTGCTCGACATCCTGCCGAACCCGCAGCGGGGCGCCTTCGCCAAGGAGGACGGCGAGCCTGTCGTGGATGAGCGTGGCCGCCGGGTGGCGAAGGCGGTGGCGGCATGAGCGCGTCGGCGCAGGCGGAGGCCGCCGTCCAGAGCCGCAAGGCAGCGATGGGCACGTTCGAGCGCTACTGACCCTCTGGGTGGCGCTGTGCATCGTCGCGGGCATCGCCCTCGGCGCCGTCATGCCGGGCTTCTTCCACGCCCTCGGTGGGTTGGAGGTGGCGCAGGTCAACATCCCGGTCGCGGCGCTTATCTGGCTGATGATCGTGCCGATGCTGCTGCGGGTGGACTTCACCGCCATGGGGCAGGTCGCGCGCCACTGGCGCGGCATCGCCGTCACCCTCGGCATCAACTGGCTGGTGAAGCCCTTCTCCATGGCGCTCCTCGGCTGGCTCTTCATCGGCTGGCTATTCCGCCCCTGGCTGCCGGAGGCGCAGATCGATAGCTACATCGCCGGACTCATCCTGCTGGCGGCCGCGCCTTGCACCGCCATGGTCTTCGTGTGGTCACGGCTGACCGACGGCGAGCCGAACTTCACCCTGTCGCAGGTGGCCCTGAACGACGCCATCATGGTGGTGGCCTTCGCGCCCGTGGTCGGCCTGCTGCTCGGCCTCTCCGCCATCACCGTACCCTGGGACACGCTGCTGCTGTCCGTGGGCCTCTACATCATCGTGCCGCTCATCGCGGCGCAGATCTGGCGCCGGTCTCTGCTCGCCTCCGGCGGCGAGGCAGCCCTCCAGCGCACACTGAAGGCGCTGAACCCGGTGTCGCTGGTGGCCCTGCTCGCCACGCTGGTCTTGCTGTTCGGCTTCCAGGGCGGGCAGATCCTAGCACAGCCGCTCGTCATCCTGTTGCTCGCAGTGCCCATCCTCATCCAGGTCTACTTCAACGCGGGCCTCGCCTATTTGTTGAACCGGCAGTGCGGCTCGGCTCACAGCGTGGCGGGGCCCTCCGCCCTGATCGGCGCCAGCAACTTCTTCGAGCTGGCCGTGGCGGCCGCCATCAGCCTGTTTGGGTTCGAGAGCGGCGCGGCGCTGGCCACCGTGGTCGGGGTGCTGGTGGAGGTGCCAGTGATGCTCTCGGTCGTCCACATCGTCATGCGGAGCCGTAACTGGTACGAGCGCGGGGCGGCCTCCCGGTGACGGCGGACGCGCAGGAAAGACGGGTCATCGTCATCGGCGGCGGGCAGTCCGGCCTCGCCGTCGGCTACTTCCTGCGCCGGACGGGGCTCGACTTCGAGATCCTGGACGCCAACCAGGGGCCAGGCGGCGCCTGGCCATCGGCCTGGGACTCCCTGCACCTCTTCTCCCCGGCGCAGTGGAGCTCGCTGCCAGGATGGCCCATGCCGCCTGTCCCGGGCGGCGGGTATCCCGGCCGGGACCATGTGGCCGCCTATCTGGCGGCCTATGAGGAGCGATACCGGCTGCCGGTCCGGCGCCCGGTCCGGGTGGAGACGGTCGAGCGCGCGGAGAACCGGCTGCTGGCCCGAACCAATGCGGGCAAATGGACGGCCCTGGCCGTGGTCAGCGCGACCGGTGGAGCCAGCCGCCCCTTCGTGCCGGACTACCCAGGGGTGGAGGGCTTCCGCGGGCGCCAGCTGCACTCCTGCTCCTACCGATCGCCGCAAGACTTCGCGGGCCAGCGAGTCCTTGTCGTCGGGGGCGGCAACTCCGGCGCCCAGATCCTGGCCGAGCTGTCGCATGTGGCTGAGGTGACCTGGGTCACCCCGGAGGCGCCGACCTTCCTCCCCGACGACGTGGACGGCCGCGTGCTGTTCGAGCGGGCCACGGAGCGCGTGCGGGCGCAGCAGGAAGGCCGCGACCCCGGCCCGCCGAAGGGCGGCCTGGGCGACATCGTCATGGTCCCGCCGGTCCGGGAGGCCCGCGACCGCGGCGCCCTGCGGAGCGTCCGGCCCTTCCTGCGCTTCGAGCCGGACGGCGTGGTCTGGCGGGACAGAAGCCGCAGCCCGGTGGACGCGGTCATCTGGTGCACGGGCTTCCGCCCGGCCCTTGTTCACTTGGCGCCGCTCGGCGTGCTGGAGCCGGATGGGTGCGTCGCGGTCCAGGATGGCCGATCCGTCCGCGAGCCGCGCCTCTGGCTGGTCGGCTACGGCGACTGGACCGGGCTCGCCTCGGCCACGCTGGCCGGGGTGACGCGGGCCGCGCGAAGCGCTGTCCAGGAAATCCAAGACGCTTTGGCAGACGCGCCGACCGTGACCGCCACCTGATTGGAGACTTGAATGTCTGACGTGAACCTTCCGGACCTGTCACTGCCCAACGTCTCGGAAGCGCAGCTCGACATCCCGACGGCCGGGAAGTTCGGCATCCCCGGCGCCAGCGCGCACCCGCCGCGAATCGCCCGACCCAAGGCCGGACGCTGGCGGTGATGCAGGTTTCCGGCGGGTCGCAGAGCTTCAACGCTGTGACCACACTGCGCCTGCTCGGTCGCTGGATGCGGATGGTCACCATTCCGAACCAGTCCTCGGTGCCCAAGGCTTTCGAGGAGTTCGACGAGGCGGGCCGGATGAAGCCAGGGCCGCTCTACGACCGCGTGGTGGACGTCATGGAGGAGCTGGTGAAGTTCACGCTGCTGCTGCGGGACCGGTCGGACTATTGACCGACCGCTACAGCGAGCGGAAGGAGCGGGCGGCCAAAGAAAAGGCGACCGCAGATCTTGCGGTCGTCTCCGGCGCAGCGAGCGTGGGGTAACCAACTGCAGGTGCATCCGTAGCACCGGTCTCCGGCTGACGCGAGCGGGCGGCTTCGGCATGGCACCGCAAGCCGAGGCTCAGCATGCCTCGCGGGTCAACTCGCGCGGCCATGTTCGCTTACTCGTCGCTCTATGAAGTCCACTGCCCTGGCGACACCATCCTCCGAACGGATGGCCGCGCCCAGTGTGGCAGCCCGGTCGCGCATTGCCGGGTCGTTGGCCGCGATGCCTATGGCTTCGGCCAGCGTCGATGGCGTCATGGATTTGCGCGTTAAGGGGGCGGGACCGGCACCGAGTGCCGCCACCCGCCGCCCCCAAAAGGGCTGATCCCCGAAGGAGGGGCAGACGACTATTGGCTTTCCGGCCCGCAGCGCCGCAGCGGTTGTCCCGGCACCGCCGTGGTGAACGACCGCGGACACATGCGGGAAGAGCCTGTCGTGAGGTGCGGCATCGAGCACATGCACATGCTGGATTGCGGCCTCTGGCGCCAAGCCGCCCCACCCCACCGCCAGAAGCCCACGCTGGCCAGCCATCGCCAAAGCCTTGACCACCATGGAGGTGGTCGCGGTCGGGTCCAGTGATGGAATGCTGCCGAAGCCCACGTAGACGGGAGCGGGCCCTCGGTTAAGGAAGGCCTGCAGCATCGGATCTGGCCGCCAGTCTCCCGGCTCCTCCAGGAACCAGTACCCAGTCACCTGGGAGTTCTCATCCCAATCCGACGGCCTTGGAACGACGTGTTCGCTGTACGGGTACAGCCGCGGCAACGGAACGCCGCGAATGCTGTGATCGCCGCCTGCTGGAGGCAGCCCAAGCACATCCTGTCGCCAGCGGTGCACCGGCCCGCGGAAGATGGCGCCCGCGTAGCCGAGGAAGAGCCGGTGGCTCACCGCATTCAGGGGGCCGAGGTCGGCGAAGGGCAGCATGGGGCTGGGGAAGGCGCGGGTCGGTGTCAGTCCTGGCAAAGGCAGGGCTACGAAGGCGGGGATGCCCAGCCGCTCCGCGATGTGGGCACCTCCGGATGCCTTGGGATGGTAGACGATGGCGTCCGCCCCCGACGAAGCAGCGGCCCACTGGGCATCAAGCATCCGGCGCATCATGGGACGCACCTCGCGCACGAGGCGCACGATCCAGGACAGACTGCCACGACCGGACAGCATTGCTCGGGCCGCAGGCGTGTCGATGAGATCGAGCATGTCGTCAGGAAGCGGGGCGAAGGCGATGCCGCTGGCGGTTACGAACTGCTCGAACCTTGCGGCGGTGGCGAAGGTGACCCGGTGGCCAGCAGCCGTCAGGCGGCGAGCGAGCGCAAGGTAGGGCTGGACGTCGCCCCGGGTTCCGTAGGTGTGAATCGAAAGCCTCATCGCCTCTGAGAAACCCCACCGGCATTTTTCCATACGAGCCACAGAATGAAAGAGGAGCAACTGAGCATCATCCTCTGGCGACAGAAGTTACGGGGGAATGGAGGTGGATCCGATCGTGCCCCCGGACGTGGTGTAGGAGGCCGTCACCGTAACGGTGGCGGCCATCGTGGTTGGTCCTCGGTAGGGTTGTGTTGCGACACGCAACTCTGACCCAAGGACGCCACGATGACCGATGAGAGGATTGCTCTTCGGGAGCTAATGGAAAAGGGCTCCGATGCTACTTTCCTTAGGGAGATGATTGGCTTTGCAGCCCATCGACTGATGGAGCTGGATGCTGAGGGGGCCTGCGGCGCCGGCCACGGCGAGCGCAGCGCTGATCGGGTGAACCAGCGCAACGGCTACCGCGAGCGCGACTGGCAGACCCGGGTCGGCACGGT
>NZ_JQKB01000147.1 GCF_000745835.1 Belnapia moabensis DSM 16746 | reverse complement strand
GGCGTCGAAGAAGCGGGCGCCCTCGCCATCGATGGCGGCCCAGTCGCCCTCCTCGAGATAGGCGATGCGGCGGGTCAGGGGGGCGAGGGCGAGGGCATCGGAGCCGACGAACATCTCGCCCTCGCCGAAGCCGACGGCGAGCGGCGCGCCCTGGCGGGCGGCGAGCAGCAGGCGGGGGTGGCCGGAGAAGATGGCGGCGAGGGCGAAGGCGCCGTGGACGCGGCGGAGGGCGGCGGCGAAGGCGGCTTGCGGCTCCTGGCCCTGGTGGAGCAGGTCGTCGACCAGGCGGACGAAGGTCTCGGTGTCGGTCTCGGTCTCGAAGACGGCGCCCTTGGCCTCCAGCTCGGCGCGAAGTTCGGCATGGTTCTCGATGATGCCGTTGTGGACGACGCTGACGCGGGCGGTGCTGTGGGGGTGGGCGTTGCGCTCGGTCGGCGCGCCGTGGGTTGCCCAGCGGGTGTGGCCGATGCCGGTGGTGCCGGGCAGCGCGTCGCGCTCCAGCACGCCGGCGAGGTTGCCGAGCTTGCCCTCGGCGCGGCGGCGCTCGATATGGCCGTTGACGAGCGTGGCGATGCCGGCGCTGTCGTAGCCGCGGTATTCGAGGCGGCGGAGCGCTTCGAGGAGAAGCGGTGCCGCGGAGGCCTTGCCGATGACGCCGACGATTCCGCACATGGCTATTTGCCCTTCTTGCCTTTGAACCCACGCCCGGGCTTCACCGCCTGGCGGCCGCGGGCGATGGCCATGGCGTCGTCCGGCACGTCCTCGGTGATGACGCTGCCGGCGGCGACCAGCGCACGGTCACCGATGCGCACCGGCGCCACCAGCGCGGTGTCGCTGCCGATGAAGGCGCCGGCGCCGATCTCGGTGCGGTGCTTGGCGATGCCGTCATAGTTGCAGGTGATGGTGCCGGCGCCGATATTGCTGCCGGCGCCGATGGTCGCATCGCCGAGATAGGTCAGGTGGTTGGCCTTGGCGCCGGGGCCGAGGAGTGCGGCCTTCAGCTCGACGAAATTGCCGACATGGGCGCCCTCCCCCACCTCGGTCCCGGGGCGCAGGCGGGCATAGGGGCCGATGATGGCGCCGCGCCTCACGGTGCAGGATTCGAGGTGGCTGAAGGGGCGGATATCCACCTCGTCCTCCACCGTGACGCCGGGGCCGAGGACGACATGCGGGCCGATGGTGACGTCCTGGCCGAGGCGGGTGTCCCAGGAGAGGAAGACGGTGTCGGGGGCGGTCAGCGTCGCGCCGCCGGCCATGGCGGCGGCGCGCAGGCGGGATTGCATCCCGGCCTCCAGCAGGGCGAGTTCGGCGCGGCTGTTGGCGCCGGCGAGGTCGGCCTCGGCGGCTTCCTCGGCGAGGACGCGGCGGCCCTCGGCGACGGCCAGCGCCACGACATCGGGAAGGTAGTACTCGCCCTTGGCGTTCTCGGCGCGGATGGCGGCGAGCCAGCGGAAGAGGTCGGCGGCGGGGGCGCAGACGACGCCGGCGTTGCAGAGGGGGATGGCGCGCTCGGCCTCATCCGCATCGGCCCATTCGACGACGCGGAGGACGGCGCCGGCCGCGTCCGTCACCACGCGGCCGTAGCGGGCGGGGTCGGCGGGGCGCATGGCGAGGAGGGCGAGGCCGGCCTCGGCGCGGCGGGCGAGGAGGCGGCGAAGGGTATCGGTCGGGATCAGCGGGTTGTCGGCGTAGAGGACGGCGATGTCGCCGGGGTAGTCGCGCAGCAAGGGAGCGGCCTGGGCGGCGGCGTGGCCGGTGCCGAGGCGCTCGGCCTGGATGACCGTCGCGTGGGGGCGGGCGGCGGCCTCGAGCGCGGGCATGTCGGGGCCGACCACCACGACGATGCGGTCGAAGGCCGGTTCGCAGGCGGCAATGAGGTGGTTGAGCATCGGCCGGCCGGCGATGGGGTGCAGCGCCTTCGGCAGCGCGCTCCGCATGCGGGTGCCGAGGCCGGCAGCGAGGATGATGGCAGCGGGCATGGCACCCGGTTAGTCGCGGAGGGGTGGGCGGGGCAAGCCTCATGCGAGTCAAACTGGATTGCCGGATGTGACCGGGCGGGTAAGGGTGGGGCATGACCGCTCCCGTAGCCCTGTTCGACCTCGATGGCACGCTGGTGGACAGCGTGCCCGATATCCATGCCGCGCTGGACCGGATGATGGCCCGGCTGGGGCGGCCCGGCTTCGGCCGGACGGAGGTGACGGCGATGATCGGCGATGGCGTGCGCGTGCTGGTGGAGCGGGCGCTGGCGGCGCGGGGGCTCGGCTTCGACCAGACGGCGCTGGATGGGTTCAGCGCGGATTACACGGCGCGGGCGGCGGAGGAGACGGCGCTGTTCCCGGGCATTGCCGGGGTGCTGGAAGGGCTGGAGGCGGCGGGATGGCGGATGGCGATCTGCACCAACAAGCCAGCCAAAGCGACGGCGACGCTGCTCGGGGCGCTCGGCATCGGCGGGCGGTTCGCGGCCGTGGGCGGAGGGGACAGCTTCCCGGTGCGGAAGCCGGATCCCGAGCATCTGCTGGGAACCTTGCGGGCCGCTGGGGGCGAACCGGGCCTGGCGGTGATGGTGGGGGATCATCGGAACGACGTGCTGGCGGCGCGTGGGGCCGGGGTGCCCTGCCTCTTCGCCGGCTGGGGCTATGGAACGCCGGAGATGGCTGAGGGTGCGGCGGCGGTCATCGACCGGCCGGAGGGGCTGCTAGCGGCGCTGCTGGGCCATCGTCTGGGCTGAGCTGGCGGGTTCCACGCTCACCAGCACGGCGCGGACGGTGCCGAACCAGCGGGTCGGCAGCTCGATGCGGACTGGCAACGGGCCGCGGCCCGGCAGGGGCTGGCCGAGCCAGATATCGGCCACCTGCGGGCGGCGGGCCTCCTCCGGGTCCTGGTCGTCGAGGCGGCCGGCGATCAGCCGTCCCTCGAAGACGCATTTGATGGCGGGGCCGCCGAAGCCGCCCTCGGCCGGCAGTACGCCCTGGCCGGCAGTCTGCACCGCGTAGTCGGCGCGGCGGCGTCCGTCGAAGACCCGGGCGCTGGTGTCGCAGCGGCCGGTCCGCGCCACGACGCGGGTGAGCTTGGCGAGCGCCGAGAGCGCGTCGACGGTGCCCGCCCGCAGCGAGTCAGGGACGGCCTCGCGGTTGGTGTTCGGCGGATCGAGGGCCTGGAGGACGGGCATGCCGGTGGCGGAGTAGTCGATTGCCACGACGCGGCGGTCGCCGCGCCAAGTGCCGTCGACACGGTAACGGGCGGGCACAGGCTCCGTGCCGCGCCAGCTGCCCTCGGCGGAGGTCACTTGGTCGCCGCGGGCGAAGAAGCCCGCCATGCCGTTCATCTGGACGCGGGTGCGGACGAGGTAGCGAGGGCCGTCGAGGTCGAGCAGGGCCTCGACCTTCATCACGGTGAGGCCGGCGGCCTGCACCTCGTAGCGGGCGACGAGCGGCTCGGCCCGCGCGGCGGCGGGGACCAGGGCGAGGCCGAGGGCGAGGGGCAGCAGGCGTCCCATGCCCAAGGATATGGGGCGGCTCAGGCCTCGGGGAAGAGGCGGTTGGGCGGGCGGGGGAGGCCGAGATTCTCGCGGAGCGTCCGGCCCTCGTACTCGCGGCGGAAGAGGCCGCGGCGCTGCAGCTCAGGCACCACGCGCTCGACGAAATCGTCGAGCCCGCCGGGGAGCCAGGGGAACATGATGTTGAAGCCGTCGGCGCCCCTGCCCTCCAGCCAGGCCTCCATCTCGTCGGCGATGGTGGCGGGGGTGCCGACCATGGCGAGGCCGGCATAGCCGCCGAGGCGCTGGGCGAGCTGGCGGACGGTCAGGCCCTCGCGCTCGGCGAGCGCGATCGCGCGCTCGCGGCCGCTCTTGCTGGCATTGGTGTCGGGGATGGGAGGCAGCGGGGCGTCCGGGTCGAATTTCGAGGCGTCGGTGCCGAGGGCGATGGAAAGGGAGGCGATGGCGCTGTCGTAGTGGACGAGGCTGTCGAGATGGGCGCGCTTCGCCTTCGCCTCCGCCACCGTATCGCCGATGACGACGAAGCAGCCGGGGAGCAGCTTCAGGTGGTCCGGGTCGCGGCCGAGGGCGGGCATGCGGCCTTTGATATCCGCATAGAGGCGCTGGCCGTCGGCGAGGGTGGCGACGCCGGCGAAGACGGCCTCGGCGGTCTCGGCAGCGACCTGCTTGCCGGCCTCGGAGGCGCCGGCCTGGACGATGACGGGCCAGCCCTGGATGGGGCGGGCGACGTTGAGGGGACCGCGGACCTTGAACTCGGGGCCGACATGGTCGAGCGGCTTCACCCGCGCGGGGTCGAAGAAGATGCCGCTCTCCACGTCGCGGATCAGCGCGTCATCGGCCCAGCCGTCCCAGAGGCCGGTGACGACGTCGAAGAACTCGCGCGCCCGCTGGTAGCGCTCGCCATGGGCCATGTGCTCGTCCTGGCCGAAATTCAGGGCGGCGTCGGGGTTGGAGGTGGTGACGAGGTTCCACCCGGCCCGGCCGCCGCTGATATGGTCGAGCGAGGCGAATTTGCGGGCGATGTGGTAGGGCTCGTTATAGGTGGTGGAGGCGGTGGCGATGAGGCCGATATGCTCCGTCACCGCGGCGAGCGCGGGCAGCAGGGTCAGCGGGTCGAAGCTGCTGACGGTGTGGCTGCGCTTCAGCGCCTCGATCGGCATGTTGAGCAGCGCGAGGTGGTCGGCCATGAAGAAGGCGTCGAACCGGCCGCGCTCCAGCGTCTGGATGAAGCGCTTGTAGTGGGCGAAGTTGAAATTCGCGTCGGGGAAGGCGCCGGGATAGCGCCAGGCGCCCGTATGGATGCTGACCGGGCGCATGAAGGCGCCGAGCTTCAACTGCCGCTGGCTCATCGCGGAGGCCTTTCTCTGTTGCGGATGAGGTGCGAATGGCGAAGCCTCGACGCAAGGCCGGATGGGGGCGGCCCGCCATGCTGAAACTGCTGGGCAGGTCCAACGCCTACAACGTGCGGAAGGTGCTGTGGCTGCTGGGGGAGCTGGGGCTGCCCTTCGAGCAGGAAGATTGGGGGCGCGGGCATCGGCCGACAGCGAATCCGGCGTTCCTGGCGCTCAATCCGCTCGGCACGGTGCCGGTGCTGGTCGATGGCGAGGTGGTAATGCGGGAGTCGCATGTGATCCTGCGCTACCTCGCGACGCGGGAAGGCGCCGTGCATCTGCTGCCGGAGGCGCCGTCGGCGCGGGCACTGGTCGAGCAGTGGATGGACTGGGTCGCCTATGACATGACGCTGGCGATGAAAGGGGCCTATCTCGGGGGCGAGCTGGGGCTGGCGCCCTGGAACGACCCTTGGTCGGTGGCGCGCGGCCGGGCGGAGTATGCGCAGGGGATGAAGCGCATTGCGGCGGCATTGGAGGCAGACGGCCCTTACCTGGCGGGCAGGACCTTCACGCTGGCCGACATCCCCGCCGGGTTCCTGGTGCATCGGTGGTTTGCGATGCGCGGCATCGAGTGGGCGGCGATGCCGGCGCTCGATGCCTATTACACGCGGTTGTCGGAGAGGCCGGCCTACCGGGCGCATGTCAGGAACGGACTGGCCTAGGCGGTTTCACGGATTTTAACCGTTGATTATTGATATATAGCGATAAGAAAAAGTTTTTCTTTGACAGGACCGGTCGGATCGGTTCTGCTTCCTGTCCGGTACGGTCGCGACATGCCGCGGCTTCCACCGGAGCGGAGTCCGACCGATGCCCATCGCCCACCGCATGCCGATCGCCGTCGGCCCCCTCCGCCCCGGGCCTCGCCGCCGCGCAGGGGTGGCGGGTGCTGACCTTCCTCCACAATCCGATCGCGGCGTGCTCCATCCGGTCTTCTCCTGGGCCCATGTCGCGCGCAACCACGGGCCGATGGTCTCCGACATGCTCCACGGGATGGGCATCGCCCATCGGCGGGAATCGATGGGGTTCACCGGCGGGTCCGCCAACTTCCAAGGAGTGCGACGTGACTGACCTCTCGCGCCGCGCGGCGCTGCTGGCTGCTTTTGTCCCGCTCGCGGCGCACGCGCAGCAGGCGGGCTTCCCGGATCATCCGGTGCGGCTCGTCGTGCCTTTCACCCCGGCGGGACAGACCGACATCATCTCCCGCCTCGTCGCGCAGCGGCTGGCGGAGGACTGGGGCAAGCCAGTGCTGGTCGAGAACCGCGCCGGCGGCAATGCGATGATCGGCGCCGATGCGGTGGCGAAGGCGGCGCCCGACGGGCACACGCTGCTCGCCATCACGCTCACCCATGCAGTGAATGCCTCGCTCTTTCCACACGCGCCCTATGACTTCACGCGCGACCTGAAGACGTTGACGCTGCTCGGCGCGCTGCCGCTCGTCGTCGTCGTGCGGGCGGAGGCGCCGTGGCGGACGCTCGGCGAGCTGGCGGCGGCGGCGCGGCAGCGGCGGCTGAATGGCGGCTCCTCCGGCACCGGCTCACCGCCGCATCTGGGGCTCGAGATGTTCCGCCGCGCGGCGGGGGCGGCTGAGCGGCTGGAGCATGTGCCCTACCGCGGCGGGGCGCCGGCGGTGACGGATCTCGTTGCCGGGAATCTCGACGTGATCGTGGGCAACCTGCCGGAGGTCATCACCCAGGTGCAGGCGGGGCGGCTGCGCGCGCTCGCGGTGACGGATGTGGCACGGCATCCGCTGCTGCCGGATGTGCCGACCACCGCCGAGGCGGGGCTGCCGGCGCTGCGCATCACCAGCTGGACGGCGATCCAGGCGCCCTCCGGCATCGCCGAGCCGTTGGCAGAGGCGATCGCCGCCGCGATTCGCCGGAGCCTCGCCGACCCGGTGCTGATGCGGAAGGCGGGGGAGCTGGGCTTCAGCCTGATCGGCGCCGACATGGCGGAGTCGAGGCGGTTCGTCGCGGCGGAGGTGGCGCGCTATGCGGCGGTGGTGGCGGAGGCCGGCATCCGCGCCGAGTGAGGTCGCCGCTTCGGGGCTTGCAAGCCGCGGACGATGCCCTTATTCAACCGCCTCCGCGGGACCTCCATCGGCGGTTCGGGTGCGTAGCTCAGCGGTAGAGCATTGCCTTCACACGGCAAGGGTCACAGGTTCAATCCCTGTCGCACCCACCATCGCCGCAAGGACTTATACCAAGTCTCGGAGAGCGTGACTTGCTGGGGATTCCCAGGAGGACGGCGCTCTGATTCAACGTGGCGAACAGGGGAGCTTCGCCATGCCCATCCCACTCCGAGCTGACTTTAACGCGGCTGGGCTCCGTAGTGCGGCTCGACGGACCAAGGATGCGGCCCAGGCACGTCGCCTGTTGGCCTTGGCAGCCATTTACGATGGCGCATTGCGCACGGAGGCCGCCCGGATCGGCGGGGTGACGGTGCAGATCGTCCGGGACTGGGTTGTTCGGTTCAATGCCGAGGGTCCGGCTGGGCTGATTGACCGTAAGGCGCTGGGCCAGGCATCGC
>NZ_JQKB01000146.1 GCF_000745835.1 Belnapia moabensis DSM 16746 | reverse complement strand
TTTCCTCCGCACCATCTTCGCCGATGCCGGATACCAGGGACCACGTGCGGCCAGTGCGGCGCGGCGCAGCGGCCGGTGGCGGCTGCACATTGTGCGTCGCGCCGAGGGCGCGCGCGGCTTTGTCGTGTTGCCCAAGCGGTGGATTGTTGAGCGGACGCTGTCATGGCTGACACGCTGCCGCCGTCTCGCGCGCAACCTCGAAAACCTGGTGCGAAGCTCGGTTGCCCTGATCCGCTTGGCGATGATCAAGCTGATGGCAAGGCGCTTGGCACGCTCATAAACTTCTCGGACGGGCTCTAAGTGGCCGGGCAGCGGGCAAAGGGCGCTTTGCGGCGTTTGCCATCTGACTCGATGCTATGGTGCGGAAGTTGAAGTGCATCCGCTAGCGAGTCCAATAAAGGTTGATCGGGCCAGAGTTCCTGGCTGCATGCAATTTTACTGGCGCTACCTGCTTGCGCATCCTATGGTGCGCTCGCTTCCCGCAGGCAAAAAGAAGGCGACGCCCGCAAAGCGAACGCCGCCGAGTTTAGGGAGGAAACGTCCAAGAAAGGCCAGCATCGCGGCGGAAGCCGTGATGCTGCGCTGCATCAATTAGCCTCCCGCTCTGCGGATTGCAATAGGCTTGGCTTGGGTGTGGCCTCTGGTGGGTCATCCTTCTGTTTCGGTATGTAGAAAGTACATCCGCGGCGTCCACTTCCAGCGTGGCCGGGTGCCAGATCGTGGAGGCGGGGCCGTCTAGCGCCTCCGGAACAGGCGGATAATCTGACGCAGCACGGCCAGTTTGGAGAGAAGTCTCAACATAGCTTGGGTTTCGCTTTCATGGGGTGGGTGGCATTGACGTTGCTCATAATCCGCAACGCTCCAATCGGCGCACAGATGCGCGGGGATCACGCTGGCCGCAAGCGCACGTAGGTCTGCTCCCTTTCTCGGATCAACCTCGCGGCGGTCTCTGGGTACCTCTGCCCGAGTTGGTTAAGTTTGACGCGCCTCGATCCCTCATCGGGGACGACGCCCTCTCATCTCTTGCTTGCAATGCCGATGGTCTGGGCAGCGGCCATTCCCGAGGCGCTGGCTGAGCAGGCGCCTACCACTCATGTGAGCCATTCAGGGAGGCCGCTCGCCCGCGGCACCACCGCACGTTGCCGCTGTCAGTCGGCATGCCGTCCACGGATACGGAAAGCAGTCGGTGACTGACCGCCTCCGTATGATCAGGAAGGTGGCCTGCCGGCTGTTCGCCGGAGCTTCATGGTGGCCCGCAGCAGGCGCCAACATGATTGCCTCACCGATGACTTCAATGCATCCAGAAGACTCCCTGATGCGTTTCCGTGCAATGAACACAGTGATGGTACAGGCTTGGGATGCCAGGGTTGTGCATCTTCTGAACAAGCTGCCAAGGCGGGTTCAGGCTGGCGTGACGTGGCTGCGATACCCTCCGCGGAAGGCGGTGCGGCTGCTCGTATCTGCCTTCCTCATCCTGGGTGGTACGCTCTCCATCCTTCCAGTCCTCGGACTATGGATGTTGCCACTTGGGTTGGCGCTCATGAGCGACGACATCCCGCGGCTCAAGGTCTGGCTTGAGCGTGCCGCGCGATGGATCGGGCGCATGTGGTGCCGAGTTCGTGGCCGACCCGCTGAGCGGTAGTGGAATCCAATACGCGCCTCGGAGGCACCCATCCGACCCCACCTTAAACTGCCCTAGGCTGCAACCTCCTCGCCATCATCCTCATCATCCACCGCCTCGTTCAGGTCATCATCCTGAGGTCCGCGGTGACGCCGGATTGCGCCATAAAGCCGCGCCAGGGCGGTCTGCGGGTCGGTGGTCAGCACCTTCACCCCGTTCGCAGCAAGGCCCCTTAGGAGTGCCGCTTGGGCGCCCTCTGGTGGCGCCTCATTCTTCGGCCCGGCGCATTGGTCGAGCACCCACAGTCCGTTGCCGACCCGGTGCAGCGCTACCAAGAGGCGCGGATCGTCGGCGACGAGATAGACGCCTGATCCGTCGATGAGCCGCAGATGGTGCTCGGCCGCTCCCCAGTTGTGCAGCGCAAGACAGTTTTGAAATTCCCTGCCGAGACGCTGAAGTTCGTCAGTGCTGGTGATCCGCCGATACGGCGCCGGCACTTCAAATCCGGGATCGGGTGCCGGGATACGCCCAAGGGCTCTTATCAGCCGCCGCACCAGGGCCGGCAGCCCAGCCCTTGGCGGAAAGCGAAGGTCGTTCTCTCCGACTGCCCTGTGCGCGCGGAGGAATGCCACCAAGCTGTCGGCGAACTCGGCATGGTATCGGTCACGCAGCGCGGCGAAGATCGCAGCCACCTCCGGGTCCATCACGGAAAGCGCTTCGCAGTAGGTGAGGCAGGCATCGTCGATCGCCTTGGCTTCGAGCATGGCATCGGCGAACGGACCGGCGGCGACTTTGCCAACCCTTCTGTAAAACTCCTGGCCGTGAACACGATCTCCCGCACGGTCGAGCGCTCGGTAGAGGCGCGACGGACTCCCCGGCAACGCAGCGGCGAGGAGATCGCGCGGGTTGCTGTCATTGATCACGCAGGCAACCTCGCCGTCCGGCCGGCACGCATCAGGTGCAAGATGGAGGAACGCCCCGACCGAATGCACGGCCTCGCGGGGTGCAACGATCAGCCGAGCGATGAGCATTGGCTTCACCCGGATTAGGGCAGCCATTCGGCCTGCATGCTCGCCGAAAGCAAGCAAGAGAGGAGCGCGTTCACGCGGAGGCTGGTCGCTTAGGTCGGTCATGCATCTTGCGTAGCCGAAAACCGAAATTCGGCAATGAAATCGCGGTCACGCTCCTGCGATTCCGATACGGAGAGGTGGCAGCTAACATCATTATGCCGTTAACGATCCCACCTGTGACGAACGAGCCTTGTCGAACCGGCTGAAGGCAGGATCATGACCGCCACAAATGTCACCGAACTGGTTGGCTGTACAATGCCGATCCAGACGCCGGAATGGGCTCGCTGGCGCCGCCCGAACTGGGCGCCGCTGTGTCGGAGGCGGGTAGCCTTGGCGTGCTCGGCACTGCCCGGGGCGGGTTAAGCCCGGCGACACTCTCGGCGATGCTCGACCGCCTACATGGGCTTACCTCCAAGCCGTTCGGGGACAACTTCATGGTCTCGCCGCTGCACATCCAGGGCGAACCCAACCGGCCACTGCTCGATCTCCATTGCATCGAGATCGCTGGCCGGTCGGCCAGAGCCGCGGAGTTCTCCTACGGCGAACCCGACTCAAGGCTGGTCGAGATGGTTTACGCAGGCAGCGCCTTGACCGCTTGGCAGGTAGGCTCCCAGGCATAAGCCATAGCGGCTGAGGCGGCTGGTTGCGACTTCGTGGTGGCTCACGGGATTGGTGCAGAGGGCAATGCCCGCGGCAACATTGGTACCTCCCCACAGCTTGAGGAGGTGCTAGATGCGATCGGGCTGCCGGTGCTGGTTGCGGCGAACATCGTCACGCGCTCTTGCGCAATGGAACCCCCGACTGGTGCTCCTTAGGGCCGGAATGTAGGGGGAGGGGGTGTCGCGGTTCGGGCTGGATGATGGCGCAGCCATGGCAGTGATGGTGAACTTTGCGGAGGTGCCGCTGATGGCTACTCGGCATCCCCTTTCTCCAACCATGTTTTGAGCATGGGCGGGAGGGGCTTCGAGGTCATTCTGCAAAGGCGGGTCACTGGCCCGTCGCCGCCATGACCAGCCTCAAGCTCCACGAAGCCTCCGGTGGCATCGAGGTCGTCAATGAGGTCCCAAACCGCAACGCGTAGTTGTGTGAGTTCATGATCAACCTCCTCAGCGTATTGGATGAGTTCTTGCTCCTCAAGCTTGGGTTGCTCTTCGCTCATCGGGGCACCTTCCTCTCACCATCCACCGCGGCGACGATGTTGCGCGCCATTCCCGACATGAAACACGCTTCGCCTCAGGCGGAACCTAAAGGTCCCGCCGCTGGTCGCTGCCCTGTTCCACCCGGCACCGCCCGCGCACTCCGGCCTGTACCCGATTTTCGTCGCCGATCCGCTATCAGCCTTTCGTCAATAAGAACGGACTAGCCGAGACCACCGCCCAGGCTGAACTGCGATTGTGATCAGTAACCGCGATACCCACGGCCGCTTGAATATCCGCCACTACCGTAGCTGCGGCTCGGTGCTGTCAGAGCACCGCCTGCGGCACCCACACCGCCACCAACAAGCGCACCTGTTCCAACGCTGCCACCCGTCAAGGCGCTCACGCCAGCACCCGCTCCTGCTCCAAGCAGGCCCCCCGAGACGGCGCGTCCGCCGGGGCTTGTGCCGCATGCCGTCAAGCTGAGTGAAACCAACCCGACGAGCAGCGCGGCTGTAAAGTTGCGCATCATATTACTCCTCCTTTGTGAAAGTAGGAGCTAAACGCACCAGCCCAGAAGAAGCCCCAACCGTAGCCTTCACAATGCGGTCGCCGTTCGGGAATGCGAAATGCCGTTGAGAAGTGACTTAACGGCTCCGCCCGGCTGCGCAGACCAACGGCCGCCGGATTTACCAGAGGGATGCTGGCTCAGAGCACTGACAAGGCATTATGTTAAAAGGCGCGGCCCGCAACCGAGCGCACCAGACAGTTTAGCTTGGCTACGTCCTGCTGTCGCCGATTTCAACGCGGCATGGGCCGCCAGCAATCAGGCGGTCACCGATTCTGTCATCCGCAGAACGCCTCGGTTACCATTCTCGGCGTGCGGTTTGATCTGTCCGCTTCGTCAAACCGACCTCCGCAACGGCATACGCTTGGCTCGCGTACGACTGGCTCCATTCCCATCTGGACGCGGCGACTGTAGCCCGGCACTTGCGTTGATCCTGAGAGGTGCGCGTCATGCAAACACGGTTTCACATGATCGTTCTTGTGGCCCTTCTTGGTACCCAGGCGTGGTCGCAGACGACCGAGACGCTACCGCCCATTGCTGGTCCCCCAGCAGCCCGACCACGCGCCGAGCCATACCCGGCCCAGCCTTTGTCGCCGCCCACGGCGCCATACCAGGGACAGCTTCCACCGCCTGTTCCCTTCCAGCCTGAACCCGACCAGCGTCATTCGGTCCCAATGCCGCGTGCTTTCACAGCGCAAGAGTTACAGGCGAGGGACGAGCCGGTTCGAATGAGGTGGCGCACCACGATTGAGGCAGAGTTCGCCGATTGGTGGGGGCGGTATGGTTGCTTCCCTCATCCTCGGCGGCACGAAGCGTGGTTCGACATGCTGGCTGAACGGCTCGGCGCCACCAGTCAACAGCAGCAGCATTCCCTCTATGGCTTGGTGATGGAGCGGGTTGAACTCTATGATCCGCCCCGAACCCAGTTCAGTGGGCTCCTGGGCGACACTGAGGACTGGGTTGGTGGCATGATGGGGTGGCGGGCGGCCGGTGACCGTTTCTGCCCACGCGGTTAGGCCAGCCACTCCGGCGCCTATACTGCGGGCGGCCGTGAGCGAGAAAGTTATACCCGTCGGCGCGACAAAAGTCTCACAGTTGCATTCACCAAGCACCCGGCATCAAGCCGGGGAGGGAGACGAACATGCGAGGGCGCCTCTGGGTGGCGGTCCTCTACGCCTGTCCTCAATGTGCCTTGGCTTTCGCTCAGGCTCGCGCCGAGGCCACCGTCCCCGTGGTCGCTGAGGTCGGCGTTGCCGCACCGCCCTTAGCCCTCCCGCCGAGACCACCTCTCCGAGTTCGACCCGATGTCGAGCGGACGAATTTCGGCTGGGTCGCTTTGCTCGGGCTAAGCAGCCTTACGGCAGCCAATCCCCAACGGAGGCCGCCAGCGCAAAGCGAGCGACGCTAACCACGAAACGGTGTCTAGCGCTGCTGGTAGTGGCAGTCCGCCCGGGTCCCCGGGCAGGTGGGGCCGACACGCTAGCCTGCATCGTGTTCGACCTTTACCGAAACGGAAGCAGAGGGAGGACATCATGGACAAGGATCGCATCTCAGGCGCGGCCAACCGGGCGGAGGGTGCCGTGAAGGGCGCCGTTGGCTCAGCGACCGGCAACACTAAGACGCAGGCCGAGGGTAAGATGGACAAGGCTAAGGGCGCGGCCCAGAGCGCGGCTGGTGGCGTCAAAGACGCGGCGCGCAATGCAACTGACAAGGCCAAACGCTGATCAGCCGGAGGTTTGCGGCGGCGTCTCAGCGCTCAGGTTTCCCATAACCCGATCCGGCTATCGACGGACCAGACCCGCGGCAATCGCGCTCCGGCGGGCATGAGGCCCCTCTCTACGGTTTCCGCCTGCTCAGCCTCTCCGCCTCCTGACGCGTTGGCGTCCGTCGAGTGCTCCTGGCTATAGCGGAGGCGCCCTCCGGGCAGGCCGGGCGACACGGGAGGAAGGGCCATGTACGTGGTGATCCGCAGGACCAGACTCAGCGGCTCCGCCGAGGAGGTGGTGCGACGGACGCGCGACCACATCGTGCCGCTCGTTGACAGACGGCCCGGCTTCCGCGGCTACTGCGCATTCGTCACGGAGGAGGGCAACACCGCCCTTTCGGTCGGCATATTCGACGACAAGGACGCGGCGATGCAGGCCGACCAGCGCGTGAGGGAATGGATCGAGGCCAACATGCGCGACCTCATGCCCGAGGCGCCGGAGGTTGTGGCCGGTGAGACCGTTTTTGACTCCATTGCACACGCGCAGGGGCAGATGACGGACCGACAGCAGGCCCTCTTTATTGTCGTCCGCACTTACCGCGGGCTACCTGGGCAAGCTGAGGCCATGCATTCGGCGGTAAGCCAGCACACGCTCCCAGCTATCATGGACGCACCGGGCTTCCGCGGCTTCTACGCCTTCCGGGACGAGGCCGCACCGGACCGCGCCATTTCCGTCTCGCTATTCGACAGCCGCGAGCATGCGACACACTCGCATGAGGAAGTGCTGAGCATCATGCGCGAGCAACTGGGCGAGATGGCGTACCGGGAGCCGCAGGTGACCATGGGTGAGACGGCGGTGCTGGCGGCGGTATAGGGCACCGTCGGGGAGACGTTCTTGGTCGGGCGGCGCTGCTGCGCAATGCTGCTAAAAGCCTCCGGCATCCCGGGCCATACTGCCCGGCTAGTTAGCCCCAGGCGCAGCCCGATCTAGCAGCCGCACGAGAATACGACGGCCGTCCGCCGGGTCCACCCAGACCCGCCCCGGCCGGGCGAGGGCGACCAGCAGCCGCATGCCCAAGCTCCGCCCATTGCAAGTTGCCGGGTCGAACCGGCTCTGTTGCACAAATGAGCTGACGGTTAGGGTTCCCCTTTCCCCGGACAGCCTCATCCTACGGCTTCGGTGACGGGTATTCCGAGCGCGGTGAAGCCGTTCAAGACGGCCACACGAACCTGGAACTCGGCGACCTGGCGGTCGAAGTCTCTTGCCGTCAGGCGTTGGCCCAAGAGTTTGATGCAGTGCATTTTGGTCTCTGCGCGGCTTCGGCGGTGATAGCCGCTCCATCGTCGCCAGATAGTCCGACCAAAGCGCCGCGATGCACGGAGGGCTTCATTTCGTGCGATCGCCCCGGCGCCATCGGCCTTCCAGGGTTTGGCGTTCTTTCGGGGCGGTATGATCGCGGCGGCGCC
>NZ_JQKB01000145.1 GCF_000745835.1 Belnapia moabensis DSM 16746 | reverse complement strand
GGATGACAATGCGACCGAGCCTTCGGCTTTCCAGCGATCGGCCGCAAGAAAGTGGTCGCCGCCTTCGATGGCGGGCGGCTGACCTCGGATGGCGGCGTGCTGCTGCTAGCTGCAGCCGAGCGCCAGCTTGGTATCTGCGATCGGCTGGCGGCGCTGATCTCCGACCCGCGCGACCCGTCGCGGGTGGTCCACTCGCCGGCTGATATCCTGCGAGCGCGGATCCTGGCGATCGCCGGTGGCTACGAGGATGCCGGCGACCTCGACCACCTGCGTCGGGATCCCGGCTTCAAGCTGACCTGCGGCCGCCTGCCCGATCCAGGGCGGGACCTGTGCTCACAGCCGACCATGTCGCGCTGGGAGAACGCGCCCTCCCTGCGCGAGGTGATCCGGCTGATGCGGGCCATGGTCGATCTCTACTGCGCCAGCTACCCCCGGCCGCCCGCCGCCGTGACGCTGGACATCGACGACACGGTCGACGTGGTGCACGGGCGCCAGCAGCTGTCGCTGTTCAACGCCCACTACGACGAACGCTGCTTTCTACCATCCACGTCTACGACACCGCGACCTCCCGCCCGGTGATGGTACTGCTGCGGCCGGGCAAGACTCCGTCCGGCCAGGAGATCCGGAGCCATCTGCGCCGCCTGGTCCGGCGGATCCGGCGCCGCTGGCCAAACACCCACATCACCCTGCGTGGGGACGGCCACTATGGTCGCCCGGAGGTGATGGCCTTCTGCGAAGCACAGGGTATCGACTACGTCTTTGGCCTGCCGACCAACGCCGTGCTGCGGACTGCAGTCGAGGACGCCGCCGATGACGTGCGGGTCCGCCGTGCCGAGGGGAGCGCTCCGGTGCTGCGCCGCTATGCCGGGACGCGCTACGGCGCCAAGTCCTGGTCCTGCGAGCGCCGGGTGGTCGCCCGCATCGAGGCCAGTACCCAGGGCCTCGACATCCGCTTCGTGGTCACCAGCTTTGCCCGTGGCAGTGCCGAGTGGCTTTACGACAGCCTGTACTGCGCGAGGGAGCAGGCGGAGAACCTGGTGAAGCTGCACAAGGCCCAACTCGCCTCTGATCGCACCTCTTGCCGCTCGCCACTGGCCAACCAGGTCCGCCCGGTCCTGCACACCGCCGCTTACTGGCTGCTGCTGACACTGCGCGACCGCATCCCCAGGACGCACGAGTTGGCCACCGCCGAGTTCACCACCCTCAGGCTGCACCTGCTCAAGGTCGCGGGCCGGGTCATCGAGACTGCCAGCAAAGTCCGCATCGCCTTCGCCGCCGCCTGCCCGCATGCGATGCTGTTCTGCGGCCTCGCCCGCAGCTTCCGCCCAGCCGGGCCATGAGCAACGGGGCCAGTGCCCCACTGCGCCTCTCGCCCAGCAACCTCCAACGCCGCCCATCCGAGCACAACCATACCGCCGAAGGCGGATGCAAGCCTATGCCCGCCGCTCAGATCAGCCTGCGGACGCCCCTGCCTTTGCTGCCCGGCGAATAGAATGGGCTAGCGGCACGCTGCGACAGGGACCAGCCGGCGCCAGGCCGGTCTAATCCAGGGCACGCTTCGCAAACACAGAGGCGATGTGCCTCCAAAACCCGTCTGCCAGATTGAAATGAGTGCCCGCCTCGTCGGCGCAACCCCTCGCCCCCCGGCCCCGTGCGGGGCGACGATCCTGCCTCACACCAACTTTGGGGTTGGCTGCTACAGCGCGTGAGCGACGCCGTTGGGCCAGGTTGCGGAGCGTACTCCAATGCTGTGCCACCCGGCCACGCCGTTCAGCGCCGGCGAGGAGCCATCTGCCCTTGTGCTGATGTTTGGCCGCGTGTGATCGGGCTGGCATCAGGCCTGCCGGCAAAGCCGGCGACGCCAACTGTTGGCTGGGGCAAGCCGATACTGTCGTGGCCTCGACCGCCGATGTCGGGCCCTCCGACGGCGTCTGCTCATGCGCGGATACTGCATGGTCCTCGACACTGGGCACTGAGGCGGCCGCGGCCGGCGCCGCCCCAGTAGTGGGTAAGGGGCCAATCTCTCGGTCAGCCGTGCCGGTCGCTTCCCAAGCCTGCCAATCAGCAAGTTGCTGTTGTTCAAGCTGTGTTGCAATGAGCTTGTCGAGCGTCGCTGAGGTCTCGAAGAAGCTCCGGTTGCGCGTCGCTACATGAGGTTTTCCATCGATTTCGAAAACCTTCAGTTGCATCGACAAGCGCCGGACCTGCTCCGAAGAGGCCGGCAGAAACGCAATGCCACAAGCTCTGGCAGCGGCGATTTTTTCTGGTGAGATTTGCACTGGCTACTCGGATGCCAAAGGGATGACCCGGAGACGGCCTATCTAGGGCCCGGTGTGGTACACTACAACTCATAGGATGGTGACTGAGTTGGTGGGTCGCAGGACGAGTGGATGCGGCTTGATTGTATGAGATGGTTCCTGTTCGTCGGATCGATTGAAGGCCCGGGCAGTTCGGTCTTGGTCATTATGAGGTCGTGCATGCTTTCATGCTTCTCGCTGATCGACCTTGTCCTGCCCCGCCGCAGACTGCTGTGGGACTGGTTGGCATTGTGGCAGCCGCTCCCCATGAGAATCCGGCCGCGATGCCGAGCGCGTTCCCCCGCGTAGTGACACGGCAGGCGGGTCTTCGGCGCCAGCAGCGGCAACGTCGCCACCACCGGGCCCGATGGGCGACCGAGACGTCGGGGCGCCATGGTGCCCTACGCCCGACCCACCGCAGGCCACCAGGGAGGCGCTGCGCTCTCTCGCCGCGAGGCGGCGCGGCTGACGGGTGCTGCGGGTCGCGCCGCGGCAGGCCGGCAGCCCAAGCCAGTGCCTGCGGCCGGGCTGGGGACCGGGCAGGTCTGGGATGCCGTGCGGCCATCGGCTGGGCTGGTCCGGATTGCGACCCCAGCCGGGCAGGACGCGGCCGTTTGCTCCAGGGGCCGCGGCCTAGCGGCGCCCAGGCAGCGAACGCGCTGCTGCTGCTGCCATGGACCGTCTCGCGGGCTATTGGCCAACTCACCCCCCGCGAGGATCCGGGCCTCTACCCTCCAGCAGATCGGCGGCGCGAGCTGAGCTCCGGTGGGCGGCAGGCCGCGAACGGAGCGCCGGCGCTACCGCGGCTGACGGAACACCTTGCCTGGCAGCGCTGCTGGTGAGCGCCACAGGCCTGCTTGGCGGCCTGACCTGGGGGTGGTGGCCAAGCCGGCGGCCAGCGCATCCCGGGCTGCGGGTGCTGGTCATCACCGGCGGCACCCATGGGTGGCTGCCGCCAGGGTCCAAGGTGAGCGGCACGCCATTGGGGCTCGGCACCCCGATGCAGCAGGAACCTTGGTGGCGAGCAGACCAGGCACGGTCCCTGACGGCACGCATGCCGTCGGTACGCCGATCTTGCACAGCGTCGCCGCCCCGCACACCGCGCTGTGGACGCGTCGACTGCGAGGGCCGGGTGCGGGAATGACCGACGCCGCCATGCAAGATCCAGGCGGCTCCGAGAGGTAAAATCCGCACCATGCCAGGGTGTTGCCGGTTGCAGCCGCCCCATAATACGTCAGCCTATCCGCCGACCGGTCAGTATTCCGGACCATTCTCCAGATCACCGATTGTCATCGCGCTGAGTCAATGGTGCCGGTCTGATGTTATTGCCTCGATTGTCTCGACCAGTGACGCTCGCATATCCCGTGACAACCGATTTGCCTGACCAGACGATGTTGCTCGAACTCTCTTTGTTTTTGCCGGAACTGGACTAGCAAAGGTATTGTGCGCCGCCCAAGGCTTGACGCCGTTTGAGGCGCCCCCAAAAATTTTCCTATAACGTCACGACGAAGCAACGCCACTCGAATCAGAGGTTGCAATACCCGATCGGGGCATGAACCATCTGGCAGGGACGCCCAGCCATCATGCCACTCACAGTTTGCCAGCGGAGGTTGTCTGGCCCAATGCTGAAGTCCAAACGCATCCTTGTTGTCGAGGATGAAGCGTTGCTCGCGTTATCTATTGAAGATGTCTTGATTGACGCGAGTGCTGAGGTGGTCTGGCGAGCAGGCTCCGTTCAGGAAGCTCTGACCCTGATCGACACCATACTGTCACAGGGCACCATCAGCGCCGCCGTACTGGACGTCAATCTCGGTGGTGAGATGGTTTGGCCTGTGGCGGACGTGCTGCGCGCCCATGCGGTGCCGTTTGTCCTCCATACAGCCTACCAGGATCTCGTCACGGATCCAGCGCAAGCGGCGTTGTATAAGCCTTGCTCTCTTAACCTGCTTGTGGAGGTCGTCAGCACCCTGAGTCATCAACCATAAGTTTTGTTATACAAGCAGGAATATCAATATTTTAGTTGAGGCTAGACCTCAAACAACCGATAAGATCAACACAAATCAATGTGACACAAAAATGTCAGTGCATTATAATACCTGCGCTGAGGGATTCGGGTCGATGCTGAAAGGCAAGCGCATATTGCTGGTTGAGGATGAGGCCATGTTGGCCATGGCGCTCGAGGATATGCTCACTGAGGAGGAGGCGACGGTGATTGGACCGGCAGCCTCGCTGGAACAAGCCCTGACGATCACCAAGGAAGCGCTGCGCGAAGGCGGACTTGATGCTACGGTGTTGGATATCAACATTGCCGGCCAGCAGATTTGGCCCGTCATGGAATTACTGCGCAGCAATGGCGTGCCGATTGTGGTGCAGACGGGATACACGAATTTCCACTCCAGCAACGCCCCGGTCCTGCACAAGCCCTATTCGTCGACCGAGCTCGTTGCGGCACTAGACGATGCCACTACGAGGATGACCCCGGCGGTGTAAACGCTGCGGAAACAGATTGTTCCACCTGGACTATCAGGCAGGCTCGCGCGGACTGTGCTCGCCCGCGCCCGCGGTTTGAGCAGCGCTGCGTAGTGCCGCGGGTCGACCCTGAACTGGTGAGGGGCCCGCTATCCACCAAAGTCGGCGGTCTCGGCAGGACCACCAAACACGGTCAGCGCGCAGCCAAGCACCGCCCCCCCCCCCGCTACGAGCAACGACCAAGCGGCTGGGATGGGTGACAGAGAGATCAGGACCGAAGCGGCTGACCGCTGACCCTCCGGCTCCCACCATCCGCCCTGGGCCGCGATACCCGCAGCACACTGGCCTACGAGCCGGAGCGGCAGCCCCCCGTGTCAGACGAGTTGTCGCGTGGATAGGATCGCGCAATGAGGGGCTCGGGTGATCGAGAATGGCGAGATACGGACAAGCCTTCAGGAACCGCATCGTGGCGCGGCTGCTACCGCCGGAGAGTGCGGCCATTGATTTGGTATCCCAGGAGGTGGGGGTTAGCGTTGGTACCCTGAAACGCTGGCGGGCTCAGCCGCTGGCCGCACCCGGTGAACTGACGAACAACCAGCGTTGGACGCCAGCGGCGCGGCTGGAGGCGGTGATCACTACGGCAACGATGGATGAGGCCGCCCGCAGCGCCTGGTGCCGTGAGCAGGGCCTCTACCTCGCTGAGCTGGAGGCCTGGAAGCAGGATGCCATCGCCGGCCTCGGCGAGCCGCGGGCGGTGAGTGCCGTCGAGGCGCGGCAGGACCGGCGGCGGGTCCGGGAGCTCGAGCGCGAGTTGCACCGCAAGGACAAGGCCCTGGCCGAGACGGCCGCCTTGCTGGTGCTCAGAAAAAAACTGGATGCGGTCTTCCGCAACGGCGAGGACGAATGACCCGCCCGGAGGACCGCCAGACCCTGATGGCTGAGATCACGGCGGCCAGCGCCGCCGGCGCCCGGCTGGCTCCGGCCTGTAGCCTGGCCGGCATCGACCTGCGCACCTTCCAGCGCTGGCGTGCGGGGGACGGCCAAGTCCGGGCCGACCGCCGGCCCGAGGTCATCCGGCCACGGCCGGCGCACGCGCTCAGCGAGGCGGAGCGGGCGCGGATCGTAGAGCTGGCCAACCAGCCGCGCTTTGCCAGCACGCCGCCGGCCCGGATTGTCCCAACGCTGGCCGACGAGGGCGTCTATGTCGCCAGCGAGGCCAGCTTCCATCGCGTGCTGCGCGACCATGGCCAGATGCGGCACCGCGGTCGAGCCCGCCCGCCGCGAACAGCATAAAGTCCACAACCCTGAAGCGAGGAAACCGAAGCGATTTCAGACCGCTCGTCCGCCCTCACGAATGTTGCGGGCTAGGAGGATGCGTCTCGCGACGCAGGTTCTGTCCACGCCGGTCGGCCTGCCGCCTTGTGACGGAGCTTGGCAGACGCCTCACCGCCAAGGCGGTGGCGGCCGAACCCTGCAGTAGCCGATGTCCCCGCTGCTGCGGCGTACCCGTTCTCACCAGGACAGGCCGACGGTACCTGGCGCCGAGTATGACTACTTCTTCCATCGCGGGCTGAACAAGCCCGAGCGTGGAAGGCTGACAGGCAAACTGCCCAATACTGGACTTCGAATTCAAATTTGAATCCGCTGTTTCCAGTGGTACCTCCAGGCTTTGTCGGTTCATTTTCCGTTTCAGTGCCGTCGGGCAACGAGGACAGGATGCCAAGGATACCGCGTGAGGAGCATGCGACGATCGTCCGCAGGGTCGATGTCGAGGGACACAAGGTGGCCGAGGTCGCCGCGGCATATGGCTGCACGCCCGCCAACATCTACGCCATCCTGAGCAAGCTGCGCCGCCAGGCCACTAGCGAGGCCGCTCCTGCTCCGGTACCGTCCGCGCCAATCACAGCCGACGCTGATGCCGCGCCCGTGGCGGCGCGGGCTACCACGGCCGACCTCTTCGCTGCCCCGCCCGCAGGACCGCCGGAACCCCTGCCTTCGCTCCCGCTGGCGTCGGATGCGCCAGATTTGCCTCCAACTGAGCCGGAGGGGCCACCACCAACCTCGCCAAGCGAGCCTGCCCGCACAGAACCAAAGCCAAGAGCCGTCACTCCCGGTCGGGCTGCACGGATTGCAGCGTCAAAGCCGGCCGCACCGGTGTCACCACCGCGAGCGGGCAAGGCTGGGTACGCCCTGCTGATGCGGACCAGCGACGGCGAGGAAGCGGTGAACCCCTTCCGCTCGCTGGAGGAGTTGCTGTCCGCGGCAAAACCCCTACTGCGAACCGCGGCGCGCAACCCGGAGCCAATCTGGTTCTCAATACAGCAGGTCGACCTTGACGCCTTGGGCGATGACTTCTGATCCGGCGACCCAAGCAGACCATGTCAGCTGAGGACTGGGTTGATCGTCGCCTCCGCGGCGCCCAGTATCCTTGCGCCTGCCGCGCCTACTCTTCTCTCGCAGCCGCCTTCGCTAACAGCCCATTTTGAAAGTCGCCGGAGAGCCGGATTTGAACCCCCCAGAGGAATTGGGGGAAGCAATTGGTCGGCGCTGGGCAAAAAAGCCCACAGGAACCGGGGTGTGCGCCCTACTTGGGGCTCGTCAACCCGGCCCGGGTAGCCTTTTGAAACGGGATGTAAGTCAGATCGCGCGTTTTCAACACGGAACTTTGGCTTCCAAACGTAGAGTAGTGCCCGTCAACGGCCCGAAATGCTACTGGACTCTTCCGGGAATGCGTTTGAAAGCGCTGCTGCGCGAAGCGCTAACTGCTGAATCCGGCAGCAGGGTCAGCGTATTTGAACGCGGTCTCTAATCTAAACGGCCTGTAGCCTGGCCGGCATCGACCTGCGCACCTTCCAGCGCTGGCGTGCGGGGGACGGCCAGGTCCGGGCCGACCGCCGGCCCGAGGTCATCCGGCCACGGCCGGC
>NZ_JQKB01000144.1 GCF_000745835.1 Belnapia moabensis DSM 16746 | reverse complement strand
TGGCCGACAGCCTCGAGGAGGCCGGCGAGGCGCTGTTCGCCTTTACCCGGCTGCCCTCGAGCCAGTGGAAGTCGGCGCGGACGACCAACGCCATCGAGCGGCTGCATGAAGAGTTCAGGCGCCGCATCAAGACGCAGACCGTGCTGCCCTCGGCCGAGACAGCGGCCATGCTGTTCTGGGCCTTGCTCGCGTCAGGTCAGATCAGCATGCGCAAGGTTGACGGTTGGCAGAGCCTCGGTCAGCCGTCCGCCAAAAGCATGATTGACCTCGCCGCCTGACGCGATACCGTCATCGCGCCGGAGACAGCGTGGCCATTTCCAACACACCCCGCGACGGCACCTCTCGTCGCCTACCTCGGCCTGAACCCGAGCGTCCACCAGTCCGGCGATGGCCCGGTCCGGCACGGGCGGATCACGAAGCAGGGCCGCGGCCAGGCACGCGGCATGCTCGTCGAGGCGGCCTGGGCTGCGGCGCGCGCCCCTGGTCCGCTCCGGGCCTTTTTCCTGCGGATCGCAGCCCGCCGCGGTCAGCACGTGGCCGCGGTCGCGAGCGCGAGGAAAATCGCAGTCGTCGTCTGGCACATGCTGCGGGACGGCAAGAACTACACCTGGGGCAGGCCAGCACTGCACGCGAAGAAGCTGCGCGACCTGCAGCTCCGGGCGGGACACCCCTCACGTTGCGGCCAGCGTGGCGCCGCACACGCCTACAACAAGGCCGGGACACGCGAAACGGAACGACGCGGAGCGGCCGAAGGCGAGGCCGCCTACGAGCGCCTCACCAAAGGCTGGCAGCCAAGGGGGCTGCGACGGGCGCGCATGGATGCCGCAACGGAGGAGCGACGATAGGCTGCGCGGTGGGGCTCTCACCGCCAAGCCCCGCTCTTCGCCACGCGGTCACCCATGCGCTGGAGAAAAGTAGCACAGGACGCAGAAAGGGGCTGTTCAAACTCATCCGTGGTCTGGGGCGAGTAGGGCCTGGTATGGCGGTACTCGGCGCCGAGCACGGCGCAGACCCTGGCGAAAGCGGGGCTGAAGCAACTGCCGTTGTCGGTCAGCACATGGGTGAGGCGGAAGGGGAAGGCAGCAGCCGCTTCGCGGAGAAAGGCGATGGCGGTAGTGGTCGTCTCGTCGTCCTTGACCGCGAGGTGGACAGCGCGTGAGCAGCGATCGATGGCGACATAGAGGTAACGCTTGCGGCGCTCGCCATCGGCGGTTTGCAGCTTTGGCAGGTGTTTGATGTCGATGTGGACGAAGCCGAGATCGTAGTCCCGGAACTGGTCCTCGCCGCGCTTTGGCCGCGCCGAGGGCGGCGGTGGCCGCCGGCTGAGCCCCTCGGCGCGGAGAATGTTCCAGACACTGTCGCGGTTGAGGTGAGGCAGGAAGTGAGTGACAGCGAAGGTGAGGTCGTCGAGGGCGAAGTTGGTGGACTGCCGCAGCGCGCAGACCACGGCGCGCTCCTCCTCGGTCGCCTTCCAGGGCAGCTTGTGGGGCTTGGCCGAGTGGTCGAGGCAGTCCTCTGGTCCGCGCTTGCGCCACTTGCGGTTGGTCTCAGTACTGACGCCAAAACGCTTGGCAAGGGTGCCGGCACTCTCCTTCGAGCGGGCGATCTCGGCGCGGACGGCGGGTGTGGTGCGAGCGTTGGGATGGATCTGCAGCATGGCCTATCTCCGGCGTACGGCAGCAGCAGTAAGGCTCTTGAAAAGGTAGGCGTAGGTTACGATGGCCAGCCCGACCGGGTCCCAACAATGTTCCGCAACCTGACAACTAAAGGGCCAAACACCCGACCAGGTCGTCGCTGAACGCCTCAAGGCCCGACGCAAGCTCGCGCGCGGCGAGCCGGAAGGCCGGGCGGCACCAGCTGATATCGCCTACGCACGTGACATCGTCGAAGCCGCCAAGGACGTCTCACAATCAGACATGGCGCGGGGCGCCTTCCGGCGGCTTGGCTTTGCGGTCGCGCTTGATGGTTTAGCGGCCGTCGCGGTCGACCTGGCGCGTCCGCGCCTTCGACCACCCTGCGAGCGTGCCGCCGTCGCGCAGCTTTGCTTTCTCCTCACTGGTCAGCCGCGGGCGCCAGGCTTCCACCACCGTGGCATCGACGATCTAACCGCCCATGACGAGGAAGCCTCGCTCCGCGAGTATCGCGTCGAAGCGCGCGAACGGCCTGGCCAGGACGCTCACGCGAGTCAGCTGCTCACGGTAGAGGCAGATCGTCTTGGCATCCGGCAGGGCGTCATGCAGCGCCAGGCCCGCGAAGCGCATGAAGCTTAGCTGGTCGCGCAGCTGGTACTCGGTCTGGTCGTCCGACGATGTGTAGAGCACCTGCAGCACGAGGACGCGGAACATCAGCACCGCGTTCCACGGCGGGCGCCCGCCCCGCTTCCGGTCGCCCTGCGGCAGGACGGCCCCCAACTCGCTCGGAACGCCTCGAAGTCCATCACCGCCCGCTGCCGTTGCAGCGAGTCACCCGGGGCCGACAGCCACCGCAGCCGTTCCTCCGCGTCGAAGAACCCAGGCTGTCCCGCCATGCCTCGCCCCCGCCGTCACCAGCGGCAGCGAATCAGTTCAGCCCGCGTCGGGGCAAGCGGTTTTTCGAGGTATCCGGGCGACTTGACAGGCACAGTTTGGGACGCGGCGACTTGCTCCTCAGGTCATTTTGCGGCACTCATTGCGGTTCTCGGGCGTCGTACCATGCCGGATGCGATGTTGCCGGGCAGGGGGCAGGCGCGTGAGGATCCTCTACAGCCATCGCATACAGTCGCGAGACGGGCAGAGCGTGCACCTGGAGGCGCTTGTCGGCGCGCTCGCCGCCCAGGGTCACGAAGTCCTCGTCGTCGGCCCCGCCAGCTTCGAGACCGCCTCTCTCGGTGATGAGAACCGCCTTGTCACCCTCATGCGCCGCTGGCTTCCACGCTTCGCGGCCGAGTTAGCCGAGTTCGCCTACAGCCTGCCTGCCTATCTCCGCATTACTCGCGCTGCGCAGGAGTTCAGGCCAGACGTGATTTACGAGCGCTACAACCTCTTTTTCCTCTCAGGCGCCCTGTTTGCTCGTCGATTCGGCTTGCCCTTCCTGGTTGAGGTGAACTCCCCTTTGGCCGAGGAGCGGAGCCACTTCGGCGGCCTGCATCTCAAGGCGCTCGCGCGCTGGAGCGAGGCCTTCGTTTGGCGCCGTGCCGACCGCGTGCTGCCGGTCACCGCCGTGCTCGGTGCGCATGTTGCCGCCGCAGGCGTTCCGCAGGAGCGGATCGAGGTCATCCCGAATGGAATTCACCTTGAGGAATTTTCCGCCCCCGGCCCGGCGCTCGGAGTGAAAGATACCCTCACCCTCGGCTTCGTCGGCTTCGTGCGCGAGTGGCACGGTCTGGATGCCGTGGTGCGCGCCATCGCCGCTTGGCGCGGCACGCCACGGCTCGGACTGCTGGTGGTGGGCGAGGGGCCGGCGCGACCGGGGTTGGAGAAGCTCGCCGCCGAGCTCGGCCTAAGCGACCGTGTGCGCTTCACCGGCCTGGTAGGGCGCGAGGCGATCCCTGGCTTGGTCGAGGGCTTCGACATCGCACTGCAGCCGGCGGCGGTACCCTACGCCTCGCCGCTAAAAGTTTTTGAGTACATGGCGGCGGGCCGTGCCATCGTGGCGCCTGACCAGCCCAACCTGCGCGAAGTTCTAGTGCATGATTGCACCGCGCTGCTTTTCGACCCCACGCGCGAGGGCACTATGTGGGAGGCAGTGCTGCGGCTTGCCACCGATGCAACGCTGCGCGCACGGCTCGGCGCCGCCGCGCGCGAGGAGGTGGTGCGGCGCGACCTCACCTGGGAGGGCAATGCGCGCCGCGTCACAGCCCTGGCCGAGGCATTGCTGGCAGGGCGCACGCGGTCTGGTACTGTGTCTGCGAACCGAGCGCTGGTCGGCTGAGGAACCCTGCATGCGTACCGAGACCGTGTTGCCGCCCAGTACGGTTCCTCTGCTGCTACATGTCTTCCCGAGCTTCGCGGTGGGCGGTGCGCAGGTACGCTTCGCCGCGCTCGCCAACCGTTACGGGCCGCGCTGGCGCCACGCCATCGTGGCGCTCGACGGACAAACTGGCTGTGCCGAGCGGCTGGGCGCTGAGGTACGCTTCACCCTACTGCCAGGACCGGAGACGGCCGGGCTCGACCCGCTACGGACCGCTTGGTGGATCCGCAGCCTGCTGCGCCGGCTGCGTCCAAATGTGCTGGTGACGAGCAACTGGGGCAGCATCGAATGGGCCTTGGCCAACCTAGTGCCGCCGCGCCTGCGGCACCTTCATACTGAGGACGGCTTCGGCCCCGACGAAGCGAAGGGCCAGCTGCCACGCCGGGTGCTGACGCGCCGCTTGGCGCTGCGCTGGAGCGAGGTGGCACTGCCCTCAAACCTGCTTCTGCGCGTGGCGCGCGAGGCTTGGCATCTGCCGGAAGCGCGCCTGCACCACATCCCGAACGGACTCGACCTGCACCGCTTCCGTCCTGATGGGCCGCGCGCCAACCTTCCGGTGCCGGGGAAGGGTCCAGTAATCGGTACAGTGGCGGCGCTTCGGGCAGAGAAGAACCTCAGCCGGCTGCTCCGCGCGGCGGCAATCCTGCACGGGGAGGGGCTGGCGTTGCGGCTCCTGGTCATCGGCGACGGGCCGGAGCGTGCGAAGCTTGAGGCGCTGGCGGGCGAGCTTGGCCTGCGCGACTGCACACTGTTCGCCGGGCACGTACCGGATCCGGCCGCGGCGTACCGGGCGATGGATCTCTTCGCGCTGTGCTCCGACACGGAGCAGATGCCCTTTTCCGTCTTGGAAGCGATGGCAAGCGGCTTGCCTGTCGCCTCTACTGAGGTGGGCGATGTGAAGGCCATGGTCGCACCCGAAGGGCAGGCGCATATCGCCGCGCTGACGGATGCTGCGCTGGCTGCGGCGCTGCGGCCGCTGCTTGCCGACCGGGCACTCCGGGTGCGGCTCGGCGAGGCGAACCGCGGCAAGGCTTTGTGCGACTACGATCAGGAGGTGATGTTCGCTCGTTATGCGGCGCTAATCGACGGCCGGCCAGCCGGCCCCGGCTGATAACCTGCCCCGGTGGGGTAGAAACCCGCCGCCTTTCCACGTGCGCCAGCGGCGAACAAACCACCGCAGGATGTCGGCCGGATCGGCCGCTTGGTCGGTGCACAGAAAAGCCTGCGGCTCCCTCTGGCCATTCGGGTCTCGCACCAGCACCCAGCGGATCGCCACCCGCCGGCCGGGGTGGTGCCAGAGCGCGGTGCCGGAGGCGATGTCGAGCCGGCGCGTGCTGCGGCCATACCAACCCTCGATGGTGACCCGGCGCCAGGACGTGCGTCGATTGTGTAGGAGCTCGGACAAACTGGGCAGCCGCGCACCCGTGGCTGGAGATCACCCTCGCTGCCGCGACCGGCGCGGCGGCGGCGGTTCGCACAGGCAGGCGTCGAGGCGCAGACGGGTGACCACGGTCAAGTGCGGCGCGAGAGCGCGCAGCAAGGCGATGGCCGAGAAGCTGCTGCCGGCCACCGCGACAACGCGCCAACCCGGCAGCCAGCGGGCAACCTGCAGCAGCGCCTGCCGGCCCCAATCCGTGAGCGTCTTGTGCGGCTTGCCCAGCGCGGCCACGTAGCGCTCGGAGGGCGCCAACACGGTCAGGAAGGGTAGACTCCAGACGCAGCCGGCCCAGGGCACGGGTGCCAGCAGCATGACGCATAGCCAACGTCGTCCACTGGCCTTCACGAAGTGCCCATGGCTGGAGCGGACTGGATCGCGGTAGATCCCTTTCGCGGCGATGCACCCACCGCGCCGGCGTTCGATGATGTCGTCGAGCCCGACCACCACCGGGCCGGCCGGCACGAAGGCGGCAACCAACAGCAGCAGGAGCCGATGCGCCAGGGCCCGCGAGCACCAGTGCCCGTGGCTCAACACACGATGGTAGACGGCAAAGCCGGCCACCTCGCCGAGCCCCATGACCCGTAGGGCAGCGGCAACGGTCCGCCGGCCCGGCGCCAGCAGAGCACCACAGACCAGCACGAGCACGTGACGCCAAATCGCGGCGGTGAAGTGGCATCGGAAGGGCTGCATCCAGCCGTCCAGCACCGCGGGACCAGCGTTCGGTATCATGGCACATCGCCTCCGCCCGAGCCCCCGCAGCGCAGAACGCGGCAGAAGGCAGGAGGAAGGCTCATGGCCAGCACCCCAGATGACCTGCGCGCCCGGATCGAGGCCTACCCCTGGCCAGCCGGGCGCGGTGGCATTGAGATGGTGCGTGCCAACAAGGGCTACACGCTCCACAGCCTGCGCACCGGCGGACCTGTCGCCCGGCTGCGTCCAACCGGCCAGGGTGACAAAGTTCAGGTTCTCTGGTGGCGCCGTGAGGCCTGGAGCAACCCGGGCCCATTCAGCCGCGGGTCATGCCGCTCAAGGACGCTCTCGCGTTCATCGCTGCCGAGGGCTTCTTCTGGATCCATGCATCATGACGAGCTCGTCACAGCATGTGCAAACTGAAGATCAGAGACTTGGTATCATACGCCTGGCCTCATTGAGTGACCTGTGCCCATGGTCGTGATGCGATGGCGGTGATGCGTTCGGGCTGACTGGTGAACCAATTCCAGGTCTCGGTGCATGCGTCGAGGATGTCGTCGTAGGTCTCGTAGACGCGGTTGGCGAGCTTGTTGGAGCGTAGGTAGGCCCAGACATTCTCCACTGGGTTCAGCTCCGGCGCGTAGGGTGGCAAACGGAGCGGGGTGACGTTGGCGGGCACGCGCAACTTGCCGCCGGTCTGGTGCCAACCCGCGCCGTCCATGACGACAACCGCATGAGCACCTCGCGCAACCTGGCTGCTGATCTCGGCGAGGTCGAGGGACATGGTGTGGGCATTGGCGGCCGGCAGCACGAGGCCGGCGCCAATGCCGCGGGCCGGGCAGACCGCACCGAAGAGGTAGGCCGAGGCATAGCGGCGATCCTTCGGCGCGGTCGGGCGCGAGCCGCGCTCCGCCCAGATGCGCGTCAGCGTGCCCTGCTGGCCAACCCTGGCCTCATCTTGCCACCAGATTTCAAGCGGCTTGTCGCGCGCCTTGGGTGACAGGGCGGCGGTTACCAGGGCGGCGAAGTCGGCCTGAAAGACGCTTGTGCCGCAGCGTCATGACCGGGGTGACGCGGCCGCACAACCAAGCGGCGGAAGCCGAGGCGGCGCAGCACATGACCGACGCTCCGCTCGGCCAGCACAACGCCGAACCGCTCGGCAATGGCGCGCGCCAGATCAGCTCGGCGCCAGCGCACCACCCCGTCCCTTGTCGGGTCGGGGCCGCGGCGCACCCACTCGGCTACCTCCACCTCCTGATCGGACGACAGACGCCGCTTCGGCCCGGTCTCGCCCACCCGGGCTCGCAGACCCGCCAAGCCCTCGGCGTTGTAGCGATGCACCCAATCGCGCAGCGTCTGCCGCCTTGATCCGCTCTGCGGCTCAAGCCCACGCCGCACGGGCTGCGTCCGTCCGCGACTGCCCCTCCAGCACCAGCGCCAAGGCCAACATCCGCCGCGACGCCGCCGCATCCCGTTCGCGTCCTGCTGCCCGACGCAGCCCCATCGCGTCCAAATCCGTCCGGCTGATCGCCACTGCCGCTACCATCGCCATCTCCGCTCACCCGCAAAGGCAGCGAAGCACCTTCTCAGCCATATGGGACATCACCTACGAGTCAGCGATCTCGGCCGGGCGTAT
>NZ_JQKB01000143.1 GCF_000745835.1 Belnapia moabensis DSM 16746 | reverse complement strand
CATGCGGAAGCGCAAGATGGCAGCGAGGCGGTGCCGGACCCGCTCCGGCGAGCGCGGGTCGTCGATGCAGGCTGCCAGCCGGTCGGCAATGCCGAGGCGGCGCTCGACCTCGCGCAAGGCCAGCAGGCCGCCGTCGGAGGAGAGTTGCCCGCCGTCGAAGCGGGCGATCAGGAGCTTGCCGCCAACCGATGACAGGCCGGGCAGCGGCGGGGTAGGTTCAACCGTGACGGGCATGGTCTCCGGACGCGGCTGGGTTTGAGTGTCGTAGCCAAATTCTACGTCCGCACAACGGCTTGCGCCATGCCCGTCAGCCCTCGCGCATAATCCGGGTTAGTCACCTAGCCCAGTTACATGGTCTAGCGTCTACTCTGCGGCTTTCCCGCGAGTGAGGTTCCCGTTTTTGCGCGATGCTTGCGAGCGGGAGCGTCGGATTCGCTTGTTCGGGGCTGGTTCGGACCTCGCTGCGGGGGCCGCTTCGCCACCGTCCCGCTGCTGGTCGCGGTCGCGCGTCTGCTGCTGCGAGGACTGTTGAGCCGCTTCGCCCGCTGCACGCAGTACCAAAGTCCCGCCTCGTGCCAGTGCATCGAAGTACTCGCCCACGAAGCGTCGCTGCAGCTCCACCGCCGGGCTCGGCTTGGCGTTATCCAGCAGCGCTTCGGCGAAGCGCTTGTTGGTCGCCATCACGCTGTCGAACAGGAGCGATGCGGCCCGCTGTGTGTCCTGCACTTGCTGTCCAGCCGTGTTAGGACCCGACGCGGCGGTCATCAAATGGCGGATGTTGGTAGCGGCTTCCTCTACCAAGCCAGCGAGGTTGTGCTTGGTCTTCTCCATGTTCCGCTCCATGCTTTCCGTGGCGCCAGACGCTGCCGTTATGGCAGGAGAGCTGGCTGAGCGCCGCGGAGGCGGCTGGCAATGCCGGCGCGTCTAGTCGTCTGGGTGATAGGAGAACGGCCGAGGCACCCGTAGCGCCCCGGCCGCTTCCTTCTGTGCTCAGGATCTTCGCGGATCCTGAGCCGGCTTTACTCCGCCGCCGCCTGGGAGCGCTGCTGACCCTGGTCGGCCTGGCGGATCTGCTCCTCGAGCGGGCGAAGCGTCTCGTCGGCGGTGCGACGCGTTGCACGAACCAGCGTGGCGGTGTTGCGCAGCAAGGTGTCCGTGTACTCGCGCACGAAGCGCTGCTGCAGCTCCACGATCGGCGCCGGGTTGGCAAGGCGGAACAGCTCTTGCGCCGCGCGCAGGTTGGTCTGCATCACGCCCTCGACGAAACCCGCCATTCCCTGCTGCAGATCGCGCAGCCCGCCTTCGGCGGCGTTCGGCAACGCCATCAGCTGGCGCACGTTCTCGCTTGTGCCCCGGGCCGCCTCGGCCACCTTGCGGCTGACCTCCTCAAAGCGCTGGGCTGCCTCCTGAGTAATCTGCCGCTGAGCGTCGGTGACTGCCTGCGTGCCCCGGCGCGCCGTGTCGTTCGCAAGCTCTGCACCGCGACGAGCCGCATCGGCTCCGGCTTCGGTGCCCTTGCGCGCCATGTCGGCGCCAACCTCGGCATTCTGGCGCAGCGCCTCATTGGTGGCGTGGCCACCTTGGTGGGCAGCCTCGGCACCGCGACGGACGGCTGCATCGGCGGTGGCGGCTGCGCGAACGTCCTGCGGCTTGTTAATATCGACCATGTGGGTCTCCTGTAAATATAATTATAGTGCACCAAGCATTGCTGCACCGCACAATCGAGTTTTGCGCTAGTACGCGCTGTGGCGCAAGGGATAAAATTTAAAAACTCCATGAAGGACTTGTTGCAATTTTCTTGTATGCCAGCCGCGTCAACAAACGGGGATTTTCCTGCCTTATATTTCATTGCTATTAACTGATGCATCTCGTTTGAAGATGTGCGATTGGTTTGGAAGAGATGTTTCCGGCTTGGGCAGCTGCGGCAAACTTCAGGGACCGTTCGAGATTCGCATTCGACGCCGATCCTCTCCGCTGCGGATCGTGGCTGGTTGCACGAGGGGCTGCCCCAATGAAAAATAATCGTGATTAGTTTTGCTGCAGCGCAGCATTATTTCTGGTCTGGGTTTCGGGAGGGGCGCACGTAAGGACCGAATCTATGATTGAAACAACATTGTTCTTCACCGGCTTAGCCGCGCTACTGGCTATCAAGTGCGCCGTCCGCATTGCCGTCGATGCGGGTGATTTCGACGGCTTGCCGCAGGCGTCCCAAATCGACTGACCCCGGTCGGAACGGCACGATTAGCTATTTTAGGAGTACAGCATTGAACTTCTTCGCTGCAGCCAAAACCCTTCTCGGGAGTCGGACGGCGCTCGCCTGCGGAATGGCCGCCACTGCTCTCGGCGCACTTGCCCTGGTGAACCGCACCGTCGCGCGCCGGGCGGAGCGTCAACATCCACCTCGGGGTACGTTCCTCGATGTGGACGGCGTCAGACTGCACTATACCGACCGAGGTGCCGGGCAACCGATTGTCCTTATCCATGGTAACGTGGTGTCTGGCGACGACTATGATACCAGCGGCGTCGCCGAGCGCCTGCTGGAAACACACCGGGTCATCGTTTTCGACCGCCCCGGCTTTGGTCACAGCGAGCGCCCACATAGCCGCAGCTGGACGGCAACGCAGCAGGCCGAACTGCTCCACAAGGCGCTCAAGCTGCTGGGTATCGAGCGTCCGGTTGTGGTGGGCCACTCCTGGGGTGCCATTGTGGCGCTTTCGCTGGCGGTGCGGCACCAAGCTGACACGGCGGGCCTCGTACTGCTTTCCGGTTACTATTTCTGGACCCTGCGGCCCGATGTGCTGTTGGTCACTGTGGGTGCGATTCCGGTGGTTGGGGATATCTTACGCTACACGGTCTCGCCGTGGCTGGGGCGGCTCCTCATGCCCTTGCAGAAGCGCGCTATGTTCTCGCCGGCCTCGGTCCCCGAGCGGTTCCGGCGCGAATACTCAGACGCGATGGCACTGCGGCCGTCCCAGATCCGCGCCACCTCGGTCGATGGCGCACTGATGATCCCAGGTGCGCTGGGCTTGCGCCGGCGCTACACCGACCTCCGGATGCCTGTACTCATCCTAGCAGGAGACGGCGACAAGGTTGTCTGGAAGCGCAATGCTGAGCGCCTGCACGCCACCATCCCGGGCAGCGCGCTGCGGATCGTCGAGGGTGCAGGGCACATGGTCCACCACTCCGAGCCAGAGCAAGTTGTCGAGGCTATTCAGTTAATTGCCAGGACGTCCGCCAAGCTGCTCGTACCAATGCCCAGCGAATCAGCCGTGTCGCTCCGAATGGCCTCTGAAGCTTCAGCCCGAGCAGCGTAACGACGCCGCCCTCCGCGGTGTGGGGCGGACAGGCCCCCGGAGCAGCTGGTGCTGGAGAACGCGCCCGCGTCTTCTTACTTCTCGAGCACGTAGGTGCCCGGCGCGTCCGCAATTGGCGGATGCGCGGTGCTGCCCATGGCCGGCGGTCTATCTCGTCCGTCCGAGCGCGCCACGAGCCAAGCCGACCAATCCGTCCACCAACTGCCGTCGTGCTTCGTGGCCGCCTTGCGCCACTCCTCCGGCGTTGCCGCTTGCGCCTCGTTGGTCCAGTAGGCGCCCTTGCCACCCGGTGGGTTGATGATGCCAGCGATGTGGCCAGAGGAGGCAAGCACGTAGCGCACCTTGCCGCCGAAGAGCCGCGTGATGTGCCAGGCAGCGTCCCAGGGAACGATGTGGTCCTTCTCGGCGCCAACTGCATAAGCGTCCAGCTCGATGCGCCCCAGGTCGATGGGTTCGCCTTTGAGCTCGATCTTATCTGGTACGACTAGGTTGTTCTCCTTGTAGGTGTTCCGCAGGTACCAGGCGTGTGCGGCACGGCACATGCGGGTTCCATCACTGTTCCAATGGAGCAAGTCGAAAGCCGGCGGCTTCTCGCCCATGAGATAGTTGTTCACTACGTTCGCCCAGATCAGGTCGTTTGAACGCAGCAGGTTAAACATTTTGGACATCTCTCGGCTGTCGAGATAGCCACGCTCCATCATCTGCTGCTCGACCAAATCCATGGCTGGCTCATCCATGAAAACAGCGGTGTCGCCCACGCGCGTGAAGTCCTGCAGCGAAACCATAAACGTCGCTGCATTGAAGCGCTTATCCCTCTTCCGGGCTAGCCACGCGAGGGTTAGGGCGAGCAACGTGCCGCCGATGCAATAGCCCATCACATTGATGGACTTAGCGCCAGTGATCTCGCGTGCCACATCGCTTGCCTCCAGCGGGCCAAGGTCCATGTAATCCTCAAAGCTTATGTCCTCCATGGAGGCGTCGGGGTTCTTCCATGACACCATGAACACGGTGAAACCTTGGGAGACGAGATGCCGCACCATGCTGTTCTTCGGCTGCATGTCGAGGATGTAGAACTTGTTGATCCAGGGCGGCATGATCAGCAGGGGCGTCCGGTGCACCGTCTCGGTTGTCGGCTCGTACTGGATCAGCTCAAGCAGGCGGTTGCGGTGGACCACCTTGCCCGGCGACAAGGCCAAGTTGCGCCCAGGCGCAAAGGCGGCGGCGTCCACCATGCTGAGCCGCCCTTCCTTTAGGTCGGCCGCCAGGTTGCGTGCGCCGTTAGCGAGGCTGGCGCCGCCGGTCTCCATCGCGCGGCGCAGCGCCGCCGGGTTCGAGGCAAGCAGCAGCGCCGGGCTCATGGCGTCCACAAACTGCCGCAGATGGAAGTCGAGCCGCCGGCGCTCCGCCTCGTCCACGCCCTCCGCCTGCTCAGCGCCTTGCTTCAGCAGCCAGTCGGAGGCGAGCAAATAAGCTTCCTTCAGTGTACGATAGACCGGGTTGGCGTGCCACTCCGGGGCGGCGAACCGCTTGTCGCCGCCGATGGCAGGAGCACTGCTTCCCGCCGGCTCTACACCCCACCATCGCAGGCCGGCCTCGTTCCAGGCTTCCACGGCCGAGCGCAGCAGGTTTGCGTTCAGCTCCATTGCCGCCATGGCCGCGCCGGGCCGGTTTAGAGAGCGCAGCCACACCGTGCGGAGTGCTCTGACGACCTCCGCCCAATCCACGGGCACGACGTTGCGCAGCGGATTGGCGTTCCACATCTGATCCACGGACCGCAAGAATGGGTCCTTGGCCAACATGTTGCCAAGCTGCGCTACCCCGCCGGCGAGCGCGCTGCCGCTGAGCTGATCGGTCGTCATTTGCCACCAGGGCTTGGCATGGTTGGTCCAATTCCAACCCGCCGATCCCGACATCGCCTCCACCCAGGAGGTCCAGACCCCAAGCATCGCGTCGGGTCCCGGCGAAGTGCTCCCGCCCTCTTCGCCCGGTTGCCCGTGTCCGCTTTTCTCGCCAATGCCTTGGCCTGCCATGGCGTTTCCCCTTCGTCGGTGGTCCCGTCTGCACTGTGTCGCGCACGCCTCGATCTCATGGCCCCGCCGCAGCATTCCCGGCACGCCCGGCGGTCCGATCGCAACGCCATCAGAGACTCAGCAACGTCCCAGGGTCAGCTAAGTTGGAAACCGTCTGTAAGCCCCGCCATATCGTCACGAGGGGGGCGCAGCGGGACCCTTCCAATGCTGCCAGCCAAGCCTGGTTATCGCAACGAGGCGGTCCGGCCGTTACCGAGCCTTCCGCTCCGGCCGGCTACGGCAGTGAGCTCATCCGCAGTAGCATAGTGCGCCAGCCCGGTGGCAGCATTGCCTTCGACTGGCCGGCGAAGGGGCAGTGGACTGCGTCTGCCTAACCGCGACCCAGGGGCTGCTGCGCTTCGGAGCGCTGCTCAGCCGCCTCTTCGGTGTTGTCGCGCGCGTCTGAGCAAACACCTCCGGTACATGTTTGGATGGCCCCGCTTGCCTTACTGCGAACATCGCCACGACATGCCGTCGCCGCACTACCGTGTTCTCCTGCTGAGGAATAAGGAGGACACGGTTATGTACGGCGAAATGATCATAGCCTTCCCGGAGCCGGCTCCCTACGGGGAGGTGCTTGTAACCTATCCGGGGCCCGTCTACGCCGAGCCAGAAGTCTGGATTGGCCCTTACGCACCCATTTACGTCGAACCGGTCTATGACCCCTACGCGCCCATTTACGTCGAGCCGGTCTATGACTCCTACGCGCCCATCTACGTCGAGCCGCTCTATGACCCCTACGCGCCCATCTACGTCGAGCCGGTCTATGACCCCTACGCGCCCGTCTACATCGAACCGATCTATGACCCCTACACGCCCATTTACGTCGAACCGGTCTATATCTAAGCGGCAGCTGATTCGTCCATTGGTGCTGCGAAAACCCGGCCACGTGGATGTGTTCTCCGTGCATGCGAGGATGCCACCAGCATCTCAAACCAGGCACCAAGGCGAGCAAAGGGAGTGGCTCATTGAACATCAGGTAGAAGGTTCTGTTGCGTCCTTGCGGAGCCGTCCCGGACAGGTACAAGCTGGGACATGGTGAGACGGTGGCGAGTGGCCTCGGTGACACCGGATCAGTCTTTCAAGGGGCGGCAGTTCACTGCAGAGGTGATCCTCTGGGCAGTCCGCTGGTACCTGATGTTCCCGGTGAGCTACCGCGATCTCGAACTGATGCTGGCTGACCGCGGCGTCGAGCTGGCGCATACCACGGTGTTCCGCTGGATGCAGACATATGCGCCGGAGATCGAGAAGCGTCTCCGACCGCAGCTGCGCATGAGCAACGGCTCATGGAGGGCGGACAAGACCTACGTGCGGGTGAAGGGCGCTGTCCTCTGCCCCACGGTTGGCTGAGACACCTCGTTAGCGGACCCTGTCCGCGGAGAGGTGGTGATGACGACAGAGACGGCGAGCGGCGCCATGGGTCCTGGCCGGGGCGGGCGGATGTCGCGGGGTCGCAAGCGCGACGCCGTGTTGCGGCTGCTGCGGGGCGAGGACCTGGAGACGGTCTCGCGCTCGCTGGGCGTCACCGCAGCGACGCTGAGCGGCTGGCGCGACGCCTTCCTGGCCGCCGGCGAGGCCAGCCTGGCGAGCCGTCCCGCTGGCGGGGAGGCGCTGGAGAGCGAGCGGCTGAAGGCCCGGCTCGGCGAGATGCTGCTCGAGCGCGAACTGCTCGAGGCCAAGATCTCCGTCCTGGAGGACGGGCACCCTTTGGCCCGGCGGAGGCGGAAGCCATGAGCCAGACAGTATCCCCGAGCAGTGGCAGGCCCTACGGCTTGGCCCCGGTGTGCCAGGTCTGGCGGGTGGCCCGCGCCACCGTCTATCGGTTCCGCGCTCCGTCACGGCAGGCGCCGCCGCGGCGCCCCGGTCCGGTCGGGGCTATGCCGGACGGAGCGCTGGTGGAGGCGATCCGCGCCGTGCTCGCCTCCAGCCCCTTCCACGGCGAAGGGCACAGGAAGGTCTGGGCCCGGCTGCGCCACGCGGGCGTGCGCACTTCCAGGCGCCGGGTGCTGCGGCTGATGCGTGAGCACGACCTGCTCGCCCCCTCGCGGGTCGGCTCGCCCCGCGGCCCGCGCAGTCACGACGGCACCATCATCCCCGAGGCGGTGGACGCAATGTGGGGCACCGACCTGACCACGACCATCACCGGCGAGGACCAGGCGGCGGTGTTCGTCGCCGCCGACCACTTCTCAGCCGAATGCGTTGGCATCCACGCCGCCCGTCACGCGAACCGCTTCGAGGCGCTCGAGCCCGTCCGGCAAGGCGTCCGGCGCCACTTCGGCGGCTTCGCCCAGGGCGTCGCGGCGGGCCTCGGCGTCCGCCACGACCACGGCAGCCAGTACATGTCGGACGCCTTCCAGAAGGAGCTCCGCTTCCTGTCCATCGAGAACTCGCCCGCCTTCGTGCGCGCGCCGGAGGGCAACGGCTGCGCGGAGCGCTTCATCCG
>NZ_JQKB01000142.1 GCF_000745835.1 Belnapia moabensis DSM 16746 | reverse complement strand
AAAGAGACCCCCTCGCCGTGGAGCTCGTCGCCGAGAGCACCGCCGCGGATAAGGTCATCGCCGCCGAGCCCGGACAGCGCGTTGCGCTTGTCCGGTGCGCCGAGGAAGATGTCCGCTTCTGGCGTGCCGTTGGCGAGGACGAAGTGGCCGGAGCCCTGCGCCGCCGTGGCGGCGGGGTCGGTGAGGTCGATGAGCATGCCGGGTGCGGTTCCTCGCGAACGATCCTACAGGTAGAAGATCGTACACGAGAAATGGCGTAGAAATGCCATAATGCAGAAAGGCGGCTTCATCGCGCAGCTCGCGGAAGGCCGCACTTGCGGGTGAAGGTCTCTTTGGCTGAAAGCTCTGATGTGGGAAGGCGTAGGCCGCTCCGTCGACCATGCCACCCAGTTGCTCGATCACGTCCTGGTACATGGCACCGTCGGACAGTAGAGCCGGTATGAGGACCATAGGCACAGGCATTCCAGCCACAACATGTGCTCCCGAGTTAGGTCCGTAGTGCGGACGGTTGTCGCTGCCAGTTCAGGCGGCCTCGACCTCGACTACAAGCTGCACACGCGGGCGGCGGAAGGCCGGTACAACACCTCGCACAAACACCGCAGCGGAAGCTCCGGCGTCCAGAAGCCCGGTGATCTCGTCGGCATCTTCTGGTGGCAGGTAACCGAGCATGCTGCCGTCCTGAGCGCGGACCTCGAGGCGGCTTGGCGCTTTGCTGCGGGCGGCAGCGGAGGCGGTCTGCTGACCGCTGCGCTGAAGCTCGAGCCGAACGCCGGCTTGCAGCCAAGGCGTTGACGATAGTCCCTGGTCCAGGCCAGTGGCGCCAAGAAGATAGGTGTCGATCATGGATGCTATGCTCCGGCCGCGGATGGGCGCTCCCGCCCACAAGCGACACCGCTGGTGGAAAGTAATCTGGTTGAGGCGATCTGGTCGCCGGCACTCCAGAAGCTCAACAGGTCATTCCAGAGCTTGCTGCTGCAGGTAGAGGTGGGAGCGATCTGGGCTGCTGTTCCAAGCAAAGCGGGATTGTTCTTGTTCATTAAACGGGACGTTCCTCGAATGCTTTGCGGTGCAGCCCTGGAGTTCCAGCTCCTCTTAATCGCTCCCACGGCCGTGAGTTACACTGCGCATTGTTCAATATGAAATACACGAACAAGTGATCAGCTTATAAAAATGTGCATGAAACTAAATCGACTGAATGGATGCTCGCACGAAAGGGAGCTTGGCAGCACTACGGACGCAACTCGGGCCTGAAGCTCCTGTTGTCTCGGCTGCGGATTTGCGGAATCCACCACTTATGGTTGTCCCCCACGCCCGGAACACCCTTCCCGACCCTCTGCGGTCCATGGGTACGTCTCTTCATGCGCAAGCAGAGGCCGTTGCGGCACTGCATTTGACGGGGCTGAGGCGTCAGTTCGAGGCTATCAGAGACATTTTTGGACAGGATCCACCACACCGCTCGCGCGAGGGTCTCTGGGTCGCCCTTGAGGTGTTGCTCGCCCATTTGCGAGGTGAGCAGATTGCGCAGCGAGATCTGGTTGTACGAGCCAATGGCTTGCTCAGCGCGCCGACGTTGTCACGGGTCGTTATCGCGCTGGAGCGCCAGGGTCTGGTTACCTCTGAGCTGGCGCCAGGGCATGCCCGTTTGAAGGTACTGCACCCTACCAAACGAGCCCTCGACATCCTGACCGCTCGCGCCGAGGAGGCTTTTGACGATTTCGCCAAAATCATGGTCTCGCTCGATGAGCGCTTGGCCAACATAACGGAGAAGTCGATAGAGGACGGGCACCCGCTGTAGGCGGCTTGGATACTATCCTAACGCCACAAGATTGTAGGCCAAGCCTCCCGTTATCCTCGTGTGATGATGAGGTCTCCCTCCGGGTCGAGGCCCTTCGCTGAGAAGTCCTGCTCAAGCGGGTTGGGCGCGGCCGGCCAGACACTGTGGCCGTCAGTGATCCGCTTGTAGCATTGTCGCTGCTGGACACAGGGCGTGTTCTCCTCGTTCACCGCGACGCCCACAGGTTCACCTGGTCTATCGCCAGGAGCCGATCTGCCTCCGCCCTGAGCGACTGCTCCACGAGCTTCCGCCTCCCCGGCGCGTTGTGGCTGGACCACCAGGGCGGGGCGCGTGGCCATGCCAGCCGGATCAAAGCGGGACAAGGAAACGCAAACGGAGGCCGAGGAGCCGTCGCACAAGCCGTCGAGAGGCGCTGCCGCCGAATGGCTTAGGGCAGAGGAGGATGCGTTCGACCTGTGGCTTCGCCAAAGTCTGCATGAGGCCTTTGACACCACGGTTGCGGAACCGATCCCTGAGGACATCCTGCGGCTTATCGAGGAGGATCGCGCCGAGCGCGAGCGTCTCAGGAGCAGTCGCAAGGCAGAGCCGGACAAATGAGGTGCCGATGCAGGGGCCTGGCCTATCCTTCGCGCGGATCCGCCCCAACGACGCCACCGGCCTTTGCTGCGGGCAGCCAAAGTGTGACCGTGGTCCCTACCCCCGGCCTGCCCTCCCGCACCAGTCCGCCCCCAACCTGCTCGGCGAAGGTCCGGGCGAACGCCAGTTCGAACTCCGCGCCGGGATCCAACGCCCCAAGTAGCGAAGCCCCGCCGCCCAAGCCCGTGCCGGTGTCAGCTATGGAGACCCGGACGTGACGGCCTGGCCGCAGCGCCGCTTGGTGCTCTGCTCCCGAGGTGATCTCCTCAAGCGCTGCCCGAAGCGTGAGGGTGCCGCCTTCCGGCATGGCGTCGCGTGCCGCGGCGGCCAGGCCCAGCAGCACTGACTTCAGTTCCTCGGGGTCAGCCAGGACTAGCGGCAGCCCCGGGGCCACATCCACTTCGACCCGAAGTGGAACGTCCAGGCCGCTTGTAGTCACACGTGCCAAGCGCTGCAGCAATGGCGCCACCTCGACCGCCTCAGGCCGGAGCTCGCCGCGCGGAGCAAAAGCCGTGAGGCGCTGAGCCAGCGCGCCGCCGCGCCGGGCTACGTCGTTGACCAAGCCAAGGATGGATTGCGCCGTCGCCGGGTCATGCGCGAGGCGCTCGCCGGCCAGGCGCACCCCGCTTTGGACCGCCTGCATGACACCGGCGAGGTCGTGCCCCACACCGTCTGCGAGCCGGCGCAGCGCTTCAAGCCGGCGCACTCGCGCCTTCGTCGCTTGGTGCTCCGCCGCCTCACGGCAGTTGCGCTCGGCCATCTCCACCACCAGCCGGCGAAGAGTTATCTCGCTCATGGTCACCGCGGCGAGATCGCGCAGCGCCGCGGCATCGCTAGATGTCCAAGCACGTGGCTCGGTATGGATGGCGCATAGGGCTCCAAGTGCGTGGCCATCTGCCGTTATGAGCGGCATGCCGAGATAAGCGACGACGCCAAGCTCGGAGATAGCGAGGTTGCCGGATAGCAGCGGATGGTGGCCCGCGTCCTGGACCAGGAGCGGCTTCCCAGCAGCCACAACATGCTGGCAGAAGGAGTGCAGCAGCGAGGTTTCGCGCCGGAGCAGCCAGGGTTGCGGCAGGCCCACAGCGCTCTTGAAGAACTGGCGGTCGGCCTCGACCAGCGACACCAGCGCCGCCGGCACGCCGAGCAGCCGGCAGACCATCCGGGTCAGGCGGTCGAAGGTCTCCTCGGGCGCGGTGTCCAGCAGGCCGGTTCGCCGCAGTGCCATGAGGCGGTCCTCGTCCCGCAGCGCCCTGCTTAGCAGCGTTTCATCGGACATCGATGGCCTCCTTGCTCGGCGGGCACGTACCCGTGTCCGTCTGCTCTGCGGGTGGCTATGAAACAGCCTCTACCCTCGAAGCTATGCTGTCCATCCAACTCGGCGGTAACACGCGGACCAAACCGGGTAGGCGCCGCACCGACGGAACTGCGGCGATCCCCGCAATAGGTGTCGGAGGGGCGGCGAGCTACCCCTCCACTGCTTTCTCGACCGGTTGAAGCTGATCGGGCGGGGACGAGAATAAAGGGTCGCTCATCCAATCAGCTTACGCCACGAGGAGAGCCGCAACCCTTTCCATTCGCTCTCGGCTGCTGCTGCCCATACAGCAGCGTCGGCTGACATGCGGTAATCCCCGCGTACCACAGGCAATGGAGCGCGACGGAGCCGCTGGCGATGTGCGGGGGGGCGGTGATGGCGGGCCTGGGCGGTGCTGGCGGAGCGTCGGAGACGCGCTGTTGCTTGCTCGGTCCCCGAGAGGGGAAGAGTAACGCTGCCAAGTATTCTTAACTTAGGTTACTGCCGCACCAGCAGATAAACAGTAGGGTCGCGTTATTACCTGCTGCGGCCCCCGGCGTAGGTGACAGAGAGAGGCCAGCGCTCCCGCCGACACCCCGTCGCAGGAGCCCTCCATGGCCCTCTCCGCCACACCCACATCCCGCAATCGCCTGCTCGCAGCCCTGCCGTCTGGCGTTCTGGCCGAGCTGTGGCCGCAGCTTCAATCCGTCGAGCTTCCCTTTCGCCACGTCCTGCAGGCGCCGGGCAAGCCCATCGAGGCCGTCTACTTCCCCGAGACCGGCTGGGCCTCCATGCTGGCCTATATGGAGGATGGCGACGCTGCCGAGGTCGGGCTGATCGGCCGCGAGGGTTTCATCGGGCTCCCCGTCCTGCTCGGGGCTGACCACGACGACATCGAGGCCATGGTGCAAGGCCCCGGCACCGCCCTGCGGATGGACGCGCGGGCGTTCCGCCAGGAACTGCAACGCCTCCCCGCCCTGCACGACCTCTTGCTCCGCTACGCCCTGGTCCATCACGGGCAGGTGGCGCGGACCGCGGCCTGCAACGGGCGGCACCACACCGACCAGCGCCTCGCGCGCTGGCTGCTGATGGGGCACGACCGGGCCGAGGGAGACGAGTACCCGATGACCCACGAGTTCCTGTCGATGATGCTCGGGGTGCGCCGTGCCGGGGTCACTGTCTCAGCGGGTGCCCTGCAGAAGGCCGGTCACATCCAATATGGACGGGGGCGTATCACGATTACCGATCGGCCCGGCCTCGAGAGCGTCGCCTGCGAGTGCTATGGCATGGTCCGCCGCGCCCACGACAGCCTGTTCGGGTTGTCAGAGGGGACGAGGGACGTTTACCGCCCCTGAGCCTGCGCCACAGGAGGTCCCGGGTACTAAGCGTCAGGCTGCATCCACTAAGACCAGCGCCAGTCACAAGGCCGGTCACATCCAATATGGACGGGGGCGTATCACGATTACCGATCGGCCCGGCCTCGAGAGCGTCGCCTGCGAGTGCTATGGTATGGTCCGCCGCGCCCAAGACAGACTGTTCGGGTTGGCAGAGGGGTCGAGGGACGTTTACCGCCCCTGAGCCTGCGCCACAGAAGGTCCCGGGTACTAATGAGTCCGCCCTGAACAACTCCCAACCCACTGATCTGCCTGGGAGGTTCGCCGGTTTGGACGCTGTGGAATTGCAAGGTTTGATTGGAATGGGGCGCTAATCCTGCGATTCTTGCGGGCATGAAGCATCGCCCGCGCCCGCCGGAACAGGCTGACCTTCTACGGCCGCGCCTCGTCGACATCATCGACGGGCAGCATGAGCTGGTTCGACTGGCGGCGCTGATCGACTGGGACTGGTTCGAGCGGGAGTGGGCCGGCTTCTTCCCTGGCTCTGAGGGCCGGCCTGCTATCAATCCGCGGCTGGTGGCTGGGTTGATGTACCTGCAGCACACCTACGGCCTCTCCGATGAGGCGGTGCTCGCCCGCTGGGTCGAGAACCCGTACTTCCAGCACTTCACCGGCGAGACCTTCTTCCAGCACCGCCTGCCTATTCACCCGTCCTCGCTCAGCCGTTGGCGTGGGCGCATCGGCGAGGAGGGTGTGGAGTGGCTGCTGACCAAGACGATCGAGGCAGGCCGTGCCTGCGGTGCCGTGACGCCGCGCAGCCTGGCTGAGATCGCGGTGGACACCACGGTGATGGAGAAGGCCATCGCGCATCCGACTGACAGCAGACTTTACGAGAGGGCGCGCCGCTCCCTGGTGACCTTGGCGCAGAAAGCCGGGATCGCCTTGCGGCAGAACTACAACCGCCTGGCTCCGCGCCTGGCGGCGCAGGCAGGGCGGCATGCCCATGCCCGGCAGTTCCGCCGCATGCGCAAGGTACTGCGCACGCTCAAGGGCTACACGGGGCGTGTCCTGCGTGACATCGGCCGCAAGCTCGGCGCCGTACCCGAAGGGGAGATGCGGACGCGGATCGAGCAACGCATGGCGCTCGTCACCCGCCTGCTGCGGCAGACACCCAAGAGCGCGGGTAAGATTTACGCCCTGCATGAGCCGGAGGTGGACTGCATCTCCAAGGGCAAGGCGCGGGTGCGCTACGAGTTCGGAACCAAAGTCAGCATCGCCACCACGCTCACCGGGGGCTTTGTCGTCGGCATGCGCTCCATGCCCGGCAATCCCTACGACGGCCACACCCTCGCGGACACCCTCCAGCAGGTCGAGACCCTGACCGATCATCGTCCCAGCCTTGCCGTGGTCGACCGTGGCTACCGCGGCCATGGCGTGCAGAGCACAACGGTGCTCATCAGCGGTACACGGCGCGGCCTCACGCCCCGTCTAGCCAGACTCCTGCGGCGACGCAGCGCCATCGAGCCTGAGATCGGCCACATGAAGACCGACGGTCGCCTCGCCCGATGCGTCCTCAAGGGCACGATCGGTGACGCCCTCTACGCTGTCCTCTGCGGCTGCGGGCACAACATCCGCAAGATCCTCGCCTACCTCAGCGCTCTTTTGCTCGCTCTCCTCGCCAGCCTCATCAACCCAATCGACCAGGCAGACCGTCATCCAGCTGCAGTCCCAGCAGCCTGAACGAGTTATTCAAGGCCGACTAATGAGAGCTGTGCGCGGATGTGTTTGGACGCGCTACGCTCTGGCTGATTCGCTTGTCCTGCAGGCGACGGAGGTCGGCATGGCGCGGCGTCGGATCGGTCAGGAAGACTTCATCACGCGGCCGGAGCCGCGCTCTGGCGCATCGCTGATGGAGTTAGCGGAACTCATCGACTGGCCTGAGATCGATCGTACCTTGGCTGGCATCTCAGCGGCGACGAAGGGCGAGGCGGGTTGGCCGCCAGTGGCCCTGTTCCGAGCCCTGCTGCTGGCCACCTGGCACGACCTGTCGGACGTGAGGCTCGCCGAGGCACTGGACGACCGCGCCAGTTTCCGCCGCTTCTGCGGCTTCGCCGCCCACGAGCCGACGCCCGAGCGCACCTCCTTCGTCCGCTTCCGGCGCGAGTTGGCTCGGCGTGGGCTGGATCGAGTGCTGTTCCAAGCCGTCACCGGCCAGCTCGAGGCCAAGGGCGTGATGGTGCGCACCGGCACTCTGGTGGACGCGACGCTCATTCCGTCCGCCAGCATCAGGCAGGACGGCGAGGCCAAGTGGGCCGGGCACCGCCGGCGCAAGCCGGTACACGGCTACAAGGCGCACGTGGCGACCGACGAAGGTGCCGGCTTGGTGCGTGGTGTCGAGGTCACGACGGCCAACGTGCACGACGCAGCCGAGTTGGCGGCGGTGCTGCCACCGGAGCCGGGCAACGTCTATGGCGATAGCGCCTTCACCGGTGGGTCGGCGGAGCGGCTGATCATCAGCCACCGCGGCCGGCCGCGCACGGTGTGGACCGGCATCTGGGGCCGCGGCCCGGACGCGCTCGCGCGGCTCGAAGCGAACAACGCGGCGGTCCGGCGGGTCCGCTGCCGCATCGAGAAGGTGTTCGGTACCTGGAAGCGCAGTTATGGCCTGCGGCGGATGCGCTGGCTCGGGCTTGCCAAGGCAGGTCTGCAGGTGCGGCTTGCTGCCATAGCCTACAATCTCCGGCGCACCGTTACCCTGCTGCACGCTGCGGCAGCCTGACATGGGACGAGTCTGTCCGCGTCGCCCCCAGCCTACCGAGGTGGGCCAAAACCGACGCGCATCAGGGTGCCCGAGACGCCCCGAAGCCCACACCGCAAAGATCTGCGCCCTTTCTGCGCACCC
>NZ_JQKB01000141.1 GCF_000745835.1 Belnapia moabensis DSM 16746 | reverse complement strand
CGGCCGCCGAGGCCGACGCGCTCCTGGCCGTAGAAGATGGGGCCGCGGCTATCGAGCTTGATGGCCAGCGCCACCAGCAGCAGCAGGGGCAGGGTACCGAGCAGCAGGGCCAGGGCGAAGGCCAAGTCCAGGCTGCGGTGCATCGCCGCCTTGAGCTGCCCCTGGCAGTTGGCGCGGGCGGTGGCCAGCCAGCCCTCATGCAGCTGGTTGAGATCCAGGTAGATCCGGTCCGCCATGCCGCCTCTTCCATCTAAAAGTAGATACGCTCGCCACTTTATAAACAGAAGATTGACAGATTGTCTCTACCTCAAGGTGTGTTTCTCATAATTTAGAAGCTTGGACACATGAATTGGCCGTGAGGATGAACCCCGAAGCGCATTTATGCGTTTCGGGTTGATAACGCTCATTGTGAGAGTTAAAATCTACCTATGGTCGCTTATTCATCAGAGGCACGTGCTCTGCCCGTGCCACCGGAGACAGAGCGAGGCCTCGACCCCGGTACCCGCCGGTTCGGCCAAGGTGTGATCGTTGCCCTTATCCTTGGCGCTGCACTCTGGGTGCCGATTATCTACGTCCTAGTTTGACGGTAGAGCGCCGCGCTCAGCGTGGCGTTACATCCGGCACCAGCAGCCCCAGCCGCATTGCCGCCGCCTCAAGCAGCGCGACGTCGCCTGCTCGCCATTGCTTGCCCGTCATCAACTTGGTCGCCTCGGCCACCGGCATCCCGATCGCTGCGGCAATCGCGGCCGGCGTTTTAATGCCGCGGTCATGCAGCGCTTGCCCGACTAGCATCCGTAGTCGGATGGTTTGAAGGCGATCGGCGTCACGCTGACGGCGTTCCTCGGCTGTCAGCTTCGGCTTCATGGGCAAGTCGGAGGATGGGCTCATACACGGAAGCTGGGTGCTGTAGCACCCAGCTTCACTGCGGTCATTAATCGGGGGGGACGCGTAGAGGGCATCAGAACTGCCGCCGGGGGGATGGCAAGGCCCTCTCCGCTGCCGCGACTATGGCTGATGACTATCAACCAAATACAGTCACACAAGCGAGAGCGGCAGCAGACGTTGTGTGCGCTAATTCATGTTATTAAACTTATAGTTGATTAAACATGAGAGCACATCTCACATGAATGTTCTGAGTGCAGTTTGATATTATATTATCTCAACTATAAGTTTTGTGTTGTAGATAGCTTACTATGGGTTGTGCGAATCCACGCAGTTTTCCCATATTTATTGAGCCAGCGATGTCGGGGGGCACCACTGGTTGTAGCAACGGCGTCGATGTCCGGGGGGCGTCGGCGTCGTTGTCATGGCTAAAGGTCAGGCGTTCGCCAGCCGCAGCAGCACATCGCCATGGCAGGGCTCGGGATGACACCAGCAATAAAGATCCTTGCCGCGTAGCTCGTGCAGCCGAGCCAGCAACTCGGGCTGATCGCAAAGCCATTGCTCATGCTTGGTGATGACTTCGGCCCGCCTGCCGTCACGGCCAAACTTGAAGGGATTGGCCCATTTGCTGTTTTTCCATGTTTGGAAGGGCACGCGGCGGCCGATGTAGAGGCCGTGGGGCGGCAGGGTGTCCAGAGTAAGTCCGCTGCCCTTCAGGTTCAGCACTCGCGGTCCAGCTGGTGCTGGTAGTGATACCGCACCATCGAAAAGGTTGAATTTTTTCCCCATTAAAGCGCGCTTTACTTGTGTCTTTGAGTAAGTATGACAGCAACTTGTGTTTGTCATTTCGGCAGTTGGACTGTCGTAAGGTTCTTGATGCCCTCACCTTTGCTACGTTGTAAGGGAGGGGTCGTCTTATGGCAGTCAAATTTGGTACGCCGCGAGCAGACACACTAATTGGTACTTTTGGAACAGACTATATATCTGGCGGTGCTGGTAACGACTTTATCCGTGGTTACGACATACCACCAGGACAAATCGATGTACGAGCGTCCTTCTCTGACAGTGCAGATTTTCTGTTCGGTGGTAATGGGAATGATTCGATAAAAGCTGGCGGTGGGGACGATTTTCTGTGCGGCGGCGCCGGACGGGATACTCTCGATGGTGGCCTTGGAGTCGATTACCTCAAGGGTGCAGCAGGTCGCGATGTCTTCTTCTTTGATCTGCTCTATGCCTCCCCTGGCGCTCCCAGCCCAGACACGGGTGTCGGCGAAGGCAAACGGGACGTAATCCTCGACTTCCGTCAGGGCACCGACAAGATCGATCTGCGCGGTTGGGAAAATGATTATGGTGGCGCCTTGGGAGCAAATTTTGTTGGAAAAGACGAGCTGACCGTCGACGAACAGCTTCAGGTCGGCTTCCACTACGAAGGAGGCAATACGATTATCGATTTGGGGCGAATTTACTTTACTCCAATGCCGGGAGAAGAAATTGAATACCGAGGTCCGGCTGGCCAGATCGAGATAGTAGGGCACGTCAATCTAACGGAAAATGATTTTATCTTTTCGTCCTAAAACTCACTTCACAGCCACAGTCTAGCGCTGGTTTAATATAGCTGCCGGAGCTCAGGTGCTCCGGCAGCGACGGGCATTTGATGTGGACGGCGTCCTGAAGTGGTGAGCGATGCCATTTTTTGGCGGTCGGGATGAGCGGTTCGAGAAGGCCATACTGCTTGTCGCTCATAGTTTGACCGGACCCATAGTCTCCAACCAAGACGCGGGTCTGGTGCGTCCACATGGCGGCTTTCTCCAGGAAAGCCGCCCAGAACGCTTCGTCTCTGCTGCCTTTTCAGCCCCAGCTTGGCTAGCAGTGCCTTTCAAAACAGCCTTTGAGCTCTGAAAGCTGTGAGTTCATTACAGATAATTGCTGTTGCCCACGCTGGCCGTCTCTGGTCATCGCGTTCGAAGGCGTTCTGAATCGTTGTCAAAATATTTTACATTACAGCATGGCCGGCCCGCATCGACTCGTAATTCATTGAATAAAAAAAACTTATTGTCCTGGCATGGCGTTTGCAGAAGTCGTTTCGTGCATAGGAGTGTGCGATGAAACACGTTCGTAAGCGTTACACTGGTCTCATTGTAGCTGCGCTCAGTCTCACCGTCCCGAGCCTCGCTACTGCTGCCGTGATTGGAGCGCAGGACAATAGCTTTATATATTACGAAATGAATCCTGGAGGAGGAGGTAACTTGCCATCTTCTCCGCTTTTCTCCCACAACTACGATTACATTAACTCACAGTGGTCGGACCAATACAGATATGAAAAAAATGGTATTGGATCTGGATACCTGTGGGCTTCAGTCAATTTCAATGATCGCACATTGAAAGGTTATATAGAGCAAAACGCTCCTTCCAGTGGGTATGGTGCTGGAGGGTACATCAAAATTGCTGTTGCGGATCGAATCTATGTAAGTGGACTAAATTCAAGTCCCGTTACAGGAACCGTCAACATGAGTGTTGATGGAAACACTCAAGTGAATAACAATGTTAATCAAGTCGGGTATTCTGGAGTTTATGCAAATATCAATACGTCATACAATGGTCGTGCACAAGACAGCGGTGTAGCTTGCGCTGGCACAAATATGGCGCCGCCAAACTGGAGTCCTGATTGTTCTTCAACGCGGGGAGATTTTGATATAAACACATCGGCTTTCTTTTCCGTATCTTCCTTTCAGCCGTATTTTGATGTCATTTGGCAGCTTACAATATATAACTCAACCCATTACGGGTCAGCAACAGCTGATATTAGCCACACCGCTCATATTAACATAGTTCTTCCAGACGGCTATACGTACACTTCTGAGTCGGGTTTTCTCTCTACGGAGCCTGTAACCAACGTGCCAGAGCCCGCTTCGCTTGCTCTGTTCGGCGCCGGCCTGTTCGGTCTTGCTGCCATCCGGCGCGGACGGACACGCAACCGGACCGCCGTTGCGGCCTAGTCTCCGCTGTTGGAATACCTGACAGGGCGCCCTTATGCTGGGGCGCCCGCGTCACTCGTCCCCAAACTGCTGGTAAGCGGCGACTTGCCAGATTACAGCGCCGGCAGTGCTGCTGGTGGTGGAGCGTGGCGAACAGGGTGCCGACGACATCAGGACCAGGTGGTGGCGCGGCGGTGCGGACGTATCCGTCGCCAGGGCGCCCTATCCCTCATGGTCCTCGGCGGCATAGGCGGCGGATGCGGCCCTCGGCGGTGTGGACGGCCCACGACCGAACCGGCGGGATCGGCCCCTCGGACTCCGCCAACGGCGGCGAAGTGGCCGGCGCCATCGTCGCCCAGCCCTGGCCGCGGTCTGTCCTTAGCTGGAAATACCTAGCAAAAACAGATGGTTATGGCGTTTCATCGCGGCGGTGGTTGTGCTTGCGGCGGCGTTGCCAATCCGCTTACAATTGACGCTGCGTTGGAATGATGGAGTCGCGTTATGGCGAAGACCGCGCCGCTAGGCGTCCGGCTTGACCCGGCAGTGAAGGCCGGGCTGGAGCAGGCTGCCGCCACGAACATGCGTTCCCTCTCCAACACGGTCGAGGTGATCTTGACCGACTGGTTGCGGCAGAATGGATACCTGCCAAAGCCAGCCATGGAGCTTGAGATCCGCCAGCCGCCGCTGGCGGCGTAGGGCCTGAACGAAGTGCGGCGCCAGTCCTGCCAGGGACCAGCGCCGCGAATTCAGACCCTTTTTTGAGTGCCTACGACGTGCCTGCCACCGACCAAAGTGAAACAAAGCGACCTCGTGACGCGGAGAATTTAGGGCCTTTTTGGTGGTCCTGCAAGCACCCTCCGCCGATCACGGGGTCACGAAATTAGGTGTGACCTTGCAATGAGTAGCCTGCTTCCCGTCCAATTCCAGACCAATCCGTGCGGCGTGGCGAAGCTGCCTGAGCCGCTTTACGCCGCGTTCAAGCGCAGCTTTCCCGTGGGCATCGACGCCCGCGAGCTGGCCGAGCTGCTGGAGTTTGCCGCCATCGGCGCGTCCGCGCTCGGCTGGCCAGACGCCATGAAGCATTACGACGCACAGCAACTAGAACTGCTTCGCCAGCTTTCAGCGGTGCAGCAGCACGATATTTCCGGCAACGCATAAAAAAACCGGCGCGAAGGAAGCCCCTCCGGCCGGAACAGTGCTACAAAACTGATACTTGCCGCAGTTTTAGTAGCACCATCCAGCCGGTTTTACAAGGGCTTTCGAAGCGCGCATTTGAGAAAGTGCGCCTTATGTCTATTTTGGTTTCAGATCATTGCGAACAACTTAGCCCGCGTATTTATTTGTTGCTCGACGCGCCCGAGGGTGAGCATGGCCCGCGCGCTGCCCTGGTGGTGCATGCTACTGGCAGAGGGTGGCATGGGCCGCTGACCCGGCGGTTGTTTCCGTCCGTCGCGGCAGCCATCGCGGCGAAGGTAAAGATGGAGGCGGGGCGATGAGCGGCCCGCACTCGCTTACCATCCTCCGCGCGCATCTCGGAAAGCTGGCAAAGTCGTATGACGTGGCAGCCAACGGCCAAGTGGCGATGCGCTCTTACGATAAGGTTGCGACGTTTGCCGCCTCCGCTGTGCCGGTTGCCGACATCCGCGCACTGCATAGCCTGCTGGTGAGCCTTGAAGGGCAGCCGGATCGCTGCATCATCCGTGGCGAGGCTGCGCCGGGTGCCAATCTAGAGAAGGTTCTCCGCCGCAAGGTAGGCCGCGAGGGCGGCGTGTTCGATGATGTGCCTCGCGCCTGGGCACTGATCGACTGCGACAAGCTGCCAGCGCCAGCGTCGCTGTCCGTGCTGGATGATCCGGCCGGGGCCGCCGCCGCGCTGCTCGACATGCTCGCCGCCTATGCGCCAGAGCTAGAGGGCGTCTCCGCCGTGGTGCGGTTCAGCGCATCCGCAGGCATCGCCGATCTGGCCGAGGCCGAGGCTGTCGCCGGGTTGCCGCGCCGATGGGATGGGATCGTCAAGCCAGGCAGCGGCCCCACCATCAGCGGCCATATCTGGTTGATGCTGTCCGAGCCGCAGGATGGCGCGGCGTTGAAGCGATGGGCCGCAGGGGTGAACGCGCGGGCCGGGTTCAAACTCGTTGATCCGCAGTTATTCGTGACGACGCAGCCGCATTATTCAAGCGCGCCAGCGTTTGGCCCTGGCCTCCGCGATCCACTCGCCGGTCGCCGCACTCTCTTAATAGAGCGCGAGGCCGATGCCGCGACGCTCGCCATCCCGGAAGTGGCCCCGCGTGCCGCCTACGAGCCCGGCCAGCAGGCCCATGCCAGCCTTGGCTATGGCGGATGGCTCGATGCCATCGGCGGGGCTGACGGCTTCAATGGCCCCATCATGCGGGCGGTGTCTGCTTTCGTCGCCGCCAACTATCCCGCACCGGATCTCGATGCTCTGGTCGCTGACGTGTCGGCGCGGGTGCTGGCGGCCGATCCAGGTGGGCGCGGGCCTGATGAAATCCGCCGCTACGCATCGCAAGCGTTCATCCGCGACAAGGCCGAATGGGCGGTGGCGCAGGAGACGCGGAGCAGAGCAGAGCGAGCTGCGCTCGCCGCAGCATCCGCTGCAAAACCTGTCGCGCCGAAGTACCCTAACCGCGCCGTGCCATTGGCGGAGGCCGGGGCCGCGATGCGGAAAGTCATGACTGGCTTTGCCACCCGCATCGGCCAGGGCGAGACACCGCATATCCTTATGAATGTCACGGTCGGCAGCGGCAAAAGTCATGCGGGCATCGAGGGCCAGCCGCTGCTGGTCGATATTGGAAAGGCCGCTCGACTCGGCCCGGTGCTGTTTACGCACCCGAGGCACAAGCTGGGCGACCAGCTTGCGGCGGATATCCGCGAGGCATGTCCTGGCCTCCGTGTTGCCGTTTGGCGCGGCATGGATGCGGCCGATCCGACCAATCCTGGGAAGGCGATGTGTACCGTGCCCGAGCTGCCCGATGAGGCCAAGGCGGCGGGGCTGGATGCGACGCACGGCTGCACCGCCTGCCCCATGGCCGGATCTTGCTCTTATCTGGCGCAGCGCGACCAGACGGCGGATGTTTGGGTCGCGGCGCATCAGGTGGTGACGCGGACGCCCTTTGCTGGCTGGCCGCGTGATGCCGAGGGCAACGCGATGCAGCCGACCGCCATTATAGTGGACGAAGACCCCGTGCCATCTTGGCTGGCAGGGGTGGGGAAAGAGCCCATTCGCCTGGACCTTGCCCGCCTGGAACAGGGGCCGACTGAGGGGCTGACGGAGGCGGCAGCGGCGCAGTTGATGGAGTACCGCCGGCAAGCTGCCGCCGCCCTCATGGCGCAACCGCAGGGCAAGGTGTTCCGCGAGGGCTTAGAATTCCCCATGCCACTCGGCGACACGTCCGCCGCTGCCAAGTGGGCCAAGCTGGAATGGGACACGAAGCCGAAGGTGAGGCTACCCAAGGGCGCGACAAAGAAGGATGCGATCGCCGCCTACCGTGAGGCCCAAGCGAAAGGCTTTTCCAGCCGCAGGCCCCGGCTCGCCAAGATGATCGGCGCCTTTCTGGACGGCGGCGACGCGCGGAGCGTGAATATCACGCGCGCCGAGGGCTCGATGCTCCATCTGGCGTGGCGTGAGGATATCCATGACGGATGGCAGGCACCGGCCATGCTGTACCTGGGCGCCACCACCCGGCCGGAGCTGCTGCGGTTCTGGTCGCCGCAGCTAGAAGTCACCGAGATCGAGGTGGAAGCGCCGCACCAGCATGTGGTGCAAATCCCGCGCGAGTTTGGCCGAACCTCTTTGCTGAAGCCGCAGGGCGTCAGTGACGTGGCCGACGTGCTGCTGGTCGAGGCGGCGCAGGCTAATGGCGAAACCTTGGCCGTGGTGCAGTTGGAGCCGGAAAGGCTCATTCGTGCGGAGTTGGAAAAGCGCGGTGCGGTGCGCGATCCGTTGAAGCCGGGCGAGGATGAGGATGCGCCCGCCACCTATCGCTTCCCCTCCGGCGCTGTTCTCCACCTCGC
>NZ_JQKB01000140.1 GCF_000745835.1 Belnapia moabensis DSM 16746 | reverse complement strand
CACCTCGGCGTCGAGACCCAACGCCAATGGTCCGACCTGGCCATCCTCCGCACCACGCCCGCGCTGTTCGCCCTGTTCTCACTCGTGACGCTGTGGGCCAACCAACTCGCCGCCGAGCGTGGACCGCTGGTCGAGTGTGTGCGCTGGTACCGCAAGTCGCTACCAACCTTCAGCGACGCTCTCGTGCTGGTGCGCCGCGAGCTCTGGCGCGCGCAGTTTTCTGCTACCTCGCCGCTGGCCGGGACAGCACAGAATGTCTCAGCCGATCTCATCGAGCGATTGCTGCTCATCGTCTGCCGCCCGCCATGATGGCACGCGAGCGTCACGGCACGTGCAAAGCCAAGCTAAGCCGCTATCTATAAGCAAGGCGACCTGTTCGATTGCAGCCGCTTCAGCAAGAGCTGTCTCCGCTTCGTACAACGCTGTGGCCGCCGCTTCCAAATCTGCCGTCGTCTCTCTGGTGCCGTCCCGCAACACAGGACTGCTTCTGAGACGAACAGCGGAGTCGATTTCCTGATGTCGCGCGAACGCCTCGTTCCGAGCGTCCTCCGCGCTCCATCGAGCAGCACGCGCACGAAGATATGCTGCTCTGGTGGTCTCTAGCTCTTCAACGCTCATCGTCCTCTCCGTGCATGCGCCCAGCATCACCAAAGCCTCTCAAAGGAGGGCCGAGGATACAAGCTATTCGGTGGCTTCCCGCAGTTGAGCCCGGTACAGCCCGCGCTGATGTCACAGGACCAAGACGGCCAAGCTTTCTAAATAGTGCTTTTCCAACGGAGGACTATCAGTTTCCTGGCGACATTGGACGGGAGGAAGTCCGCGAACCGCTTAGCGCAGTGCGGTTCATGGTCGCGGCCGTGGCGGCGCTCGCGGTCGCGGCCACCTTCAAGATGCGCGGCGACGGCTCGCGCCCGACCTGCCCCCGATTGGCCGGAGCCAGGAGGCGGTCCTCCGTTCCTCGGCGATTCAATCGACAATCGGCTGCTGCGCTTGTCGGCGGCGGACGTCGTCGCGCCGCTCGGCTCGTTGGAGCCTTGGCAACGCACAAGGCAACGCTGCTTTCAGCAGCGGCCAGGCCTTCCCCTCGTGGGATCAAGCCGGTCCAGGCACTCGTCGAGGGTTCGCTGGTTGACGCAGTGCTCCCGCGGCGAGCGGCCCCATCTCGACTGGGTGCTCCGCCGCAACACCCACCGATTCCGGCACCGAGTCGTACCGGCGCGCGGCGTCCTCGGCGAGCCCGCCGCGGGTTCAGGCCGGGAGGCGGGCTGGGACACCCCGCCGGATGCGGCCGCGCCTTTGGCGATCCCGACTGACGGACCAATGCGCCCTACTCTCCTGCCGCCATCTCCCAGCGCTGGCGAGCGTGACGCGGCGGGACCGTTCGGAGCCACGCCGTAACTGGCCTTGGGTCGGCAACAGGCGCTCACCACGCGGGCCCATGGCATGCTTCCTCCGGCCGGGCGAGCGCTCCTGTCGCAGATGAGGAAGCCGACGTAAATATCGAATCCGTAAGTAAATATCATAGAGCGCTAAGTCGCTTTTTCTTGCTCGCTCGAGGGTTGCTCACTAAACCGTGAGTTACCGTCAGTGAGGGCCACTTAGCGATGACCGCCGTCTCCTAGCCTTACCAGCAGCGCCGCCCTCGCGCCTTTCGTCATATGGCCGCCAGCGCCCGCCTGCCGGACCGGCCGCCAAACATGGCTCGTCGCGTCCCTTAACGGGCCCCCATCCCGTCCCGGCCCTAGGCCAAGGACGAACGGAGACACCTGCATGCACGCCCGCAAAGCCGGGGCCGTGGCGCTCGCCGCCGCGCTCGCCCTCCTGCCATGCCCGGTCCGCGGTCAGTTGGCGGTCGAGCACTCGCTGGTCCAGTCAGCGACCTTCTCCGCCGCGACGCCGACCGTCCAGGCCATCGGTCTGCGCTTCGGCTACGGCGCCATCGATTTCGGCCACAAGCTCCGGGTGTCGGGCGACGAGTACGGCACCAGGGCCGACGTGAAGGCGTTCGGGGCGACGCTGGACTGGTATCCTGCCCGCTCCGCCCCGGCGCAGACTGGTCCGCGCCTCTCGGCCGGAACCCGCGTTGGCGGTGCGCTCGCCCCGCATGTCGGCCTCGGCTACGGCGGCGAGATCCTCGGCGGGATGCTGCCGATCTCCTTCGACCTCGGCGCCGTCCTAAGGGGCAGGGAGGGTGGGCCCGCCATGGGGCTGGGACACTCGGGCGAACTGCGCGTCTACCCCGTCGTCCAGGTCACGGTGGGCCTGCGCTTCTGAGCACGTCGGCCAGTCCATTCGGGTATCAAGGAAACGAGTGCCTCGCAGCGGGCGCTCCCCCACGAAATCTGGCCTCGCCCCCTCCGGCTCCCGGTGCGAGCGGCGCGATCAGCACTACGGTGGGATTTGGAGGAGGCCCGTCAGACACGCACAGCCAGCAAGCCTGGTGCGGCATAATGTTGGTCCTGGCTGCGGAAAGGCTGGGGACGGGGGCAGCAGATCTGCGTTCGGCCACCATGCCAAACCAAGATTGCCTGAACCTACGCCTGAGTGACTGGCTGCATTGCCGCCGGGACACCGCACCTGATATCCAGGACGATGTCCTTGAGGAGGTTGCCGTTCCGCCACCACCGGCGGACGAGGTCGAGCGAAGCTAGTATTGCGAAGCTGGGACGCCGGGCAGCATCCTGTGGCCTCGGCGAACCCCGCAATAGCGGTGACTTCAACGTCGCGCCTTGCCCTTCGCAATCTCACGCTCAACCGCTGCTCGCTCGCTCGAACCCGTTCGGCGGATGATCTCCCGCACGACAGCGGGCGAAACACGATGCCGCTTCGCAAGGTAGGTAATCTCTGTCTCATCGGCCTCGGTGGCCGGGGCAGGATTGGGGTTCGCTACTTTCGCCTGGCTCCGTGCCACGGTTAGTCCTCCTTTTCATGCCCGCTCCACGCGGACAGCTGACGAAGCTAATGCAGTCGGCCTCGCCTTCATGTCGTGCCAGCCGAACACGCCGAAGATTGGGCTTGGCCACGGTGGTCGGGTATGGAGACGCCCGTTGCTGGTTAGCCGAATGACACGTTCAGGCCGCAACCTATTCAGCTCGGCTGTACGATGCGCTCGTGGCGGCCTACCAGGTCCTCACGCCGCAATCTTGATCAGATGGCTCTCCAGAACGAGGCAAACGTTGTTCATGTGCCACGCTGGGCCATGCCGCTGAACCGGCTGGGCAGGAACTCACCTCCCTGCTCAACAGCGAGATCGTGGGCGGCCGTAGGTACTCCTGTTACTTGACTCCGCTTTCGGTAATGTTATGGCGAAGCGGCCAGGCCGTATCGGCGCAACCTTCTAGCCACTTCGAGTTACCAACTGCGGATCGGTCCTTCTGACCGTGCTTAACCTCGTCCCCAAACTAGTTGCCGTCGTGTGGCTCCTGCAGCACAGAGCGCTGCGCGTCCGACGTGCGCATTAGCACTGCGACAGTGCCCAAGGACGCCTCAGCGTTCCGCTGATGACGGCACACCGCATGTCCATGTCGCGCCACGGGTTAACCCTCGAGAGAGCGGACACCAAACTCGCTGCACAAGAGGAGCAGGAAGCCAGCAGACCCGGCCAAGCTTGACGAGCCATATATGGGCATAGCTCGGCTAAACCTCAAGTCTAAGCCCTGCCGAACGGGGTATCTGCAGGCAGGGAAGCATATGAAGCAACCCGCGACCGGCGGCTCCGCTCGACGGGGAGTGAGGCTTGGGAGCCGCTTCCTTGGCTGGTCGGGAAGATAGCATGGCGATCCCGCACTACCGGCTCACTCCGTGCCGACCACGATAGGCACGCAGCCCTCGACGACGATGCGGATGTCGTTGGCTGTGGGACCGCCTTCCACCAGATCGAAGACCCTGCTGTCCAGCTCCTGACCCGAGCGGGTAAGCACAGCCAGTTGCACACCGCCTTCGCGTACAACCAGCCTTGCCACAACCTCCTCGCCGACCGCTTCGTGCCGCGCTGTGCCGATGAAGTCGACGATCTCGTCGAGTGTCGGATCTCCGGCCTCGACCCCTTCCAGGAGCGTCCTGATCTCGTCCATCAGCTGCGAAGGCGAGCAGTGGGGAAGGACGAGCGCACCCTTTAGTGCTTCCGGGTTTAGGGAGGCACGCCAGCGGTCGAAGGCATCGGACCGCTCACTCTCCCTTCCTTCATCGGGGGCGATCAGCACTTCGGCATCGCCATCTAGGTCGTCATCGGACGGCTCCACATCGAAAACCACGGCACCGACCAGCACCACGATCCCGCCATCCGTCAGGTCGCCGGGTTGCAGCGGCGGCAAATCAGCAGGCGGCCGCCCACTAGCGATGTCGAGTAGCGCGCGCCGGAGGGCAGAGGGGGTGAGCGAGTTGACGGTTTCGACCGACCTCCATCCCTCGGCGAACACCACCTTAGCTTCTGGAGGGAAGGCGCCTGAGCTGGCCAAACCGCCGGTGAAGGTTGCCGGATCCGGCAGGGAACCGGCAGTCACGACCGGCAACAGCACCAACTCGGAAATGTCGAATGCGTCCTGGCCCGTGACTGCCTCGGCCATCTCCGTCAGGGCAGTTGCAAACTCGTCGACATCCTCGTCCTCATACTTCTCGGACAGCTTCCGCCTGGCCGCCAGGAGCACGCCGTCCCTTCCGCCTGCGATGAGCTCCTCGGCGAGGTCCTCGAAGGTGTCGTAATCCTCATCCAGCCAAGCCCGGACCAGGCGGTCGGCCGGGGTGCCGCCGCCTTGGCCTTTTCTTTCGGCGCCGCGGCGACGCGGCGATTGCTGGGTCGTTTTGCGCGGCATGGCCAGATGCGTCCTCCGTCTCGAATTCGGTAACCGCCACCGAAGTCAGCTGCAAGCAGGAAGACAGGGAAGCGGAGCCACAGGCGGAACCTGGACCAATCTTCGCCTGCCATCCCGCTGTCCAGCCCATTTCGGCGCCTGCCGCCAAGGGTCATGCCGACGCTGTCCAGCACTGTGTGCTTGTGAGTTGGGTCTAACCACTCGTCCTTGGCGAGCAAGGTGCCGGTCGCCACGCCGTGGCAGCAGGACCTGGACTGGATTATCGCAGAGTTCAGCGCCTACCGCCTCCGGACGACGGGCACCTCGCTGAGCGCCGCATGCGCATTGGCGTCTTCGCGGAGATTGAGAGTGAACTGGTGGACCCGGAGGTCAAGGCCGCCGTCGAAGAGTGCGCCGCCCTGCTGGAGCGGGCGGATTGCGGGGTGGTACGCCGGGCTGCCCCATATGACGTCGGACGGGTCCGCAGCGTCTGGGCGACGTTGAGCGCCGCTGGCGCCGCCCGGACGACCTGCATGCATCCCGATATCTGGCGCGAGCGGGCCAGCCGCCCAATCGCCGCCGCGGCTGGGCGCGGCCCGTCGCTCACCGCAGTCGACTACGTGCGCGCTCTGGACGGCCTCGCCGAGATCCGCGGTCTGGTCGCAGACGCCTGGGGCGATGCCGACGCCTTCCTGTGCCCCAGCGCGGCTTCGCCAGCCTGGGCGATCGATGAGGAATTTCCAGCCGCCATCGGCGGTCGGCCTGGCCACCCGGCGGCCCAGAACGTCTTCACCACCTGGGTCAACGCCATCGGACACCGGGCATGAGCGTCCCCGCACGCGCCCATGCCGACGGGTGGCCGCTCGGCGTTCAGGTAGTCGGGAGCTATGGTGGCGACGAGACGGTGCTGGAGGTGGCGCGGCGCCTGGAGTGTGCGGCGTCCTGGACGCGGCCGCCTTTCCCAGCTTGGTGACACAACGATGGCGGCAGTCGTCCTGCGTGGACACCCTCCCTGTCGCGCTCGTGGCCACGCTGAACGGTGAATAGGCGCCGAACTTTAGATCGGCAAACCCGTCTGGCGCCAATCAGTCCCGAAACTCTCTGGAAATCTTCAATGAGGTGGGCCCCGCTTGGACTAGGATTCACAGTCTGGGGCCTCACCTGAGCGCCGCAGCACTCAGCGCCAACCCACTGCCGGGACCTTCCGCACGCGACGGAACACCTCTTCGGCTGCGCCGATCCGGCCGTCCCAAAAGTCATCGATCAGATCGCGGTTGGCCATCACCCACGCGGAAACACGCTCGAACACCGGCTCCGGTAACCCGCCGCTGACCTGCATGACGATAGGTTCTACCGTTAGAATGGTCAGCCGATCCACATCCAGGTACGCGTTGGGTGTGACGCCGATCACGATGTGGCGGTCGCCGTCGGCGCGTCGGAGCCAGACTACCGGCGGCAAGCCGGTCAGGTTGGAGCGTAGGCTGATCATGCGGAGCCGATCCCGTCCGTCGGCGGCGCTGGCACTGGCTCGGTCCGAATATTTCGACCTGCTATCGGTCGACAACTCCGGTTGCCCATCCCGGACCGGCTCTGGCGTCGGCGGCCCAAGTGGCAGGTCCGCATGCTCTGCCTCGTGCGATTGCACTCGTGTCGTCGTCCGCGAACCCTCTTGGACGTTTTCATCACCTTCGGGCGTGGCATGGCGGACGCTAACCCCCTCGTCATCCGCCGCGATGGAGATCGACAGGTCGGCCGCGAAGACGCGCCGCAATGCATCTTCGAAGGCTGACTTGAACGTGGCGCCGTCCTGATCGGGTTCGCCGAATCGGCGCTGTAGGTCCTCCCACGGTGTGCTGGCGACAGCGCCCGTTGGCATACCGGCCAGCGAATGTCTGATCCACGCGTAGGCGTCCAGCGCCGTCGGGGAAGCTGCTAGTGCATTGACGATACGGCGGTCCAGCGGGACCGTATGCCCAGCCAAGTTGGCCTGGAAGCGGGCATTCAGACGAACACTGCGACGCCACTTCGTCGCCGCGCGGGGATTGGATCGGGCGTCGAAAACGGCCAGGAGAGGGCCGCCGTCCAGCGACACCGTGACTTTCGCCGAGGCAAGGCGGGCGAACTCGTTGGCAAGCTCGCCGAGGCCTTGCTCGTCAATCTCCACCCCGATTGCGGCGGCAAGCGTGGCGGCACTTTGCCCCATGTCCACCACCGGGCTCCGGGTGCGGAGAGCGGTGTCGCAGACGTGCATCAGGATCAGCCTGAGGAAGCTTCCACTTGGCGCGTCGGGGCCGCCGACGGTGCGTGCGATGCGGATGGCCGCTGTCCCGCCATCACGGCGCCAGTCGCCGCCCGGGGCGTGTAGCGGAAGAGCCATCTGGCAGAATGCGGTGTGGTACCAGAGGAGGTGTTCGCCAGACGAGGAGATTGCGGAATCGGCGGGTCGCGGGCGCGGATAGGCACTCTGATTCATGTTGGCTACGGCTCGTATCGGATGTTGGTGGTGCCGCAGGCAGCGATCCGCTGGTCAGGAACGGAAAGGAGGCGGTAGCAACTGGTCCGGACCGCGACGCTTGGCAGGGATGACATGCCATAAACTCGGACTTCAGCGACATTGCCACGGAAGATGCAGGCGATGCAGATGGGTGCCCTTGCAGCGAGTATCCAGTGATGACCTTCGGGTGAGCGGGGGCTGCCTCCTGCCAAACCAGTCTGGTCATCAAGACCTCAAATCCCGCTTCGAAGCCCGCCGCCTTGCCTGCCTTGAAACGCTTATCCAGGCTGCCTCGGGCGAGCCGATCGTTCCCGTCGGGTGGGCGGTGGCCGAAGTCGCTGCCGTCCGGGCCGCCGACGTGGCGTTGGCTCAGCGCACGAGAGGGACCCGCGCCGACCGGCGCGGCTCCCAATGCCAGGGGGACGTTCTAAGCTTGGCTTTGCACGTGCCGTGACGCTCGCGTGCCATCATGGCGGGCGGCAGACGATGAGCAGCAATCGCTCGATGAGATCGGCTGAGACATTCTGTGCTGTCCCGGCCAGCGGCGAGGTAGCAGAAAACTGCGCGCGCCAGAGCTCGCGGCGCACCAGCACGAGAGCGTCGCTGAAGGTTGGTAGCGACTTGCGGTACCAGCGCACACACTCGA
>NZ_JQKB01000139.1 GCF_000745835.1 Belnapia moabensis DSM 16746 | reverse complement strand
GAGGTGATCAGCCATGCGGTCTGGCTGTACTTCCGCTTTCCGCTTAGCCTTCGCATGATCGAGGAGATGCTGGCGGCACGCGGCATCGTGGTTAGCCACGAGACTATCCGGCAGTGGGCGCTCAAGTTCGGCCAGGAGCTCGCCAACCAGATCCGGCGGCGGCTGCCCCGCGCTGGCGACAAATGGCACCTCGACGAAGTCGTCATCAAGATTGCCGGGGTGAAGCACTGGCTCTGGCGTGCCGTCGATCAGACCGGGATGGTGCTCGACGTCCTGATCCAGAGCTGGCGCGACAAGCGTGCGGCAAAGCGCCTGCTGCGCAAGCTGCTGAAGCGGCAGTGCCGGGCGCCCTGCGTCATGATCACTGACAAACTCCCGAGTTACGGGGCGGCCAAGCGGGAGGTGATGCCCGCTGTCGAGCACCGCCAGCACAAAGGCCTCAACAACCGGGCCGAGAATTCACACCAGCCAACGCGACAACGAGAGCGGCAGATGAAGCGCTTCAAGTCAGCGCGGCAGGCACAGCGTTTTCTTTCTGCCCATGACCAGATCGCCAACCTCTTCCATCTGCGCCGCGACCACGTCACCGCCAGCGAGTATCGCGCCGCAAGGCTGCGCGCGTTCCAAATGTGAGCCGACATCAGTGGGGTCGCTGCGGCGGCGTGACTGTCGATCGGTCGCTGCCGCGACCGGGCAACTTGCTTCACCCAAGGCAGCAACTTGACGGTGCCGGCGGCGGCGCACCAAGGAAGCTACGCTGCTCGCGCTCGAAAGTGACCGGCGCCAGTTCCTCGGCCATACCGAAGCGCGTGACCATGGCGCGGGCGATGTCGGTGACCCGCTGCAGGTCGTCCGCCGCGCCGGTCGAAATGCGGTTGAATACCAGCACCTCTGCTGCGCGGCCGCCCAGGAGTACAGCCATCTTGTTCTCCAACTCCTCCCTGCTCATCAAGAACCGGTCCTCGGTGGGGCGCTGGATCGTGTATCCCAGCGCACCCACGCCCTAGCGCCCGGTGCGAAGGGCACGACGATCCGCACCGGCCGCTGCGGCCAGGCGGGCTGGGCCGGCGCGGGCGCCGCTAGGACAGAAAGGACTAGCGCCGCGCGGCGCGTCACTGCGGGGCCCGAGGGGCATCCTGTCTCGCGGCCGCTCATGCCTTGTCCTCCCCGTTGTACCCTCAACCCGCGGCCAGTGCCTCCACCAGCGCCTCTACGGTCGCGCAGCAGCGTACGCCGGCGGCGGTTAGCCTGGCCTGCTTCGCGGCATGTGTGCCGAACTCGCCCCAGGTGAGCGCGCCGGCATGGCCCATGGACACACCTTCCTTCGCCTCCCGCCCCGCAATGATGGCGAAGACGGGCTTGGCGCTCGGCGTGGCAGCGAGGGCCGCGGCGAATTCCTCCTCCTCCGCCCCACCGACCTCGCCCACCAGGACGATCGCGCGGGTGGCGGGATCGGCCAGGAAGACGGGCAACAGGTCTGCGAAGCGAACCCCCTTCACCGGGTCACCGCCAACGCCGATCCAGAGGCTCTGCCCGAGGCCTCGCTGCGCCATGCGGTAGCCGACCTCATAGGACAGGGTGCCGCTCTTGCTCATCAGCGCCACATCGCCGGGGCGGAGCGAAACATCGGGCAGGAACCCGATCTTCATCCGCCCGGGCAGGGCGAGGCCGGGGGTGGAGGGGCCGACCCAGGTCGCGCCCGCGGCACGCGCCGCCCGGCCGATGGCGATCGAGTCATGCACCGGCACGCCCTCTGCGATGGTCACCAGCAGGCGGATGCCGGCGGCGAAGGCGGCTTCCGCCGCGGCCCGCATGCCGGCCGGCGGCACCATGGCGATGGCGGCCTGTGCCCCCGTTCCCGCCACCGCGGCTGCAATATCGGCGAAGACCGGGATGCCATCCTGCTCGGCTGGCGCATCGGCGCGGAGGGCGGTGCCGCCGACGATATTCGTGCCGTAGCGGCGCATATGCGCGGCATGGGCGCGGCCCATGCGGCCGGTCAGCCCCAGCACGAGGACGGGCGTCCGGGCGGAAAGGCTGGCGATCATGATGCGCGCAACGCCGCAATACGGGTCAGGGCCTCGGGCAGGCTGTCCACAACCGCGACTGCCGGATGGCGCCGCTCCAGCTCCGCCCGCCCGGCCGCTGCCCCGTTGCCGACCAGCCGCGCCACCACCGGCAGCCGCAGCCCGGTCCGGTCGAGCGCGTCCGAGAGCAGCCGGCCGAACTCGCCGAGATCGGTGATTCCGGCGAAGATATTGACCAGCACGACGCGCACCTGCGGGCGCTCGGCGATCCAGCCCAGCACGCGCACCAGTCGGGCCGGGTCGCCGCGAAGCTGGCCCGTGCGCAGATCGCAGAAATTCAGTGGCTTCAGCCCGGCCGCCTGCATCTCGTCTACCACCACCATCGACAGGCCGGCGCCGGTGGTGACCAGCCCGACCTCGCCCTCGGGGTCGATTTCGACATAGTCGAACCCCTCCTCCAGCTTGCGGACCGCGTCCGGATAGGCGTCGGGCCGGGCGAGGACGAGGTCGCGCAGGTCCGCGCGCGTCTCGGCCAGGTTCAGGTCCAGCACCACCTTCGCATCGCCCGCAACAGCGCCATCCGGCCCGAGGAAGAGCGGGTTCACCTCCGCCAACAGCAGCCCGTCCCGCAGCAGCGCCCGGACCAAGCTTACGGTGGCCTCGCGCAGCGCTACGCGGTCCCTTGGCGGAGCCTCGGCCAGCAACTCCTCGGCTGCGACCAGGATCGCGCCTTCCTCCGGAGGGGCAAGGCGGCTGGCGATCTCACCTGCTTTTTCCACCTCGATGCCGCCGGCGCGCGTCCAGGCGATGCGGACACCGTAGCTGACGGGATCCACCAGCAGCGACAGGTAGTGCTCCTCCGCCCCCGCGACGGCCTGCTCCACCAGGCACATCGTCACCGGATGGCCGCGCAGCGTGCCGCCTAGCAGACGTCGCAGCGCTTCCGTCACCGCCTCAGCATCCCGGCAGAAGGCGATGCCGCCCGCCTTGCCGCGGCCACCGACCGGCACCTGCGCCTTGACCACCCAGGGGCCGGGCCCCTCCGGGCAGAAGCCCTCTGCCTGCCGCACCAGCGCCGCCGCTGGCACCCGGATGCCGTGCCGCGCCAACAGCGACTTTCCATCAGCCTCAACCAGCAGCATGGGCCGCTCCTCAGTAGGTCTTCAGGCCCATGATGCCCTCCGGGCCCATGGTGCCGTCGAGGATGCGCTTGCCGACCAGGTCCCGCAGCGATTCCGAGGAGCCGCCGCCGAGCGAGCCGTAGCGCGCCCCGCGATAGAGGCGGGAGACCGGGTATTCATCCGTGAAGCCGTAGCCGCCATGCACCTGCAGTGCCTCGCCGGTGACACGGATCGACATCTCGTTGCAGAAGACCTTGGCAGTCGCCGCCATGAAGGGATCGGGGAAGGGATTGGCGGTCAGGCAGGCGCGGTAGAGCAGGCCGCGCCCCGCCTCGATATCCTTCAACATATCGGCGAATTTCCAGCGGATACCCTGGTTGTCGGCAATCGGCTTGCCGAATAGCGTCCGCTCTCGCACATAGGACACGGCCTCGTCGAAGGCGCCTTCCGCTAGGCCGAGCGAGATGCTGGGGTTGAGGCAGCGCTGCGTGTTGAAGGCCGTGAGCAGCTTGCGGAAGCCGTCCTCCTCGATCACTAGGTTCTCGGGCGGCAGCTCGCAATTCTCGAACTGCACCTCGTGCAGGTTCTCGCCCCCCATGGTGTGGTAGGTGCCGGTGACGGCAAGGCCGGGCGTGCCCCGTTCCACCAGGACGCAGCCGATGCCCTCCCGACCCGGCTGCCCCTCCACCCGGGTGAAGACGACGAACATCCCCGCCTCCTCGGCGCGGGAGATCAGCGTCTTGGTCCCGTTTAACACCAGGTGGTTGCCGCGGCGGATAGTGTTGGTCCGGTAGTTGGCGACATCCGTCCCGGCATGCGGCTCGGTCATGCAGATCGATAGGATGCAGTCGCCAGAGACCACCTGCGGCAGGATGCGTTCCTTGATCGCCTTCGGCGCGTAATGGGAGATAACACGGGTCTGCACGCCGGCCTCGCCGAGCACCGCCATTGCGGTGACGTAGTCGACCTTGGCGATCTCCTCGAGGATAAGGGCGCTGTCGAGGATCGACAGGCCGAGGCCGCCATACTCTTCCGGTACCGACATGCCGAGAACGCCCAACCCGGCGAGCTTCCTCATGTTTGGCCAGGGGAAGGTGCCGTCCATCCATTTCGGGGCGTCGCGCCGGAATTCCCCCTGCGCGAGCGCACGCACCGAGGCGACCATCTCGCGCTGCTCGGGGCCGATCCTGAACTCCATACCGTCCTGTCCCGACCGTTTCCTCGCCGCCAGCCTGCCCCGCGGCCGGCGCTCCTGCCATCGACTTTTCCGCAGCATTCCCCCGATCTAAACTGCGGGCCGGGAGGGCCCATGCGCCGCTTGCCGCCACTGAACGCGTTGAAGGCCTTCGAATCCGTGGCGCGGCACGGCTCGCTGACCCGTGCCGCGGAGGACCTGTTGGTCACGCCTACCGCAGTGGGACGGCATGTGCGGAATCTCGAGGATTTCCTCCAGGTCTCCCTGTTCGAGCGGGAGGGCGGCGTGCTTCGCCTTACACAGCCGGGCCGGCGCTATGCCCAATCCGTTGCCGAAGCCTTCGGCCAGATCGCGGAGGCCACCGATGCGCTGCGCGCCACGCCCGGGCGGGTGCGCCTGGCGGTTCATGCCTACACCACCTTCCTGGTGCGCTGGCTGATCCCGCGCCTGTCCTCCTTCCATGCGCGCCATCCGGAGATCGAGTTGGCGCTGTCATCCGGCTATGACCCGGTAGATTTCGAGCGGGACCGGGTGGATGTCACGGTGCGCTACGGCCATGGCCGCTGGCCTGGCCTCGCCGCGACCCGGCTGTTCGAGGACGAACTGGTCGCCTTCGGCCCGCCCGGCACGCGGGACCGGCTGTCCGCCGGCGGGCCGGAGGCGATCCTGCGGGAAACCCTCATCATCCATCAGCGCCGCCCACAGGACTGGGCGGATTGGCTGCGCACCGCCGGAATCGAGGGGCGGCCGCAGCGCAAGCTCGAATTCGACGACCTCGCCCTCGTCTGGCAGGCGGCTGCCGATGGGCTCGGCATCGGGCTCACGCAACGGCGCTACCTCGCCGCGGATATCGCGGCACAGAGGCTGGAGCAGATCTCCGATACCGTGCTGCAACGCGGGCGCGGCTATTACGCCGTCTGCCCGACCGAAGCCGCCATGCGGCCCAGCGCGCGCGCCTTCCTAAACTGGATCACGGGCGAAGCAGCCGCGGCAGGTCACCGGTAACATAGCCCTGCCCGAGGGTGGCCAGCGGCGCGCCCGGACCTCATCATGGCGCCTTCAAGCAATAACCCACTTGGGAGAAAACGTGTCGCCCATGCTCGGTGCGGCCTACTGCGGCCCACACCCTGCCCAGACGAGCCGGAACGCCCGTTGGTAAATGTCCAGTTCAACGAGGAAGCTTGGGCTGGAGAAATGACGCCTGTGAGCGCATTGCTGAACGGCGAGGGTTGGCCGGAAGAAGACCGGCGGCTTTGGATGACCGGACGGACGGAAGCAGATCTTCGTCGTTGATGGGCCAAGCAGCAGGGTTCGACGCCAAGCAGACCTACAAACGTGTTGCCTACGAACAGGGCGTAAACCCAAAGCGGGCCATCCACCACCTGTCGGCTCACTTCCATTTTCTGGGATCATGTTGTCGCCCTAACCTTGCTCGAAGGCCAACCGGCCGGGGAGGAAACGAGCATGCGGCACGTGTATTACACGGTGTGGTTCGTAATCATCCTGTCGCTGGCTGGTTTCCCGGCCGCCGGCCAGCAGGGCCTCTCGCCCGGCAGCCCGATCCGTCTCCTCGTCGGCTTCACTGCCGGCAGCGCGCTCGACCTCATGGCACGCCCCCTGGCGCAGAAGCTGTCCGAGCGGCTCGGCCAGCCCGTGGTCGTTGAGAACCGCCCCGGCGCGAACGGCGCGTTGGCGACGGAGGCCGCGGCGCATGCGGCGCCGGACGGCCGCACGGTGCTGATGGGCACCTCCGGGCAGACCGTGATCACGCCGCTGCTGCGCAGCGACCTGTCCGTCGACCCGGCGCGCGACCTGCGGCCGGTGGCCAGCATCGTGCAGCCCGTGCTGACCGTCACCGTGCGGTCGGACCTGCCCGTCACGGACTTCGCCGGGCTCGTCGCCCTAGCCCGGGCGCAGCCGGGCCGGCTCGTCATGGGATCGGCAGGGAACGGCGATCCGAGCCACTTGGCGCTGGAATTGCTGAAGCGGGAGATGGGGCTCGACATCCTGCACGTGCCCTATCGCGGCTCCGGACCGGCCTTGCAGGACCTGCTGGGCGGCCGCATCCAGCTGATGATTGCGCCCTACATCGTGCTGAAGAGTTCCGTGGAGGCGGGGCGCCTGCGGGCGCTTGCCGTCACTGCGGCAAGTCGTGCCCCGTCCCTCCCGGCCCTGCCGACGGTGGCGGAGGCAGGCGGTCCCGCCGGCTTCGAGGTGGCCGGCATCGTCGGCCTCTACGTCGCCGCGGCAACGCAGCCCGCTGCCGTCGCGCGGCTTGAAGCCACAGTCGCGGACGCCCTGCGCGCGGGCGAACTGGATCGCTTCTACACGGAGCAGGGGCTGATGCCGGCGTTCCGCGGCAGCGAAGCCTTCGCTGCCCGATTGGCGCAGGAACGAACGAAGTGGAGCCGTGTCATCCGCGAGGCCGGCATCACCGCCGACTGAGCCAGGCAAGGAGGGCCGTTCATGGCCGAGGCGACCGCAACGCTCCCTGCCTTCGGCGGCGCCGGCGCCGAGGTCTACGAACGCAACATGGGGTGCTGGAGCCGGCGGCTGGCCCCGCTGCTGCTCGACTTCGTTGGTGACGAGGCGCTGCCGGACGGGGCGGAGATCCTGGACCTGGGCTGCGGCACTGGCAGCCTGACCTTCGCCCTGGCGGCACGGCACCCGGTGGCCCGCATCACGGGTTGCGATATCGCGGCCCCACTGCTGGCGCACGCGCGTGCGGCGAACCCGGCCCCCGGACGCGTGGGGTTCGAGCACGGCGACGCTTGCGCCCTGCCTTTTCCAAACGGGCGCTTCGACCAGGTGCTGTCCAGCCTCGTTCTGATGTTCCTGCCCGATGCCGGAGCGGCGCTGCGGGAGATGCGCCGTGTTACCCGGCCCGGGGGCCTCGTCGCGGCGGCGACCTGGGATTTTTGCGGCGGCATGCCGCAGCTGCGGCTGCTGGCCGACACGGCGGCGGCCCTCAACCCGGCCGGGGATGCATGGCGGGCACCGTCAAGTTGTTGGCCTTGGGTGAAGCAAGTTGCCCGGTCGCGGCAGCGACCGATCGACAGTCACGCCGCCGCAGCGACCCCACTGATGTCGGCTCACATTTGGAACGCGCGCAGCCTTGCGGCGCGATACTCGCTGGCGGTGACGTGGTCGCGGCGCAGATGGAAGAGGTTGGCGATCTGGTCATGGGCAGAAAGAAAACGCTGTGCCTGCCGCGCTGACTTGAAGCGCTTCATCTGCCGCTCTCGTTGTCGCGTTGGCTGGTGTGAATTCTCGGCCCGGTTGTTGAGGCCTTTGTGCTGGCGGTGCTCGACAGCGGGCATCACCTCCCGCTTGGCCGCCCCGTAACTCGGGAGTTTGTCAGTGATCATGACGCAGGGCGCCCGGCACTGCCGCTTCAGCAGCTTGCGCAGCAGGCGCTTTGCCGCACGCTTGTCGCGCCAGCTCTGGATCAGGACGTCGAGCACCATCCCGGTCTGATCGACGGCACGCCAGAGCCAGTGCTTCACCCCGGCAATCTTGATGACGACTTCGTCGAGGTGCCATTTGTCGCCAGCGCGGGGCAGCCGCCGCCGGATCTGGTTGGCGAGCTCCTGGCCGAACTTGAGCGCCCACTGCCGGATAGTCTCGTGGCTAACCACGATGCCGCGTGCCGCCAGCATCTCCTCGATCATGCGAAGGCTAAGCGGAAAGCGGAAGTACAGCCAGACCGCATGGCTGATCACCTC
>NZ_JQKB01000138.1 GCF_000745835.1 Belnapia moabensis DSM 16746 | reverse complement strand
CAAGCCCAGCTCGTCCGGCGTGTGACGGCGGATCAGCGTCTGCACCTCAGCTTCCTGGGCCGTATCCAGCAGGCGCTGTTCGTCGGGTTTGCGGCCGCGCGGCTTGCCGACCAGCCCTTTCGCGCCCTCAGCTGCAAAGCGCTGGCAGATGTTGATCACCCCGGTCCGGCTCAGCCCGACCTGCTCGGCAATCTCCCGAAAGGTCAGGCCGCGCTGACGAAGCCCGACCACCTGCCGCCGGCGCTCTTCCTGAGCCGCCGCGGGCAGCTTGCGCATGTCCACGTGCCTCATGCCCGCGAACTTGGATCCCCAGTCAATCAGATCAAGACAATGAGGGCCGCATCAATAACCAACCCAACGTTCCGCTGGGACAGATCCTCCACAATTCGGAGCAAATCGGCTGCCGATCGTGCAAGTCGGTCGGGCTTGCATACAAAGAGCACGTCGTCTTCCCGCACGAAGCGTAGGCATTCCTGCAGCTTCTCGCGTTTGCCGACGCCGCTGACCTGCTCGCTGTAGATGCGCTCGCAGCTGTGTTCCTGCAGTTGGCGCAGCTGGGCGTCGAGCCCGGCCTGCTGTTCGAAGGTGCTGGTCCTCGCGTAGCCGACGTGCATGTGTCCCCTCTCTCGTATCGCGTGCGGTTCTCGGACACGATGCGGCCGGTGTCGCGGAGGGGCGACCGAAGAGTGTGCGCGACGTTCCGGCGGGTCGCGCGCGGGCAAGCCCTATTGCGACATCTCGATCAAGGCTCGGCGATGGCTTCCTTCGCCGATGCCGGCACATCCCCCTCACCGAGCAGCCTCGCTGCATGGAGCGCCCAGAGTATGGTAGCAGGCATGCCCTGATCCTCATCGATTGCTCGAGGCAAGAACCGCTACCGCGCCGTCTGCTTCGCCCGCTTCATCCCAGTAGCCATTGACAAGGCGGAACTGAACCAGAGCACTCCCGTTTCGGTTCGGCCGATGCATGATGGATTAGGATGGACAATGGTAACCAACCGCAGCCGTCTGGAGCTGTTCGCCCGCCTCGGCTACGGGGCTCGGGGCGCCGTGAACCTACTGATCGGCCTTCTGGCGCTGCTCGCGGCATTTGGGCGGGGCGGTGGAACCGCTGGTTCGAAGGGCGCCCTTCAGGCGCTCCTCTTCCAGCCTATGGGTAGTCTTCTCCTCGCCGTTGTAGCGCTCGGCCTGTTCGGCTTTGCCCTCTGGCGCAGCATCCAAGCGCTCTTTGACGCTGATCGGCTCGGCCATTCCCCGCGCGCTGTGGTTGTCCGTCTTGGGCAGATAATTTCTGCGGTCGTCTATGCTGGCCTGGGCGTGTTCGCGGCGGGTCTGATCATTGGCTCGGGCAGTGGGTCCGGGGAGGAGCAATCTGCCCGCGACTGGACCAGATGGCTTCTCGCACAGCCCTTTGGCCGCTGGCTTGTTGGCGCGGTCGGCGCGGCGATCGTAGGCGCCGGCCTTGGCATGGCGTACAAAGCATGGTCCGGCTCTTTCGCGCGCCACCTGACCTGCGATGGAAGTGCGGCAACCTGGGTAATGCCGCTCGGCCGGCTGGGGTACGCGGCCCGTGCGGTTGTTTTCCTCACCATCGGTGGCTTCCTCATGCTCGCCGCTTACCAGTCTGACCCAAGCGAGGCGCACGGCCTTGGCGGTGCGCTACTGGCCTTGCAGGAGCAACCCTTCGGCCGGGTACTTTTCGGACTGGTGGCATTCGGCCTTGCCGCCTTCGGCGCATTCGAGTTCGCAGAGGCAAAATTCCGTCGCATCGATGCCACAGGTGGGCGCGACGCCCTCGACGCGGTGAGAGCCCGCCTGCCGTAAAATGCTGATGGAGAGTTGGGCTGGGCAGCAGGCGCTCAGCAGTGTTCAGGTTTCCCGCGCCTCGGTAGGAGATGCTGCAGCGTTGCTGAACGCCCCCGGCGGCGGCCTACGTTGCGCGGGGAAAGATTCTTGTGAGTTTGGGTTGGAGCAGGAGGTGAGTGGAATGGACGGCGCGAAAATGATGCGGGCCGCGGTCCTGATCGGCCCAGGGCAGGTGCGGGTGGAGGAGATCGTCATCCCGCAGCCAAGGCCAGGGCAGGTTCGCATCCGACTGGAAGGGTGCGGCGTGTGCGCGTCCAATCTCACCCCCTGGGCCGGACCGGAGTGGATGCAGTTTCCCACCGAGCCTGGCTCGCTCGGGCATGAGGGCTGGGGCGTGGTGGACGCCGTCGGGGAGGCTGTGGAGGGACTGTCGGTTGGGGACCGAGTGGCCGCCCTCTCCTACAACAGCTATGCCGAGTACGACCTGGCCGACGCAGAGGCAGTGATACCCCTTCCGCGCTCAGTGGCTGCATCCCCCTTCCCCGGCGAGCCCCTTGGCTGTGCGATGAATATCTTCCGACGAAGCCAGATCGAGGCGGGGCAAACGGTCGCTATCGTCGGCATAGGCTTCCTCGGCGCCATCCTCACCCGACTGGCCACCAATGCCGGGGCGCGGGTGATCGCCATCTCGCGGCGTCCCTTCTCGCTCGACCTGGCCAGGCAAATGGGCGCGGCCGAGACCATCCCGATGGAAGACCACCACGCAATCATCGGACAGGTGAAGAAGCTGACCGGCGGCGGCTTCTGCGACCGCACTATTGAGGCCGTTGGCAAGCAATGGCCGCTCGACCTAGCCGCAGAGCTGACGCGGGAACGCGGGCGTCTCATTGTGGCCGGCTACCACCAGGACGGACCGCGGCAAGTCAACATGTGGCTCTGGAATTGGCGCGGCCTCGACGTGATCAATGCGCACGAACGCGACCCGACGGTCTATGCGCAAGGTATCCGCGAAGCGGTAGACGCGGTCGCGTCCGGCCGGCTCGACCCATCGCCGCTCTACACGCACCGCTTCCCGCTAGAACGATTGGGGGAAGCTCTCGACGCCACCCGCGACAGACCGGACGGCTTTCTTAAAGCGTTGGTGACTCCCTGATGCCGCAGATCCTGACCAGCACAGCACCGGATCGACCAGCCCTCGCGCGCCCGCGCCTCGGCTTTCTCGGCGTCGGCTGGATTGGTCGCCACCGGATGAAGGCTATCCTCGAGACAAACGCGATCGAAGTTGCGGCAGTGGCCGATCCCTCGCCCGAGATGGCTGAGGAGGCCCGCCGGTTAGCTCCTGAAGTGAAGCTAGTTGCGACACTGGATGACCTACTGGACGAGCAGGTGGATGGGATTGTGATTGCCACACCGAGCGCGTTGCATGCGGAGCAATCCATCCGGGCGCTTGAGCGCGGCGCCGCAGTGTTCTGCCAGAAGCCACTTGGCCGGACCGCGGCGGAAGTACGAGCCGTAGTCAGTGCGGCCCGCAAGGCAGACCGCCTGCTGGCTGTGGATCTCTCCTATCGCTTCACGGAAGGGATGCAGCGCATCCGCGAGGTTGTTCAGTCCGGAGAGCTGGGGCGCATCTATGCGGTCGACCTCGTCTTCCATAACGCATACGGCCCCGACAAGGACTGGTTCTATGATCCTGCGCTCTCGGGTGGCGGCTGCGTCATGGACCTCGGTGTTCACCTGGTCGACCTCGCGCTATGGACGCTGGACTTCCCCAGCGTCAGCCATGTCTCAAGCAAATTATTTGGGGATGGCGAGCCGCTTGGCATCCAGCCTGACCGGGTTGAGGACTATGCCGTGGCGACACTGGAGCTGTCCACCGGCGCCGCTGTGCGGCTCGCCTGCTCCTGGCGTCTTCACGCGGGATGCGACGCCGTCATCTCTGCCTCCTTTTTCGGAACGGAGGGCGGAGCGGCGCTGCGCAATGTGAATGGCTCCTTCTATGACTTCGTCGCAGAGCGATACCGTGCTACCGCGCGCGAAGGGCTGACCGAGCCGCCCGACGAGTGGGGCGGACGCGCAGCAGCGGACTGGGCTAGGCGCCTCGCCACTGGATACCGCTTCGACACGGCGGCAGAGCGACTTGTGGAGGTTGCTGGCGTGCTGGATCGCATATACGGACGGTAGCCTCTGACACTTCCACCTGGCAGCGACTGGGAACACGTTGGCGCATTGGTTCTGATGTCGGACGAGGATGCGTACTCGGAGGCTCGCTTCGCCATGGTTGAGCTGCAGGAACTCGCCTTTCAGATCACCTGCGCACTCCGCGCGGAGGAACCAGAGCCTCTACCTGTGAAGCTTTGGCATCAGTCTCCGGACAGTGCCGCTCACCTCGTCCGGGCGGTGATCGAGGAATGCCGCGACGCTGATGTTAAGTTGGAGAGGGTTAGAGTCGACCGGTATGTGGCGGTGGCACTGCATGGACCTCCCGGCCTGCAAAGTTGGTTTCACGACGGAGTTCGCGTGGAGATCGATGACGCGCTGTTCCAAGTTGCCAGATTTCACGGCTCGGCGTGATTGGATTTCAGGGCGGTGATAACGATGCTTGCAATCACCACCTTTTGGTATGGCGAGGTACGGCCATCAGTCCGCACCGTTTCCCTGTGCATTGGGTACTTACACCACATGCCGGACTGGGAACGCACCAGCGCAATGGGCTACAAATTCTGAATGACGCAGGGGCGCGAAGGGTATTGATGGAGTGGGCCGCAAAGGAGGGCGGCCTCATGACTCCAGAAGAACTGCTCCGCGCGCTTGCAGGCTTCACTGGCTCTGACACGCTCACCCGCCATGGCCTGACCCGCCGTGTTCTAATGTCAAAAGGTGTCGTGTTGCTTGCCGAGCAAGCTCGGACTCACTGCCTCACCGACCTGATCGTCTCCCATCAGGTCGACCCAAGGGTACGATTTGAGCCCTTCCAAGTCTGGACCCTGACCGTCGACGCCACTACCCGCAGCGCAGTTGCCACGATGACCGACGGCAACTCCAAGCTGCCAGTCACACAGCAAGAGATCCCTTGGACCGACTTCCCGCTGCCGGAAGTCACGCTCTGGTTGGTGCAGGAGGGCGAGCTCTGGATCATGCTGCTGCCCGGTGAATATTGAGGCTGATGCGAGGGTACCAGCGCGCGAGCTGGCTTTGGGCCAGCTCTTATTGCCAGTACCGCAGCACGCTGCGTACGGAAATACTTAAAGCATTATAGTGTTTTCGTACGCCGTAATCTCGCCAATAAACTAAGCTGCCTTGATAAAGCAAGGCTTATATAAGAGCATACCAGCCAACATTTTACTGCATGACAGAACGGGGCTGAGCTCGGATTTGCTGGGATAAATACCTGTGTGGGAGGGGCTTTGTTCCTTTTTCACTTGGCGGTGAGCTTTCTTGTTTTGGCTCCTCTCACAATCACTTGCCGAGTGAACGCGTCGCCAAGCGCGGGGAGATCCAAGGAATTAAGAACAAGAAAGCACCACAATGCTCATCAACTCCGTCGACGCCCTAGCGGGCGCGGGCAAGACCCACACTGCCATCGAATACGCAATCGAGTGCGCCAGAAAGGGCGACAAAATCGCCATTGTCCAGCCATCAAAACATCTCATCCAACAGAGCTACAATCAGGCGGTTCGGGCGGCACCAGACGTCATGGTCAGGCGTATCGATAGCGGTACCCACCCAATGCAGGTGCGCACGGCTCTGATCAACCACCTCAACCGGCCTTTTCCCGAAGGCGAGATCCTCTTCCTAACCCACGCTGCATTCCTGAGCCTGCCGTACTGGCACAATCCGGGTGGCTGGCACATCATCATCGACGAGATCCCGAACGTCGTCGAGGATCTGTCCCGGCGCGTCCCCGTCAGCCATGTCACTTTGACCCGACATCTCGAGCTACACGACCGCAACCATGCCTATGGCCGTGTCGAAGTGCGCGAGGACGCAAGGCCGGCATTGCGGGCCATTGCGGACAACGAGCTGGACGATGAGGCGGAAGAGGTCTTCGCTGCGGCCGCCGGCCGAATACTCGACCCCAACTGGACGGTGTTTGCTAATACCGCCAGCTTCGGGAGGATCACCCGCGGCGAAGCTACGATGGAGCAGAACTCCCTCAAGCTATTCGGTCTCATGCTGCCCAGCCTTCTCGGCGGCTTCGCATCAGTGACGGTGATGGGCGCGATGTTCCATGAGAGCGTGCTCGCCATGGTGTGGCGCAGCTATGGCGTGAACTTCCAGCCTCACCCGGTGATACAGCCACGGCTGCGGTACGGTAGCCATACCAATGGTTCCTTGCTGACCATCGAGTACCTATGGGAGCACAACTGGAGCAAGCGGTTCCGCGACGACAAGCTCCCCGATGGACGCACCCTGCTGGAAGCATCGGTCCAGTACGCTAGTGCCACTATGGCCGGCAAGAAATTCATCTACGTCGCCAATCTGGACTGCCAGCACGAGGTCAGGGTGGACCTGCCAGGTGGGACTCAGGTCTCCTCAGTCTGCCACGGGCTGAACACATATGCCGACATCCACAACTGCGTGTTCCTCAGTGCGCTCAAGTTCACGGGTGACAGGTACAAGTGCCTGGAAGCCATGGACGTCAGCCGGGATGAACTCGATCGCGCGCATTACCTGCAGTCTGTATACCAGGCGGTGATGCGCACCAGCCTGCGCGACCATACCAGCACCAACCCCAAGCATATTGTGGTTATGGACCGGATGGCTGCAGATTACCTTGCCTCTCATTTCCCAGGTGCGGCCGTTCGCAAAGCTTCAACGCCTCGGACTAAAAGTGGGGATATAGGGCGCCCACGTAAATGGAGGGATGAGGCCGCGAGGAAGCGCGCCGAGCGTAAGCAGGCCCGCATCCTCACTGAGCTGATGGCGCTACATGACGAGGCTCGGAACTGCGTTTCCGTTATCCCTAGCATCTTCAGCCGCGATGTCCTCCACCATGAGGTGACATCGAATGAGGTGCTAATGCGGGAGCTCCGCTGCGCCCTCAACACGGAGATCAACGACAAGCAGCAGAATGTTCTCATCAGCCCGGCCTTGTTCGACACGAACAAGGGTGGCGAGACCAGCCGTGGTCTGGGGAACGTCGCTCAGGTCTACGGCATCTGGCTCGACAATGATGGCGGAGACCTCAGCCCCGAGGCGCTGCATGACATCTTTCCTGGGCTTTGGATGGCCTGCTTTTCGACGTACAGCGGTGGCGATCGCTACCGTGTCTTCATCCCGGCCAGTCAGCCCATGTCGGTGGAGGCTGACGCGGCAATCAAGCACATGATCTTTGATCAGCTTGCCCAGGCCGGCTACCACGATGCGAAATCCGGCAAAGGTAGGCATCATGGCTTCGATATGTCGAAGCTCACGGCATCCAGCCTGTTCTTTCTGCCATGCAAGCGAGCCGGTGCAGAGATCTTCTTCGTTGAATACCCGGGCGAAGAGTTGGACCCGCAGACGTGGATCGCACGACCAACGGTGTCGGGTCTCTTCGACGAGCCGGAACCTATCGTGCTGCCGAGTTTGCCGGCGCCTACGCTTCTTCCCCAGCGAGCCTCCAGCGCTAGCGGCAAGTTGCAGAATGTTCGCGCTCAACTGGCCTCAAACGATAATGTCGTTGAGCAGGTGGATGAGGCAAGGCAGTCATACCTAGCCACGCCGAAGGGCGTGGGTCTGCGTAATGTGGCGTTCTTCAAGTTTGGCGCCAAGCTGAAGCGGCTCGGCCTCGATCTCTCCGGTGTTGAGCAACAACTCCGGGAGACCGCGGACGACGCCGATCGACGTAAGCAGATCAAGAGCATCATGCGAACGCTACGGCGGCATACCCAAGAACACACCGGAAAGTGCTGATACGCCGGTTTATCTGGCAGTAAGGTTGGGTTGGCCTGCCCTGGAGCGCACCAGATTAGGAAGCCAGTTACCCCAAGGGTGCCAATCGCAGAATCGCGCAAGGAAAAAATCCTGCGCGATTTGTTTGAGCAGCATTCTTAGCTTGGCTTTGCACGTGCCGTGACGCTCGCGTGCCATCATGGCGGGCGGCAGACGATGAGCAGCAATCGCTCGATGAGATCGGCTGAGACATTCTGTGCTGTCCCGGCCAGCGGCGAGGTAGCAGAAAACTGCGCGCGCCAGAGCTCGCGGCGCACCAGCACGAGAGCGTCGCTGAAGGTTGGTAGCGACTTGCGGTACCAGCGCACACACTCGACCAGCGGTCCACGCTCGGCGGCGAGTTGGTTGGCCCACAGCGTCACGAGTGAGAACAGGGCGAACAGCGCGGGCGTGGTGCG
>NZ_JQKB01000137.1 GCF_000745835.1 Belnapia moabensis DSM 16746 | reverse complement strand
CATACCGCCCCGAAAGAACGCCAAACCCTGGAAGGCCGATGGCGCCGGGGCGATCGCACGAAATGAAGCCCTCCGTGCATCGCGGCGCTTTGGTCGGACTATCTGGCGACGATGGAGCGGCTATCACCGCCGAAGCCGCGCAGAGACCAAAATGCACTGCATCAAACTCTTGGGCCAACGCCTGACGGCAAGAGACTTCGACCGCCAGGTCGCCGAGTTCCAGGTTCGTGTGGCCGTCTTGAACGGCTTCACCGCGCTCGGAATACCCGTCACCGAAGCCGTAGGATGAGGCTGTCCGGGGAAAGGGGAACCCTAACCGTCAGCTCATTTGTGCAACAGAGCCGTCGCGCTGCCCTACTTCAAAAACTCGGCCTAGAGCCAGCGGATGGTGCTCGGCTCGCTCGCCGCCGGCGGGGCGCTCGGCAACCTGATCCCTCCGGGCATCACCTTCATCATCTATGGCCTGATTACCGAGACCTCTGTCGGCGCCCTCTATATCGCGGCGCTGCTGCCGAGCATCCTGGTGACGGGCCTCTTCATCCTCATCATCACCATCCACGGCCTCCGCCACCCGCTGCCCAAGCCGGAGCGCCTGCCGCTCGCGCTGAAGCTGCGGGCGCTGATCGATCTGGTGCCGACGCTGCTGCTGATGCTGCTGGTGCTCGGTTCCATCTATGCGGGCTATGCGACGCCGACCGAGGCCGCCGCGCTCGGCGTCGTCGGATCGGCTGCCTTCGCCGCCATCGAGGGCAAGCTGACCTTCCGCCTGCTGAACGCGAGCGCGGAGGCGACCGCCCGCAACACCGCGCTGCTCGGCCTCATCATCTTCGGCGCCTATCTGCTGAACTACCTGCTGACGACGATCAACGTGCCGCAGGCGCTGGCGGGCTTCATCGGCGGGCTGCCGCTGCCGCCCTGGGCGATCATGGCGTCGATCCTGGCGCTCTACCTGGCGCTCGGCACCTTCATGGAGGGCTTCTCCATGATCATCACCACGGTACCCGTGATCTTCCCCGTGGTGCAGGCCCTCGGCTACGATCCCATCTGGTTCGGGGTGATCGTGACGATGCTGGTGGAAATCGCGCAGATCAGCCCGCCGGACGGCACGGTGATGTATGTGTTGCAGGGGATGCGGCCGCGGCCCGGGCCCGTCACCGATGTCTTCGCGGGCGTAATGCCCTTCCTCGGGGCCTATCTTCTGGCGGTGGTACTGATGATGATCTGGCCCGATATCGCGCTCTGGCTGCCGCGGGTGATGGGATGAGCGCGCCCGGTCGTCCGAGCGAGAGCGAGGACGTGAATCGGCCGCGAGGCGATGCAAAGCCGATCAGGATCGCCGTCGATATCGGCGGCACCTTCACCGACCTGCAGATCCTCGATGCCCGCGACGGCGCCGTGCGCGCCTGGAAGACGCCGACTACGCCGGAGGACCCGTCCATCGGCCTGCTGCGCGGCGTGACCGAGGCGGCAGAACGTTTCAGCTTCTCCCTGCCCGAGGTCGGGCTGCTGCTGCACGGCACGACCATCGCCACCAACGCGGTCCTGGAGCGGAAGCTCGCCCGCGGGGTGCTGCTGACGACGGCTGGCTTCGAGGACGTGTTGGAGATCACCCGCCATGTCCGGCGTGAGCTCTACAAGCTGGACCTCGATCCCTTCCCCTGCCTGATCGAGCGCGACTGCCGCCTCGGCGTGCACGAGCGCATGCGCGCCGACGGCACCGCCGAGCAGCCACTCGATGAGGCGGCGCTGCCGGGACTATTCGCGCAACTCGATGCGCTCGGCGCCGAGGCAGTGGCCGTGTGCCTGCTCCACAGCTACGTCAACCCGGCGCATGAGCAGCGGCTGAAGGCGTTGATCGCCGCCGCGCGGCCAGGGCTGCCGGTTTCGCTGTCGAGCGAGATCAGCCCGGAGATCCGCGAATACGAGCGCAGCAGCACCACCGTGCTGAACGCGCTGCTGATGCCGGTGGTGAAGGCCTATCTCGACCGGCTGGAGGCGCGGCTGGGGGAGGGGGGCTTCCACCCGCTCGTCTTCCTCGTCCAGAGCAACGGTGGCGTCTGCAGCCTGCGCCAGGCGGCGGAGCAGCCGGCGCGGCTGCTGCTCTCCGGCCCCTCCGGCGGCGCTTTGGCCGCCGGCCGCATTGCCGAATTGCTGGCGCGGCCGAACCTCGTCGCCGTCGACATGGGCGGCACCAGCTACGACGTCTCCGTGGTGCAGGGCGGCCGCGTCTCCGTCGTAACCCAGGGCGAGATCGACCGCCTGCCGGTGCGCCTGCCGATGGTCGAGATGCGCACCATCGGCGCCGGCGGCGGCTCCATCGCCAGCGTCGACAGCGGCGGGCGCCTCACGGTCGGACCGCGCAGCGCCGGCTCTCGCCCCGGCCCTGTCGCCTATGGCCGCGGCGGGACGGAGCCGACGGTGACGGATGCCAACCTCGCGCTAGGCCGACTCGACCCGGACTACTTTCTCGGCGGAATGATGAAGCTCGACATGCCGGCGACGCGCGAGGCTATCGCGGCGCGGGTCGGCACGCCGCTCGGCCTTTCCGTGGAACAGGCGGCGCAGGGGATGCTCACCGTCACCAATGCCAATCTCGGCGCGGCGGTGCGACTCTCGCTCTTCGAGAAGGGGCTCGATCCGCGCGACTTCGCCCTGCTCTCCTTCGGCGGTGCCGGCGGCCTGCATGCGACCGATGTCGCCGCCGAGATGGGCATCCGCGAGGTGATCTTCCCGCGCGAGCCCGGCACCTTGTCGGCCTACGGAATCCTCTATTCGGACCTCGTGCAGGACATTGCCCGCTCCCGCATGATGCCGGCGGTTCCCGCCAGCCTTCCCGCCATTGAGGAGATCGTCGCCGCGCTGAGGGCCGAAACCGAGGCCGGCCTGGCCCGCGACGGCGTGCCGCCGGAGCGGCGCGAGATCGGCATCGCCGCCGACATGCGCTATCATGGCCAGGCCTTCGAGCTGCTGATCCCCTGGCCTGAGCTGCCGGACCTCGCCGCGCTGCTTGCCCGCTTCCATGCGATGCACCGCCAGCGCTTCAGCTATGCCGACGAGCAGGAGGCTGTGGAGATCGTCACCCTCCGCGCCATCGCCACCGGCCGCCTGCCGAAACCGGATGCGGCGGAGCCGACACCGGCCGAGCGTCCCTCGCTGAAGGGCAACCGCCGCGTGTTCGCCGATGGCGCCTGGCACGACCTGCCGATCTGGGACCGCGAGGCGCTGAAGCCCGGCGAGCGCATCACCGGCCCCGCCATCGTCGAGGAACCCTTCGCCACCCATTGGATCGGCTCCGGTTGGAGCGCCACGCTCGGCGCCGCCGGCGCCCTCATCGCCCGGAGCGACGCCTGATGCTGGGACCGATCGAGATCGAGGTCATCCGCAACGCGCTGACCGCCGCTGCCGCCGAGATGGACGTGACCGTCTGGCGCACCAGCCGCAGCACCATCGTCCGCGAGCTGCTCGACTACTCCACGGCCGTCTTCGATGCGGAGGGCAACAACCTCGCCCAGTCGGCCCGCATCCCGAGCCACCTCAACAGCATGTCGCATTTCCTGCGGGAGATCCTCGACCGCTATGTCGATGCGGCGGCCTGGGGGCCGGAGGATGTCGTCATCTCCAACGACCCCTATTGCGGCGGCCAGCACCTGCCCGACATCTGCGCCTTCAAGCCCGTCTTCCATGAGGGGCGGCGCATCGCCTTCGTCGGCACGCTCTGCCACCATATCGATGTCGGCGGCCTCGTCGCCGGCAGTTATGCTGCGAAGGCGATCGAGATTTTCCAGGAAGGCCTGCGCATCCCGCCGCTCAAGCTGATCGAGAACGGGCGCCGCAACGAAGGCGTCTGGGCGATGATCCGCCAGAACATCCGCAAGCCCGACCTGCTGCTCGGCGACCTGCAGAGCCAGATCGCCTCGCTCGAAGTGGGTGCCACGGCGCTGCGGCGGTTGGCGACACGCTACGGTGCCGAGGGCATGATCGAGGCCGGGCGTCGCATCCTTGACATGAGCGAGCAGGCGATGCGCGCCGCCATCTCCCGCATGCCGGACGGCACCTACGAGTTCACCGACTGGCTCGACGATGACGGCATCGACCTCGACAAGCCGATCCGGCTGCATGTCGCGCTGACCATCAAGGGCGATGCCATCTCGGTCGACCTCTCCGGCTGCTCGCCCCAGGTGCAGGGCCCGACCAATGCGACGCTCGCCAGCAGCAACGCGGCGGTGATGTTCGCCGTGATGTGCGCCTCCGACGAGCCCTTCGCAGCCAATGCCGGCTGCTACCGCCCGGTGACCACCATCGCACCAGAAGGTTCTGTGGTGAATGCACGGGCGCCGGCACCCGTGGTCCACCGCATCGCCGTTACGCATCGGCTGCTGAATGCCATGTTCGGCGCGCTGCACCAGGCGGTGCCGGACCGCATCCCGGCCGCCTATTACGGCAATTCCTATGTCTGCACTTTTCAGACCGTCGCGGAAGACGAGAAGCGCGAGGTGCTGGTCGAGATTGAGATCGGCGGCACCGGCGCGCATCCGAAGAAGGATGGCGTCAACGCCCTCTCGGCCGGCATGCACAACAACAGCAACATCCCGATTGAAATGATCGAGGCGCAGGCGCCGTTGACCATCACCCGCTACCTGCTCTTGCCGAACTCCGGCGGGGCCGGCGAGCATCGCGGCGGCCTCGGCCTGCTGCGGGAGTGGCGCGTCGACAGCCCGCGCTGCTTCTTCACCGCGAATATGGACCGCTTCGTCCATGCGCCCTACGGCCTCGGCGGCGGGGCGGCCGCGAGCACCGGCAAGCTGGTGCTGACGCGCGACGGTGCGGAAAGCCCGATGCCGCCGAAATCCGACAATGTGCCGCTGCAGCGCGGCGACCGCATCCGGCTCGAGACCTCCGGCGGCGGCGGCTTCGGAGACCCCGCGCGCCGTGCGCCGGAAGCCGCGGCGCGCGACCGCGCCCTCGGCTACGTCACGCCAGCAGGCGCCGGGTGAAGCGGCGCGAGCTGCGGAACATCGGCCGCACCCGCTCCGTCCAGGGCGTCGAGCGCGCCGCGATCCACTCAGGGGTCTGGTTCGCTTCCGGCCGCTCGAAGCGGTAGGCGGCGAGCAGGTTGGGCGCGCCGCCGTCCAGCCGCCGGTAACGCGTGCCGCCGATGCAGCCGGGGCAGCTCGTCAGCATCGGCAGGTGCTCCTGCTCGTACCACTCAAAGATCGCGGGCAGGTCCGCCTCGGCGATGTCGAGCTCGACCGTGTAGAGGAAGGGCGCCGGCCGCGACACGTCGCCAAGCGAAGCGATAAGAGCGTAGGGGATACCGCCCTTCGCCTCCGGCGGCGCCTCCAGCCAATGCCAGACATCGGCCTCGTTCTCCAGGTCCTGGTAGCGCAAGCCGGGGCCCTGCCCCTGTTGGATCAGCAGATCGGCCATTCTGTTTCCTCCACTCTCGCGGCAGTATCGGCTCGGACTTGGCAGGGAGGGAAGCCATGGCTCGGGTCGCGGTCATCGGTGCGGGGACTATGGGGCATGCGTTGGCGCTGGTCTTTGCGCTTGGCGGGCATCAGGTGCGCCTCACCGACAGCAACGAGGGGACGCTGGCCCGCGCGCAGGGGCTGATGGAGAAGGCGCTGGCCACGCTGGTCGAGGGCGGCGAGGCGCCGGTGGACTGGACCTCGGCGCATCTGGCCCAGCACGTCACCCGCCATGCCGATCTCGCCGCCGCTGTGGATGGCGCCGAGCTGATCGTCGAGGCGATCATCGAGACGCCGGAGGCCAAGCGCACTCTCTTCGCGCAGCTCGACGCGCTGGCGCCTGCCGAGGCGGTGATCGCCAGCAACACCAGCCATCTCGACGTCTTCCCGCTGATCCCGGAGTCGCGGCAGCCCCGTGCCCTAATCGCCCATTGGTACACGCCGCCCTATCTGGTCGACCTCGTCGATGTCATCCCCGGCCCGCATTGCGAGCCCGCCGTCTTCGAGGGCGTGATGGGGATGCTGCGCGCCATGGGCAAGCAGCCGCTCGGGCTGAAGAAATTCGTCCCCGGCTACGTCGCCAACCGCATCCAGGCTGCGATCGGCCTAGAGGTGCAGCACCTGCTCGATGAGGGCGTGGCGACGGCGCCCGAGATCGATGCCGCCATCATCCACGGCCTGGCGCTGCGCCTGCCCGTCCTCGGCGTCTTCGCCAAGGCGGATTTCACCGGGCTCGCGCTGTCCCAAGCGATCCTCGCCAACAAGAGCTACGCTCCGCCGCCGGTGCGAGGACGTAGCGAGACGCTCGACCGGCTGGTGGCGGAGGGCCGCACCGGCGTCCTCGCCGGCGCCGGCTATTACGACTGGCCGGGCGATCCGGCGGCTCTGTTCGAGGCACGCGACCGCCGCCTCATCGCGCTGAAGCAGGCGATGCGCGAGATCGGCACCATGGCCGGCCTGGAGCGCGGCGAATGATCCGCTACGATCTCGCCGGCCGCACGGCGCTTGTCACAGGCGCCGCCTCCGGCATCGGCCTCGCCCTCGTGACGCAGCTCGCCCGCAACGGCGCGCGGGTCGCGCTCAACCATCTGGCCGATGACCCGCGCGGGCCGGAGCAGGTGGAGCGCCTGCGTGTCGAGGGACTCGACGTCATCACAGCCCCGGGCGATGTCGGCGATGCGGCTGACGGCCCGCGCATGGTGGAAAAGGCCGTCGCCGATCTCGGGAGGCTGGACTTCCTCGCCAACAATGCCGGCACGCCCGGCAGCCGCACCAGCGTCGCCAGCCATGAACTGGACCGCATCACCGACGAGCTTTGGCAGGTGCTGGTGCAGGTGAACCTGGTCGGCGTCTTCCGCTGCACCAAGGCTGCCGCACCGGCGCTGAAGGCGGCCGGCGGCGCCGTTGTGAACACCGCCTCCATCGCCGGGCTGAACTCGCCCGGCTCCTCCATGGCCTATGGCGCGACCAAGGCCGGCGTCATCAGCCTGACGAAGAACCTGGCCCGGGCCCTGTCGCCCGAGGTGCGCGTCAACGCCGTCGCCCCCGGTGCCGTCGACAGCGCTTGGATGATCGAGTGGACCAACGAGCAGCGCAGCAGCAGCATCGACAAGGCCTTGCTCAAGCGCCGCTGCACGCCGGACGACCTGGCGGAGGTGATGCTCTTCCTCCTCGCCGGGGCCGCCATGGTGACGGGGCAGACGGTCGTGGTCGATGGCGGGCTGACGCTCAGCGGGTAGGGAGTACCACCACCGTGCCGCGCTTGGTGCCGGACTCCACGGCCTCATGCGCGGCCGCCGTCTCGGCGAGCGGGAAGGTGGCGGCGATCCGATGCAGCCGCGGCGCCTCAAGCAGCCAGGCATTGATCTCTTCCATCGCCTGCCGCCGTGCTGCGGCCGGCGCGCTGTTCAGCACCACGCCACGCAGGTTGACGTTCTTCCGCATCAGCACGGCGGAGACGGGGATGGCTGGCGAGAGGCCGCCGCGGCTGGCATAGCCGATGACGCTGCCGTTCAGCGCCACCACCTCCGACCAGAGCGCGACATTGCCGCCCACATCCACCTCGACGATGCGGTCGACGCCGCCCGTCGCCGCCATGATGCGGGCGGCGCAATCCGGCGCCCGGTAGTCGAAGACCGCATCCGCCCCGGCGGCCGTCGCATCCTTGCTCTTCCAGCCGCCGCTCGCCGTGGCGCCGACCCAGGCCGCGCCGCCCCAGCGCGCGAGCTGCACTGCGTAATTGCCGACCGCCCCGCCGCCGCCCGAGACCAGGACGCGCAGCCCCCGCACCGGTCCATCGGCGAAGAGGCAGCGATGCGCAGTCATCGCCGGAATGCCGAGGCACGCACCGGTCTCGAAGGATATGCCCTCCGGCAGGGCGATGACATTCTCCGCCGGCACGCAGGTGAACTCAGCAGCCGTACCGAAGGGCCGCCCCCGCTGCGCGTTGTAGAGCCATCTGTGGACGCCCCCTTCAGGGCAAGGGAAAACTTCAGGATTGCCGTGACGCGTAGTCGGATGCTGCCATCTGTCCGGCCTCTTTTGCGGCCATGGACCGCCGGCCTGCATGGGAGTTCGCGGATCGGGTCCACATCAGACCGGCGTACTCGGGGTACGTTGGCTCTACCTGGTTCTCCCGACCCCGTCTCACCGACTGTTGCGCCATGACCTCCTTGCGCTCGCCCTACGCCTCGGTGGCTGCCGGCCGTGGCGGACTTACGCCGCCACAGCCGGAGCCTTGTACGTGCCGCCCTTG
>NZ_JQKB01000136.1 GCF_000745835.1 Belnapia moabensis DSM 16746 | reverse complement strand
CCCCCGGGAGACAGCGAATCACGCCCGCCGCAAACCGCGGATCACATGCGAGTCAGTGACCATGGCGGTTGGTATAAGCCGTAACTTTGCGCAGCAGCCCGGCCGTGAGCCGACACCGGGGGATTTGGCCTCACGCATCGGCATGCCACTCGACAAGATGCAGGCCGTCCAGCGGCTCGTCCGTGATCCGATCAGCCTCGACACGCCGATCGGCGAGGAGGAGGACGCGCGGCTGGGTGCCCTGATCGAAGATCGGAATGCCAGGGTGCCCTTCGACCCGGCGGCAAGCGCGGACCTGCGCGCAGCCATGGCGCAGGTTCTCTCGAGCCATCCGTCGCGCGAGGAGCGCATTCTCCGCATGCGCTTCGGCATCGGCACGGACCGCGGCCACACGCTGGAGGAGGTGGGGCCGGCCTTTAATGTGACGCGCGAGCGTATCCGCCAGCTCGAGGCCAAGACGCTGAGGAAGCTGAAGAAGGCGGCGGACCAGCGCGCATTGCGGAGCTTTCTCGACGGCGAATAGCCCGTCTCATCCAGTAGCGGCTCCAGCCGGCACATCCGTGTGCCGCTTGCGCCTGAGAGAGCGGTTGTTTGCACCCTCCTCATTCCCGTGCTTGCCGGATTTGGCAAGGGACGGATGGTGGCGCCAGGCGTTATATCGGAGCTGCTGGACTGGGGAGCCATCAATGTCGGACGAGGAACGCATTCGCCGCCGCGCCCATGAAATCTGGGAGCGCGAGGGGCGGCCCGAGGGTAGGCAAGAGGACCATTGGGCACAGGCCTGCCGTGAGATCGCCGCGGAAGAGGATGGCCCTGGCGCTGCGGCCTCATCCTCCAGCGTGAATCAAGACCCGCCCTCGCCGCCGCAGATGCCAATGTCAGGCATTCTTGGCGGACAGTTTGGTGGCGAGGGCGCTGCCAATTTATCGGGCGGCGTTGGAACGACACTGCGCCAGGGTTCGGGAGCGGCGGGCGGGGATACCGGGCCGCTTGGTGGCGCTGGCAGCGCGGCGGCACACCACCCCGGGATTGGCGCGAGCCTAACGGAGAGCCCGCCGCGCTTCGGCCCGGCATCTGTGCCGCCGGACGATGCGGGCCCGGGCATCGCAGATTCCGGCTCACCGCACGGCCCGTCGGCGGCCGATCGCGGCAAGGGCTTCAGTGGAGGGGCCGCCACCGGCAAAGGTGACCACCTAACAGAAAGCGAAGCTGGTCTCGGTGCGGCCGGACTCTCCGGTGATGAGGCGCCTGGCCGGATCACCGGTCGAGGCTGAAGCTTCTGGCATGCAGGGCAGGGCACAAAGAGGAGGCGCATAGGCTCCTCGGAGGGCTTGATCTCTCCTGGCATCCCGAAGGTGCTCGACAGCAAGGACGGCGAATAGCGTCAGGCCGGAAACGTAATTATCGGGGCGCTGGCCCGATAATTACGTTCCCGGCGGTGTCGCATCATAAGCGGGTCTCGAGATGAACCCGCCGGTCTCCTTGCATTAATTGCGTGGCCACAGCTCCTCCACAGACCTACTCATCCCTGAGGATCCTAACGTTGGACGCAACCGTTGACTGGGCACTGGCGAAGCACCCTCAAGCCCAGTTCCGCCGGTCTAGGTGGACCGATCTCCGGGGCCTCTGGAGCTTTGCCTTTGACGACGAGGATCGTGGGATCCAGGAGGGTTGGCCGGGGCGAGCCGACGTCTTCGACCGGGAAATCCTCGTCCCCTTCCCACCTGAATCCCCGGCCAGCGGCGTCCACGAGCGAGGCTACCACCCGTTCGTTTGGTACCGCCGCGTGTTCGAGATCCCCCCAGCCGGGCGAGCGCCTCGGCTGCACCTGACATTCGGCGCGGTGGACTACGAGGCTCAGGTCTGGGTCAATGGCCAATTCGCCGGACGTCATGAGGGAGGACACACCCCCTTTACCCTCGACATCACAGCCTGGGTCTCTCCCGAAACCGAGCAGGTCATCGTCGTACGCGTCCACGACGACCCGCTCGATCTGACCCAACCACGCGGGAAGCAGTACTGGGAGCTCGAGCCGGCGGAGGTCTGGTATCATCGGACCACAGGCATCTGGCAGCCGGTCTGGCTGGAATCGCTGGGCGAAGCCTTCGTCGAATCGGTGCGCTGGACTGCCGATCCGGATCGCTTTGCCGTCCATATGCGCTTGCGGGTCGGCGGGCGCGCAGCCAGGGCGACTCAAATCCGCCTGCGTCTGTCGCTCGGCGGGCAGCCGCTGGCGGAGGACATCTATGCCCTGGACGGGGCGGTGCTGGACCGCGAAATCATTCTGCCCCGGCGCATGCATCGAATCGATGCGGTTTGCTGGGCGCCCCACCATCCCCATCTGATCGACACCTCGATCGAGCTGTTGGCGGCCGATGGCTCCGTGCTCGACCTAGTCGAAAGCTATTTTGGCCTGCGCCGGATCGAGGCTGTGGACGGTCGGCTGTTGCTGAACGGCGTGCCCCTGTTCCTGCGACTGGTCCTGGCCCAGAACTATTGGCCGCAGTCGCATCTGGCGCCGCCAAGCGACGAGGCCATCCGGCGCGAGGTGGAACTCGTCAAGGAACTCGGCTTCAATGGTGTGCGAATCCACCAGAAGATCGAGGACCCGCGGTTCCTCTACTGGTGTGATCGCCTGGGCGTGCTTGTCTGGGGCGAGGCACCCAATGCTTTCCAGTTTGACGAGCGGGCCGCCGAACGGCTGTGCCGTGAGTGGGCGGACGCGATCCGACGCGACTATAACCACCCCTGCATCATCACCTGGGTGCCGTTGAACGAGAGTTGGGGCGTGCCGGACCTGGAGCACAACCCGGCCCAGCGTGCGTACCTGAAGGCGCTGTACCATCTCACGAAGACGCTGGACCCTACGCGCCCGGTGATCGGCAACGATGGTTGGCAGAACGCCGTCGGCGACATCTTTGGTGTGCACGACTACGCCATGGACCCCGCCAGGCTGACCGAACGGTACGGCTCCTCCGAGGCGCTTCGACGCACCTTCGAGGCGATCCGCCCGGCGCATAACCGCCTGTTGGTGGACGGCCAGACCTTCGAGCAACAGCCAGTGGTGGTCAGCGAGTTCGGTGGCCTCAGCATCAAGCCAACCGACGGGGAGAACTGGTACGGCTACGCCACAACGAACGATGCCCAGGAGCTGCTGGTGCTCTATGAGGCGCTGGTCGGAGCCTTGCTGGATAGCACCGGAATCGCGGGCTTCTGCTACACCCAGCTCACCGACACTGAGCAGGAAAATAACGGCCTGCTGACTGCCGCTCGCGAGCCCAAGCTAGACATCTCCGCCATCCGGGCGATCACTTCCCGCCCGGCCCGGTCTGTCCCTAGCGAGATCCTGGACGCCATCTTTCAGCACGAGGTCGCAAGACGGCGTGCGAGCCGGGCCGAGGAATAGGCGCTCGACAAGGGTCACCTGGACAAGAAGGCGGGCGACAATGCTGGCGTCCAATGCGCGACGCCTCAGTAGGACGTTAATCGAGTCGTAGTTCAGCGGGTGAGGGCCACCCCGACGCTCCTATAATGGTCAACGTTATAGGAGCATCAAAGTCGTCGCACGATGGAAACGCATTATAGTGTGCCGGTTGATGCGGTTTCTATCAAGCGGCGGCATCGGCTCTGGCGCATTTAGATCCGTTCCACCCGTACCGCGCAAAACTTGAACTCGGGAATCTTTCCCCAGGGGTCTAGCTGCGGGGTTGTCAGGAGGTTTGCCGCTGCCTCGCGAAAGGCGAACGGAACGAAGACCAGCCCATCCGGCAGGGCCGGATCGGCCCGCGCGGCGAGCTCGATGGCACCGCGGCGCGTGGCGAGGCGCACGCGGTCCCCGGGCGAGAGCCCGAGCCGTGCCAGCTCAGTCGGTGACAGCGCAGCGGTCGGTCCCGGCTCTAGCGCATCCAGCGGACCAGCGCGGCGCGTCATGGTGCCGGTATGCCAGTGCTCGAGCTGCCGGCCCGTGGTGAGGACAAAGGGAAACTGCGCGTCCGGCATCTCCGCCGGATCGGCAAGGCCAGCCGGGACGAAGCGGGCGCGGCCCGAGGCGGTCGGAAAGCGGTCGCCGAAGACGATCTCCTGCCCTGGCTGGCCGGGTCCGGCACAGGGATAGGTAACACTGCCCTCCCGCTCCAGGCGCTCCCAGGTGATATGTGCGAGGGAGGGCGTGGCCTCCGCCAACTCTGGAAAGACGTCGCGTGGATGCGTGTAGGACCAGGGGAGGCCGAGACGCCGGGCGAGTTCCACGATGATGACGAGATCCTGCCGCACCCCCTCAGGCGGCGGCACGGCGGCGCGGCCCAGTTGGACCTGGCGGTTGGTATTGGTCACCGTGCCGTCCTTCTCCGGCCAAGCGGAGGCCGGCAGCACCAAATCGGCCAGCGCCGCGGTCTCGGTCAGGAACAGGTCCTGCACCACCAGATGCTCGAGCCGCGCCAGCGCGGACCGGGCATGCGCGACATCGGGGTCCGACATGGCCGGGTTCTCGCCCATGACATACATGCCGCTGATGTCGCCCCGCTCGGCGGCGTGCATGATCTCTACCACCGTCAGACCTGGCCGTGGATCCAGCCGCGCATTCCAGAGCCGTTCCAGATGAGCTCGCGCCGCGTCGTCACCGGTTCGGCGGTAATCCGGGAACATCATCGGAATTAACCCGGCGTCCGAGGCTCCCTGCACGTTGTTCTGGCCACGCAGCGGGTGGAGCCCCGTCCCGGGCCGCCCGATCTGGCCGCAGAGCAACGCAAGCGCGATCAGGCAGCGGGTGTTGTCCGTGCCGTGGGTGGACTGCGAAATGCCCATGCCCCACAGGATCATGGCCGATCCCGCGCATGCATAGAGGCGCGCCACGCGCCGGAGCTGCTCGGCGGGGACGCCGGCGATCGGGGCCATCGTCTCCGGCGTAAAGGCCACGACATGGTCGCGGATCAGCGCGAAATCCTCGGTATGTGCGGCAACGTATTGCCGGTCGTACAGCTCCTCCACGATCACCGTATGGAGCATGGCGTTCAGCACGGCGACATCGCGGCCCGGCGCGAACCGCACCACTTCGGCCGCATGGCGATCCAACGCGCTTCCACGCGGGTCCATAGTGACCAGCGTCGCACCCCTGGCCGCCGCATCCTTCAGATAGGTGGCTGCGACTGGATGGTTCTCGGTCGGCCGCGCACCGATGACGACGATCACCTCGGCATCGCGCGCGGCGGTGAAGGGGGCCGTGACGGCGCCCGAGCCAATGCCTTCCAGCAGCGCTGCCACGCTCGCCGCATGGCAGAGCCTGGTGCAGTGGTCGACATTGTTGGTGCCGAAGCCGGTGCGTACCAGCTTCTGGAACAGATAGGCCTCCTCATTGGAGCCCTTGGCCGAGCCGAAGCCGGCGAGCGCGTCCGGCCCCCTCATGTCGCGGATGCGGGCGAGACCGGCGGCGGCATGGTCGAGCGCCTCCTCCCAGCTCGCCTCGCGGAATTTGCCACGCGCGACACGAGGGTCCAGACAATCGGCCGGGTCCTTGGACGCACCCTCGATGCGGATCAGCGGCCGGGTCAGCCGGTCGGGATGGGTCAGGTAGCCGAAGCCGAACCGTCCCTTGACGCAGAGCCGCCCCTGGTTGGACGGGCCGTCGCGGCCGACTACCTCCTCGATGCGATCCTCGCGCACCCGGAAGCCGACCTGGCAGCCGACGCCGCAATAGGGGCAGATGCTGGCGACCTCGCGCTCCGGCGGCGCAGCCCGGCGGCCGGCCTCGTCCAGCACCGATTTCGGCAGCAGCGCACCGGTCGGGCAGGCCTGCACGCATTCGCCGCAGGCGACGCAGGTCGAGGCGCCCATGGGGTCCAGCAGGTCGAAGCTGACGGTTACCGCCATGCCGCGTTCCGCCAGCCCGATAACGTCGTTGTGCTGCACCTCCCGGCAGGCGCGCTCGCAAAGGCCGCACTGGATGCAAGCGTCGAGCTGCACCGCCATGGCGGGATGCGAGAGATCCGGCGCCGGACGTACCTCCTCGGGCGCGAAGCGGGATTGGGTGACGCCGAGCCGCTTCGTCCAGCGGGCGAAGCCGCCGGTCGCGTCGCGCGCCTCCTGCCCCGGCTGGTCGGCCAGGAGGAGCTCGAAGACCATCCGTCGAGCGCGGGCGGCCCGCTCGCTCGCGCTCCGCACCACCATGCCCTCACGGGGCATACGGATGCAGGAGGCGACGAGTACCCGCTCGCCCTCGACCTCGACCATGCAGGCGCGGCAATTGCCGTCCGGCCGGTAGCCCGGCCGTGGCAAATGGCAGAGATGCGGGATTTCTACCCCCTCGCGCTGCGCCACGGTCCAGATCGTCTCGCCGGGCGCGGCCTCGACCTCGCGGCCATCCAAGGTGAAGCGTGTCACGGCACCGCCTCCGGCATGTGGCGCAACAGGCTGCGCACGGGGTTCATGGCGGCTTGGCCGAGGCCGCAGATCGAGCCATCCGCCATCGCCACCGCCAGCTCCTCGAGCAGCGCGCGGTCCCAGCGGGGGGCGCGCAGCAACGCGTCGGCCTTGGCGGTGCCGACGCGGCAGGGTGTGCACTGGCCGCAACTCTCGTCGCGGAAGAAGCGCACCAGATTGCGCGCGGCCTCCGCCAGATCGTCCTGATCCGACAGGATGACGACCGCGCCGGAACCGACGAAGCAGCCCACCGAGTCCAGCGTGCCGAAATCGAGCGGCAGATCCGCCATCGAAGCCGGCAGGATACCGCCCGAGGCGCCGCCCGGCAGATAGGCGGCAAAACGGTGCCCCTCGGCCATGCCCCCGGAAAACTCTTCAATGAGCTCGCGCGCGGTGACGCCGGCCGGCGCCAGCTTCTCGCCCGGGTTCCGCACCCGGCCGGAGACGCTGAAAAAGCGCAGGCCCTGCTGCCCGCGCCGTCCGTGCTCGGCGAAGCGCGCCGCGCCGTCAGGCTCGCCCAGGACGTCCGGCAGGAACCACAGCGTCTCGACATTGTGGATCAGGGTCGGGCGGCCGAAGAGTCCATGCTCGCCGGGGAAGGGTGGCTTGTGTCGCGGATAGCCGCGGCGCCCCTCCAGGCTTTCGAGCAGTGCCGTCTCCTCGCCGCAGATATAGGCGCCCGCGCCGCGGCGGAGATGGATAGGCAGCCCCGCGATCCCGGCCGCGTCGAGCGCTGCGATCTCATGCGTCAGCGCGTGGCGGAGGTGCGGATACTCGTCTCGCAGATAAATCCAGCAGGCTTCGGCGCCGACGGCATGGGCTGCGATCAGCATGCCCTCCAGCACGCGATGCGGTTCGGTCTCCAGGCAGTACCGATCCTTGAAGGTGCCGGGCTCACCCTCATCGGCATTGACCACCATATGGCGCGGTCCGGGCTGCGAGAGCACCAGCCGCCACTTGCGCGAGGTGGGGAAGCCAGCACCGCCCAGTCCCCGAAGCGAGGCCGCCTCCAGCATGGCGAGCATCGCCTCCCGCCCAGCATCGCCGGCCTGCCGGACAGCCCGCAGCGCCGCATACCCGCCACGCGTCAGATAGGCATTGAGGCCGGGCGGCGACGGCAGCGCTGGCGGGCCTTCCTTGACGGCGGCGGCGACTGTCGTCGGCGTCGCGGCTTCCACAAGGTCGTGGCCGAGGGCGCAGGCGGGCGCCCGGTGGCAGGCGCCCATGCAGGGCGCGGCCACCACACGGGTTCCGGACGGCGGCGCGGCGCTGAGCGCGTCGAGCAGTGCGCCACCGCCGGCGAGCTGGCAAGGCAGACTGGTGCAAACCCGGATCGTAAGCGGCGCAGGAGCTGGCGCCGTGTCTTCGAGAATCTCGAAGTGATGGTAGAAACTGGCCACTTCGAAGACTTCGACAGGTGCCAAGCCCAGTGTCTCGGCCAAGGCCACGAGATGCCCAGCGCGCAATGCGCCGTGCCGGTCCTGCAGCGCATGCAGGTGTTCAATCAGCATCTCCCGCACCGGGGCGAGGCCGGCGGTCGCTGCGGCGACGGCGACGCGGTCCATTTCGTTCGGTTGGCGGCCACGCGGTCCGCGCCTTGCTGCCTTGGCATTCTCGCTAGTAGGTCCGTCCGTCATGAACCTTGCTCTTGGTGTCACCCTGGCGTCCCCGCAGGGTATCGGCCGCCTCTCGTCGAAAGCAATGGAGAGTCACTTCTGCCTGGAGCTGGTCGCTGATCGCCGATGTTCCCAATCAACTACCGCAACCTCGGACTGATGCTCGCCAGCCGTGGCGCCGAGGTCACGCGGGCACGGTCTTTCGCTGGTCGAGACCTCCGCACTAAGGCCTGTTAGAGCTTGATGACTTTGATCCAGT
>NZ_JQKB01000135.1 GCF_000745835.1 Belnapia moabensis DSM 16746 | reverse complement strand
GCCGCATCTGCCGGCGCCAGGTGTAGATCAGCCCCGTGCCGATGCCCCAACGCCGAGCCACCTCGGTGACCAACGCTCCAGGCTGCATCGCCTCGGCCACGATCAGCTGTTTCTGCTCATCCGACCACAGCCGGCGCCGCTCGCCGCGGGTCACCACCTCCACCACCTCGCTGCGAGCACTCGTAAGCGTACTTGTATGCGTACTCGTGGTCTCTACGTCCGCCTCCATACCTGCCTCCATCAGCCAGAGACCGACATCACGGCCTCAAGCCCGGGACGTTTCGCAAGGTGGGGCCGTCACAACAGGTACGCTTCATCGACCGAGAAGGCGGCATTCACGACCGATGGGCGGATGCCTGGAACAGGCGCTGGCCTGATCCCACGCGAGTTGTGATCGGGGGATGGCGTTCCTCATCACCATATCGAGTACGTAAACCGCCAGAAAACCCGGGTGGCGTCTCGCCAAGTGCCTTCTCTGCTGGAGAGTTGCCGCGGTGCCCGGGACGGGCCGCTCTCAAAGCTGACCTTTCGGCGAGCGGCGCCGACCTCGGCGCAGGAGCGCATTCATGACCACTCGCACGCATACCAGCACCGTCGTGTTTCAGCGTCCGTTCTCCATCAAGAGCGCCGGAGGGGTGCAGCCGGCCGGCACCTACACCGTCGAGACCGAGGAAGAACTAGTCGAGGGCCTTTCCTTCCCGGCCTACCGCCGTGTTTCGACTACGATCACGCGTTTAGCCAACGGCGCCGGAGCGCTCGTCCAGGTGCTTGTCGTCGATCCTCGCGAACTGGAAAAAGCGCAGGCGGCAGATCGCCTTTGAGGCAGCGTTGCAGCTGCCCAGCCTGGATTGCGGCGAACTGCCGCCCGAACTTCTTCTGTCGCACAAAGAGTCAATGAGTATGGCCAAACCGACCGCCACGCCGATCGCAATGGATCTATGGTGCGACGGTAGGCGCCTGTTGTTCGAGATCGTGGAGGACGGGCACAGCGTCGCCTGTGCCATCTCGCTGATGGCTTTGGAGGATTGAACGAGCGCCGCTGCTACAAGCCGGCCGATCGAGACCATCGCGCTGAACAAGATCAGGATGAAGTCTCCGGATAGGTCGGATCTGCTGGTTATTTGGTCCGGCGATGTCGATGATGTGCTGCCGAATACCAGATAATCCGTTGGGGCGTGGCGGGCAGGAGGATGGCTCCGAGGACGGGTGCGCTGGCAACTCGCGGTCGGCCAGTACGTCTGCTTGACGCGACTGGCACGGTCGCGGGACCGCCAGCCGGGACGTCGTCTGTGAGGGAGCCGGATTGTCATGGTGGGCTTGATTGCGAAGCTGCTGGGCACGATCCGCTATCGGCGGCGCTGGCGCATTCTAGCCGCCGCAGCCGAGGCCGCTGCCGATAAGGCGACCATGGAACTCGATCACCACGTACGGGACCGCGGCCGCCGTCACGGTGCCGACCGGCGCCCCCCGCCCGAGCGGTCGTCTGCACCGCGCATACCTTCCATAGCGGGTGGGTGAAACCTACCCCCTGCGCAAGGATGATGGCGCCGTTCATGCGGGTTCGGCACCGCTACGGGGAGCAGCACCGTGACCATCATTGTATCCGTGAAGATCAACGACGGTGTTGTCATGGCGGCTGACAGTGCCGGCACCATGAGCAGCGGGCAGATCTACGCCCACGCCAATAAGATCACGAACCTGTGCGAAGGCTTTCCGATCGGGGCGATGTCTACCGGGGCAGGCGGTATTGGTAATGAATCCGTCGAGACCTTGCTGAAGGATCTGCGGCGGCGCTTCGCCGGGCGGGACCCGGCGCATCTCGACTGGCGCCTAGACCCCGAGCGCTACACCATGGAGCAGCTGGCCGGGCGGCTGCGCACCTTCCTCTTCGAGGAGAAGGCTGCCCCCTGCCCCGAGCCGAGCAACCTTCAACTCCGGCTCTGCGGCTACTCTGCCGGCCGCCCACTCGCCGAGGTATGGGAGGTCAGCATGACCGGACGGGCTTGCCCACCGCCACGGCGGATCATGGACGAGACCAGCTTCGGCGTGATGTGGGACGGCCAGTACGAGGCGCTCAACCGACTGATTCTCGGCCTCGGCTTCGATGTTGGGGATGCGCTGGTGAAGCACGGCATGCCGGCAGAGGAAGCTGGCAGGCTGCAGGAGGAGCTGGTCCGGGAGCTCTATGCGACGCTCTCCGTCCCCGCCATGCCGATCCAGGACGCGATCGACTTGGCGCGCTTCCTGGTCGAGACCACGATCGGCTTCGTCCGCTTCGCCGTCTTCCTGCCGAAGAGCGTCGGTGGTGCGGTCGAGATCGCCGCCATCACCAAGCACGAGGGCTTCCGCTGGGTACAGCGGAAGAGCTTCTACCCCGTTGGCCTTCGACAGGAAGGCTGAGGCGGGGCTCCCCTGCGACTGGGATGCCCCCGTGACGCGGGAACCTCCGAGGAGAGATGGGAATGGATCATGGCAGCCCGGATTATCGCATCGTGGCGGTAGCCGAGACGTGTAGCGCCAGGGAACTCTATGCGAGTTCCAACGGCGACCGCTGGCTCCTCGCGCGTGAGCTCGGCTCCGGGCGGGTGTTCGTGCGGCACGAGCCCAATCTTGCATCGGGTGGGCGCGCCGCCGAGTTCGAGATCGGCGATTTCCTTACTCGCGGCGGTCAGGGTCCCGAGCATCAGGCTCTGCTCCGTCTGATCGGGACCCTGGTCGGAGATCATGTAAGCGACTGAGGCTCGCGCCGGCAGCCGGCCGAACTGCGCCGGATGTCACGTGGTCGCGCTGCCCTGCGGATGCTCCAGGAAGAAGCGGAGCATTTCGCGCGAAGCATCAGGCCCGCGTGGGTCGGTATAGGACCCGGCCGGACTGCCGCCGGACCAAGCATGGCCGCCGCCATGGACGAGCCATTGCTCCAGCACGGCCCGACCTTCGGCATCGGCGTGCAGGGTGCGGCTATAGGCATGCCCGCCGGGAACCTGGCCTCGCTCGACCTCGGTGCGGAGCCCGCTGGCTGAGGCGCCCGACTGCGCGATGACCTGATCGCCGTTGCTGGGATGCACGGTGGTGTCGCGATCGGCATGGAACACGATGGTTGGGATCACCCGCCGCCTATCACCCGCTCGCAGCGGCGCGCCGGCCGCGCCTTGCCGCATGGCGGCGAAGGCGGAGGGCATGTCGCGGGCCGCACCGCAGGCCAGGCCGGAATGCACCCCGACCGCGGCATAGAGCTCGGGATAGGCCTGGCCCATGATGGCGGCAGCCGCACCGCCGGCCGACAACCCGGCGACGTAGACGCGTCGTGAATCTACTGCATGCTCGCGCATGACCTGCCGCGTCATGCCTGCGATCAGTGACGGTTCCCCCTGGTCGCGCTTCTGGTCGCTTGGGCTGAACCAGTTCCAGCACCTCTGGGCGTTGGCGGAACTGGGTTGTGCCGGATAGAGGACAAGCAGGCCATGCTCCTCAGCCAGCGCGTTCATTCGCGTGCCGGCGGCGAAGTCGTCGGGCGACTGCGTGCAACCGTGCAGCATGACGACCAGCGGCGCCGCTCGGTCGCGTCGGGTGCTCGGGATATACAGCTTGTAACCGCGGCTGCCGGCTTCGGCATCGAAGGACCCGGCGATGAACCGTGCCCCCTTGGGCAACGGCTCAGGCGCCGGGACGTGCCGCGCGAACCCGTCCAGCCCCTGCCCGAGGCCGCCCTGGTTCATCTGATCGAGGAAGCCGCGCAGCGCCTCCGGCATCTGCGGCATGGCGGCCTTGCCCATGCCGGCAGTCGGCCACCGGCCGGCCACCGCCTTGCGTGCCGCGTCGGAGGCCGGCGCGGGGCCAGCTGCCTCGCCGGTGTCCGGGTCGACGTCGATGATACGCGGCGCCCGTGCGGTCCGGGTGGCGGTGGGTGTGGCGGTTGTGGTGCCCGGAGGCGCCACATCGCCGTGCAGGAAACGCTGCAGCAGCGCTGAAGCCTCGGCGAGCCTGCCTTCGCGGGTCAGGCGGGTGGCCTCAAGCATGTCCTTCGGGGAAATCGCGTTCATGTCAGGTGCTTTCGGGATGCGAAGCCAGGCCAGCCTTCCGTGCAGGAAGGCTCGCTTTGCACTCCGTCGTGGAATGCCGATGGTGGTGACTGTCTGGCGCCGTCCTGTGGCGGAGGGCAGTCAGCGGGTGCGGTCGGCGAGCGCGGCCTTCACCGCGGTGCTGGCCTGGAGGGCACCCAGGACGGAGATCGAACCAATCGCCGCCCGGGCCAGATCTGGCGTGACATCGGGTGCGATGCTGGCCAAACCCAAGACCCGGATATGGAGCATCTGCCCGGTGTCCCGTGCCGCCTCGAGCTGCTCGCGGCTGTAGTGCCGCAAGCCCAGATCCAGGTTCTTCCGTACGATTGACTGCTTGGCCGCATCGGCATGCCGCTCGATCTGGTTGCGGATGGCGGTGCGGATGAAGTCAGTGCGGTTGGAGTAGAAGCCGTCCTGCACCAGTAGGTCTATGTGGCCAAGGTCGACATAGCCCAGATTAATGGTGATCTTCTCGGTATCGCCGCCAACCTTGGGACGCAGTTCGGGTACAGCATCTGGCATCCGCACACCGTCCATTCACCATCCATGTGGATGGTAGATGGGATACCAAAGTGCAGAGTTCAAGCGGTGCCCTGAGGGTGGGAAACTGCTTCAGTAGGGGCTGCCGCCTGGATGCTGTGTGAGATCAGTTCCGTTGTACATACGTATCGAGGTCCTGGCTGAGTTGCCGAACCTCGACGCAGGCCGGAGGCGGAACCTACGCGTGCCGCTCGGCCTCACTGAAAGTCACCATGCGGCTGGCCTTCTCGTCCCATAGCAAGTGGTCGGGTGCCGAGAAGGCTTCGCGCAACGTCACGACTCGCGCGGTGGCGAAGGCGGGATGCGCATCGTGGCAGGCTTCGAGCAGGTAGTTCGGGATCCGCGGCGCGAGGTGATGCACGTGGTGGAAGCCGAGGCTCGCGGTCAACCACCGCAGCAGCGCCGGCAGCTGAAGGTAGGAACTGCCTGCGAGCGACGCGGCCACTCGGTCCCAGGCTGCATGGCGGGCCCAGTGCACGCCCTCGAAGCGGTGCTGCACCGAGAAGAGCCAGACGCCGGCGATGCTGGCCGGCACCATCACGGCCAGCACGCCCGCCACCACCGGCCAGATGCCGAGGGGGATCGCAAGCCCGCCATAGACGGCAAGGAGTGCGAGATTGGTCAGGTGGACGCTGTGGTGCTCCCGCCCCCAGCCGAGCGGGGCGTCATAGGGAAGGCGATACAACGCCAGGAACACCAGCGGCGGGAACAGCAGAAGCATGCAGAGCGGATGACGCATGGTTCGATAGAGGCGCCGCCGCCCGCGGCTCATTGCGCGATACTCGGCAACCGTCTCGCAGGTCGAATAGATGTCGGTGCCGCGGTCGCGGCGGTCGAGGTCGTTCCAGGTCGCGTGATGCCCCGCATGCTGCCGCCGCCAATGCCCATAGGGCGTGAAGGTAAAAAGCGAGCAGATTCGCCCGACCAGATCGTTCGCCTGCGGCGTACCGAACAGGGAGCCATGTCCACAATCATGCTGCAGGGCGAAAACCCGCACCGTCAGCGCCGCCGATGGCAGCCCCAGAAGCAAAGCCCACCACCAGCCCAGGGCAAGGCCCGCCTGCATCGCCGCCAGCACGGCCAGGAGCGGGAGGAAGGTACTGACGAGCTGCCACGCCGCTGTGCGCGGCACCGCCCGCTGGAAGCGTTGCGTGACCGCCCTAAGCTCCTGTCGGTCGAACATGCGGTGCGAGAGCCCGCCGGCTTTTCCGGAATGATTCTTGGTGTTTATTCCAGGCATGGCGGTAAGAACTCTCGACCTGCGAAGCACTCTGCTACACCAAGTCAGGAGGGTCACCGCACACGACTGTGCTAGGGACCTGAGCGGTGGCTGAAAAACCTTGGATCTCAGGAAATTTGTATTCCAGGACGTACCTATAAATCATTGCTATCATTCTCATTTTGAGCAACTCACACCGCTTGATCTGTCAACAAAGGGGATGCCGAACGAACTCCCGTATCTGGCGTGGGGTGATCAAGGCGCTGCCGGCCTTTCCAATCATCATGTGATGATGGAGATGCGAGCTGCAGATCACTGCTAACCGGCTGCAGGTAGTATCAAAGTCACCGATCATGCCGGCGGCAGGCGACTTCGTCCTGCACATTGTGACCACAGCCCTGTCGAGATGGGCAGCTTTCTCATAGGTTCGACCTGGTCTTGTACATTGGAAGTATCATGATTTGTGGTTGCAACAGCTGCACCCACAACCCATCTTATCTTTGTCAGCCTCGTTTGGTTCGGCCTGCTCCCCATGCTCGTGATTGAGCGCTGAGCCTGGTGTCCGTCTCCCCACGAAGTTCGATCCGCCCTGCGACGTCGCGGGGCGGTACTTTTTCTCGTGAACGGAGTACCGCCATGGCTACCGGCACCGTCAAATGGTTCAACGCAACTAAGGGCTACGGCTTTATCCAGCCCGATGATGGCTCGAAGGACGTCTTCCTCCACATCTCCGATGTCCAGCGCTCGGGCATCCAGGAACCGCGTGAGGGCGACAAGCTCGAGTTTGATCTGCAACGTGGGCAGCAGGGTAAGACCTCGGCCGGCAACCTGAAGCAGGCCTGACGACTTCGGGTGAGGCAGCCTCGGCTGCCTCACCCGCCACGCAGTTCCCGTGGGGAATGCGTGAGTATCCAGGGCTTTCTCTTTGGTGGGAGCCCTGCAGGGCAGCGTCATTGTTCGACGTTGCCGTGAAAGGACTACAATTAACACGATATTATTGAGTGCCTCGATTGGGCCTGGCTCAATGACCGAGACGCCCAGGATGGCTCGTCCCACCGAAACACCGCGCTTGCCAGAGCCGTCAGGCCTAACGCAGGACGAAATCCGTCAGATCGTCCTCGATCTGATCGGTTGACCGAGGGCAACGGGGCGCGCGGGCAGCCTGGATGCTTGGTATCGCACCGAACCACACCGCCCCGCAGGAAACGGTCATGCAGCAACCCCACACCTTAGCAGTTGGCCAGAGCGTCGAACTGATCCCCGGCTGGTACGATGCTGGCGTCCCGCGTGGTGCCTATACGATCCTGCGCCTACTTCCGAATGAGGGGGCTGACCGTGAATATCGCGTGCGCCATCAGCGCGACGGCCAGGAGCGTGTTGTGCGCGAGAGCCAACTCCGCCTCGGCTTGACCTAGCCCTTGGGCTGAGGCCGCAGCCGGACGGACCATGATCCGCCACCGCCCCTGGCAGGATGCGGCGGATCGGCCGCCGGTGCTGCTATCTCGGCCTGCACTTCGCGTCACGACTGAGGCGTGCGCCGGCTCCGCCCGATCGATAGCAATAAGCCTACAGCCTCGCCTTGGCGAGGCCGGATGCCAAGGATACGCCATGGCCCAGACCAACAAGACGAAGTCCAAAGCTGCTGATCCGGCAGCGGAGGTTCGGGTGGAGGAGGAGGTCGCCTACCTCTCCAAGCGGCACCGCGTATCTCCTGCCATCGTGCAGGAGATCATCCGTCGCACCGGCACGAGCGAGCGCTCCGCCGTCGAGCGCGAGATCCGCAAGGGCATGGCGCGCCGCTGAGGCTCTGCGGCCAACCATTTCCCCTACACCGCGTCGGCCATTCGTAGGCGAGGCGTGCCGCAAAGCGCCTTTAAGCATTCCGGCCCCGATCGGCGGCGGTCCGCGGCCCGCTTCCAAGATCGCGCCGACCCGTCGGACGAGAAGGTCGAGGTCGAAAGGCTTGTCGGTCAGCTTGACCCCTGGCGGCAGCGACGTCCCCGCATAGCCGGCGATGAACAGCATGGGCAGGTTCGGCTGCCGCTCACGCGCCGCCTCGGCCACTTGGCGCCCGTTGATGCCGTTCGCCAGCCCGAGATCGGTAACCAGCAGGTCCGGGCGCCGCCTACCCCTGCCGTTGAATGCCATGCGGACCTTTGAGACGGCGACGCGCCGGCTGAGTTTGACCATTGCAGGGGAGGGACTGGGGTCTTGCAAGTGGCCCATATACCGACCTGACTATGGATTGACCTGTCGAGCCCACTCGAAGTCGGTCAATGATCGGATGCGGCCGGTTTCGGCGATGAGCTTGTTCCAGGCTTCGCAGCAGGCATCGACGATGGCGCGCGTGCCGCTGAACAGGCGGCCTGACAGGTAGCGGTCCCGCAGATACTGCCAGACCTTCTCGATGGCGTTCAGCTCGGGCGAGTAGGGCGGCAGGTGGACCAGGCTGATGGTCGGCGGCACGCGTAGATCGCTGGCGATGTGCCATCCGGCGTTGTCGATCAGCATCACCGCATGGGTGCCGGCTGGTAACTGCGCGGCGACCTCCTCAAGCAG
>NZ_JQKB01000134.1 GCF_000745835.1 Belnapia moabensis DSM 16746 | reverse complement strand
GCTGCCATCATCCTCGCTGCCGGCCTCGGCACCCGCATGCGGAGCGCGCTGCCGAAGGCGCTGCACCCCATCGCCGGCCGGCCGATGCTCAACCACCTCATTGCCGCCTGCGAACCGGCCTTCGACCGCATCGTCGTGGTGGTCGGCCCCGACATGCCCGCGCTCGAGGCCGCCGCCCGCCCCCACGCGACGGTCATCCAGGCCGAGCGCCTCGGCACCGGCCACGCCGCCGCCCAGGCCGCTCCCTTGCTGCGCGACTACCCCGGCGACATCGCCGTCCTCTACGCCGACAACCCGCTGATCCCGACCGATACCCTTCGCCGCCTCCTCGCCCGCCGCGCCGAGGCCGGCCTCGCCCTCCTCGCCATGCGCCCCGCCGACCCCGCCCGCTACGGCCGCGTGGTGACGGACGCGGCCGGCGCCGTCCTCCGCGTCGTCGAATGGGCCGATGCGGATGAGGCCGAGCGCGCCATCCCCCTCTGCAACGCCGGCGTCGTCTGCGCCCCCGCCGCCGACCTCTTCCGCTGGCTCGCCGCCATCCGCGCCGAGAACGCCAAGGGCGAGTACTACCTTCCCGATGTCGTGGCGCTGGCCGTCGCCGAGGGCCGCCGCGTCCTCGCCGAGGAAGCCGCCGAGGCCGACCTCGCCGGCGCCAACAGCCGCGCCGAACTCGCCCTGCTGGAGGCCGGGATGCAATCCCGCCTGCGCGCCGCCGCCATGGCCGGCGGCGCGACGCTGACCGCCCCCGACACCGTCTTCCTCTCCTGGGACACCCGCCTCGGCCAGGACGTCACCATCGGCCCGCATGTCGTCCTCGGCCCCGGCGTCACGGTGGAGGACGAGGTGGATATCCGCCCCTTCAGCCACCTCGAATCCTGCACCGTGAGGCGCGGCGCCATCATCGGCCCCTATGCCCGCCTGCGCCCCGGGACCGAGGTGGGGGAGGGCGCCCATGTCGGCAATTTCGTCGAGCTGAAGGCCGCACTCCTCGGCCCCGGCGCCAAGGCCAACCACCTGACCTATCTCGGCGATGCGACCATCGGCGCCGGCAGCAATATCGGCGCCGGCACCATCACCTGCAACTATGACGGCATCGCCAAGCACCGCACCGAGATCGGCGCCGGCGCCTTCATCGGCAGCGACACCGCGCTGGTGGCGCCGGTGCGCATCGGTGACCGTGCGCTGGTCGCCGCCGGCAGCGTCATCACCGAGGACGTGCCGGACGACGCCATGGCCATCGCCCGCGGCCGCCAGGCGGTGAAGCCCGGGCGTGGGTTCAAAGGCAAGAAGGGCAAATAGCCATGTGCGGAATCGTCGGCGTCATCGGCAAGGCCTCCGCGGCACCGCTTCTCCTCGAAGCGCTCCGCCGCCTCGAATACCGCGGCTACGACAGCGCCGGCATCGCCACGCTCGTCAACGGCCATATCGAGCGCCGCCGCGCCGAGGGCAAGCTCGGCAACCTCGCCGGCGTGCTGGAGCGCGACGCGCTGCCCGGCACCACCGGCATCGGCCACACCCGCTGGGCAACCCACGGCGCGCCGACCGAGCGCAACGCCCACCCCCACAGCACCGCCCGCGTCAGCGTCGTCCACAACGGCATCATCGAGAACCATGCCGAACTTCGCGCCGAGCTGGAGGCCAAGGGCGCCGTCTTCGAGACCGAGACCGACACCGAGACCTTCGTCCGCCTGGTCGACGACCTGCTCCACCAGGGCCAGGAGCCGCAAGCCGCCTTCGCCGCCGCCCTCCGCCGCGTCCACGGCGCCTTCGCCCTCGCCGCCATCTTCTCCGGCCACCCCCGCCTGCTGCTCGCCGCCCGCCAGGGCGCGCCGCTCGCCGTCGGCTTCGGCGAGGGCGAGATGTTCGTCGGCTCCGATGCCCTCGCCCTCGCCCCCCTGACCCGCCGCATCGCCTATCTCGAGGAGGGCGACTGGGCCGCCATCGATGGCGAGGGCGCCCGCTTCTTCGACGCCGCGCACAATCTGGTGGAGCGGCGGGTGACTGTCACCGCCGTCTCCGGCGCCGCCGTCGGCAAGGGCAACTACCGCCACTTCATGGAGAAGGAGCTGCACGAGCACCCTGCCGTGCTCGGCGACACGCTCCGCCAGTACCTCGACCCGAAGACGCTCGAAGTCCGCCTGCCGCGCCTGCCCTTCGACCCCGCTAAGATCACCCGCCTCACCATCAGCGCCTGCGGCAGCGCCTTCCTCGCCGGCATGGTCGGCCGCTACTGGATCGAGCAGCTCGCGCGCCTCCCCGTCGATGCCGATGTCGCCAGCGAATTCCGCTACCGCAACCCGCCGCTCGCCGATGGCGGCGCCGCCATCCTCGTCAGCCAGTCCGGCGAGACGGCCGACAACATGGCCGCCCTCCGCCTGCTGAAGGAGGCCGGCCAGCGCGTCCTCTCGGTCGTGAACGTGCCCGAATCCTCCATGGCGCGCGAGAGCGACGGCGCGCTGCTGACCGTCGCCGGCCCCGAGATCGGCGTCGCCTCCACCAAGGCCTTCACCGCCCAGCTCGCCGTGCTTGCCTGCCTCGCCATCGGCTTCGGCCGTGCCCGCCGCGAACTGTCGACGCTCGACGAAGGCCGCCTCGCGCAGACCCTGCTGGAAGTGCCGAGCCACGCCGCCGCCATCCTCGAGCAGGACGCGACGATCCGCGAACTCGCCGCCGAGGTCGCCAAGGCCCGCGACGTGCTCTTCCTCGGCCGCGGCGCCATGTACCCCATCGCCCTCGAAGGCGCGCTGAAGCTGAAGGAGATCAGCTACATCCATGCCGAGGGCTATGCCGCCGGCGAGATGAAGCACGGCCCCATCGCGCTGATCGACAGCGACGTCCCGGTGATTGCCCTCTGCCCCTCGGGTCCGCTCTTCGAGAAGACCGCGAGCAACCTGCAGGAAGCCGCGGCCCGCGGCGGCCGCGTCATGGCCTTCACCGATGCGGAAGGCGCCCCGGCGCTCCGCCGCTTCGCCGAGCGCGTCATCGTCCTGCCGCAGATCGGCGAGTTCGCCACGCCGATCCTCTACGCCATCCCGGTGCAGCTGCTCGCCTACCACGTCGCCGTGCTGAAGGGCACCGATGTGGACCAGCCCCGCAACCTGGCGAAAAGCGTGACCGTCGAGTAGTTCAGGCTGGACACGACCGGCATCGTGACCGCCAACCACCCTCATGGCCTAGCTCACCGAGCGGCGCGCCATAACGGTTGCCGAAGTTTGATGGGTGGCAGCGCACAAGGCCTAAACAGCGGCGTTGCAATGCTTTTGCTTGCAGTTACCCGAGCCTAGAATTGCCGCCACGCTTCGACTCGCAGATAGGTAGAGTGATGTATAAACTCCCGCCATTAGGCGGCTTTCTGGCAGTCAGTGGGCCATCCGCCAAACTATATGGAAATCGGTCGGGACTGAACGTAAATTTCGGCCGTGCTCTGCCCAATTCCGGCGACTATCCACACTAGAACGCGGCCTGGTTTCCTCACGTCTGCATTTGTCTTCTTCAACACTACAGCTTGCAATACATTTGCCGCGTTGCGGGTCGATTGTGAAATGCCGTGCATAACATTCGCTGACACATGCTTGCCGTCTCATCTCGCACCGGGATTGCGCTAAAGCCGGAGCAGGCTCCAGTGCCCCGGATGCGATAACGGCAAGAGCAACAAATTGCCATAGCGTCCTCGCCATGTGACCATCCTTGGGAAGTTGGGCATCACCTACCAGGATCAGCGTGGCATTGCTCCTACCGGCACCCGTGGCGCACGGGACGCCCGGTTGCGGTCTAGCCATTCCTGAGCCGGCGGAAAGCGCCTGAGGCCGGGGACTTGCGCTGCGAGATTTACCTCTCTCCAGGCCGGATGAAAGCCTTGTGCTTGAAACTGATCGATCCGGCTGAACAAATAGTCAACCAGCCTCACGAGCCGACCATAACGGTCCGATCCTTGTGGCCAATTATAGGCGGCAAGGATGGTCGGTATTGCAATTGTAGAAACGTTTTGGCCTTCAGGGATGAGCTGCGGATAATCCCGCGAGGTCAAAGTTGAAGGAAGATAGACATTGGAAAAATCGGCATCTGCGATATCGACCGGCAAAAATTTGAACCCAGCTTCCCAACGCCCCCGCAAAAATGCATCGACAGGCTTTGACGTAATAAATACAACCGCTGCGATTTCGTCCTCGCCTCGACGCATTCTTTCGAGCGCGGCGGGGTGCGGCATAAAAGTTCTTTCGACGTTAATTTTGAGTCGATCAAATATCAGAGGGCCTGAATAAGCCGCTGTGGTGCCAGGCGTATTGAAGTTCACCTTTTTGCCGGCCAGATCTGAGATTGACGTAATTTCGGGACGCGCAAAAATGTGCACTTCGGAGGGGAAAAGGCTGAGAATATAAGCGATGCGTTGGTCGATGTTTGGCGTGAGACTGCGAAATTGTTCAAGCGCGTCGGTATTAATAATCGCCAGATCAATGCCGCGTAAATACAACAAGGCTTCAACGTTTTGCGTTGGTCCACGCGTTACCACTGGAAGTACGTGAAGTGCATCACGCTCATCAACGACTCTAGCAATTTCAGTCGCAAATCGAATCGGCGCCCCTTCCAGCAAGCCGCCGGCTAAGCCAACCGTCCAGGCGTTGAGCTTTTGCTTGACGGCCATTTCGGCGCCGCTTAGGGGCGGCTCGGGGCGAGGCTGGGCCATGGTTCGTGTCAGCGGCTGCGTCAGGCCTGTTATGAGAATGCAAAGGCCAATTGCAATCGCTCGTAGTCTGATCATGGGCGTGTCCCTCTATTTGTGCTGAGCCGCGGCTGCATCTCCGGCAGCTCCTGTTGTGCTCTTGCAATCGTCTCCAAACGCCACAGACTCGCAATGAATTGGGCGGCTGAACCATCTGGCCGTCTTCAGGCCGATACATCGCTGTCGTTCATTTTCCGTCGCGTCGGTTGTCGGTGGTCTGCGGCACGGAAGAACCGTGGACTCATTGCATAGCAACCCTATAGGAGCTGCCTGCAGAGATTTGAGGTCGGTTGCTCTACCTTCGACGCAAAGGGTGCGATGTTTGACATGCAGGATTGCGCATCTACTCCGCCGTGATGCCTCTGGCCCGAACCAGCTCACCCCAGCGTTTGTCCTCGGCGGCGGCACGACTTGCAAGTTCCTCACGGGTCGAGCCGATCGGTTCGGCTCCCAAGACTCTGAAGCGTCGTGCTGTGTCGGCATGGTGAGCTGCGGCGACAACGGCAGCGCCCAGACGTGCAGCGATCGCGTCTGGGATGCCCGCTGGGCCACCAACAGCAAGCCAGGACGCTGTCTCGAAGCCCGGAAGGGTTTCAGCCACCGTTGGAACGGCCGGCAACAATGGTGAGCGGTCCGTGCCGGTGACTGCGATGACGCGAGCGCCGCCGTCGCGTATTAAAGGAAGTGCGGTGGGAAACGCGTCTATCATCATCTGCGCACGCCCGGCGGCGAGATCGCGCAAGGCGTCAGGATTGCCGCGATAATGGACCAGCTCACAGCGCGTCCCTAATCGTTCGAGTAGCATCTCTGTTGCCAGATGCGGAATGACGCCCGCGCCTGGTGTTGCGCAAATAGGGGGTGTCCCTTGCGCCCGCATCCAAGCCTCAAGCTCAATGATGTTTGAAGCTGGAACGGAGGAATGCACCATCACGGCCGCAGGAAAGCGTGCAAATTCGCTGATCAAGGTGAAGTCGCGTCGCGGATCAAACGGTAGATTACGATACACATGCCGGTTCACAGCAAGCGTCGCGGCGAACAGCGTGCCAAAGGTCAGGCCGTCTGGTGCAGCGCGGGCGAGGACCGAAGCACCAAGGTTACCGCCCGCACCCGGTCGGTTTTCCACCACGACAGCTTGGCCTAGTTCAGCTTCCAGCCGCTGTGCCAGGATGCGTGTGAGAAGATCAGGGGCTCCGCCCGGCGGAAATCCGACAATCCACCGGATGGGCCGATCGGGCCAAGTCGCTGCCTTACCCCGCAACGGTGCCGCCGTCGCCAACAAGGCGGGAAGAGCGATAAGTGCTCGGCGAGTTGACATTGCAAATTCCAAGTTGGCAATACGGTGGAGCCTACACCTAGTCGAATAGCTCACGCAAATGCTGGCGTTTCTAATAGCATGCCTCGAGCACCTTGATGGTTGTACGCAAATAGATCCGTTGGCGTGATCGGATTGGGGCGAGAAGCCGAGGTGGAATGAAGGAGATCACGACAATCCGGACATGCGCGGCCAAGGGTCGCACGCGCGGTTTTAGGGGGCAGGGCGCAAGTCACCCAACCGTCGGCGGAGGCGAGCCGCTTCCGGATCTCCATGCGCGCTGCCCCGTTCGTACCACTGCATCGCCAACGCCTCGTCTGCTCCGCTACTCCTGGCGCCGATGCTATTCAAAAATTCCGGGTCATAGGTTCGGCCGAGGGCCGTTGCGGCAGCTGCACTGCCCTCCTCGGCCGCACGTTTGAACAGGAGACGTGCAGCGGAAACATCACCGGCGTCAAGCATCAACTGGCCGCGTCGCAACAGGTTCGTCAGTAGGTCAGGAGACATACGGCGTGATGACGAAGTTGGTGGTACGCTGTGCAGCGGTGGCGACGCCGTCGCTGTCAGTGGTTGGGGCGATGGTTGCAAACTTGGAGCAGTCGGTACGGCCCGCTCTGACAAGGGCTGGTCACTAGGGTTCACCGTGGTAGGCGCTGGGCTCTGATGCACGGTTCGACTGTGGTGTGGTTCCGCCGGCGGCAAAGTGGGACTAGGCGGCGTTATCTCAACGATTGGCTGCGAAGGTCTCTCGACACTGCCGGTGTCAGACTGGGCGGCTGGAGTGCTGGTCCCCGGCCGGGCTTCATCGCGTGAAGTAAACGCTGGAAACTCTGCCGGTAACAAGGGACTGGGGGGGCTCGTCGCTACAGCCGGCTGTGGCGACTGCACCCCACTGCTGATGTCAGGCGGAGTGGCCAGAGTGTTGGCCCTAGCGTCGGCTGGGTCTGTTGGTGGGACAATTTCGGAGGGCGGCACTGAGGGGGGAGCGGCTTCCACATGGTGGTTGGAGCCCTCTCCATGCTGCATCCCGGGTTCTGTCCTGCCCTCCTCGCCTGCCGTAGATGGGAGGAGTGGGAGGGGATGGGACGTCTCTGTACGTGTTCCAAACGAAACGTCCGGCAAAGAAGTCACTGGCGGAACGGCCGTGGCTACGGCGGAAGGCGCGTCTGAAGGGGGATGTAGGGCTGGCTGATGAACGTCGGGCAGCACGCGGGAACCAGCAGACACCGCAGCCTGCGACGGAGGAGTCGGCGTTTCCGTCAGTTGGCCGCCAGCGTTGTCTGCCTCCGGTTTATGGTCCGGTTCTGTGCCTTGCGCGACACGCTGTTCGGACTGGTCATGGGTAGACGCAAGCGGACTGGGTCTCCAAGCAACCGTGCCTGTGCCCTGGCCATCCAAGCTCTGGCGAGGATTGCTGGGTGCGAGCGATGTCCCACCTTCTACAGCCGGCGCGCTCGATGAAGCTCCCGTTCCATCACCAGCCATTTGGCCGAGCGGATTGCTACCGTCAAACTGACGCATGATAGCCCAGGCAAGACCACCGCACACGATCAAGGCAGCGGTCGAGCCAATCAGCAATGCGCCTCGGAAGCGTGTCTGCTTTGGGATGGTGCTGAGCTCATTCTCGGCTGCAGGCTTTTTTAGTCGAGTTGTTGTCTCAGCATTGCCGCTGGCATCTAGCGACACAGCGTCGCCGTTGGAAAGCGGTGATGCAGGAAAAGTAGATTGGTGACCGAAGGCTACGATGGGAGGCGCGTTGCCATTGCTTAGACGACCAATCAGCGGCGCTTGTGATGCAGGAGACTGCAAGGTGACGGCTTCAGCGGGGCTGTCAAAGGGGGGGCGCGCAGCCTCTTGGACGCCAGGCTGAGCCCCTGGCACTCTGGCAAAAGCCTCAATCACAGATTGAAGCCATTCCTCCGGCTCATCAACTTTGAGGTGGGGCTCAAGATCAAAGGCTGCTTCAAGGACTTCTGCGAGCGGCAGATCAGGCGGCGGAAGGGTGCGATACACAATCGGAGGTAAGCTGCCAAACCTCTCTTCAAATCCAACGGACAATAAGACCTGCTTGGCATTCAGCACAGCGGCTAGATCGATGGCGCGCCCAATCAAAGCGATGCCGCGATCGGCGCGACATAAGCCCCCATGCGGTCCACTTCCTGCCCGCATCACAACCGGCAGTATTGTCCACTCGGTACTGCAGGAGCTAACCGCCTGATGAAACTCAGGAGTGAAATTCTGGTCAATAACTGACTTTGAAGATGAGGCGTTAACAACCATTGGTGGAGATACTTTCTGCCAACAGGGTAAGTTTAATCGGTTTTGGTTGACATTCTACAAAAATAGTCCTGCTGCATCACCGTGGCCCACCCTCGGTTTGCTGGAGGCCCTACCTGTTAAGGGGGAGGGGGCGTTGCACAGTTTGCGGCAAGTCGCATAACAGCCCGTTGACGAAGTCGCCCTGACTTGATTCCGTTCGCTCCAGGACGCGAATGGCAGGTGTGGCATGGCGCTGGGACGACAGAAGGGCCAGCAACCGGAACTGCTGGTGACCTGGGCAGAGATGCCGCGCTCGCCAGGGCACGTGTTCTACGACCGGCTGCAGGCCGAACTGCTCAGCGCTGGGTTTGACGGCTTTGTCGAAGGCCAGTGCGCGCCCTACTACGCGGCGCGGCAGGGCCG
>NZ_JQKB01000133.1 GCF_000745835.1 Belnapia moabensis DSM 16746 | reverse complement strand
GATCGAGCCAGATCGTTAGCGAGCCGCGTCGCTTGAGCCCGTCGCTGTAGGCAGGCCAGTTCCTGGTCTTGTAAGTCGGCGGTGTCGGTCTGCTCATGCCGTCCAGCTATCACGCTGGATTCACGAGATGAATCCCCCTCAGGCCATTTGTGCAACAGAGCCTAGCAGATTGGGTGCCTCGGTATGTTTCCTTTTGGCGGCGCACCCGGCTGGTATCGCGGACCTTATTTTCTAGGTAGTGATCCATCATCTCGCCGACAGTCTGCACCTGCGGCGGGGTGGCGATCGCTACCTCGACGCTATGGCCGCGGTCCAGCGCCGCGTTGAGCCGGTCCGCCTTGGCTTTAGCCTCCTGATAGGTCAGGCCGCTTGTGCCCGTCGCGTCGTAGACTCCAAGGACTTCGGTCCGGTCGGCACAGCGCCAATCCCATACGTGCCGTCCGGAGCGGGCCACCCGCAGGCGGAGTCGTTGTGTTTCGAGATCGGTATAATAGACCTGGGTTTTATCGGCAGGGCAGGTGAGGGAAGGGGCTTGGGTTCGGAGGCAAATTTTCGGCATTGGAGGGCTCGGGGTTTTAGTGACCCTGTATGGAAATGTATGAGGTGCCGTCAACCCATACATGGCCCATACGGACCTTAGTCGAATTCAACGATAAAACACCATAAGTCAACCACAATTCAACCAGTGCCTAAGAATTAGTCACTGAAATTTAAGCGGAGAGCGATTAATAATGCACAGAAATCAAAGGCTTATTAGATGACTACTACTTGCCGGCCTTCCGCGCGATGGGTGCGACGAACTGCGCCTCGGTGTCCCAGGGGAAGAGGATCCAGGTGTCCTGGCTCACCTCGGTGATGAAGGTGTCGACCAGCGGCTTGCCGGCGGGCTTGGCATAGACGGTCGCCAGATGGGCGCGGGGCAGCAGGGCGCGGACGACCTTCGCCGTGGTGCCGGTATCGACCAGATCGTCCACCACCAGCCAGCCCTCGCCATCGCCGGCGGCGACGGGCGGCTTGACCACCTGCGGCTCGCCCATCGCCTCCTCGTCATAGGTGACGACGGAGACGGTCTCCAGCAGGCGGCATTCCAGCTCGCGGGCGACGATGGCGCCGGGGATCATGCCGCCGCGGGTGATGGCGACGACGCCCTTGAAGGGGCCGTGCTCCATCAGCCGCCAAGCGAGCGCCTTGCTGTCGCGGTGCAGCTGCTCCCAGCCGACGGTGTAGTATTTCTGCGCCATCAGAACATCCGCCCGCCCTTGGGGACGGCAAGGTCGGGCTTCAGCAGCACGACAGCACCGTTCTCGTCCGGTACGCCGAGCACCAGCACCTCGCTCATGACGGGGCCGATCTGGCGAGGCGGGAAATTGACCACGGCCAGGACCTGCCGGCCGATCAGCTGGTCCGGCTTGTAGTGGACGGTGAGCTGGGCGGAGGAGCGCTTCACCCCGATCTCGCCGCCGAAATCGACCCACAGCTTGATCGCCGGCTTGCGCGCCTCGGGGAAGGGCTGGGCGTCCGTGATGGTGCCGACGCGGATGTCGACCCGCTCGAAATCGGCATAGCTGATGGGCTCGCTCATGCGTTTGAAATAGCCTGGGCGGGAGCGCAGGAGCAAGGCGGCTTGCCGAAGCGGGCCGCTGCCGCCAAAACGCCAGCTGACGGAAACGCTACAGGACGGACGAGCAACATGAAGCGCGACTTCCACGCCCCCGGCCGCAGCGCCGTCTACGGCACCCGCGGCATGGCCGCGACGTCCATGCCGATCGCCACCTTTACCGCGCTCGAGGTTCTGCAGAAGGGCGGCAACGCGCTGGATGCGGCGATCGCCGCTGTCGCCGTGCTGGGCGTGGTTGAGCCGCAGAGCACCGGCATCGGCGGCGACTGCTTCTGCCTCTATGCCCCGGCCGGCACCGGCAAGGTGATCGCGCTGAACGGCTCCGGCCGGGCGCCGGCCGCGGCGACGCCGGAGGCGCTGCGCTCGCGCCAGGTGAGCGCGCTCGAGCCGACCTCGCCGCATGCGGTCACCATCCCGACCGCCGTCTCGGGCTGGGAGCTGTTGAACAAGACCTATGGCCGGAAGGAGCTGGACGAGCTGTTGCGCCCGGCCATCCGTTGCGCCGAGGAGGGCTGGCCTGTCCATGCCCGCGTCGCCGCCGACTGGGCCGTGGCCGCCGGCAAGCTGCGCGGCAACGAGGCCTCGGCGCGCCGCTTCCTGGTCGATGGTGAGGCGCCGCGCATCGGCCACCGCTTCGTCCAGCCGGAGCTCGGCAAGACTCTGCGGGCCATCGGGGCGAAGGGCGCGCGCGGCTTCTACGAGGGCGAGGTGGCGGCCGACATGGTCGCCACGCTGCGGGCTCTCGGCGGGCTGCATACGGAGGAGGATTTCGCCCGCAGCCTGCGCGGGGCGGAGTTCGTCGAGCCGATCAAGACCGCTTGGCGGGGGATGGAGGTCTACCAGTGCCCGCCCAATGGCTCGGGCCTGCATGTGCTCCAGCTGCTCGGCATTCTCGACGGCTTCGAGACACCGGAGGCGGGGCCGATCAGCGCCGAGCGCTACCATCGCCATATCGAGGCGGCGCGGCTGGTCTATCGCGACCGCGATGCCTTCCTTGCCGACCCGGCGCAGGTGGACGTGCCGGTCGCGGCGCTGACCGACCCGGCCTATCTCGCGGCGCTGCGCGGCCTCATCAGCGACGAGCGGGCGATAAAGATGATGCCGCCGGCCGGGACCAGCGACCTCGCGAAGCACAAGGACACGGTCTATCTCTGCGTCGTCGATGAGGAGGGCAATGCATGCTCCTTCATTAACAGCCTGTTCGAGAGCTTCGGCAGCGGCATCCTGGCCGAGAAGTCGGGCGTCATGCTGCACAATCGCGGCTACGGCTTCCGCCTGCAGGAGGGGCACCCGAACTGCATTGCCCCCAACAAGCGGCCGATGCACACCATCATCCCGGGGATGGTGATGAAGGACGGGGAGGCGATCATGCCCTATGGCGTGATGGGTGGGCATTTCCAGCCGATGGGGCAGACCCTGTTCCTGACCAACCACTTCGAGTTCGGCCTCGACGTGCAGGAGGCGATCGACTGCCCGCGTCTCTTCCCTTCTCCGGCCAAGGGCGTGGTCGAAGTGGAGCGGAACATCCCTTCCACCGTGCTCGACCGGCTCAGCCGGCTCGGGCATGAGGTGGCGCTGATCGACAAGCCGCATGGCGGTGGCCAGGCGATCTTCATCGACCGCAAGGCGGGCCTGCTGGTCGGCGGCAGCGATCCGCGGAAGGATGGCTGCGCGCTGGGGTTCTGATCGCCATGCAGGCGGTGCGGGCCGACATCACGACGCTCGATGTCGATGCTGTTGTGACGGCGGCGAATGAGGGGCTGCGCGGGGGTGGGGGCGTTGATGGCGCCGTCCATCGCGCGGCGGGGCCGGAGTTGCTGGCGGCCTGCCGCAAGCTGGGCGGCTGCCCGACCGGGGAGGCGCGGCTCACCCCGGGCTTCCGGCTGAAGGCGCGCTTCGTCATCCACGCGGTCGGGCCGGTCTGGCGCGGCGGGACGGCGGGCGAGCCGGGGTTGTTGGCTTCGGCTTACCGCTCAAGCCTCGCGCTGCTGCGGGCGGCGGGCGGGGCTTCCATCGCCTTCCCGGCCATCTCCACCGGTATCTATGGATATCCGCCCGAGCAGGCCGTCCGCATCGCCGTGGTGACGGTGCGGGAGAATCTGGTCGCGCACGGGCCGCTCGAGGTCGTCTTCGCCTGCTTCGACGACCGCACGCTTGCTCTCTACGAGAAGGAACTTGCCGGATGACCGAACCCTGCGACCTCAGCGCCGTCGAGGCGCGGCGGCTGATCGGGCGGCGCGCGCTCTCGCCGGTCGAACTGCTGGAGAGCTGCCTCAGGCGGATCGACGAGGTGAACCCGGCGGTGAACGCCATCGTCGCCCGCGACGACGAGGCGGCGCGCGCCGAGGCGCGCGCGGCAGAGGCGGCGGTGATGCAAGGCGAGCATCTGGGCGCGCTGCATGGGCTGCCGGTCGGCATCAAGGATCTCGAGGAGACCAAGGGGCTGCTGACCACCTATGGCAGCCCGATCTTCGCCGATTTCGTCCCGAAGGAGGATTGCGGCATGGTGGCGCGCATCCGCGCCGCCGGCGGCGTCGTCATCGGCAAGACCAACACGCCGGAATTCGGCCTCGGCGCCAATACCCGCAACCGGGTGCATGGCGCGACGGGCAATGCCTTCGACAACACCCGCTCGGCGGCAGGCTCCTCCGGTGGCTCGGCGGTCGCGCTGGCGACGGGCATGGCGCCGCTCTGCTCCGGATCTGATACCGGCGGGTCGCTGCGCAACCCGGCCTCCTTCAACGGCATCCTCGGCTATAGGCCGAGCCCGGGCCTCGTCTGCTCGGAGAAGCGGGCACATGGCTGGACGCCGCTCTCGGTGCTCGGCCCGATGGCGCGGGACGCGACGGATGCCTGCCTGATGCTCTCCGCCATCGCCTCCGACGATGCGCGGGACCCGCTGGCCTATACGCTGCATGCGCGGACCGTCCGCGGCGAGCCGGCGCTGTTCAGCCCGCCGCGCAGCCTCGACCTCTCGACGCTGAAGCTCGCCTTCTCCGAGGATCTCGGCCAGGCGCCGACCGAGGCGGTGGTCCGTGAGGCTTTCCGCGCGCGGGTCGCGGCCCTCTCGCCGCTCTTCGCCCGGGCGGAGGCGGCGCATCCCGACTGCTCCGGGGGCGACGAGGCCTTCGAGGTGTTGCGGGCGCAGGGCGTGCTGACGGCGCACGCCGAGAAGGTCCGTACCCGGCCGCAGGATTGCGGGCCGAATGTCATCGCCAATGTCGAGGAGGGGCTGCGCTACAGCCTGGCCGACGGGGCGCGGGCGGCGCAGCTGCAGACGCGCATCTACCGCAACTTCCAGCGCTTCTTCACCGAGCACGACGTGCTGGTGACGCCGGCCATCACCATCAGCCCGCGCAACTGGCGGGAGCTCTACCCGAAGGAGATCGACGGCCAGCCGACCCGGACCTACTTCCACTGGCTGGCGCTGGCCTATTACGTGACGCTCACCGGCCACCCGGCGGTCAGCCTGCCGATGGGGCTGGATGCGAAGGGCATGCCCTTCGGCCTGCAGATCGTCGGGCCGCGGGGCGGCGATGCCTTCGTGCTCGGCGTTGCCGCGGCGATCGAGGCGGCCTGCCGTGGCGATGCGATGCTGGCCCGGCCGGTGCCGGATCTGGCGGCCCTCCGCCAGGCCCCGCCGATCAGCGGAATGGCGGAGTTCCGGACCTTCGACTGAAGACTACCAGCCGCGGTAGGGGCGGCCGTAGCCATAGCCGCCACCGTAACCGCCGCCATAGCCATAGCGTGGGGCCCGATGGTAACCCCGGTTGCCGTAATAGGGCCGGGGATTGTCGCTCGCGGCGCCCGCGGCCAGAGCCGCGGCGACGCCGACACCGGCACCGAGCAACGCGGTGTTGCCCCAGTTGGTGGAGCCGTCAGGGTTCTGGCACCCGGCCAGCAGCAGGCTGGACGAGAGCAGGGCGGCGGCAGCGAAACGATGAATCATGACCTTCTCCTTACGGCCATGAGACCCCAGCTTCACGGCGATTGCGTGGCAGGGTTGTTCAATCTCTCGTGGCCGAGAAGGCGTTGAATGTCTGGAGCGTGTAGGTGTCCTTCACCCCAGCCACCGTCTGCAGTGTCTCGACCACGAAAAGGCCGATATCCTGGTCCGGCTCCAGGTAGAATTTCCCCATCAGGTCGTACTGGCCGGAGATCGAGTGCATCTCGGAGAGTTCCGGAATGGTGTCGGCCATGGTGCGGGCGACGCGGTAGGCTTGGCCCATCTCGCATTTGATCTGCACGAAAATGGCGCGCATCAGCCACTCCTTATCTGTGTCCTGCGGGTGTTCTAGCGCGGTTCAGCCGGTATCCCGAGTCCCCGGCCGTTCGCCGGGGCGGGGAGCGAGGCCGTAGGGGGCGACGAGCGCCCAGACATGCGGCGGGATCATCGATTTCATTCGCGCCGGCACCTCGCGGCGGAGGTGGAGGACGGTCTCGACGGCCTTCATCTCCAGCCGGGCGCGGGCGAATTCCAGGCCGCGGGGCCCGATCCGCGGCATCAGCCAGCCGACCAGGGGGCGCAGCCAAGCCGGCATGCGGCGCAGTGGCAGGCCGCCGGCGGCGCGCTTGGTATTGGCGAGGAAGCCGCGGACGGCGCCCTGGCGCTTGCCGGCCGAGCCAGGGGCCGATAGGCGCAGCTCGCCCTCGATCAGGCCGAGCAGCTCCTCGCCTCGGGCGTTGCGCACCAGCAGCCATTGCTCTCCCTCGCCGGCCATGTAGCCGACCGTTAGATCGGCCAGGACATTGGTATAGTCGACGCAGCTCCGGCAGGTGAGGGGGAAGAAATCACCTGGCAGGCGGGAGAGCGGGAGCTGGAGGAAAGGAATGGCCTTCACCCTGCCATCGGCGAAGCGCAGCTCGACATGGTAGTCGGCGCGGAATTCGAGGTAGGTGATGGTTGCCGGGTCTTCGGCCAGCAGGGCGAGGAAGCGGTGGAAATTCTCGGTCGTCGTGTTGTCGGAACAGGGCGTGCCGATGACATAGAGGCGCTCGAAGCCGAGCTCCGCTTCCAGGGCGCGCAAGGCATAAACCTGGCAGGGGATGCCGATGACGGCGAGGCGGCGGTGGCCGGCGGCGCGGGCGGGTTCCAGCAGGGCGAGCAACGGGGCATAGCCCATGCGCATGCCGCGGCACCCGGCCAAGTCCTCGGGGCGAGTGACCAGGACGGGGACGGGCCGCCAGCGGTCTTCAGGGTCAGGGGCCATGGTGAGGACGGCATCGACGGCGCCCGTCTCCAGCAACCGCTCGGCGATGCGGGTGGTGATGCCGGTCCATTGCGCACCCGGACGGGGCGGGACGAGGGCGGCGCGTAGCATCCGGCGGAAGGGGCCGAAGTGCAGTTCGTCCGGCCGGGCTGGATCGCGCGAGCGGCCATGGACCCGGGCCTCGAGTTTGGCATAGTCGGGGCGGATGAACTGGCAGGCGCGGCCGCAGGCGCCGGGATCAGCGCTGCGGGAGATGCCGCAGTCGGTGCAGAGGCTGCGCGGGACGGCGGGGCGAAGCGGAGATCGGTGGAGGGCAGCTTGGTCCATGGCTGGTTATCGCGCCTCCTTGCCGATGACGGCCAGTAGACCACGATTCGCGACGAATGCATCGCGGATCGTGGTCCGGCTTTTGTCTCGCCGCATGATCCACGCCTTCGGCGGCCATGTTGCAGCTATCCGCCGGCTCCGTGGGAGTGGTCGACCACGACTGCGTGGCGCCGCCTGTCGTGACCTGCGCTCCGGGCCGGTTTCGTTGCATGCCATGCGGCGGCGGGCTAGGCACCCGGCTTACGGACGCCCCCAGACGGAGTAGGAAATATGCGCATTGCGGTCCTTGGTGCCGGCTATGTCGGCCTGGTCTCCGGCGCATGCTTTGCCGAGTTCGGCATTCAGGTCTGCATCGTCGACACCGATCCGGCGAAGGTGGAGGCGCTGCATTGCGGCGTGATCCCGATCTACGAGCCCGGCCTCGACAAGCTGGTGGTAGAGAATGTCGCCGATGGCCGGCTCAGCTTCACGACGAAGCTCGAAGAGGCGATGGAGGGCGCGGACTGCGTCTTCCTCGCCGTCGGCACGCCGTCCCGCCGCGGCGATGGCCATGCCGACCTGCAATATGTCTTCGCCGCCGCCGAGGGCGTGGCGCGGGCGGCAAAGAAGGACCTCGTCCTCGTCACCAAGTCCACGGTGCCGGTCGGGACGGGGAAGAAGATCAAGGAGATCGTGCAGCGGGTGCGGCCGGACCTGACGATCCATGTCGCCAGCAATCCGGAGTTCCTCCGCGAGGGCAACGCGATCGGCGACTTCATGCGCCCCGACCGCGTGGTGCTCGGCGCCGAGAGCGACGTGGCCTTCGCCACGCTGCGCCGGCTGTACCGGCCTCTGTATCTGATCGAGACGCCGATCGTCGCCACCAGCATCGAGACGGCGGAGCTGATCAAGTACGCGGCGAACGCCTTCCTCGCGACCAAGATCACCTTCATCAACGAGATCGCCGACCTCTGCGAGAAGGTGGGCGCCGACGTGCATGACGTGGCGCGCGGCATGGGTCTCGACGGGCGGATCGGGCGGAAGTTCCTCCACGCCGGCCCGGGCTACGGCGGCAGCTGTTTCCCGAAGGACACGCTGGCGCTGGCGATGACGGCGCGCGATGCCGGCGCGCCGGTGCGCCTCGTCGAGACGACGATCGCGGTGAACGACGCGCGGAAGGAGGCGATGGCGGACCGGATCATCGCGGCGCTGGGTGGCGATGTGGCGGGCAAGTCGATCGGCATCCTGGGCGTGACCTTCAAGCCCGAAACCGACGACATGCGCGACGCGCCGAGCCTCGTCATCCTGCCGAAGCTGGTGGCGGCCGGCGCCAAGGTAACGGTGCACGACCCGCAGCCGCACCAGGCGCGGCAGTCGCTGCCCGGCGCGGTGACCTTCGCGGCGACGCCGCTGGAGGCGGTGACGGGGGCGGATGCGGTGGCGCTGCTGACGGAGTGGAACGAGTACCGCTCGATGGCGCCGGAGCGGCTGCGCGATGCGATGCGGGGCCGGGTGGTGCTCGACCTGCGCAACGCCTGGGACCCGGAGGCCATGCGCGAGGCCGGCCTCGATTACTCCGGCATCGGCCGCCCGT